>CAMVDP010000016.1 GCA_947166275.1 uncultured Clostridia bacterium
AACCGGACGAGCCTGACGAGCCTGATGAACCGGACGAGCCTGACGAGCCTGATGAGCCGGATGAACTGCTGTAGTCGTCGTCATCATCATCGTCGTCATCATCATCGTCGTCGTCATCATAACTGTAATTGTTGTTGTAATAATCGTCGTCGTCATCGTCGTAATCGTCGTCATCTTCCGAACAGTATGTCGTCACATAGAATTCGGCAAGGTCGCCGCTCGGATAATACGCTCTGACAAGTCCTTTCTGGTCACTGATACATGCGAAGTCTGAATTAATAACGCCTTTGGAGGACACACTTATTTCCGTAAAGATCTCATTAATGTCCCATTCATCGTCGCCGCAATCATATGCCTCCCACAACGGAGTGCCGCTTATGCTTTTTACGTAAGGTGACAGGTCCTTTTCGTCATACGCTTCAAGCCTGATATTCTTTTTGATCTTTTTTCCTTTATCTGACACATAAAGGTAGTAAAACTTCGACAGATCTTTGCCGGCTTTAACGGTGAACTTGGCATATACGTTACCCGACGGCACATTTATCCAGTAATCGTCGATACTGCAATAAAGTCCTGCCTTAAGCTCAAAGTAGTCGTCGCTGCATATAACTTTACCGTTCTTGTCATAAAGAGTAAGTATCGTATCATTCGAATAATAGAACTCATCCTGACGCAGTCTTATCTTGCCGGAATTCTTGAAGTTCATCTTAAAATAAATGGTCTTGTCTTTATTCCCGGTATTATTTATACTCTTTTTCTTATTGGGCTGCCATAACGACGCATTCTTCATCTTCGATGTTATCGTTACCGTTTTCCCGGCGCTTGCTGCGCCCGCGGGTATCACGATCATGCCGAATACCATGCACACGCACAATAACACCGATACTACTTTTCTTAATGATCTCATATATAACTCCCTCCCTGAAAATCATCAAATGTAACCGAACTGTAACCTTATTATACCATACAACGCAAACAATGTCAACAATAGATATTATTTTAACGATCAGGCTGTCTGCCGGTCGGCTGTGCTCTCGGTGTTGTTATTGCGCGCACTTTTCTCTTTTGCGGCGGAAATAAAAATATCGCCCGGATTTTATAAAATATTACAAAAATCCGGGTAATAATATGGTTGGTCAAAGGATATGGTGACAACAATACAAACAGAGACATAATTCCTGAAAAACGCTTGCATTTTAGGTTGAAATATGGTAAACTGATAATGCGACATAAATTTTAATAACACTGATATTATGACACAAGTTTATCATACTATTATGGTAAACTTGCGGGCTCGTTCTTTTCTTGTGTTATAATACAGTGTTGAAAGAAATTTGTGTCGCAGCAAATGAGCTTTGCATTTTTACAGGTGCGCGGCTCTTTTGGCTGCGCACTTTTTTCTTTTACAACATCAATGATTACGGAGGAAACACAAACATGACAAAGATCAGGAAGATTACAGCGGTACTGCTGTCGTTAGTTATTCTTGTTTGCAGCTTTTCGGTGATCGCCGATGCGCTTAGCGCCGACGATTTCGCCGAAGAGCTCGCGCCTATGGAATATGCGTCAGATAAGCTGAAAGACGGACATAATGAGGCTATCTATAAGATAAAGCTCGGCAGCTCAGGAACAATAAAATTCCATTGCTCGGATTATTATCAGAGCTCGTGGACTCCTTCAAATCCGACAATGGAGCTTTTAGACTCCAATTTTAAAGTCATCTCGACTCCAAACAGCGTCGGCGGCGTAGCTATAGGTCATATGGTAGAACGCGGTTTTACCATACCGAAAAAAGGAACATACTATCTTAAAATAACAAAGGGCAAGCACGAAGTATATTTCAACAATCTTTACTACACGTTCGTGCCCGATGAAGAAGCCTCTGTAAGTATAGGAATATCCATGAAGGTCGGGACATCTATCGATCTTGTCGGACTGACAAGCAATTACAGCGGCAAGGTCGTATGGAAATCCACAAAGAAATCTGTTGCTACAGTAAACAACGGAACAGTCAAGGCTAAAAAAGCCGGTACGACGATCATCAGGCTGTATATGAACGACGGAAGCTATGATGAAATAACCGTCAAAGTAACAAAGAAATAAGCTTTTCGGTTTTCTATTTATGTCGCCCGCGTACCGCGCGGAAAAACACTTATGGTTATTCTCTGCTTCCCCGGTGGGCAGCAGAGAATAATTTGTTATTATGTATAAATTTTCTCGCTTATAATTGTAATATTTGTAAAATTTTATGGAATCGTTTACATATATTGATATTTTTGCGGAAATAATATATAATTGAAATATCATGTACAGGTATGTCCCGTTCGACAACTCGGACACTCCTCAAAGAAAGGACTGGTAAAACCAATGAAATTCGGTTACTTCGACGACGCCAACAAGGAGTACGTCATCACATCGCCCAAGACCCCCTATCCGTGGATCAACTATCTCGGAACACAAGGGTTCTTCTCGCTGATCTCCAACACCGCAGGCGGCTACAGCTTCTATAAGGACGCAAGACTTCGCCGTATCACGCGTTACCGCTACAACAACGTCCCCGTTGACATGGGCGGTCGCTATTTCTATATAAATGACGACGGTCATGTATGGAACCCCGGCTGGTCCCCCGTCAAGGCTGACCTCGACAGCTACGAGTGCCGCCACGGTATGGGCTACACCATTATAAAGGGCGAGTCCAAGGGCATCGAAGCCAAAGTCACCTTCTTCGTTCCCCAGAACTTCAACGGTGAGATACAGAAGGTAACGCTCACAAACAAGACCGGCGCTTTCAAGAAGATAAAGCTGTTCAGCTTCCTTGAATGGTGCCTCTGGGACGCACAGGACGACTCCACGAACTTCCAGCGTAACTTCAACACCGGCGAAGTCGAGATCGAAGGCAGCACTATCTATCATAAGACCGAGTACAAGGAAAGACGCGACCACTTCGCATTCTACTCCGTAAACGCGAAGATCAGCGGCTTCGACACCGACCGCGAGAGCTTCCTCGGTCTGTACAACGGCTTCGGCGAACCGCAGACCGTTATGCAGGGCTCGCCCAACAACTCCGTTGCTGACGGCTGGTCGCCTATCGCGTCGCACTACATCGATGTGAGCCTCGAAGCAGGCGAAAGCAAGGACTTCGTATTCGTGCTCGGCTACGTTGAGATGCCTGTCGCAGAAAAGTTCGCTCCCGATCTCACACCCGATGACAAGATAATCACAACCGCAAACTCTAAGAAGAATATCATAAACAAGACAAAGGCTCACGAAATGATAGCTCTCTGCGATACCGCGGAGAAGGCTGACAAGCTGTTCGCTGACCTCAAGGCTTACTGGGATACCCTGCTTTGCCAGTACCATGTTGAGTCTCCCGATGAGAAGGTCAACAGAATGGTCAACATCTGGAACCAGTACCAGTGTATGGTAACATTCAACATGTCCCGTTCCGCTTCCTACTTCGAGAGCGGCATAGGCAGAGGCATGGGCTTCCGCGATTCCAACCAGGATCTGCTCGGTTTCGTTCATCAGATCCCCGAGCGCGCAAGAGAGCGTGTGCTTGACCTCGCAGCTACGATGCTTGAGGACGGCGGCGCTTACCACCAGTACCAGCCGCTTACCAAGAAGGGCAACCACGAGCTCGGCTCGAACTTCAACGATGACCCGCTGTGGATGATACTCGCAGTCGCGGCGTACATCAAGGAGACCGGCGACAAGTCCATTCTTGATGAGGTAGTTCCCTATGAGAACGACGAAAGCAAGGCGGCATCCATGCTCGACCACATGAAGCGTGCTTTCGACCACGTTGTACGCAAGCACGGACCTCACGGACTGCCGCTCAGCGGACGCGCTGACTGGAACGACTGCCTGAACCTGTCCTGCTTCTCCGACAAGCCCGGTGAGAGCTTCCAGACCTATAACAACAAGGAAATGTTCAAGGATCCGCCGTTCTACAGCCAGGTAGCAGAGTCCGTAATGATCGCCGGAATGTTCTGCTTCATAGGACCCGAGTACGCAGCTATGTGCAGACTTAAAGGCGATGAGGAAGAGGCAAAGCGCGCCGATGCCGAAGTCGCAAAGATGAAGGAAGCAACCATGAAGTACGGCTTCGACGGCGAGTGGTTCCTGCGTGCATACGATCACAACGGCAACAAGGTCGGCTCACACGAGTGCGAGGAGGGCAAGATCTTCATCGAGCCCCAGGGCTTCTGCGTTCTCGCAGGTCTCGGCAAGGAGACAGGCGATGACATCAAGACCCTCAACAGCGTTGATAAGTACCTCAACTCCGACCACGGCCTAGTGCTCAACAACCCGGCATTCACCCATTATTATATACAGTACGGTGAGATCTCCACTTACCCCGGCGGTTACAAGGAGAATGCGGGCATCTTCTGCCACAACAATGCGTGGATCATGTGCGCCGAGGCATTCGCCGGCAGAGGTGACAAGGCGTTCGAATATTATTCAAAGATCGCTCCCGCGTTCAGAGAAGAGCACTCCGACCTCCACCGCACCGAGCCCTACGTTTACGCGCAGATGATCGCAGGCAAGGACGCTCCGAGACACGGTGAAGCAAAGAACAGCTGGCTCACCGGTACGGCGGCATGGAACTTTGTAGCGATCTCACAGTATATCCTCGGCGTAAAACCGAAGTATGACGGACTTGAGATAAGCCCCTCTATCCCGAAGGCATGGGACGGCTTCAAGATCTCCAGACTGTTCAGAGGCGCTACCTACAACATCACAGTCAAGAATCCCGACCACGTTTCAAGCGGCGTGAAGGCTATGACAGTTGACGGCAAGGCTGTTGACGGCTGCCTTATCCCCGCGTTCGCCAACGGCGTTCACGAGGTAGAAGTAGTTCTTGGCTGATCACCGATCACAGTAAAAAAAGCAGACCCGTCCGACGGGTCTGCTCTTTTTGTTTCAGCCTTTGCCCGGAAAAAGCATTGACGGATACAAATTTTTACAGCAGTAACATGTCTGTTCTTCCAATCATGTCTGACTGCGACGGAATGGTTCACTCTTTGTAGAATTTCAGCCGGAAACGGCTTTATTATCAACAAAAAGTATAAAAACAATCAACCTTTTTTGTGCATTTTCCCTTGACATTTCTATAATAAATTGTTATAATATTTACATAAGCCTTGAGAGGGTTTATCCCAAACTGTTTAGTTTGGGAATATAAGCAGTTACCACATACCTCTCGGTATGGGAAAGGAGCATGCTGCATGGGAAAATATGTGATCAACCACACAAAAAGCGGTTATACATTTGGCTTGAAAGCCGCAAACGGTGAGATGATCGCGACCGGAGGCGAAGTTTATTCAAGTCTTGATTCGGTAAGAGCCGGCGTCAAGAGTGTGGAGACCAACGCGCCTGAAGCTGCGGTCGAAGATCATACCGTCGAGGGGTATCAGACCGAAAAAAATCCGAAGTTTGAGATATACAGCGACAAAGCCGGCGAATTCCGTTTCCGTCTCAAAGCAAAGAACGGACAGATAATCGCGGTAAGCGAGGGTTATACCTCAAAGGCGAACTGTAAGAACGGTATCGAAAGCGTTAAGAAAAATTCGGTAAACGCGGCAGTTATAGAGCCTGATACAAAAGCCTGACCTCATATCCTACACCGATCTCCCGCCGAACAGGCGGGAGATATTTGCATATATTGCATAATTTCAGCGGTGCTGCGGCGCAAAATTTGTGCATCGTGCCAAAAATCGTATTTTTCTAAAATTTATCAGTTTTTTGTGTCACCTTTTGCTTCTGTATTTCGTTTTATATTACAGAAGCACAAAATAAGCGCCCCCTACAAACGGACACCCGACCGGACGGACACCCGTCCGGTCGGACAATGTCCGAGGCAATGATCAAGTGCGTTCCCCAATATGGGAAAGAAAGGAAGTATGTATTATGAAATTCAAGCGTGTAAGTGCGGCTGTGCTCGCAGCCGCATTATCCGCGACCTCTGTGAGCATCTGTGCATTTGCGGAGGAAGACGCGGCTATGAAAACAGCCATGACCTACGTAAAGCAGCGTATAGACATCCCCGAGACCTACAGCGATTTCTCGTATCGCACCTACACCGACAACAACAACACCCAGTATCGTTTTACATGGAAAGAAACGAACGAACAGGGTCAGACAAGCTCGATCAGCATCAGCATCACCGGTAAAGTCATCAAGAGCGTAAACATAAACAAATCCGTAAACTATAACTATGATGATGACGACGTCTGGATAGAGGATGGCGGAACAGGCTTTGCAAAGCTTTCGGACTCGAAGATAAAGGCTGCCTGCTTAAAGTACATAAAGCAGATCAACCCCACGATCTACAAGGATATCAAGATAGACGAGGATTCTCTGAGCATCTCGCTCTGGGGCAACAACGCGACAATGTCGTTCTCGCGCTGCTACAAAGACATACCCGTGACCAACCAGTCCGGAAGCGTTACCGTCAACAAGGATACCGGCGATCTTATAAGCTATCGCATCAACTGGATCAACGGCGCGGGCTTCTCCGACGCGAAGGACGCTATCTCGGTGGCGGACGCGCAGAAGGCATATAAGAAGCTTTTCCCGCTGGAAAAGGTGTACACTCTCGAATACGACTGGGAGAATGATTCATATACCCCGCACCTCATCTACCGCCAGACCACATCCGGACAGATAAACGCCTTCACCGGCGAGCTCTCAAAGTTTGAGGACTACGGCAACTATGACAACGGCTCTGATGATATGGTCGCTACCGAGGCGGCAGCTATGGCTGATGAAATTGGTGACGACGATGCGGACTCTGCAATGGGCGGCAAGGTCGTGACCTTCACTGCCGAAGAGCTGGAAAAGCTTGAAAAGGAAGCCAAACTGATAAAGGCGGAGGACGCTCTGAAAATGCTTCAGGATATGGGTATATTCTATATCCCCACCGAATCTGAAGTAACATGGCAGAGCTGCAGCTACAACGAAAAGCTCGGCTATTACATCAGAAACGTATCGTTCAGCGGCAAGGACAAGAGATACATCGACCTGAACGGTGACGGCAAGGTGAGACCTCTGTCCGATGACGATTACGAGGATTACAATATCTGGGGCAACTTCTCGATAAATGCCGAGACAGGCGAAGTAAGAAGCTTCTACTCAAGCTCCTTCGACAACGGCTCCAACATGGACAGCAGCTATGACAAGAAAGCGAACGATATCCTCGGAAAGCTGCTCGGCGACAAGTTCAAGGACGACTTCGGCGAGGTCGCGAACACCTACAGCAGCAAAGTATACAAGGAGTACGACTCCAAGACCGGCAAGCCCATAGGCGAACCGCGCATCACCTCAAAGACATACAACGCCAACAGAAAAGCATACGGCATCACCTGCATCGACGAGAGCGTAAACCTTGTTATCGGCAACAACGGTTATGTGACATCGTTCAGCAGCAGCTACCGCCCCGACATCTCTTATCCGAAGCCCGACAATATAATCAGCGCAAACAAGGCATACAAGTCATTCTTCAACGCTGTCGGACTTGACCTCAAATACCGCTGCGCATACCGCACCGATACCAAGAAGGTCGTTACCGCTCTCGTATACTCCGCAAATGATACTCTGCGCATAGACGCGTTCACAGGCAAGCGTGTGTTCTGGAACGGCCGCCCCTACAGTGAAGCGGAAGAGACCAGCAATTATACCGACCTTGAGAACAGCAAATACAAGAAGTACGCGGAAAAGCTCAGAAAGTACGGCATTACTCTCATGGACAAGGACAACAAGCTCAACGAGAATGAAGCAATAACCGCTTCCGACTTCCTCAATCTTCTCAACTGGCTCTCCGGCTACAACTCCTACAAGCCCGCACTGGCATTCAAGGAGGACGTACAGCTCGACCGCCAGAAAGCAGCGTTCATCATAGTAAGCGCTAAATACGGCGACGATGTTGCAAAGCTCAAGGATCTGTTCAAGGCTAAATTCAGCGATGTCAAGGAGGACAGCAAGTACTTCGGATACATCGCGATAGCCAATGCGTCCGGCGACCTCAAGGGCAGCGGCGATAAGTTCGATCCTACTAAGAAATTCACCAGAGGAGACGCGCTTATGTATGTCTATAACGCTCTCTCCAGATAACACTGACACCTCTCAATAAAATATCTCTATCTCAAACGGCGAGGCCGCGGAAGCACGATGCTCCCGCGGCTTCGCTGCGTTTGTCCCGCGTGCGGAAAATGCTTGATTTGCGGAACTGAATGTGTTATAATATGATCAGACAAACCGAAAGGAGGACATAAAAATGATTTGTCCGAACTGCAGCAAAGAAATATCCGATACATCGAAATTCTGCCGTTTCTGCGGAAAAAGAGTTGAAAACGGCATCTACTGCGAAAAATGCGGTGCCTCTCTCGAAACGGACAGCCTGTTCTGCTCCAAATGCGGAACTCCTGTCAGCAGTACGGGGGCATCCGGCGCACAGACTGGCGCGTCCGGCTTACGCTGGGAAGAAGACAGCAACGGGGATATTTTTATTACCGGTCAGCTTGGAAACAGAGAAAAAATCGTAATACCTCCGACCATAAACGACAAGCGCGTTACCGAGATAGGCGCGGGCGCGTTTTTTGAAGACCCGGTGATCAAAGAGGTCACTATCTCCAACAGCGTCAGCAGGATAGGCTACCGGGCGTTCCGGAAATGCCGCTCGCTGCAGAGTATAGTTCTGCCGCACGGTATAACCGAAATAGGAAAAGAAATGTTCTTTGGGTGCGTCTCGCTCACAAGCGTGACCATTCCCCTGACAGTCAGATCAATTGAGACAGCTGCGTTTTTTGACTGTTCTTCACTTACCGAGCTCACCCTTCCGGACAGCGTTGAACAGTTGGGCAGTAAGGCGTTCGAGCACTGCAAAAAGCTTAAAATAACGTACAAAGGCAAGACTTACTCGGCTATTGATCCCAGCTATGACCCGACGAAGCTCTACAAGCCCGATTATTTCAAGCTGCTGTACGCCGATATCAACAGATCCTGAACAGCTGCTTGCCCGTATATAATAACAGCTCCTTTCAGAGCACACTGAAAGGAGCTGTATTATTTTATCCCGGACTGCCGCAGACAGTTTCTGCGAGGATCAGGCCTCGGGCGCTTTCTGCGATCCCGCGGCGGACTGATCGTCTTCCTTGTAAATATCGTCGTAAAGCGCCTCGAAATCCGCGCGATGAGCGATGAACAGCTCGCCGAGCTTCGGGTCGAAATGAGTACCGAGATCTTTCTTTATGATCTCGATAGCTCTGTCATAGTTGAACGCTTCCTTGTAGCAGCGCTTGCTCACGAGTGCGTCATAAACATCCGCGAGCGCCATGATACGCGCTTCGATCGGTATCTCTTCACCCTTGAGGCCTTCAGGATAGCCCGAGCCGTCCCATTTCTCGTGGTGGTAGTGCGCCACATTCTTCGCGATATCGATAAAGTCCTTATCGTCGATCTCTTCGAGCACCTTACCTACTATCTCGGCACCCTTCATAGCGTGGACCTTCATCTTTTCATATTCTTCGGGCGTAAATCTTGCCGGCTTTTTGAGTACAGCATCCTCAACGGCGATCTTTCCGAGGTCGTGCATAGGCGCTGCCTTCGCGACATCAAAAATAAATCTCTCGTCAAATCCGAATTCGTCCTTGTTTTCCATGAGCGCGCCGGCAAATTTGCTGATAACAAGGCTCGTACGTCTGATATGTCCGCCGGTGGAGTTGTCGCGGCTCTCGACCATAGTGGAGATACCGGTGATTATCGACTGCTGGGTCTTCTGTATCTGCTCAGCCATGTTGTTGACACTGAGTGCGATATCACCAAGCTCGTCCTTTGTTATCTTCTTTATCCTGTTTTCATAATTGCCCTTACCGATATCCTTGATAGCAGCGCTCGTTCGGCGAAGGTTTTTGTTGATATAGATCGAAAGCAGGAAAAGCAGCACTGCAAGCACAGTTATCATTATCACGGCAGTTATTATAATGCTCTGCTTTGTCTTGTTTATGGTTTTTTCGAGTTTTTGCTGTTCGCCGGACACATCGAGAAGAGCGATGGGATTTCCGTCATCATCTTTTATCAGCGATATAACTGTAATGGTATCAAATTCATTGCGTTCCTTATGTACTACCGTTTTGGCAAACATGTCGGAATCACCGACCCTGTACGGCTCAAGCTCCTCCAGCGGCCAGAACGCGCTGTATGTAAGGTAATAGCTGCTGCAATTGCTTGCGATTTCGAGATGAATATTGGACGGCTCGTATGAGAACAACTCAACCTTGAGATTGTTGCACCAGCCTATACTGTCAGTTGCAAGGATCTCTTCGAGCTGATCGTTAAGTGCATCCCTGTTCCCGTTATGTCCGTCTTCGATGCCGTCTACCTCTTTTATAAGCCCGGTATCAAGTCTCTGCACTATGAAATCGGATATTGCTTCATATTCCTCTTTGACATTATCATAATACGAATCCTCGGTTTGTTTCAGGACAAACTGTGTTATAACAATAAGGCATATTACAACAATAGGGATTATTATCACGAGCATTTTCGCGAAAACGTTGAGATGCCACTTAAGCAGGTTTCCGAGTAAAAGTATAACACCGATGAGCGCAGCTGCTCCGCCGAGATACAATAATGCGACTTTGATAAGGTTTACTGCCGCTTCTCCGAAAGGAAGACCATAGCCGTCATCACCCGATATGATCTCGATGTCCGTACCATCTGTCAATACAATATTGTTTCCCGATACCAAAGAGAGTCTGTCTCCTTCGTTCCATATTGACTGGAATCCGTAATCGTACGACAGATCATAGTACTCACTGCTGTTTATATCTCCGTCAAATCCGTAAATGGTACTTATATCAATAAACGGGGTAAGTGTACCGTCGCTGTATTTGTATATTACATCCCAATAGACACCATCCCGGACTATCAGATCGTTGCCGTAAGATATCACCGTGGACATAAGCAGATTATCATCAGTACGCTCCTGTCTTAATTTAAAGTCAAAGCTGTCGATATTCTCATAGCTTCCGTCGGGATGAATAAATCCGAATTCTCCGTTATCCCAGGTGATGATGTAGGATCCGTCATCGGTCGGGGATACGGCTGACATTACTCTATCCTCCTCATTGATAAACTCGGAGACAAATTCCACGCTGCCCGTTCCGGGATCTATTTCGATCAGGCTGAAAACCTCGTCTGCGTCATCCTGTACACAGCAGAGTTTACCTTCTCTGAAACAAAGTGCTTTGCAGGAATCCAGATAACCCTCCGAAGGTATCGGGATGTCTATTCTGCCGATATAATCACCGTTTTTGCTATATCTGACGATATATTCGCAGATACTGTTTTCAAAATCTTCGTCATATTGCAGACAATCGAAAAACAGTTCATTGTCATCATTGATTATAACTTCATTGATCACTGTGGTTTCTATTTCGGGAATAGTTACCGTATACCTGATCGCGTGTGTGTTATAATCAATAACATATACCCGCATCGTATCGTCATTAATTGCTATGAGCGAACCGTCCGGAGATACATCGATATTTGTCGGGTACTTCAGATGTGCTGACCAGATGCCGCTATAATAACGCGTCGGCAAAAGCCACCAGACCAGAAGAAGTGCAACGCCGATAAGCAATATGATAAACGCCGTAAGAAAATTTATTCTTTTTATTCTTTTTATTCTTTTCATCACATATCACTCCTCAAATTCGGTTATACAGTATAAACAATAATGACAATTATACCATTTTTTATATGTTTTGTCAATTACTAATTTATTAGGCTGAAGTCGGTTCAGGCATGTCTGTGCTGAATTGTCAGGATCGCGGTGACGGATATTTGCGGAGTATAGTTAATATCCACAATATGTAACGGCTCCTCCCGGAATGATCCGAGGGGAGCCGGTTTTGTTATTATGCTTTCATGGCATCACGCCGCTATATAATGCACATCATCTTTCGGGTCGTCGGGATCGCCGTACTGGAGGCTGTCGTTTATAACAACATCCTTCGGCATGGTTTTGGCGCTGTTCGGATATATGGTGAATGCGTATCTTCCGAGGTCGTAGTTCTCGTCCCAGATCCCGTACTTGTTGAGCGTGCGGACGTTCGCGGCTTCATTGTATGTCCCGTATTTGGCGTAAGCCGAAACATCGACCTCTATCCACCTGTCATTTATTCTGACAATGTTCCAGACATGGTTTTCGGACTCGGAGCCTATCGACGCACAGGCTATGCCCTGCGCTCTGCACATGATAGCATATATGTTCGTGAAATCCCAGCAAACTCCCGTTCTGAGCTCCCACACCGACTGCTTGCCGGAATAATCTTTATTTGCGCTCATTCTGGATTTATGCAGGACTTTTGTCTTGTAGTAGTCATACGCTACGTGCTCTCTGAGCCACATCAGAAGCACATACGCCTTATGCTCGTCGGACCAGTTTTTATTCACCAGCGTGTCTGACAGGCCTGCCCACCTCTTGGTATCGCATCTGTACAGATCGGGTCTGCCCCATTCCGCGTTGGGATAGTAGAAATTTTTAAGATCTATGGATTTAGAACCGTCCATCGCAAATCCGCCGTTCACCGTGCTCTTTTCAGCTTTTTCCACAGCTTTCGAGAGTGCCACGCGTCTTTCTAAAACAGCATCGAAGGATTCTTTTTCCACCGTGCACGGGCTTGCCGCATCTATGTTCACATAGAAGTATATATCCAGCTGCTTGTTGTTTGAAAACGTCGCCGATATGTGATACAGGCCGGTTTTGAATTTGCTCGTGTCTATCGGTGTTCTGGAGTTCATTTTGATTTTAAGCTTATTGTTGCCGTCGGAGACTCCGACGATCTCTGCCGACCTTACGGTAATGTTCTTGCCCGTGTGGTCGTAACCGTTGACATATATTATCATACCTTCAGAAGTCAGCGTAAGACCATAATCCGCTTCTATAGGCATCACTGTGCCTGTTTCCTCGCAATAGCCTTCGGAGTGTCTGCTCACAAAGCCGTATGCTGTTTTTCTTCCGAATTTTACACAATTACCTGCAACAAGCTTAATGTCTCTGGCGTTTCTGACGCCCTCATATCTCTCGATGACCGCAGGAGTGCAAGCGCCGGCAACGGAGACCGCATCCGACGCAGCAGGCATGACCGCGATCAGCAGGGCAACGATAAGGGAAGTAAGGGTCTTCAAAGTCTTCATATCTTTTCCTCCAAAGTACAGATCTTCAACTAGCATTCGTGTCATATTCGGGATCCCAACCCCGTCAGTATTCAGCCGCTTCCGGTCGCTGCCGCGGAACTCTACGCCCCCGCAGCCGGGCAATGATCGTATATATCGCTTTATTGAGCTATCAAATGACTGACCACCATTCTGCATCGGCTTTTATCAAAAGAACAGTTGTGGTGCTTAATATAGTAAAACAGATTCTTTCATGCTTCCCCGCACATTTTTTATTGTACCGACCACAGTTCTTTTACTCTCTATGTTGATAATATACCACATAACTTGTTCAGGTCGTGCACAAGTGGAGATATTTCTGATTTTTTCTCTGTCAGAACAAACGGTCGGTATTAACATAAAACTCATATCGGGCTTACAATTCATTTGCTGTCAACTATCAAATAATCTGCCAAAACCTTGAAAACCCCGCGCCGATGTGTTCCGGGCGGGATCGATGTTAATATTATTCAGTTTCTTTTGAGATAAGATGTTTCATATCAATGATCACAGCTCGGATGTGCATTATCTGTTCATTTGTCAGTCCTGACACATCTAAAGTCATAACATCGTTCAAACCAAGAAGGTAGTCTGTACTGACAGAAAAAGTATTCGCCAGACGAATAAGCATATCAATAGACGGTTGGATATTACCGTTTTCCCAATTGCTTACACACTGCTTGGAGACCCCTATTCTTTTTCCGAATTCGACTTGATTGATTCCTAAACTTAAACGCAGCTCCTTGATTCTTTCGTCAAACATAAAGCCCCTCCAAGTAAAATATTACAATACTATTGTATATAATTACTTGACATATTCAAAATACTATGGTATAGTAATATTTGACAGGATAAATGTCAAATATCACATAAAGGGGGTAGAGGATTTATGGCAACACCAAAACTTGACGGGATTATAAGACAGCTTGACGCGGGCGAAACATTCAGTATGACTAACAGTCAATACAAAAAGTCAACAGGGCTTGATAGGAGCAGTTGTCGGTGCCGGTACTGCGCCTACTACAACCTCTACAAAAATAGATAATATGAATATTAACGTTTATTTTGCAAACGGGAACGTTGAAAGTTTTTTTTTGTGCGGACCCACAGAGAAGAGCAGTCAAAAATACAAAGATGTTCGAAGAGAAGCTGAACGTATTATTGCAATTCTTCTTTCTATAAATCACAGTAATAGTAATTGATAACAAGCCTGTAAGCTGTCTTATCCGCTTTCAAGCTTTTTCTCTTGCTTATTTCCGCGCGATGTGATATAATTATTCTTGTGAAGTAATATCCCGACAGCTTGTTTCATATCCTGTACAAAAAGATATGAAAGGACAGCTTATCATGGGGATAAAGATTCTCAAAAACAAGATACCGTTCATCATAACTCTGTTCTGCTGCGTGACGGTGGCGGCACTCGCCGCAAGCGTGAGAGCATCGGACAGCGCCAAGGCTGCGCAGACCTCCGCTGCGGGCAGCCCGAAACAGGTCATCGTGCTCGATGCGGGGCACGGCGGCATGGACTCCGGCTGCGTGGCGATCAACGGCGCGTACGAGAAGGACATCAACCTTGACATCGTGAAGGACCTCGGAGCGCTGCTCACACTGAACGGCTACGAGGTCGTATACACCCGCACTGAAGATATCTCTATACATGATGACGGCGTTGAGGGTATACGCAACCAGAAGATCTCCGACATGAAAAATCGTCTCGCGATAGTAGAGACCTACCCGGACAGCGTTTTCATCTCGGTACATCAGAACCTGTTCACCGACCCCGCGTACTTCGGAGGGCAGATGTTCTACACGACGAACAACAGCGCAAATTTCAAGCTCGCACGAATAATGCAGGAGCTTTTCTCGGAGCTCCAGCCCGGAAATGACCGTGAGGTAAAGCTGATAGACAACGGTCTGTATCTTTTCAAGAACACGAAGCAGCCGGCGCTGTTGATAGAATGCGGGTTCCTGTCAAATCCCGATGACGCTGCGAACCTGAACACAGCCGAATACCGCAAAAAGGTCGCATTCACGATATTCAGCGGCCTTCAGAATTATTTCGGCGAGGAAGAAAAAAGCAAGGAGAACACGGAAATTGGCGAAGCAGAAAGTTTCCTTTATATGCAGTGAGTGCGGACACGTTTACCCGAAGTGGGTCGGAAGATGCACCGAATGCGGTGAGTGGAACACGATATCCGAGCAGATGGAGCTGCCGCGTGCCGCGGTCAGGAGCGGACGCGCGCTCAAGCCCAAGACGCTCCGCGAGATAAACGCGGACGACGACCCGAGATTCAATACCGGGTCGGGTGAGCTTGACAGAGTGCTCGGCGGCGGACTCGTTGCAGGCTCGTTGGTACTGCTCAGCGGCGACCCGGGCATCGGAAAGTCCACCCTGTTGCTCCAGATATGCAGCGAGCTCAACCGTTCCCGCAAGGTGCTGTATGTCTCGGGCGAGGAAAGCGAAAGGCAGATAAAACTGCGCGCCGACAGGCTCGGTGTAAGCGGAGACGGACTCTACCTGCTTTCCGATAACGACTGCGAGGCGATAAACGCGTCGATCATCGAGGAAAAGCCGGATGTGGTCATCATCGACTCGATACAGACAATGCAGATAACCGAGCTGTCCTCGGCGCAGGGCAGCATCACGCAGGTGCGCGAATGTACTGCGCTGTTCATGCAGACCGCGAAGCGCTATGGCATACCGATGATAATCGTCGGACATGTCAACAAGGACGGCGGTATTGCGGGCCCGAAGGTCCTCGAACACATCGTGGACACGGTGCTCACCTTTGAGGGCGACAAGCAGCTCTCATACCGCATACTTCGCGCGGTGAAAAACCGCTTCGGCTCTACCAACGAGATAGGCGTGTTCCGCATGACTGACAAGGGGCTTGAGGAAGTTCCCAACCCGTCAGAGATGCTGCTGTCCGGCAGACCGACTGACAAAAGCGGCATAAGCGTGCTGTGTACTCTGGAGGGCTCGCGGCCGCTGCTGTCAGAAGTACAGGCGCTTGTAACGAAGACGGGCTTCGGAAACCCGCGGCGCTCGTCGGACGGATTCGACTACAACCGGCTGTGCCTTATCCTCGCGGTGCTTGAGAAGCGCACGGGATACCTGTTCGGGCAGTTCGACGTATATGTGAACATCACCGGCGGTATGCGGCTCACGGAGCCTGCTGCCGATGCGGCGATAGCGCTGGCACTGTTCTCGGGGCTGTGCGACATAGTGCTTCCCGAGGACATAGCAGTGTTCGGAGAGATAGGACTGGGCGGTGAGCTTCGTGCGGTGTCTCACGCTTCAGAACGCATACGTGAGTGTGCACGGCTCGGCTTCAAGACCTGCATCGTGCCAAAAGCATCGCTCAGTTCGCTGGACAAGCGAGACTGCACCGGAATACGTGTCATAGGCGCGTCCAACCTGACACAGCTGTTCAAGGCTGCGGAGACTGTCGTAAATGCGTAAAAAAGGGCGTACCGTTATTTCCGAAACAGCGGTACGCTCTTATTATTATTTCAGGAATGTTGCGATAAATTCAGCCGAATCGGAACCGTGTTTTTCAAGGAAATCAATAGCGGCTTTAACATAATTATTGTTGTGAGATACCGGCCTGATAAATCTTGAAAGACTTACGATCAGATCTTCTTCTTTGTTTTCATCGGAATAACCCGCTGCATACGCTATAAGAGAAACAGCGGTCATACATACACAGAAATACAGATAGAATCCGGAAAAACCATATTCCGAAAAGTCTGCAAATAAAAATCGGTCAAGGAATAAGTTAAATGCAACATTTTTTAGTGCACTGTCTCCGTTAGGATACTTCTCATAGAACTTTTTCTTTCCCTGCATCAACTTTTCAACATCAATATCTTCGCCTTCAAGCAGCTTAAAGATAGATATCGGAATATGATCCGGGTTCTTTTGGGGCAATATATAGATCATATATCGAGCGATACTGTATTTTAATTTGTAATTTGGCTCGACCTTATCAATGACCCTGTGCACATCGCTTTCTTTTATTTCCTTTTTGATTATATCCACACACATGGGTATATCATTCTGATTTCGAGGCTCGGAATAACTGTATGCGGCGATTACACCCATCAGCATAGCGTCCTCAAAAGAAAGCTCACTGCTGAAAACCCAGTTGTAATAATCTATCAGCTCCCTGCGGAATTTGAGAAAAGGAAGCGCAGCAAGCGTTTCACGGCTATCCATATCCGCTAACACTGTAGTTCTCTTGTTTATTGGTATGGTTTCCATTTTTATCGCGTGCTTGTCATGGATCAAACGCTTTATTACGGCGGGACAGCTTAAACTGCATTCGCGAACGACACCCTTGTCCGGCATAATAAAAAGACGTCTGGGATAACTGCTGCACGTATTGCCGAAATACTCTTCTCCCACCTCGCGCTGTATGAGGCACAAACCGGTCTTATTATCATGGAAAGGACATTCCTGGTCTTTCTCATTCAGAATGACCTTATATTTGATTTTTTCTTTTTCTTGGTTCGAATCGGATGCATTGTTGTCGTAAAGAATAAAACTTTTATCTATCAATTGCCTTAATTTGTCCGACATCTCTGCGCTTTTTAATCGATCAAGCTCCTTTTTTGTCCAAATAATGTTCCAATCATAGCAACAGGATTCGGGACAATCCCCGCCCATACATCTGAACTTCTGATAATACTCCGGTTGATAATAATAGAAACTATCGCTCATTTTTAAAATCCTTTCAAAATAATATATTATCATGCTTCCGACCGCACAATATCGGCAAGTACTAAATAAGCATGATTAACCTATAATAATTTGCGCTTCTCATCACCCCGAATTATGCGACTTCCTCCAATCCGCGTTGGAAACGAACTCCTCGATGAAAAGCTCGTTCTCCTTCTGCTCGGCGGCCTTATAGTCGTCCAGCTGGTGCTCCTCAAGTCGTTCGAGCTTCGAGACCTCTTTGGTCGCCTCGATCACGTTCTGCAGCTGCATCTCGATCTTGCGGTTCTGCATCAGTATCTGGTGGCGCTTCATGTGGAGCTCCTGCTGCTTATTGTTGATGTAGCGCTTATGCAGGGCTATCTCCTGCGCAGTGGTGCCTCGTGTGTACAGCTCCATAAGATCGCGGTTCAGCTTCGCAAGCTCTTCGAGTATCTGCTCAAGCTCGGCTTCAAGCTGCCGCAGCTCCGCACGCAGCTCAGATAAAGTTGTCTTCTCGGTATCGAGCGACTGCTCGCGGTATTCTTTCAGCCTTTGGAGCGTAAATACGAACTTTTTCACGCGGGCAGCCCCCTTTCATCGTATCAGCTTACCGCTTCCTTCAGCAGCCGTATCGTCTCGTCCAGCGAGAAGCTCTCGTCCGTGCGCTGACACAGGAAGCCGTTTATCTTGTCTATCTTGCTTACCGCCTCATCAAGCTTCGGGTTGGTGCCCGCTTTGTACGCGCCTATGGAAATAAGGTCGAGGTTCGCGTTATAAAGCGCCTGCAGATTTCGCAGCTTGCTCGCGGCAGCCTTGTGGTCTTCGTTACATATTATCGCCATGAGTCGCGATACGCTCACGGATATATCTATCGCGGGATAGTGATTCTGCGCCGCGATCTTTCGTGAAAGCACGATATGTCCGTCGATGATACCTCGCACGGTATCGGCTATCGGCTCGTTGGTATCGTCACCCTCGACGAGCACAGCATATATGCCGGTGATGCTGCCCTTTTCAAAGCAGCCCGCACGCTCAAGGAGCTTCGGCATCTGCGCGTATATCGACGGTGTGTAGCCGCGCGCGATAGGCGGCTCGCCTATTGACAGTCCTACTTCACGGTTCGCCATCGCAAAACGCGTCAGGTTATCCATCATCAACAGCACATCCTTGCCCTGCGACATGAAGTACTCCGCTACCGCGGTCGCGGTCATCGGGCATTTGTAGCGCATCATCGCAGGCTGGTCGGAGGTAGCTACCACGACCACCGAACGTGCCATGCCCTCGTCTCCGAGGTCATTCTCGATAAACTCTCTTACCTCTCTTCCACGCTCTCCAACAAGCGCTATCACGTTGATATCCGCCTTGACCTTGCGGGCGATCATGCCCATGAGAGTACTCTTACCAACGCCGGAGCCTGCGAAAATACCGATACGCTGACCTTTACCGAGGGTGAGTATCCCGTCTATCGCCTTGACTCCGAGCTCAATGGGCTCCGCTATCTTCGGTCGTGTGAGCGGGTTTACAGGCATACCGGATATAGACACGCTTCCGGTATAGTTTATCTCGCCCTTGCCGTCGATAGGCTCACCGATAGCGTTGATTATGCGCCCGATCATGGCGTCGCCGGTCTTGACGCGAAGCTTGTCACCCGTATTGTCCACAATACTTCCGGGACCTACGCCCTCAATGTCCGTGTAGGGCATGAGCAGCACCTTTTCGGACTGAAATCCCACGACCTCGGCGTATATGTACTTCTCACGGTCCTCCTTCGAGTAAATACGACAGATATCGCCGATATTGCACTCGGGACCCGAGCTTTCGATAGTCATGCCGACTATTTTCTCGATCTTTCCCATGTAGCGGTACATATCGAGTCCGCCTATCTCGGAGCGGAATCCCCGAAGGTCCATACAGTTGTTCTCCTTATATAATAGTATAACTTATCCCGCCGTTTGCGTCATGCTTCGCGGCGGGAGCCTGTTTTATGCGTTTTCTATCGCCTTTTCGATGTCGTCATCGTCATCATCATCGTCAGTGTCGTCGATCTCGGGCTTCGGCTTGCCGGAAGTATATACCACATCGGGTATTGCAGGCTCCGGTTCAGCTTCGGTCTCGTCAACGGTGATCTGCTCCGGCTGGGGCTCTTCCTCCTCTTTGGCAGCGGCTTTCTTACGACCGCCACCGCGCTTCGGCTTTGCGGCAGCCTGGCTCTCCTGGAGCATATCCGTGAGGTTTTTGTCACGGTACTTGCCCTTTCCGAGCTGTTCCACCATTTTGAGCTGGGTCATGACGCTCGCGTCGGTGATCTCCGAGCCGTCATCGATCAGCAGAGTGCCTGCCGGTGCATCATCGAGTATCTCGATCTCGACATTCTCACAGCTTCGGAACACATCTTTGAGCAGATCCTCATCGATATCGGCTTCCTCGCTCACATCGAGCTTTGAGAGCGTGAGCTTGACATTCTTGCTTGTTTTGAACTTACGCCCCGCCTCATGTATCATTCGTGTGATTATGCCTTTTTCCTTCTGACCGAGAGCGCCGAGAGTAACACGCTGAGCGATATCGAATATGGTATCGAACAGCTGACGCTCATACTGCATCATTATCTCGGTCTTGTCCGCTGTGACCTGCTCTGACAGCGACTTGAGCTCGAGCAGCGTTTCCTTGCACTTTTTCAGCGCTTTTACGTAGCCCTCGTCATATCCCTGCTTTGAGCCCTCGTCGTAGCCGTCCTTTTTCGCCTGTTCGGTGAGCTTTTCGGCCTCGGACTTTGCGCTTCTTATGATCTGTTCAGCTTCGCTTCTCGCGTCGAGAATGGTCTGCTGAGCGATCTCCTTTGTTTTTTCGTATATTTCGGTAGCTTTGGAACGCGCACGAAGAACGAATTCTTCGGACTCGTGCTCGTACTTGCTTCTTATCGATTCATACTCCGCGATGAGCTTTTCACGCTCGATACGCGCTTCCTCGGCAGGTACGGTCTTATCGTCCGAGGGAGCTGTCTCGCTGTTACCGGCGCTATCCTTACTGTCCCCAAGGAGTTTTTCTACCGCTGCCATAGCCTTTGAATCGCGGTCATTGCGGTGCTGTATCTCGGCTATCTTCTGCGCGTTGGGATTTTTGCCGTAGACGGTCTTCATTACAGGCTCGTCGGTATCAAAGTTATTGACATATACATAACCGATGCCGATACCGCCCTTGATGACTTCTGCCATTGCGACATATCCCCTCCTTTGATTTTCTCACGCTGCGATGTACGTATTACGCGATGATCTCGTCCTCTCCGCCCTTGGAGATGGTGAGCTTGCCCTCGTCCTCGAGACGACGTATGATAGCGACGATACGCTGCTGCGCTTCTTCAACGTCACGCATACGAACATTGTGCAGATACTCGACGTCGGTCTGGGTGGACTCTTTGTTTCTCGAGGACATATTCGCGTAGATAACGTCCGCGACTTCGGCGGTAGAGCCCTTGATAGCCACCGCGAGGTCTTTCGGATCGACTTCGGTGATGAATGCCTGGATAGACATGGAATCGAGTCCCACGATATCCTCGAATACGAACATTCGGGAGCGGATATCGTCCGCAAGCTTCGGATCGCGGAGATTGAGCTCGTCGAATATATATTTCTCGGTCGAACGGTCGACCTTGTTGAGTACGTCTGCGATATAGTTTACACCGCCGACCTCCATGTTCTCGGTGGTGACGATATTTGCGAACTTCTTTTCAAGCGTGGTCTCAAGGCTCTTAACGACGTCAGGTGACGCGGACTCCATCTTCGCGATACGCTCAACGACCTCGATACGCATCTCTTTGGGAAGCTCGGCGATGATAGCCGATGCCTGGTCACTTCTCGCATACGAAAGTATCAGCGCGATAGTCTGCGGGTGCTCATTCTGCACAATAGCGAGCAGGTTTTTATAGTCCGCCTTACGCACGAACGCGAAGGACTTGGTCTTGAGCTGTTTGGTTATCTTGTCGAACAGTGAGGAAGCCGCCTGCGGGCCGAACGCCTTTTCGAGTATCTCACGTGCGTACTCGACACCGCCCTCGGATATTACCTTCTGGGTGAGGCAGACCTCATAGAAATCATTGAGGACATCGGTCACGACTTCAACGGGCCAGTAATCCATCTTTGCGACTTCAAGCGTGAGCCGCTCTATCTCATCGTCCGAAAAGAACTTGAACACTCTCGACGCGTTTTCCGAGCCGATAGCCGAAATGACCATAGCCGCCTTCTGCATCATATTCATATCGCCGGCGTTCTGAGGCGCCTGCTGCTGTTCAGCCATTCGTATGATCCCCTTTCGTTTGATATACCCGTTCCGGGCGTATTATTCCTCGCTGTTGAGCCAGCCGCGGAGCAGCTTTGCTACCTGCTCCGGCTCCATAGCCGAGAAATCCCCCAGCTCCTTACGGAGAAGCTCTGTCTTGATCTCGTTGTTTGTCTTGTCCGAAAGGCTCTTGAGCATTTCGGACATATCCTTGCGATCCCTGTCATTTCTGTCTGTCATGGTGATCCTCGCTTATCTTACGCGGCATACTTTATTCGTCGCCCTTCATCCAGGTACGGATAAGCTGTGCAACGATCTCGGGGTTGGTCTGCGAGAATTCGCGGATCTCCTTCTTGAGCATTGCGTCTCTCGAAGCCTCGTTCTCGTCGCCGGAAAGGCTCTGGAGCTCGAAGTCGATGTCTGCTGCGCCATCCTCCGCACGCCTGCGTATCTCGTCCTCGTCATAGGACATATTCACAGCCGCAGGAGCGCCGTTGGACGATGCCGCCAGCGCTGCCGCGCGTCTTGCCTTGAGTCTCTTCTTGCTCGAGCCCGCAGCCACAAGTGCCGTTACGAGCAGCACTATCAGCAGTATACCGAGCGCGATAATGATGAATACGAGTGTATTTCTGCCGCCCTGTACGATAACTCCGCCGTCGCCTGGGCCTTCGCCGGTTCTGTCGAGCGTGAAGTTGGTGGGAATGAATGTTACCTTGTCGGATGTTGTGCCTATCGCGTCCGCGATGAGCTTCTCCCAATCGGCGATGTTCGCCTGTGTGAAGTTCTCGGGGTCATCGTCGACTATGACGGATGCCGAAATGTTATCGTAGCTGTAGCCATCCTTTTCGATCTGCTTGATAGCCTCGTTTACGAGGTAGTGTATCTCGTGCTGTGTCTCATAATAGAACTCGTCGCCCTCGCCGATGCGGAGTGTCGGGTAATCCGGCGAGATATCCGAGTTGACTGTCGTGCCGACGAGTCCGCCTTCTTCGGCATTCCCTCCGCCGGCAGATACGATCTTCTCATCCTGGACCATACCGCCGTGGTTGCCGTCCTCGCTTACCGAGGGGGTGTACTCTTTTATCTGCGACACGAGCGAATCATAGTTAAGACGCACATCCACGCCTATCCTGTAATCCGGGAACACCTTTTTGAGCAGTGCGCCCAGCTTGTCATCAAGTATCTTGGATATTTCCTTCTGGAATTCCAATCGTCTGTAGTAAAGTTGAGTTTCGTCCTCGCTGTCGAGCTTCTTCTCGACCTCCTCTGTCGAGAGCAGCTCACCCTTGTTGTCCGTTACGGTTATGTTTTCCTCTTTGAGTCCCGGTACAGCCGTTCTTACGAGGTTGTAGATACCCTTGATCGTGTTGGTGGTGAGCGTGTGTCCGAGGTTGAGCACAACAGATGCTCCGGCCTCCTCACGGGAATTGGATATAACGTAGTCGTTTGAGTCCGGTATAGAGAGAATAACTATCGCGGAATCGACTCCGTCGTATGTAGCGAGTGTCGCGCGCAGATTTTCCTGGAGCTGCTGTTTTTCCTTGACTCGCTTGTCGGACTCGGTGGAGAACATTCCCACGCCGTTGTCCCATATATTATAGTTGAAGGTCGATTTCGGGTAACCCTTGACGCTCAGCTGTGCACGCAGCGTTTCGACCTTGTTTGCGGGTACGAGTATATCTCCGTTCGCGTCGAACTTTACGTCCGTTTCACCGAGCTCGCTCTGAAGGAGCGAGATGACCTCCGCGGTCTCCTCGTTTGACGCTCCGCTGTAAAGCACAGCGTACCGCGTTATGGAATTAAGGACGATAAGGATTATCAGTGATAGTATCACGACTGACGCGACGGATATTACCACGATCTTTATCTTCTTGTCGAGAGAAGTCCAGCGCGTTTTGATCGTGCCGTATATCTTCACGAACGTTTCTTTAGCTTTATCCATACTTCAAATGCCCCTGTCGGGACGTCACTCCTTCACTTCCGGACGATTTTCTGTCTTATCCGTTAAATGCTCATTCTCATTATCTCGTTATATGCGTCAACAGCGGCGTTCTTGATATTCACGAAGAGCTCCGTTGCTATTTCCGCCTTTGCTATGTTCATCTGTATCTGTTCAAGGTTGTCCGTATCGCCGAGCATCAGGTTTATCATATCTGCGCTTTTCTGCGCCTGCGCATCGGCAGCCTGATCCCAAAGTCCTATGAGTGCGTCAAGGAACGTGCCGGTCTTCTGTCCGTCCTCGCTGACGACGGCGGTCTTCTGCGCCGAGACGTTGGAAACGAGCCTGTCGACGGCGGGAAGGGTATGTATTGCGGGTGACATCGGTATTATCATTTTACTGTTCCTTTCGGGTCATTACGATTTTCCGATAGTGAGCGCCTTGTTCGCTATCGCTTTGAGGCTGTTGAATATCGTGAGGTTCGCGGAGTACGACTGAGTAGCCGCGAGCATATCTATTTCCTCCTCTGCCACATCGACGTTCGGGCGGTAATAGTAGCCGTCCTCGTCAGCGTCGGGGTGAGTCGGGTCATATACCGGGGTCGGGGGCGTCTGATCCTCGACTATCTGTGTGAGCAGCACGCCTTCAAGGGTCTGTGTCCTGTTGCGTCCCGCGAGTCCGCGGAGCTCCTCAAGGTGCTTACCGAGCACGGTCATGAACTCGATCCTGCTTGAGCTGTCATCGGAAACGCGCTGATAGGTCTTGTTCTCGGTGAACACCACGTTCTGTCTCACATAGGGGCCGCCCTTGGCGGTACGGGTCGTATCGGCGTTCGCGACATTCTGCGCGATAACGTCCATACGCGCGCGCTCGGCGATCATGCCGGACACGGCTATATCAAGGTTACTCATGAATGCCATATCAATTATCTCCTTTCAGAGGCTTACGACTTGCGCATCGCGGTACGCATCATCGTAAACTCGGAGTTTATCTGATTTATCAGAGCCTCGTACTGCAGCGCGTTCTTCGCGAAGAGCGCTTCCTGGGTATCGGCATCAACGTTGTTTCCGTCGGGCTGATCAGCGGTCACCTCGTCGGTGTGCAGCGCCGTTGCGAGTTCTATCTTCCTGCCTTTGAGCTCTACTATGGGCTTCGCGTCAAAATCATAGTGCGGCTCGTCCGAATTTCTCTCAAAGCCGACATCTTTTTCAAAGCCTGTGCTGAAAGTCGTCTCCTTTGACATCTCTTCGAGCTTCTCACGAAGCACCGCCGAGAAATACAGGTATTTGCACTTATAGTCCGGGGTATCCTGGTTAGCGATGTTCTGCGCTATGACCTGCTGCTGCTTTGTAAGCAGCTGGAGCCCCTGCGAAGCTATACGGAATGCGGTTGTGTCGAATAATGCCATAAAGACCTCCGTTCATACAACATTGCCACGCGATCCTTGCGCGACATACAGCCTGTTGTATTACATATATTTTTATTATACTACATATCGTGATAATTTTCAACATTTTTGTGAAAATTTTTTCAAAGATTTTCAAAGAAATTATTTCCAGCGCCTGCTGAAATCGGGATCATCGGGCAAAAGGCGCTTTATCGGGCGTCTTCTGATGAAGTCCGCCTCGCGGAAAACGTGCTTTTTCGGTTTAGGCGTCTCATCGAAGCGCTTTTTCGCATTCATCAGAGCCTCGGATATTTTGACCGGGTCGCCGAACGGGCATGGTATCACAGCGCCGGAAAGCTGTTCGAACGCTCCGACGTTCAGCCATGGTCTGTCAAAGTCGATGCTGCCGTTCTTTATGTGATAGCCGAGAAAATCGCTCTCCATGCCGTAGCGGCGGATGTTACCTATGACGACGAGCTTTCTGCGGCTGGGGTGCGGCGTGACCGACTCAAGCTCGCTGAACGATATCACATACAGCTCGCGGAAAACCGCGTTCTTACCGAGCACCTTCATCTCGCCGGAGTAGATGCTGACGACCGCGGATTTCTGCTGGATATCGAGGAATGTGTACCTGCTGTGACGCGCTTGCTTTTTCTCCGCGCCGGCAGCTGCGGCGAAACATACCGCGAGCCCTGCGACTGTGAGCAGCGCCGCCGCGGCGGTCATTATCCCGGTGAGCGTATAGTTTCTTGCGCCCTCCGCGCCGAACAGTCCGAAGAACATGACAATGAACGCGATGACAGCAGTCTCCGCGCAGACAGAACCGACGAGAACGAGTATAACGTTCCTGTGCCGCATGAAATGCGCGGTCGAGCAGTGGAAATATGAACGCATACCTTTCCCCCGTTCCGGATATACTTATATATAATATACATTATACAGGTTTTTTCTACGTTTGTACAGCATTTTTTAAAAGTTTTGTCATCTTTAGGCGATTTAAACAATAATAGTGTGCCCGCGTGACCGCTTTTCGTTGTTTATTTGGCTAATTTGCCGAATATTATGTATGATATGACGGTTTTTTGATTTTGCGCGAAAAAATCTCGCTTCGCTCTTGACTTTTTTGTGCATTTTAATGTATAATTATTAATAAGCGAGTACGCCCGGAGTGCATCTCTTGGTGTAATGTTATGTATGTGTCTTTGGAAAGGAGGGAGTCTGTATGCGCGACAGAAGCGGTATAATGAGCGTTCGTGTCACCGGTATGGACGGATCGCTGCTGTTCGAAGCAGACAGCGAGCACTTCTCTTTCCCGAGGATGTTCATACATAATATGCCAGTCAACAACATCATAATGATAAAGCAGAAGTCTCTCCCACAGTTCGAGGCAGACAGCGCGGTCTACGTCATCGCCCACATGAAAAACGGCGACCGTATCAAGTATACAGGAAGAGTCAAGCTGTCCCTCGAAAACCAGATAAATATCCAGATCCGCGATGAGTACGGTACCCTTATGGAGGAACGGCGCAGATACTTCAAGGTGCAATCCTCGCTGCGATGCGTCATAAGCGGATATGAGCGCGATGATACGGTATATGAGTTCGAGACCCCTCTCATATCGACGATCAAAAACGTGAGTATCGGCGGCGTGTTCATCGAAGGAACAGACCCGCCCTTCCGTAAAGGCGACATACTCCTGCTCAACTTCAAGGTCGAGCGTGAAGTCGTCGGAGCCGTTGTGGAAGTGCTTCGCCTACAGCTTTTCAGCGACGGTACGCTGGAGGGCTATGGATGCGAGTTCACCAACGTTGACAAGAAAATGGAAGGCCTTCTCGCAAAGCTCGTCTACGGCATTCAGATGAAGCAGCGTCAAGAGAAGCTCGAAAACGACCTCCGCAAGGAGGAAGCCCAAAAACGTATCAAAGGCTCTTAGCGCACCGCGCTGACAGTTTTTGCGCGGTCATGCGGCCGCCGTATATTACACGATAGGAATGGTACAGTTTATGAATATCAAGGTAAAAACCGCCCTCAGGGCAATACTTATCGGCGCGACTGTCTTACCCCTTATAGTAGTTGCAGTCGTCGCGGCGATACAGATATTCGGATTTTCACAGAGTATGATAAACGAAGAAGCCGCAACCTCGGGCTCGGCATTGAGCTCAAGCGTCTCGAATGTGGTTGAAATCTATTCGGAGACCGTTAAAGCCTTCTCGGGAATGGATTTCGTTAATCGTTCGATAAACGACCTGAATAAAGTCAAGAGTGATCTCGATACATTGTCACAGGCGCTCAAGGCAGACGGAAAAGTGCATGACCTCGTTGTTACCGACGGTGCAGGCGGCATCATCTACAGCTCGAAAGGCATCAGCGTCGGTAATCACTTCTTCGCAATAGATGACAATACCGCATCAAAATCCGGCGTTATCGTATCAAACTTCTTCCCCGGCGAAACAACATACGGCGCAAACGTGTTCGCAGTCACCGCTCCCCTTACCGGTACAGGCAACGGCTATGTTTCCATAGTCGCAGATATCTCCTCGATAACAAGCTGCATCGCTGACAAGCATTTCCTCGAAGTAGGTTCGCTCGTTATATCCGATGAGATCAACGCAATAAATTACAACGGCGAAGCTATCGGCGCTAACAGCGAGCTTTCGGCTGTTTTACAGCCCGATATTCCGT
This sequence comes from uncultured Clostridia bacterium, assembly GCA_947166275.1. GTDB lineage: Bacteria > Bacillota > Clostridia > Oscillospirales > Ruminococcaceae > Ruminiclostridium_E. The sequence continues at coordinate 28,201 of CAMVDP010000016.1, forward strand.
CCATGATCCGCTCCAACGTACAGGACGCGGGTGAAAAGTTCACAAGCAGCCAGTACCTCGGCGCTTACGGCAAGATCAAAGGCGCAGACTGGGTATGGATCTCGGTTTACCCGGCTTCCTCCGCTTCCGGCTCCGTGATGCTCGTATTCATCGTCGGTATGGCTATCATCGCCGCGCTTATCCTTATATGTGTGCTTATAATGGTTCTTGCTACACAGAAGGTCATCGACCCGATGCTCGGCATGCTCAAGACCATGAAGGAGATCAACTCCGGCAACCATACCGAGCGTATCGATACCGCCGGCATGGGCAAAGAGTTCGCGGGTATGTCCAACGTATTCAACGAGATGATGGATGAGTCGCTGATGAGCGAGGAACTTCACAAGACAATATCCGATATTTCCGATAACATGCTGTTTGAGTGGGATTTCTCCAAGGAAAGCATGTTCGTATCCGAAAACTTCAAGACTAAGATCGGTCTCAATATTTCAGGCGCAACGCTCAACAACGGTAAGTTCCTCGATTCACTCATGGACGAGGACGACTCCGAAAAGTACAAGCGCGACATGAATACCCTCTTCAAGGAGAAGGGCGATGTCGGCGGCGAATACAAGATAAAGACACCGAACGGCCAGGAATTGTGGTTGGCAATGAGAGCTCGCTGCGTTACAGACCGTCTCGGCGAAGTGCTCCGCGTTATCGGAGTCCTTTCCGATATCACAAGCGAGAAGAACGCTACACTCAAGCTCGCCGAGCGCGCAAGCTTCGACTTCCTCTCGCAGCTGTACAACAGAAATACCTTCGAGCGTGAGTTTGCCGCTGAACTTGAAAGAAATGTCGGCAAGAAGGTCGCTGCTCTGTTCATAGACGTCGATGACTTCAAGTTTATCAATGACCGCTACAGCCACGCTGTCGGTGATGAGGTCATCAAGTTCGTCGCTGATATCATCAAGGGCAAGACCGGTGAGACCGGCTTCGCGGGACGTTTCGGCGGTGATGAGTTCGTACTCTGTATCTCCGACCCCGACCTTGTAGAGAACGTCGAAGTCCTCTCCATGGACATCATCGATGACCTGTACGCGGGTTATACCTCACCGTCCATCAATACCACACTCAACATCAAGGCAAGTATCGGTATCGCGATCTACCCGGATCACAGCACCGACGGAAAAGAGCTTGTCGGCTGCGCTGATGCCGCTATGTACTTCGTTAAGAAGAACGGTAAGGCGAACTATCATATCTTCGTTCCCGAGGATAATCAGCTTGAGGGTAACCACTCTTATTCCATGTAAATATCAAAACTCCGCATTCGCGGCTGTGCTGTGCGCAGCCGCTTGTGTTTTAGAATGGTGAAGGATATATGGCAAAAGTCATTACGTTTACAAATCAGAAGGGCGGCGTCGGTAAGACGACCACCTGCTCGGCTCTGTGCGGCTGTCTGTCAAAGCTCGGCAGAAAGGTGCTCGCGCTCGACCTCGACCCACAGGGAAACTTGAGCTTCAGTCTCGGTGCCAACGCAGACAGCTCATACACGATCTATGATGTGTTCAAGAGCCGCGCAGATATCTACGACACGGTGCAGCACTGCGACGCTTGTGATGTGATACCCGCAAACATACTGCTGTCGGGCGTTGAGCTTGAGCTCACATCCGTGGGCAGAGAGTATATACTGCGTGAGCATCTTTCGACTATCTCCGACGAGTACGACTATGTGCTGATCGATACACCTCCGGCGCTGTCGATACTGACGATCAACGCCTATGCGACCTCCGACCAGCTTATAATACCCATGGTGCCGGAGATCCTGTCGCTCCAGGGTATCGCCCAACTGAAAGAGACGATCTTCGCAGTCAAGCGCTTCTACAACCAGAACCTTGAGATCCGCGGGATAGTGCTGAACAAGTACTCTCCGCGCCTTGTCCTTACCAAGGAGGTCGAGGAGCTCGCAAATATCATCGCCGACCAGCTCGACACAGACGTTTTTGAGCAGAAGATAAGCGGAAGCGTCATCATCGCTGAGGCTCCCGCCCATGCGAAGACTATCGTGGACTATGCTCCGCGCTCAAAGTCCGCGCATGAATATATGGATCTCACCTATGAAATACTCGGGCTTGAAAAGCCGAAGCGCAATCCCCAGAAGCTCGGACGCGGCAGACCTCCCAAGAACCGCCCGGTCGATTATTAAGGAGTGACAGCATGGCACATACCGCCAAGACCGACAAGGTGCTCAATCTGTTCGGTGACACCGCCGCACCCGCACCGTTCAACCCAGCTATCAAGCCTCCGGAAAAGGAAGCTGTGCCCCCGGTCTTCATTAAAGCCGACAACGGCACACAGTTTGTTAATATACCGTTTATACTCATAAACGAGCAGCTCGGAAGCATCATGGAGCGTTTTCACTGCTGCACCTGCGACATCTGCGCCACTGCCGTAACTGACGAGGCGCTTCGCAATATGCCTCGGAACATCGTACGTATCAAACGCAAGGCGGATACCGATTCGGTTAATCGTGCGGCAGCCGATGCGCGCAGTGACGCTATCCGCATCATCACCAAGGCAGTAATGCTCGTAAAGTCAAATCCCCCGCATTGAGAACAAAACAAGGCAGGCACCGTAAAGATGCCTGCCTTTCCGTTTCCCGCACATCTGTACAGGGTAGGGTATATAAAAAGCGGAAAAGCCGGACTTTGCGTCCCGGGACAAGGCCGCACCGGAGCTGTTCGCGAGCGCAGGGCGCTACTCCGGTGTTCTCCGCTTTTTTACAGTATATGCCGCACACCTCGTTCGTGATGTTGTCCGCCAACCCGCCTTAAAGAGCATTTTTTTGCTTCTTTGCCGTCACCGACACACCGATCGGTATCATGGTTATGACTTTTTTCGCGAAAAGCCTTTATTTTTGACGAGATCTGTGATATAATAAATATAATTATGTAATGACTCTGTATGGAGATGAGAAGATGACCTTTGAGGAAAAGCTCGAACGAGCTAAAAGCGGCAGCCGTGCGACCTATGAGGCAATGTGCCTGGGTTCTGTCGATAAGCTGTACACCGCCGCTCTTATATCTCTCAAAAGTGAAAAAGAGGCCGCCGCTGCAGTCGTATCGGCTGTGAACGACGGATTTTCCGGTATATCAAGGATCAAGGACGAGCGTCACCTACGCTCGTGGCTTATCCATGAGCTCACAAAGAATACCGTTGACAGGCTCAAGGAGCTCAAAGCCGACGGTACGGTATATACCCCTTCCGGTGTGTTCGCGGAAACAGGCAGACTCCCCGATGTGGAGAGACTGATATTCGCAGTGTCCTCGGTCTTTGGCTGCGGCGGGCGTGAGATATCGGTGCTCACGGGCATGTCCGGTGAGACCGTGGAAGAAAAGCTTACCTCTGCGAAAAAACGACTCGGCACTGCTTACAGCAGTATATGCGAAGCTGCGATAGCGTACAGAGCTCCCGACTCGCTGCGTGAACGTTATTCGGGGTTCGACGAGGTAGTGGAAAGTATCGAGAAGTCGCTTTCCGAGCCTTCTCCGGAAGAAGCGCCCGCCCCAGAGGGGACAAACGTCCCCAAGGAGACAAACTCCCCCAAGGAGACAAACGTCCCCGAGGAGACAAACGTCCCCGAGGAGACAAACTCCCCCAAGGAGACAAATGTCCCCGAGGAAACACCCGTCTCCGAAGATACATCTGACAGCGAAGAACCTGACGACGCAGTGTTTACCGACGATGACGAGCAGGTATTCGATGACGAATACGAGGAAGATGACGAGCCCTCCGAAAATGAGGAAATGCCGCTCAACGCCGAGACGTTCATGGCGGTGGTCTCCGCCGAAAGAATGAAGGGCAGCGAGTTCCTGCGCCTTATTGGCAACACCCGAATAAGCAACAGCGCTTTCCGCGAGATCGAACAAAATCCCCGTCTCACGAAGAAACGCCTTATTGAGCTGCTTGAACAGTCACAGCTCACCGAGAACGACTATTACAAGATGCTGACCGCGATAAAGGATCGCCGCGATGTACTGGACGCGAAGGAGGAGAACCGCCTTGTACTGGAGCGCGCCGGACTTTATGACGGCTCCCGCCGTGCACGCGGCAGAAGAAAGCACCGTGAAAAGCCCAAGACCGAGCTTGAACTCGCTATCGGCCTCAGCGATAAGAAGCCCGAGCGCTCTCTCACATTCGAGAAAAACACGATGCCGGAGAACGACCTTGACTATCAGCTGTGCAATTCCAAGGGCGTTTTCTCCTACCCCGGATACTTCCACGACCATAAAAAGCCTGACGCAGAGGACAGAAACAAGCTTGAAGCGGCAGTAATGGCAAACAGCATCTCCTCCGCAGAGGATAACCCCATGAGCCATGCAGCGCTTCACGACCTGTTTGACGATCAGAACAGCGAGCCGATAGACCCCTTCGCCGCGATAGCTGCCAACGAAACAGGCGAACCGGTAAAGCCCGACAGGATAGACAACCTGCATGAAGAGTGGAACAGAAGAAGCATAGAGCAGACCGAAGAGAAACCGAAAAATGATCCCGTACCGGATACGGCTACCGCAGAGTTCGAAATAGCAAAGACAAACGAGATAACCGCTGACACCAGACCGTTCGATGCCGTAACTCCGGAACAACAGCCGGAGCCTGTTATGGGGTACGACCCGTTCGCACACGCCGACGAGTTATACGGTGCCGCCGACGAAGACGAGACTGAAATAGTCACTACACCGATACAGGACGGTATATCGGTCACGCAGATAATCCGCGAGCACGCGACAGGTGAGGACGTTACCGACGCGCAGGCCGAACTCGCGATCGGCAGTAACGACCTGATATTCAGCGAATATAACGATGCCGGAACAGATGACGCACCGGCAGTTCCGCCTGCAGAGAGCAGCGGCAGCGATGACGACGACGATTCCGCGTATACGCCGGAGATATCGAGCGACGGATCCGATGACGAGATATTTGATGACCCCTCGGAGGACGATGAGGACGAGGTATCCCCCGTTTCGCCTATCGCACAGGGCGCAGTTCCGGTGAACCTCGATAAAGGAACTGACCTGCCCGGCGATGACGATGAAGAGGAAGAGGACGATGAAGACGATGACGCGGGCTCTTTCGACGAATCTCCGAGACGGCGCTATAAGGGCAACGAGTTCTTCTACGATGACAACAAGTTCTATGAGGGCGTGAACCGCGGCAAGATAGCGGCGTGCGCAGTATTCGCGGCGCTGTTGATAGCGGGAAGCGTAGGAATGAGGTTCCTGCCGGGAATACAGGAAACGCCTGCCGAAGAGCCCGAACAGACGACAGTAAGCGAGAACGAGCCTGACGAGACTACCGCGCAGCCCGAAGATATACCTGTCGACGATTTCACGGAGACGGTCACACTCACCAAGCTGTCATCGCTTTCCGAGCTTACATCGGGTCATCCGACTGACACTGCTGCCGCTCCCGCGAAGACGGAATATCTTTGCGCGTCAGGTACGCCGTTCGATACTGACCTTGTAACGGATCCTGTGAGCTGCGGCGCGGTATTCACTGACAGTACCGCGTACCTTTACTCCCGGAACGAGAAGCTCTTCCGCGCTGTAAAGCTTGACGCTGCCGATGCCGCGGAGACCGATACTGGCGCGGAGACCGAGAGTGAACAGGCTCCTTCCGATGCACAGCTTCCCATTTCACCGGACAGAGTCTACGCGTTCACAGCCATTGACGGCGACCTGTATATCGTCTGCGCGCCTGAAGTCGGAGGCAACACCTGTGTGATCGTCTGCGGTCCGGATATGGCGCAGAAAGCAGAGTACTCCTTGAGCGGCAAGTACTGCGGAGCAGGAAAAGTGAACGGAAGGCTCGTGATATCCACCTGTGAATACAGCGGACAGCCGTACTATACCGAGAACGGTGAACGACATGACCTCGCCGCATCGGACATATACTCGATAGAGGGTACGAAGTACGGCGCCGTACATCAGATCTGGACAGTCGGAAGCGGAAAGCCGCTGGCGATCGTCGGCGGACAGGCGTCCGACAGCATCCCGAACCCGCATGTAAAGTTCACCGCCGACGGCATCACACTTGTGAGCGTGGACGGCGATGTGACATATACCGTAGATATTTCAGGCTCGCTTGAGCCCGGCGAAGCTCGCGCCTACAAGGGCTGTGCGTTCAGCGCTGACTGCGCGGGAGCCGGCGGCATGATAGGCGCTGACGCGGAGCGCGGACTTACCGCGTATAAGAACGGACATCTCGTTACTGTGTCCGATGTTACCGTTCTTTCAGTGGCATGGTCAGACAGCGGGATCGCATACGTCGTCGCACGGCAGAACTCTGACAACCAGAAAATGCTGTACGGCTTTGACATGAGCGGTGACGAACCTGTGAACGCGAACATCACCGCCGATGACATACACACAACGCTGCTGCGCTCTGTGGGTGACAGCCTGGCGGGTGTTAAAGCAGAACCTGCGCCCGACGGTGAGCGTACAGGACTGCGGCTTTCGCTGTACACCTACGACGGTAAGCTCACAGAGACCGCGTACTCGATAATCGAGCTTGACAAGGCTACCTCACGTGAAAATCTCAAATACCTGAGCAGCCCCGCGGAAACGGATATCGGGATGCTCGCCGCAAATGAAAGCGGAACGCTGTTTGCGGTACCGACAGTTTATTTTGACGGGTTCTCCGAGGTGGAGCGGGTAGTAGTGCTCCGCTTTGACGGCACCACCTTTACCCAGACCGGTGAGCTTATCACCTACGATGAAAAGTCTCCGATGCTATGCCCGTTCATACGCGACGATAAAGTGTACGTTATAGCCGGCGGCAAAATTGCCGAAATACCTTTTACAGATTAAACAAACTCCCGCAGGATATTACGTTGCGTAATATCCTGCGTTTTTTTATTTCACCGACTCCTGCGGGTCTGAATCCGATGAGGAGTCTTTTTCAAAGCTTTCCATTTCCGACTCATCGGGGATCACGGGAATGTCCTCGCCTTCCGTGACCGGCTGGGATTGTATCTGCGGGAGAGGGATCTCCGCAGGTTCGGCGTAAGTGTCGCCGGCACCGTAGTGCTCCGCAGCGTAAACCAGAACGAGGTAGCAGTCGGTAAGCTCTTCGTATGTCGCCTCACGCACAGCGTACAGCTCCCGTTCATTCAGGAACGACTTGATCTTGTCTACGAGTCCAACTCTACCCACACTTGACAAATCGTATATTTCCTGGAGCGTGAGATTGACCCTCATCTTCTCAAACGCGGAGTCAAGCGCGGCATTCGCATCACTGTACACCACGGGCAGCACCGTCTGTACCGTGCGATGCTGAACGCCCTTTTCATCGATAGTGAAGTTGTCGGAGTATACGAGCTCCTCCGCACGTACGAACTCAAAGCCCTTCTGCTTCAGCTCCGTGAGCAGCTCCGGCAGTGCCTCGACTGCCGCCGGGCTGTCATTATGGAATAGGAGGATCGACCCCGACGCGGTGCCGTCAAGCACACGCTTTTTTACGGAGAACGCGTCGGGATCGTCAAGATCTCTGCTGTCAAGTGACCACTGCACCGGCATCACACCCATGCCCTCAAGAGTGGTGAGCGCCTTGTCGTCATAGTCCGCGAACGGTGCACGGTGAAGCTTCGGCTCGGTGCCGATGAGCGTGCATATCTTCTGCGACGCAGCATTTGTATCGGCTATCAGGTCATTGATGTTCATGCCTCTTATGTGTATGTTCGTATTCGTGAGGTTCTGCACCGAATGCCCCGCGGAACTCATTGCACGCACGGAATCGGGATGGTCGTCACAGAACTCTCCCGTCACGAAGAATGTAGCTTTCGCTCCGGCAGCGGAAAGAATATCCAGCAGCCTTCCGGTGTCCCCGTCGCCCCATGCGCAGTTGAATGTGAGCGCTATCCTGTTGTCTCCGCGTTCAACACTGCACACGGGCTTCTTACCCGTGTCCGCCGAGGCTGTCACCGAGCCGAATACAGCGAATACTATAAGCAGAACCACCGTGATCGCTCCGAGCACTGCCGCGATGATACGAAGTATCTGCTTTCTTGTCATAGTGTATATTACCATATCGTTTATACCCTTTCGTAGGTTTTCCTCTGCTTAATAGTATTCGGGTATTGTCCGGGATATGCCTGACGAGTCCGGATGTTTCACATTTTGGAAGAATATGAATGAATGCTATTGAAAAAACTACGGAAGTATGGTATAATGATTTGGTTTTTCAGTATTTTTATGTCAGGGAGATAAATAAATGCTTCTTATGCTCGCTGTGGTCGGACTCTATACGATCACCTCACTGAATGACAAATATGCCGTAAGCAAGGCAAAATACAACGGTGCACAGCTCACGTTCCTGATGGCAGCGGGAACAGCGCCGTTCCTCGCTATGCTGCTGCCGTGGGCGGACAGGACGCTTACGTTCTGCTGGCAGGCCGGAGCCTGTATACTGCTTATCGCGCTGTCAAAATACCTCGAATTCGATATGAGCGCGAAGATACTCGAAACGATGTCCGCGTTCGAGCTGAAAGCGTGGGTGGGGATACTGCTGTTTGTGTCGTATTTCACCGACGCGGTGATGTACAGTTTTACGCCCGACCCGCTGAAGATCGTGTTCATCGTGCTTACGACGGCAGGGCTCGCTATGATAGCGATATCTGGGCGCGGCAAGGTGGAGTACGGAAAGATCGCAGTGCCGCTGCTGCTGTATCTCGCAGCGCGCTTTGGCTACGGATTTGTGATGAAATGGGCGGAGCCGTACATATCATCGACGCTGACGCTGCTTTTCGCGCTGATCGTGCTTGCGGCAGTCATGCTTCCCGCCGCAAAGCCCTGGGTGATACCAAAAGAAAGCCCCGAGCATTTCAAGGGGCTTCTGATAGTTGTTCTGTGCAAGATACCCAACGCCTTCGGGCTTATGGGAGAGAACGCTGTCGCAGCCGAGAGCCTCACAAACTTCTCATTTATCCCGCCGATGATACTGATAGTTATTTTCTTCGTCAGTCTGTTCAGCAAGAGCACGCGCCCAACAGGGCTCAACCTCGCGGGGAGCGTCGTTTGCATCGTCGGTATACTCGGCTTCCAGCTTGCCGACCTGATCATCTCGGCATAACGCTGCACGGAATGGAGCCCGATGTCCCCGCTCACTCAAGAAACGGGTTATATTCGCGCTCTGTGTCAAGCGTTGTGCTCTCACCGTGACCGGGGTACACGGCGTAATTGCCGGTGAGCGCTTTCAGCTTTTCGAGCGACTCGTAAAGAACGGCGGTACTGCCCGAATAGCCGTCGCTTCTGCCGATGCTGTCCTTGAACAGCGTATCACCGCTGAACATAATGGGGGCGCCGTTCTCGTCCTCACATAGTATGCAGACGCTGCCGGCGGTGTGACCGGGAGTCTCAATGACCGTGAAAGTTACATTGCCCTGCTTGACTGTGGCTTTTCCGGTGCTCTCGTCGAATTCGTAAAATCCATCGGGAACGCACTCCACATACGGAACGCCCGGCGCGAAGAATGAGAGCGACTTCATGGCACTGTCTGCGCCATGCATGAGCTCATCATCCCTGCGGTCCACGATTATTGGCGGGGGAGCATCTTTATAGGCGGCTTTAAGGCTCACTGCACCGCCGGTATGGTCGAAATGGCCGTGGGTGAGCAGTATCTTCTTTATGACAAGTCCGGCTTCGTCCGCGGCTTTTTTTATTGCGGGTCCGTTCGAAGCAGGGTCGATGCAGACAGCCTCGCCCTCTCCGGTCTGTACGATGTAACAGTTCGTTCCGAGCGGCGGAAGCTCCAAAGGTATTATCAGCATAATTGTCCTCCGTAACGTGATATTTACTTTATTATATAACTTTCGGAAGCGTCATGTCAAGTATACAGTGTAAATTCAACAAAACTCTTTACAAAAGCGGCAGAAAATGCTATAATATGATAGTATAATGTTTTTTACGGGGGGAACCACCATGATCTGCAATCTTATCCAGACTCTTATAGAGTACGGTAAAAATAAAGGTCTTATCGAAAATGTCGATGAAATATATATCCGCAACCGCCTGATGGAAGCACTGAAGGCGGACGCCTGGCAGGAGCCCTCACCGATCGGCGGGCTCACCATTGACGAGCTTCTTGCGAAAATAGAAGACTACGCCTGCGAAAACGGCATAATAGAGGATTCCGGCGCATATCGTGACATCTTCGGCACCGAGCTCATGGGCATCCTCACGCCCATGCCCCGCGAAGTAAACGCGCGGTTTTGGAGCGAGTACAAGCATCACCCTTACAGCGCCACCGACTGGTACTATAAGTTCAGCGCGGATACCAACTACTACCGCGCCGGTGTCATTTCCCGCGATATCCGTTGGAAGTACCACTGCGAGTACGGTGAGCTGGATATCACGATAAACCGCTCAAAGCCCGAGAAGGATCCCCGAGATATCGCTGCGGCGCGCAATATGCCCAAAACCGCATATCCCGCGTGCCAGCTGTGCATAGAGAACATGGGATTTCATGGCACGCTCACCCACCCTGCGAGACAGAACCTGCGCCCCATACAGATGAAGGTCGCCGGCGGTGACTGGTGGTTCCAGTATTCTCCATACGGCTATTACAACGAGCACAGTATATTCTTCAACAACGAGCACATACCTATGAAGATAGACCGCTCGGTATTCGACAAGCTGTTCGGCATAGTAGAGACGCTTCCGCATTACTTTGTCGGCTCGAACGCCGATCTTCCCATAGTCGGCGGATCGATACTCAGCCATGAGCACTTCCAGGGCGGACGGTATATCTTCGCCATGAATAAGGCACAGCATGAAACAGAGTTTGACCTGCCGCGCTTCCCTAATGTCAAGGCATGCACCGTAAAGTGGCCGATGTCTGTGATACGGCTCATCAGCCCGGACAAGCAGCAGCTCGGCGATGCGTGCGACGCAATACTGCGCTGCTGGAGAGGGTACTCCGACCCGAGCGTCGGGATATTTGCCGAGACCGACGGTGTCCCGCATAACACTATAACCCCGATAGCGGACTGCTTTGACACCGAAGATGCCGAGACATGGTATGAATGCAGCCTTGTGCTGCGCAACAACATCACATCGGAGGAGCGCCCGCTCGGCATATTCCACCCGAACCCGAAGCTCCACCATATAAAGAAGGAGAACATCGGACTTATCGAGGTAATGGGGCTTGCTGTGCTTCCCGCGCGTCTTGCCGACGAGCTCACGCTGCTTGAAAAGGCACTGGTGGATAAAACGGATATATCCGGTGACGAGAAGCTTTCCGGTCACGCGGAATGGCTGAATGACGTCATCACCCGTCACCCCGAAGCAAACGCGGATAACGCGGAGACTATACTGAAAGCCGAAATAGGCGCAGTATTCGAGCAGGTACTGCTCGATGCCGGCGTTTACAAGCGCGATGAAGCGGGAAAAGCCGCTTTCGCGAGGTTCATAGATAAGGCAAGGGAGTTTGTATGAGAAGCTGCGGTGTATTGATGCACATAACAAGCCTGCCGTCGCCGTACGGTATCGGTACTTTCGGTGAGCAGGCAGAAAAGTTCGTGGACTGGCTCGTGTCCGCGGGTCAGGAGTACTGGCAGGTGCTTCCGATAGGCCCCACAGGCTATGGTGACTCGCCGTACCAGTCATTCTCGACGTTCGCGGGAAACCCTCTGTTGATCGACCTTGACGACCTTGTGCGCTCGGGGCTGCTGACCCACACAGAATGTGAGAACGCTGACTACGGCGCTGACCCGTCATACGTGGACTACGAAAAGGTGACGCGCACAAAAATGGAGCTGCTTCGCCGGGCGTACTCGAATTTCGAAGAAAACGTCGGGTATCTCGCGTTCGTGAAGAATGAGGAGTACTGGCTCGAAGACTATGCTCTGTTTATGGCGATAAAGGAAGAGAACAACCTCGTCTCGTGGTTCGAGTGGAGCGATGAGCTCCGCCTGCGCAAGCCCGACGCGATCTCCGGCGCAAAAGAGCGCCTTAAAGAGCGCGTGGGATTCTGGAAGTTCATACAATTCACGTTCTATTCTCAATGGGAGCGCCTCAAAGGCTACGCAAACCGCGCCGGTATCAAGCTGATCGGCGATATCCCGATATATGTGTCCCCCGACAGCTCGGACATCTGGGCAAATACGGGGTTCTACGAAATGGACGCTACCATGCACCCGAAGCGGGTCGCAGGCGTTCCTCCGGATTACTTCTCCGCCACCGGACAGCTGTGGGGCAACCCGCTGTACGACTGGAGCGCCATGAAGAAGGACGGCTATGCGTGGTGGATAAAGCGCATCGAGAAGGCTGAAAGCCTCTACGATATCGTGCGCATCGACCATTTCCGCGCGTTCGATACCTACTGGGCGATCCCCGCAGGCGAGCTTACAGCCGTAAACGGAAAGTGGGAGCAGGGTCCCGGTATGGATCTGTGGAATGCCGTCAAAGAAAAGCTCGGAAGCGTGCCGATAATCGCTGAAGACCTCGGAGATATTTTCGACAGTGTCAAGGAACTCCTGAAACAGTCGGGATTTCCGGGAATGAGAGTGCTGCAGTTCGGCTTCAATCCCGACTCCACCGACAATGACCACCTGCCGCACCGCTATCCGCGTAACAGCGTCTGCTACACCGGCACCCATGACAATTCCACCGTCATAGGCTGGTACAAGGCTGCCGATAAGCGGTCACAGGCTATGTGCAGAAAATACCTCAAGCCTTTCCCGTTCGAGAAGATCAACCGTACCATGATACGTGAGCTGTACAAAAGCACGTGCGGTCTCGCCATAGTGCCGATACAGGATATCATCGGGCTCGATGACAGCGCAAGAATGAATATCCCCTCGACCCTCGGAGGTAACTGGAAGTGGAGAGCACAAAAAAAGCACTTAACCGAGAAGAACGCGCAATTCATGCGTGATCTCGCCAAAACATACTACCGCATCCAGAAATAGTGATCAGGCGCGTTCGCGCGCAAATATAAACAAAGGAGAATAAAATAATGGATATCAAGGCAAAAATCGACGAAGTAGTCAGCAAAGTTCAAAGCGACCCCTCTATCGCAGAGCTGTTCAAGACCAACCCTGTAGGCGCTGTTGAAAAGATCCTCGGCGTTGACCTCCCCGATGACGTTATCAATAACATCATCGACGGCGTTAAAGCCAAGATCGGTATCGACGGCATCGCCGGCGCTCTCGGCGGTCTGTTCGGGAATAAGTAAGTTTTTTTAAGACAGAGTGGGGGAGCCTTTTCATGAAAGGAAAGGCTCCCCCAAATCTATCTATGTTTTTGCGTTATTCAGAGTTTTTCTGACAGCTCGTCATACAGGAGCACGGCGGAAGCTTTGACTTCACGCTTGGCGAAAATGCCTTTATCAGCGAAGGACTGGGCTTTGTTTGCGTGTGACATACCGGTCCTGGGGTCGGGAGACGCTTTGGCGAGCTCCAGGTGAGACATGGCAAGAACTGCGCATGCTTCATCGTAGACGATACTTGAAGGGTCGGTCAGGGGCATAGCAAGCTCTGCCGCCTCGGCGTAATCGCCGCGCTTGAATGCGCTTTTCATTTTCACGAGCTGTTCGATATCCTTATCTGCGGCATTCTCGCTGTCATCGAAGGTCTCAAGCTCATCCGGGAGCAGATAATTGACCGGAAGCTGGAGCACCTTGGCAAGATACGTGAGCGTTTTGACAGACGGGTTCGCGGTACCGCTTTCGATCTGGCTGAGCATATTACGGGTGATGAAATCTCCCACCACATCGGACTGCGTCATTTTTCTCGCGAGTCGTGCTTCTTTAATTCTTTTTCCGAGTTCGACAGGATCCATAGCCCCTCCCCCTTTCGTTTTGTATTACTGTTCTACCGTGCCTGCTTGTTCCTGATCTTTACGGCGGTGCCGTAAGCCATGACTTCCGCGGCGTTCTGCATTACTGCGGAGGTAGCGTAACGCACACCTACTATCGCATCCGCGCCGTATCTTCCAGCCTCCTGCACCATGCGATCAGTTGCTATCGCACGCGCGTTATCCATCATTTCGGTATAGTTCTTGAGCTCGCCGCCGACAAGAGTCTTCAGGCTCGCGCCGAAATCACGGACAAAGTTGACAGTCTGGATAGTGCTTCCCTTGACGAGTCCGACAACTTCTATTTCCGCGCCGGGTATGAATTCGGTTGTAACAAGTAACATAATATCACTCCTTTATAAAAACTCGTACAACGATGTATCAGCTCGTACGTAAATCTTATTTACTTTGATTTTAACACATCCCTTCAAAAAAAGCAATAGCAATATCGCGTTTTTTATATTTTCGTCACTTTGCTTAAAATGAAATGCGGCGATTGTGCAGTATCACGATTTTGAAAAATCGCTCACTCGGTTATTGACAATGGCAGAAAATGTGGTATAATTTAAGTAAATAGAATTTACATAACCGGCATATGTATTCTTCTGAAAGGGGAGTGTAAATATGTTTACGGAATGGTGGAACAGCCTTGAAGCCATAGAGCAGGTGCTCTGGTGTGTGGCAATACCCGCAACAGGAATACTTATAATACAGATCTTAATGATATTTCTGGGATTCGGACACGACGGCACGGGCGTGAACCCCAGCGATACATCCGGTTTCGACGGAAGCACTGATATCGATGTAAGCACTGATGTAGACATAAGCACAGATATCGATACCGGAAACGGCAACGGAGACGTACCCGATATGAACTACAGCGACGGAAGCTCGCTGCATGATGTCGGAACACTCAACTTCTTCACCCTGCAGGGAATAATCACATTCTTCTGTGTATTCGGCTGGGCGGGCATCGTTACATATAAACTGACGAAGCTTGCGATACTCGCGGTCGCGGTCGGTATAGTACTCGGCCTCGCGTCGATGTACGGCGTGGCGAAGATCATGCAGCTCTCAAAGAAACTCGCACAGAACGGTACGCTCAATGTCAAGAACCTGCTCGGAGCCAGCGGCACGGTATACCTTGTGATACCCGGTGACGGCGAGGGCAAGGGCAAAGTCAATGTTACCAGCGGTGAAAGACTCGTAGAGTTTGACGCTATCACAGACGGCGGCGAAACGCTTCCCGACGGTACATCGGTGAGAGTGATAGATATACGCGGCGGGAATGTGCTGGTTGTCGAGAAAGTGTGACGGTGGTATATGGAGTTCAATACGGTAGATCTTTTATTCTGGGGGTTTATCACACTTGTCGTGCTTGGAGGCATCGTGTGCCTGCTGATATTCCTCCCCCGTGAGCATGATTATGAAGACAAGTTCAAAAACTGTTACCGTATACAATACCGCGACGGTTCGTATGCGATAACTGAAAAAAAAGCAACTTACGGCGAGAACGGCGTGTCGCTCCGCTCGAAGTACTTCTATATAATGAGAGCTCCGTTCGACTGCGACGCATATTGTGATGAAGTGACAGCTTCCGACGGTAAGAGCTACCGGGCTGTGGCTTCGTTCAAGGTTTGCTTTCCCGAGGATAAGCTGCAGGTGTTCGCGCCGACATTCCAGAATGTCCAGCATGAATCGGTGGTCGAAACACTTGAGGAAGCGCTGTCGTCAGCTCTCACCGAAGCTTTGGGAGCGTATGATCCTGCCGCGGGCGAGGAAGCCTTAAACACCGCTCTCACGGAAATCACAAAGCAGAAGCTCGATATTTTCGGCGCTTATCTCATGCGCATAAACGGCCTGAAGATAAGTGAGAACAAATAACATGTATATTTGCAGCCGGGCTGCACTATATAAATAAAAGGAGGAATCTATATGGATCCCATTATCATTGCTGCGATCGCGGTCGGAGTGATCGTCGTGTTCGCACTTTTCGCGGGAATACTCTCGCGTTACCGCAAATGCCCCTCCGATAAGATACTCGTTATCTACGGTAAAGTCGGAAGCGACAAGAGCGGCCAGGCAAGAAGCGCACGCTGCATCCACGGCGGCGCGGCATTCATCGTGCCTATCATCCAGTCCTATCAGTATATGGATCTGACACCTATCTCCATCAACGTCGATTTGCGTAACGCGCTGTCAAAGCAGAACATCCGTGTTGACGTTCCGTCAAGCTTCACAGTCGGTATATCCACCGAACCCGGAGTTATGCAGAACGCCGCAGAAAGACTTCTCGGACTCAAGATGCAGCAGGTCCAGGAGCTCGCCAAAGATATCATCTTCGGTCAGCTTCGTCTCGTCATCGCTACCATGGAGATCGAGGAGATCAATACCGACCGTGATAAGTTCCTTATCGCAGTCTCCAACAACGTTGAGATCGAGCTCCGCAAGATCGGTCTTCGCCTTATAAACGTAAACGTCACCGATATACGCGATGAGTCCGGATATATCGAGGCTCTCGGTAAGGAAGCTGCTGCAAAGGCTATCAACGACGCGAAGAAATCCGTTGCAGAAAAGAACCGTGACGGTGCTATCGGTGAAGCTAACGCAAACCGTGACCAGCGTATCCAGGTCGCTGCAGCAAACGCAAGCGCTATCGACGGTGAGAACGCCGCAAAGGTAGAGATCGCACAGTCCGAGGCTTCAAGACGCTTCCGTGAAGCTGAAGCTGACGCAAAGGCACAGAACAACGCAAAGATCGCTATCGCACAGACCGGAAGAGACGGTGAGATCGGTCAGGCCAACGCTCTGCGCGAACAGCGTGTCGAGGTCGCAGCTGCCAACGCGAAGGCTGTCGAGGGTGAGAACGCCGCAAAGATAGCTGTCGCACAGTCCGACGCGAACAGACGCGAAAAGGAAGCGGAAGCCCTGAAGCTCGCTACCGCTGCCGAGGCTGTACAGGCCGCAAAAGCACGCGAGGAAGCATACGCTGCCCAGAAGCTCGCAGAGCAGGAGCGTGCACAGCTCGAAATGGCTACCCAGCAGGCTGATATCATCGTAAAGGCACAGATCGCCAAGGAACAGGCACAGATCGCCGCAGAAGCGGAAGCAGAAGTCATCCGCCGCAAGGCAAAGGGTGAGGCTGACGCTATCTACGCAAAAATGGAAGCACAGGCAAACGGTATGCGTGAGATCCTGCAGAAGCAGGCGGAAGGTATGCGTGAACTCGTTGACACTGCCGGCACCGCTGACGACGCTGTAAAGCTGATACTCGCAGACAAGATGGAAGACCTGCTCCGCATTCAGGTGGACGCTATCAAGAATATCAAGATCGACAAGGTCACTGTATGGGACGGCGGCTCCAACGGCAAGGACGGCAAGAGCTCCACAGCCGATTTCATAAGCGGATTGTTCAGATCGGTACCGCCTCTCGGAGAGATGTTCGATCAGGCAGGCATGAAGCTCCCGGATTACCTCGGTACGCCGGTCGAGGCTGCTCCGGATATCCCCGAAGCAAAGCCCGCAGCTCCGAAGCCCGCGGCTCCGAAGCCCGCGACTCCACCCGCTCCCCCCACGGCACAGTAATATTTATCCCCTCCGCACACAAAACGGAGGGGATTTTTTTGCCGTTTTCAGCGGGTTTTCCGCAATTAGATATACAAACAAACCATTTTCAAAAATGCCGATTTTTGTTCATGCACCGCTTCTGCATTTTTAAATTTTTGCCCGCTCTATGAGCGGCTTGATAAATTTAATCATGAAGATTAACAAGATCCTTGCAGCAGGCGTTGCTGCAACACTCGCTGTTACTTCTCTCTCCGCTGTTGTATGCGCTGAGAAGGAAACAAGATCCTACGATCTCTACTACACAACCGGTACATCAAAGAATACAGTAACTGTTAAGGCTGATGTAAACCGCGAGA
Organism: uncultured Clostridia bacterium; assembly: GCA_947166275.1. GTDB lineage: Bacteria > Bacillota > Clostridia > Oscillospirales > Ruminococcaceae > Ruminiclostridium_E. Next base: position 45,956 of record CAMVDP010000016.1, read on the forward strand.
TCGCAGACAAACTTAACCAGGTTGACGTACAGACTGTTATTTTCAAAGACCTTCAGAAGAACATAGGTCTTCTCACAAACAAGAAGGGTGATATCAACTGGTATCAGACAATCACAGGTGTTGAGCTCACAGTTTCCGGTTTCACAGGTAACCAGAGCGTAACAAAGACATTCAAGCTCGCTAACACATATCCGTCATGGGATGGCGACTACTACAAGGATGGCACATGGTACATCGTAGTTCTCGACAAGAAGACTCCTATTTACCACGATGGCGAATTCGCTTCGTTCTACTTCGACAGAATCACAGATATGACCCTCACAGCTACTGTTGAAGGTAAGACCACAGTAGAGAGCGTTTACAACGAGTGGCTCGACAGCCAGGACAGCGCTAACAAGAGAGCTTTCCAGATCGGCCAGATCGACATCAGAGATGACGTTTCTATCGCAAAGTGCGACAAGGATGGCACACTTAACGCAAACGGTAACTACAAGAAGATAGTTACTACTAACGATCTTGATTACACATACGGCACATACGCTACCAACGAAAATGACCTTCTCAAGATCATCTCCGAGCAGGCTCAGACAGAGGCTATTACGATCGACAACATGTATGCAGCAGGTACTCTGCCGACACTCCAGGCTACAAGCAAGTATGAGAACATTCCTTCGACAACACAGCTCTTCCAGGCTGAATGGAATGCGACTGCAGGTGCGCAGGCAACTATCCCCGGTGATAAGACGGTCGCAAAGGCAGCAGTAGTTACAGTTGCAGGCGATAAGGTCCTCAGAACTGCAAAAGAAGCTACATTTATCATGACTTCAGAAGGCACCAAGAAGCTGTATAAGATCACAACCGCCGGTGTAACGGGTGCTTTGGCTGTTGCTACGACCTACATTGATGTATGCGTAGACGAAGAGGCAAAAGCTCTTGGCGCAGGCGTTACAGTAAACGCTTATCCGGCAGCAGCACTTACGACACCTGTATTCTCGAAGTTTGACACAGAAGATTATGATGCTGTTACATTCGACACAGACTTCGGCAATGCTGTTAAGCTTGGCAAGGATGAATATGTAATCCTTAACCAGGATGGATCATACGTTGCAGGTACAAATAACATAGCTGGTAAAGCTGCTGAAGCTCCTAATACAAACCCGCCCACTGCAAATACTGTTTCCGTTTCTTATATCGGCGACGCTAACAGCACAGCACACCTCCTCGCTTACGCATTCGCTAAGAACGGTTGGTGGACATCTCTCAAGCAGTACGGTTATGTAGACTTCGCTCCCGAGGGAACAGCTACATCCAAGGAGAACGCTTGGCTGCCTGTAACATGCGTAAAGGGCAAGCACAACAGAACAGCTGATGACTACAAGGGCGAAACAACTATCTACAGAGACGATGTATGGGTACTCTCTCAGACAGGTGCTCACGCATCTTGGGGTCAGACAGGTACAAACGCAGAAGGCTGGACAGCTGACGAATCTACACAGTCCTACAACGAGCAGATGATCAACGGTACAGGTCCTATGGGCTTTGCAGGTCTTGCTACTCAGGTCGCTGAATTCTTCAACCACAAGACCAACGGTGAGATCACATTCACATTCACATCCGCTGCTGCTTCTACAGCTTCCAGTGCTTGGAACAGCGGTATCCCGTCCACAGAGGTTGGTCTTATCGGTTCCGGCGCAGGCACGATCACATCCAACTTCGCACTCTTCTTCAACTACAACACCACAAACGGTATGATGTATGCTCCTGTTAAGGCAGACATTACAGCTGGTACAGTTACATTCGATATCAGCAAGTACCTTGAGCAGTGCGGCGGCCTCACAATGTCTACACTGCACGACATCTACTACGGTCTGAACGTAGGTTACAAGAAGAACGCTTGGACAGCTGCTTGGGGTATGTATGTATCCAAGGTAGACCTCTCTTATGACGATGCTGCTGCTGTTGCTGACGCTGCAACAGACGACGCTGGTGCTGCTGCTGCTGATGCTGACGCTGACGTTGACGTTACAGTAGATGATGACGACGATGACGATACAGCTGCTGTTGTTGACGACGACGACGATGACGATGACGACGATACAGGCGTGATCGCTGACGACGACGACGATGACGACGATG
>CAMVDP010000017.1 GCA_947166275.1 uncultured Clostridia bacterium
TCACGGTGATCTGCTGCAGCGACGTTCTCACCTGATCGGACAGGCGCGAGCTGTTGCCGTACAGCGACGCGAGCACATCGGGAAGATTTGTGACTTTCAGTATCGGAGCAAGCTCATCGAGCTGCTTCTGTGTTACGATCACATTCTTCTTTGCTTCCGTCATATCGAAGCCGGAGTCTGTCTTAAGGCGGTTGTTGACCTTGACTGGCTTGCCGTTGTCATCGGTCTCTTCCTTCTCAACGTATGTGAGCGTAGTGCCGTCCTTGATGAACTCAAGCACCGCGTTATAGTCGTCGGGGCTTGCCATGAGAGTCTGTGCTATATCCACCTCACGCGCCGCGCTTACTATTGCGTTGATGTCATCGCCGCCGAAGTGCTCCATGTGCGTCATAGGCTTATAGACAACATCGATGACGCCGAAGAGTATAACGAACGTGAGTACCATAGGCAGACAGCCGCCGGTGGGGTTATAGCCCTCCTTCTGGAGCTTCATCAGCTCCTCCTGCTGTTTCTGCTGATTGTTCTTGTACTTGGTCTGTATTTCGCGCACTCTCGGCATATAAAGCTGAGAGATAGCGGTATTTTTCTGTTGTTTGAGGTTTATCGGGAACATCGCCGCACGCATGATGAGCGTGAAAATGATGATCGCCCAGCCGACATTCTGTACGAGGGCATAGCATACCCACATTACATATCCGAGCGGTACTCCCACCAAAGTATACAGGAAGTTAATAATTTATCACCCTTTATTTTACTTTTGCCGATCCTTATCTTGTTTCTCTTTTGTCTTGTTTTTACCCGTGCGGTCAAAAAAACTGAACTCTTCCGGGACCGGGTCATATCCCCCCGCGCTGAACGGGTTGCACCGAGCTATCCTTTTTACAGTCAAATAGCCGCCCTTGACAGAACCGAACCGTCTTATCGCATTGATCCCGTAAGCGGAACAAGTCGGATAAAACCGGCAGCAAGGCGGCTTAATTTTAGACAATGTGATCCTGTAAAGCTTTATCAGTCCGATCAGTAGATATTTCATTGGTACATTTCCGGGGGCGTCTTATCCGCCCTTTTTATCCACGTTGTCTTTTCCCAGAAGAAGAGGTCTGAGCTTCACACGCATGGTACCCAGTATCTGCGTCGATTTGAGCGTAGGTGTTTTGTCCCTCGCCACGAATATAAAGTCAAATCGTTTTTCTGTCATTGCCGTAAGCTCATTGTCGAAGATACGGAAAGCCTCACGGATAATTCTTCTTGAACGGTTCCTCGCGACCGCGCCCCCGACTTTTTTCCCTGTTACGATGCCGCATCTGTTGCGGCGGCGGTTATTGGGCTTATAGTAACACACAAAGCCATAACTCGGACAGGAACTTCCTTTTTTAAAAAGGTATCGGAACTCGCGGTCCTTCTTGATAGCGTAAAACCGTTTTGAGAACTCACCCATTCTCTCAATATGTGAGCTGTTTTCTGCCCTTTGCGCGTCTTCTTGCGAGTACCTTGCGGCCGTTAGCCGTTCTCATTCTTTTTCTGAAGCCATGCTCAACTTTTCTCTGGCGCTTTTTGGGCTGATATGTTCTTTTCATGTCGATTACCTCCGTTTCAAATTATTTCTCATATTGCTATCGGGGCATACTTCCCCCATAAAATACAGCTATATTATTATAAACAAATTTTATCCCCTTGTCAAGAGGGAAAAAGCATTTTCCGTATTTTTTTGAATTGCCGGAGCCTATCACGCGAAATTTCCGTACTTTTTCACAAAATTCTGCGCCTCGATATACTCATTTGCCAGCACATCAAACTCTATATTGCACACAGCGGCAAGCATGGACACGCTCTCCCACTCGCCGTTCTCATAGCTGCGGGACAGATTGAAGATATCTCCGAACACGCCGCCGCCGGTGATACCCTCTTTTATCTCCTGCGACACGGGAAGGTCCGCGAGCGCCCTTGTTAACGCCTCTTCATCCTTACTGCCGGTGACTATCGAGATAAGACCCATGAGGTACACCTCGTTGCTGCGCGAACCTACTCCGCCGCCGGAATTACGCGAGATCTGCTCGCAGAACCTCGCCCTGAACAGCGCGAGCTTCAGGATCTCTGCAGGCGAGTTACGGTTGAGCCTTTGCAGACCCACGAGATAGATCCACTCCTTGAGCCTGTCAATACCGAGCATGACGAGTGCCTGCTTTACCGTCGATACGGAGTTGCCCTTATCGGCGCAGAGCTGATTGATGACCTTCAGAAGCTTTATGGTAAGCACCGGGTCGGTGGAGATCACCGCTGAAATGTACTCGATGTTGGGGTCGGGGCTGTACAGCAGAGCAAGTATCTGCAGAAACGTCTTTATCATCGGACCGCCCGAGCGCTTTGTCTCAAGCACGGGGCGCGAAAAAAAGCTGCCGTAAACATAGTCGACGTCTATTTCCCGTGCGAATTCGAAGTTCTCCTGCTCCTCTACGCAATCCGCGAGAGCGCGCTTTCCGCGTTCATGACACTTCTTGACCGTATATGCGATCTCATCGCTGTCGGAATTGATATCGAAGCGCAGGATATCCGCAAAGTTGAAAAGCTGTTCATTATCCTCGTTGTATAATACGCCGGACAAGGCTATCGTATAGCCGAGTCTTTTCAGTCTCATGCACTGTTGGAGCGACACCGGATCCGCGAGAAGCTCGGTCGGCAGCTCTATGACCAGCATATCCTTGAGGAACAGCTCATGGAAATTGTTGTCGAGCAGCAGTTGGGAAAACCTGATATACGCTATCTTCTTGTCGAAAATAGCGTCCATGTTGCGTTTTATGTAATCTTTGGCTTCATCGATCTCGGAATTATTCACAAGCGATTCGTCGCCGAGAGGATTTCTTTTGCTTGCAAAGGAGTACAGCATCTGATACATATCTGTACCGCCGCTCTGATTAAAAACGGCCTGCTTTGAAATAAGAAAGCCCATTTATCGTTTGTCCCTTCTTTATTTTTATCCGTCTGAACAAACCACCGGTTCATACGTATTCCCCGCCGCAGGCGGGGAATGCGCGATCTGACGTTGGATCCACGGTTTTATCACCACTCGATCTCCTCTACAGGGGTCGGGTGTTCATTTATGACCTCGTCTATAACTCTGCTGTTTTTGAGGTAGATAACTCTGTCCGCCATAGGAGCGATCGCGGAGTTATGCGTGACAAGCACGACAGTCATACCGCGCCGGCGGCAAGTGTCCTGGAGCAGCTTGAGTATCATCTTTCCGGTGTTGTAGTCAAGTGCGCCCGTAGGCTCGTCGCACAACAGCAGCTTAGGCTTCTTTGCGAGAGCCCTAGCTATCGCAACTCTCTGCTGCTCACCGCCGGAAAGCTGGGCGGGGAAGTTGTCGAGTCTTTCTCCGAGCCCAACCTGCTCAAGTATCTCGTCAGCGGGAATGAAGTCCTTGCAGGTCTGCGCCGCAAGCTCGACATTCTCTCTTGCTGTAAGGTTCTGTATCAGATTGTAGAACTGGAAGATGAAGCCTATCTCATATCTGCGGTAGGTTATCAGCTCCCGCCGGGTATATCCCGCGATGTTTTTACCGTCAACGAGCATAGTGCCGCTGTCCGCGGTATCCATGCCGCCAAGCATATTGAGCACCGTTGTCTTTCCCGAGCCCGAAGGTCCGAGCACGATGGCAAGCTCGCCCTTTTCGATATCGAAGGTAATACCGTCGGATGCGTTGATCGTGATCTCGCCCATTTTATAGCGCTTATAAACGTCTTTGACGGAAACAAATCCCACCGCGATACTCCTTTCGTCTGCACTTATGCGAGGATGCGACCCGGATCACTTGATAACTACGTCCTTCGCCTCATTCATACGTATCGTGCAGGCACCGTTCTTCTGCGCCACCACAAGCTGAGCGTTGTTTATTCTCACCGTAACGCCGGGGAATATACCGCGCTTGACCTTTACGCACAGGTCGTTGGTATTCTCTATCTCATGCTCGATGTCGGCGATACGCTCGTTGGTCTCCTTGATAAGACCCATGTGACCGAACTTTGCCTTTATCGAACGCTTGAGCATCTCTTCTCTCTCGGGCGGGAGCGCAGACACCTTCTTCTGCTGCTGAAGCGTGGTAACGACCATGTCAAGCTGGGTGAGCTGGTTCTCATAGCCCTGGAGCTGCTTTTTCAGCTCCGCGAGCTCCTCTGCCAGCACTGCCACGTTTCCGAGCACGATAAGAGTACGCACATACGAGTCCGAGCCTATATAGTTCACTTCGATATCCGACAGGCAGGTGTACTTGCCGCCGACGATGACCGATTTGCCGCCGAGCACATTGAGAGGTCCGTTACATACAACGGTACAGCCTACGAAGCTCTGCGCTTTGATGGAGCCTTCAGCGGTTATCTCCGAGTTCTCACCGAAGTTGACAGAAATATCGCCGCCCGCCTTTATCTTCGAGCTCACAAATCCGAGCTTGGCGGTAATGTTGCCGTCAGCCTCGATAGTCGCGCCGGTAACGTTGCCGGCTATGTTCACGTTGCCGCCGGAACGCACAACGAAGCCCTCGTTGACATTGCCCTTGATCGTGATATCACCGATGAAATCAATGTTTCCCACTGAAAGGTCGACATCGCTCACCACGACTTCCTTATCCACGACAAAGTGGTCCTTGTTCCAGCGCAGGTTACCCTGTATCGCAGCAACAAGGTGCTCACCGTCCTCGCTGAGCGCAACGCCGTTGCCCACGGTTATCTTTGCGGGCTTGCCGGGGTACTGCGGAAGCTCGATGCCGCGTATGTCGCGTCCCGGAGAGCCGGTAGTTTCAGGGAATATGTCGGCGATTACGGTATCCTTCTCTATATTCTCGATCAGTCCGAGGTCACGGAAGTCGACGTTTCCGAACTCGTCCGCCTTCATCTGCGCACCGCTCTTGCGCTCATAATGATATGTAAGATACCCGTTTCTGCCGTCAACGGGCGGGTCGCCCGAAGCAACGAGCACGCTGAGTCCGCCGTTGGTAAAAGCTTCCTTGATCGCGTCTTCATTGATATTGTATCTGATACCATTGAGCGCGAGCTGCTCACGCACCGAAGCGTCGGTGGCAGGTTTGCCGCCGTTCTTCTCCGGCTCTATGCTGAGTCGTGCGTTCATGAACTTTTCATCGATCTCGAGTTTGATAACAGCATCGATAGGATTTGCCATGTCATATCATCTCTTTCCGTTGGAAATTAGTGCGGCAAGCGGGCGGTCTGATCTGCTGCCGCCGCGTAAAAACAATCTGTCCGCCGCAAGTATTTGCGTCATCGCATAATACATCAATTTATTATATCACATTTTTTTCAGAATTTCTACAATTTTTCAAAATTATTTTTATCCCAATGTAGAAAAAATCACTAAAAATTTAAGCAAAAGCACTAAATTCCGATGTTTATACCTTCTCTATCTTCGCAAAAGCCACCGCAAGCTTTTTGGTACCGCCCTCGTCGAAGCTTATCTCAAGCAGCGTGTCATTGCCGAGCGGAGTAGCGGAGATCACCGTGCCTTCACCGAATTTACGGTGCTTCACGCGGTCTCCGGGCGCGAAGGACTGCGCAGTTCTTGCAGCGGGAGCCGGCTTCGACGCTTTCGCGGCAGCCTTATCCTGAAGGTATGTGGACTGCTTTCTGCCGCCGTAGGTACGCTCGCTCATAGCTGCAGCGCGCGCGGTCTTGTCGGAAAGCTCGATATACTGCTGTGGGATCTCGTTTATAAATCTTGACATCTTGTTGCGCTGGGTCTGACCGTAGAGTACCCTCTGCTCCGCAGCAGTGATGAACAGACGCTTCTTGGCGCGCGTTATCGCCACATAGCAGAGTCTCCTGTCCTCCTCAAGCTCGTACATATCACCGAGACTGCGATAGCTCGGGAATATGTTCTCCTCCGCGCCGACGATGTATACGTTCTCGAACTCCAGGCCCTTCGCGGAGTGCATGGTCATCAGCGTCACGCGATCCTGGCTGTCATCGTACTTGTCGATATCGGAGATAAGAGCTACCTGCTCAAGAAAATCGAACAGCGAGTGGCTGTCGGGATTATCTTCAGCGAAGGTCATCATAGATGACTTGAGCTCCTCGATGTTTTCAAGCCTGCCGATACCCTCTTCGCCCTGAAGCATCAGCATTTCACGGTACCCCGTCTGCTCCAGCAGATCCTCAAGTATATCGGTGAGCTCGCGCTCCTCCGCGGTGTCTATAAGCTCGCGGAACATCTTCCCTACAGACTTGAGCGCTTTTGACTTCTTGGCGAGCGACGCGAATTCATCGCTTCTCTCCATGACCTCAACGGGTGAGATACCGCACGCGTTCGCAACATTCTGCACCTCCGCCCATGTCGCATCGCCTATACCGCGCTTCGGCTCATTGATTATGCGTCCGAGACGCACCGCGTCGTTGGGATTGCTCACAACGCTCAGGTACGCGATCATGTCTCGTATCTCCTTGCGGTCATAGAACCTTGTGCCGCCCACGATGACGTACGGTATGCCCATTTTGCCGAGCGCAAGCTCGAAGCTCTGTGACTGTGCATTGTTGCGGTAGAGTATGGCGTGATCGCAGAAATGCGCACCGTCTTTGGTACGGTTCATTATATCATCACCGACGAACTGTACCTCTGCGCGGTCATCGCTGAACCGCATCACGTGTATCTTCTCGCCCTCGCCGAGATCCGACCAGAGCTTCTTTTCCTTATGCTGCGTATTGTTGCGGATAACGGTGTTTGCGGCATCAAGAATGTTGCTCGTCGAACGGTAGTTCTGTTCAAGCTTGACTACCTCGCTCTCGAACTCGTCCTCGAACGAGAGTATATTCTCTATCGTAGCTCCGCGGAAGCGGTATATCGACTGGTCTTCATCGCCGACAACGCACAGGTTGCCACACTTTCCCGCGAGGAGCTTCACGAGCTCGTACTGCGCCTTATTAGTATCCTGATACTCGTCCACCATTATGTAGTCAAAGTGGCTCCGCCAGTACTCAAGCGCCTCGGGATCGGAGCGAAACAGCTCCACGGTCTTCATTATGATATCATCAAAATCCAGCGCGTTCGCCGCTTTGAGCCGCGCCTGATAGTCACGGTAAACATCGCGCACGATGCCGAGCTGGAAGTCTTTTTCTCCGTCCTCTTTGGCGACAGGGAAGTTCTCGGGAGCAATCAGCTTATCCTTCGCGGCGGAAATGGCACCCATAAGCATCTTGGGCGCAAAGCTCTTGTCAGAAAGGTTCATAGCTTCAAGCACGCTCTTTATCACGCGCTTGCTGTCATCGGCATCATAAATGGCGAAGTTGCTCTGATAGCCGAGGCTCTCTATGTTTCGGCGCAGTATGCGCACGCAGGTGGAGTGGAACGTGGAAGCCCACACATCTGAAGCTCCCGGCGCGTTCATCTTCTCAAGACGGGTCTTGAGCTCCTTCGCCGCCTTGTTCGTGAATGTCACCGCGAGTATCTTCCACGGTACGGCGCGGTTATGCCCGATATGCGACGAGAGCCACGCCGTCACTTCGGGAGTATTTCCGAAAGTGCCCGCAACGTATGCCTCTAAAAAACGCATATCATCATCGGTAAGCTCCGGTACCGCCTCACAGTGGTACGCGTCGCCGAACAGCAGCAGATTGGCTATCCTGTTGCACAGAACGGTCGTTTTGCCGCTTCCCGCGCCCGCTATGATAAGAAGCGCACCTTTCGTTCTGAAGATCGCTTTTTTCTGCATATCGTTGGCACGCTCGAAAAACCTTTCGAGCGCTTTTCTTTTAAGCTCGTTGTACTCCATATTTTTCCTTTCTTCCGAATAAACACAAAAACAAGTGAGCCGGGCGCGCTTTCGCGCGCCAAGCTTCACTTCCGTTCATATTTCTTATTGCCTTATTCAGCCGATACCGACGGTACCGCTGCCGATGATTCTGTCGACGACTTTGCCGATGTGGATGTCGAATTGCCGCCTATTGCGACGAAGGGGTTGGTGCTGTCACTCATGACCTGCGGAAGAATGCCGTTCCACTTCTGTATCGTGTAGTACTCGATATAATTGGGGCTCTTCGCGAGCTGCTGCTCGATAAGCTCGATAGCTTTTGCTTCCGCCTCCGCGATAGCCACCTGGCTGTCTGCGTCCGCCTGTGCCGCGATAACTATCTGCTTGGCTTCCTCTTCCTTCTCTCTTGTCTTGTTTTCCATTTTGAGAGCGTCCTGTGCAGCTATGACCTTTTCCTGGATAGATGCCTCGAAAGCCGGGTCGAAGTTGAGGTTCTCGATAGCGAACGCGGTCACGATTATACCATAGGGGCTGAGCACTTCGGTGAGCTCGCTCTGGATAGTGGTCTGTACCTGTCCTCTGGTCTGTACCAGGTCTTCAGCCTTGACTTTACCGATAGCGTCCTTTGCTATCTTTGCAACGTTCGGCACGAGAAGCTTGTTCTCAACATTATTGATGCCGGTGTCGCGGATTATGCTTGAAAGCATGGAGCTGGAATAGCGGTAGTTGAGCTTGAGCTGGAGATCGTTGACACTCTGGGTATCGCTGGTGTACGCATCCGCGGTCACAGAATAGATCTGATCGCGGATATCAACTTCCTGTATCTCCTCAACGAAAGGAATGCGGAAGTTGAGACCTGCCGAGAGATCGTCCTCGATTATCCTTCCGAACTGATATTTAACACCGATGAAGCCCTCCTGCACTATGGTGAAGCAGTTGAACAGCACCGCGAGTATGATCACGATGATAACTCCGGTAAATATCAGCGCGCCGGTGTTCTTGCCGCCGGTCTTTTTTGTATTGCCGCCGTTTCCGTTGTCTGTAAATTTGAATTCAGCCATGGTTATCTCCTTTTCCGATTCAGTGCCTACGTTTTAGTAAATGTCATTTACCGTATTCTTATATTACCACATATCCGATGATTTGTCAATACCTTTCAAGTAAATTTTATTTACATTCTCCGAATATTGGTTTATACCGCCTTGTTCTTCATAAGCTCCGAGTACTTGTCGCTCGTTTCAAGCTCCGGAACAGCAATAGCATCGCGGTTGCGTATCTTTTTCAGCGCCGCCGTGAGCATCAGCTTGATACGGTTGATCTGATTTACCTCGGACGCGCCGGGATCATAGTCCACCGCGATGATGTTGGACTCGGGGTTGCGCCTGCGAAGCTCCCCGATGACGCCCTTGCCCGTAACGTGGTTGGGCAGGCAGGCAAACGGCTGCATACAGATGATGTTGCTTACTCCGCTCTCAAGCAGCTCCAGCATCTCCGCCGACAGGAACCAGCCCTCGCCCGCGATGTTGCAGGTGGAGACTATGCCGTCTACCAGCTCGCGCATCTCGCGTATCGGCGTGAAGCCGCCGAACTTGGTCCCCTTTATCGCGTCTATGAACGGCTTTTCGAGCCGCTCCAGCATATTGATAGCCTTGTTGCTGAAGAAGTATCTCGCGCCCGACACAGTGAGAAACTCCTTGCGGGAGTTCGCGTGATCGCAGAAGAAGTAGATGAAGCCCATGAGATCGGGCACTACCGCCTCGGCACCCTCGGATTCAAGGAAACGCACCACATCGTTGTTCGCGGCCGGACTGTACTTGACGAGTATCTCGCCCACCACGCCGACGCGCGGCTTTTCGATATCATGCACGGGAAGCTCGCCGAACTCCTTCACCATTCGGCGGATGTTCTGTTTGTAGCGCTTGAAGCTGATGTGCTTCAGGTCCTCGCGCAGATACTTGTTCCACTTCTCGTAGAGCCTGTCGGCGCTGCCCTCCTCGACCTCGTACGGACGCACACGGTACAGACAGCGGCATATCGCATCGCCGTACACCACGCCCATGAACGCGCGTATCGCAAGCGCGGGAGTGATCTTGAAGCCCGGCTGCTTCTCGAAGCCGTTGAAGTTCAGCGAAAGCAGCGGCGTATCAGCATATCCGCCGTCCGCAAGAGCCTTCTTGATCATGCTGATGTAGTTCGTCGCTCTGCACGCGCCGCCGGTCTGGGTTATCAGCAGAGCCGTGCGTGAGAGGTCGTACTTGCCGCTCTCAAGCGCGTTCATAAGCTGTCCCACCGTGAGTATCGACGGGTAGCACGCGTCATTGTTGACGTATTTCAGTCCGGTATCGACTATCTGCTTCGAGTAGTCCTTCAGCACCACGAAATCGAAGCCCGAGTAGCGGAACGCCGCCTCAAGCAGCTCGAAGTGATACGGAGCCATCTGCGGCGCGAGTATCGTGTAGCGCTTTTTCATTTCCTTTGTGAACACCGGCTGGCGCTTGTAGCCCTCGTACACCTTGTCCGACTTGTAGCCGGTGCGCTCACGCTCCTCCATTACGGATATCAGCGAACGCAGACGAATCCTTGCCGCGCCGAGGTTGTTCACCTCATCTATCTTCAGCAGCGTGTACATTCTGCCGCTGCCCTGAAGTATCTCCTGGACCTCGTCGGTAGTTACCGCGTCAAGACCGCAGCCGAAGCTGTTGAGCTGCACAAGCTCCAGATCGGTGCGGGTCGATACGAACGCTGCCGCATTATACAGCCTGTTATGGTACATCCACTGATCCACCACGCGGATAGGTCTCGGCAGATCGCCGAGCTGCGCTACGCTGTCCTCGGTCAGCACCGCGTAGCCATAGCCGTTTATCATCTCGGGGATGCCATGGTTTACCTCCGGGTCAACGTGATACGGACGTCCCGCGAGCACTATGCCCTTCTTGCCCTCGGTCTCAAGCAGCTTAAGGATCCGCTCGCCCTCCTTATGCACATCGTCCTTGAACTTCGCGTCCTCGGCGTATGCCTTTGCCAACGCCGCTCCGAGCTCCTCGCCGCTTATACCGAGCGGTGAGAACTCCTCAACGATACGGCGTGTCATAGCCTTCTTGTCGTATATCGGCAAGAACGGATTCATAAATCTCACGTTCTTGTCGCGAAGCGCCGGCACCGAGTTCTTGATGACCTCGCTGTATGTCGCCACAACGGGGCAGTTGTAGTGATTGTCGCCCTTGCCGCCGTTGTCCATCTCGTATGTAAGCGAGGGATAGAAGATAAACTGAACGCCCTGCTTCAGAAGCCACTCGATGTGACCGTGGGAGAGCTTCGCGGGATAGCACACCGACTCGGACGGCATAGTCTCAATGCCCATGTCGTATATCTCGCGCGAGGACTTCGGCGAGAGCAGCACGCTGTACCCGAGCTCCGTTAGGAACGTGAACCAGAACGGGTAGTTCTCGTACATTCCCAGCACACGCGGAACTCCCACAACGCCGCGCTTTGCCTTGTCGGCTTCAAGCGGCTTGTAGTAGTCGAACAGGCGCTTATATTTAAAATCGAACATATTCGGCAGGGTCGCCTTGCCCGCGCCCGTGCCGGCACCGCGCTCGCAGCGGTTGTTCGTGATGAAGCGCTTGCCGTCCGAGAACTTGCTGATAGTCAGCAGGCAGTTGTTCGAGCAGCGTCCGCAGCGTGCCGTGGATTTCTGTATCGTGAAGTTTTCAAGCTTTTCGAGCGGCGAGATAGTCGAGCCTGTGCCGTCATCGCGCTGCATCGCCACGAGCGCGCTTCCGTAAGCTCCCATGAGTCCCGCCTTATCGGGGCGTACCACCTCGCGTCCGCAGGTAAGCTCGAACGCGCGCAGCACCGATGCGTTCATGAATGTGCCGCCCTGAACTATTATCTTCTCGCCCATCTGTTTCGGGTCGCGTATCTTGATGACCTTGAACAGCGCGTTCTTTACCACCGAGTAGGAAAGTCCGGCGGAGATATCCGCGACGGACGCGCCCTCCTTCTGTGCCTGCTTCACGCGGCTGTTCATGAATACCGTGCAGCGCGAGCCGAGATCTACGGGGTGCTCGGCTTCAAGTCCCACAGCAGCGAACTCACGGCTGGTCATGCCAAGTGCGGCAGCGAAGTTTTCGATGAACGAGCCGCAGCCCGATGAACACGCTTCATTCAGCAGTATGCTCTCGATCTCGCCGTTCTTGACCCGCATACACTTCATGTCCTGACCGCCGATGTCAAGTATGAACTCCACACCCGGCAGCACACGCTCGGCAGCCTTGTAATGCGCCATTGTCTCGATCTCACCGTAGTCCGCGCCGAGCGCCGCTTTGATAAGGTGCTCGCCGTAGCCGGTAGCTGTCACTTTAGCTATGTACGCGCCCTCCGGCAGCTTCGAGTATATGTCTTTGAGTATGCCGATGACCGATCTGAGCGGGTCACCGAGGTTGTTGTTGTAGAAAGAGTACAGTATCTCTGCGTTCTCATTGATAAGACACGCCTTCGTGGTGGTCGAACCCGCGTCGATGCCGAGATAGCACTTACCCTTGTGAGACGCAAGGTCGGCAGTCGGTATCACGCTCTTCGAGTGACGCTCAAGGAATGCCTGCTTCTCGGCTTCGTCGCTGAACAGCGGCGCAAGGCGCTCCACCTCATGCACCTGTACGCTGCCGAGAGCTGCTATGCGCTCCTTCAGCGCCGACACGCTTATGGTCCCGCGATTGTCCGCGAGCGCCGCTCCCGTAGCTACGAACAGGTTCGCGTCTGGCGGGAAGATCACATCCTCGGATTTCATGTCAAGCGTCTCGATGAAACGCTTGCGCAGCTCCGACAGATAGAACAGCGGGCCTCCGAGGAACGCCACCTTGCCGCGTATCGGTTTACCGCACGCAAGGCCGCTTATGGTCTGGTTAACCACCGACTGGAAGATGGACGCGGCAACGTCCGATTTCTTCGCGCCGTCATTGAGCAGCGGCTGGATATCGCTCTTGGCGAATACTCCGCAGCGGGAAGCTATGGGGTATATGGTCTCGTATTCCTTCGCAAGCTCGTTGAGCCCGGTAATATCGGTGTTCAGCAGAGCCGCCATCTGGTCGATGAACGCGCCCGTACCGCCGGCGCAGGAGCCGTTCATGCGCTGCTCGATACCGCCGCGCAGATAGGTTATCTTCGCGTCCTCACCGCCGAGCTCGATAGCGATGTCTGTCTCGGGTATGAGTGCTTCTATTGCCACCGCGCCTGCTTCGACCTCCTGTATAAAAGGTATATCGAGCCATTTCGCGGCGTTGATGCCGCCCGAGCCGGTGACTGCCGCGGTCACTTCGCTTTCGCTCACCTTTTCGAGCCCGGCCAGCAGCACTTCCGCCAGCGTTTTCTTTATGTCAGAGTAGTGGCGCTGATAGTTTTTGTACACAAATTCATTATTCTCGTCAATGACGGCGATCTTCACCGTCGTAGAGCCTACGTCAAGTCCGATATGGAGCATAGTGATCACCCTTATATACTATTAAAAATCATACCCGAAGAATTACCCTTTGCAGGGTAATACAAAATATATTATACACCAAACAATGCTCAATTGCAATGCTTTTTTACATTTTTTGCCAAAAAAGTTTCTTCCGGTGCTTTTATCCACTGTTTTGGATATATTTTACAAAACAATACGTAAAACAAGCACAAGTTTTGTTCACATAGTACCTTGCAAAATAAGGTAGCTTGTGATATAATACAAACATACAAGGTAGCTTGCAACGCAAAGTACCTTGTAAATATAAAAACACGGAGGAGTAAATAATGCAGACACAGCTCAAACGCGGGACACTCGAGCTTTGCGTATTATCGATACTCCGGCGGGGCGACAGATACGGATACGAGCTCGTGAATATCATATCCGGCTGTATGCACGTGACCGAAGGCACGATATATCCGCTCATGAAGCGACTGAAAGACTCGGGAAGCATAGATTCCTACATCGTGGAATCCCAGGAAGGACCACCTCGAAAATATTACAAGATAACTGACGGCGGCGTTGCCGCACAAAAAGAGCAGGAGACCGAATGGCGCAGCTTTTCGACAGCCGTGAACAGGCTCCTTGACGGGGAGGAACAACTATGATCTGCAATTCAAAGACTGAATTTCTTACAAACCTGCGGATAGCGCTCGAAAACAACAACGTCGCAGACCGCTCCGATATTTTAAGCGACTTCCGCCAGCATTTCGAAGACGGCGCCGCAGCAGGTGAAAGCGAAGCCGATGTCTGCCGGAAGCTCGGCGACATCGACGAAATAATCAAACAGTACATTTCCGAACAGTCGGACGCAGCAAGCACACCTACCGGCGGCGCAATGCCGGATACCAGCGGCTTCGAGGCACAGAGCGGCGAACAGCCGTACAGCCAGCCGAGATACGTTGCTCCGCAGCCGCAGCAATTCACGCCAAGTGCCGGAAAGATCGTCGGTATCCTCTGTCTCGACACGTTCGTCTACTCATGGGCTCTTCCCGCACTCGCGGGAATCATAGTCGGGCTCATCGGCGTAACAATATCGTTCATCACAACAGGTATCATATCGCTCATCGGCGGTACCGCGGGATTGTTCATCGATATAAGCGGACTGATATCTACCGGCTTCGCTTCGATAAGCCTGCTGTTCTTCGGGATCATGATATCGGCGCTCGGCGGTATGCTCGTGATAGCTTCGATAGCATCGGTAAAGGGCTTCATCAACATAATCATCGCGATAATAAACCACCACGCAAATATCTTCACCGGTCACAAAGTACTCAATAAGATAGGAAAGAAAAAGGAGGCCGTTCAATGACAAAGACAGACATACTCTATTCGGCAGTCATCGTCCTCGGGGTCATCGCAGTCATCTGCACAGTGGCCTTCGGATTTTGAACAGGGAGGATAAAACAATGAGAAAAGCAGGAAAATGGCTCCTGATATTCGGCATAATAGCATTCGTGAGCGCGGTAGCGTTCGGCTGGTCTGTCGTGGCATTAGGAGTTCAGAATGACAACTATGGCATCACGATCGCGGGACATGATATCTCAAGTCTCGGCAAATTCAATTTCGGAGGTTTCAACATGGGAAAAGCAGGTATTAAATTCAATGACAACAACACTGTGATCACTTACGATTTCGAGAAGAACAAAGAGTTCAGCGGCGCTATGGATGCCACGGGGCTCTCTGATATCAAGCTTGAGCTCGCGTCCTGCAAAGCAAAAATAACATGCGCGGATACAGATAAGGTGTCCGTGACTTACACTTCAACAAGCACCCCCGTGGAATTCGAAGCCAAGGTGAAAGACGGCGTGCTCACCATCTCGGAAAAGCTGGCAACGCTGTTCAACTTCAATATGAGCAGCGGTTCGGACCTCAATGTGACTGTTCCGAAGACTCTTTATAACTCGATCGACGTGGATATGGCATCCGGTAAGATCACCTCTGACGCTCTCACCACAGACACATTCACGGCAAACGTGGCAAGCGGCTCCCTGGAAATGGGTATCTACTCCGAAACCGTCGACGTCAACCTCGCTTCCGGCAAAGTGATACTCACCAACTCCACTGACAGCGTATGCAATAACATCAAGCTCGACGTCGCATCCGGCAGCATAGAGATGACAGGCTATAAAGCAGACAACATCAAGGCTTCCATCGCAAGCGGCGGCATAACTCTGAATGGTATTTCGGGCAAGGTCAAGGGCGATCTCGCGTCAGGCAAGCTCGTGCTCACATATGCGGAGTGGAACGATGACCTCGATATACACCTTCTCAGCGGCAAGTGCGATGTCACCCTCCCCGCAGGCTCCGGAGTCAACGCGTCGCTTTCGAAGCTCTCGGGCGGCATGAGCATCGAACTTGACGGTCAGAGCGCAAAGCTGGACGGCAATTCGAACCTGACGCTCGGCGGCAGCAACGTCCACAATGTCAAGGGCGATGTCGCAAGCGGTAATATTTCGATACACAACTAATAAAAAGCTCCCCCTGCCTCTGTCGGTAGTCCGGGAGCTTTTTGCCGTCTTGACATTATACGTATTATATGATATAATGATATTTAATTATACGCTTTACCGCGTAAAACAAAGGGAGGAAAACCAATGAAAAAACTAAAAAAACTGATTTCTGCACTACTTGTTGTAGCAATAGCTGTGACATCGCTTGTTGTCGGAGCTGTGACCTCAAGTGCAGCAGACGGAGACTACTATTGTTATTATGACGAAACGGGTAAAGAGCTTCAGTTCGACGGCAGTACTGTAGGCTCACCTGTATTAGTCATCAGCGGTGTAACAGCGGTTGAAGACGGAAACTATTACGCCAATGTTATCTATAGCGACTACTATGTTTATATAGTAAAAGCTACCATTCTTTCGGGTGATGACCAGCTTACATTCGAGTTCTCGTATCCCGAAATGACCAAGTCGCGTCATATGAATATTTACGATGCAAACGGCAACAATAAGAACGGCCTTCTGCGTTCTTATTTCTTTAGAACCTTTACCGATGGGAAGGGCAGAGAGCCTGTATTCGTGCTTAATGACAGCACACCCGAGAATAAAAGGCTCATCAAGCTGATATCAGAAGCTGAAACATGTAAAGTGACTGTCGGTCTCATCGATACATCTGGCAAAAATCCCGGGTACTTCTATAACTATTATAAATTAAAAGAAGATAAAGAAGGTCCGGTAAAGAACTTTACCGGTAGACCTTACCCCTACGAGGAGCCCGCACCTGCCGAAGAAGAAACCGCGGAAGATACGACGACACAGAACGAAACACAGACACAGACCGCAGCTCTCAAGGATATCTCCTCCTTCAGCTTCGGAAAGATCGCTGACCAGACCTATACCGGCAAGAAGCTCACTCCCGCAGTTTCGGTAACCGACAACGGCAAGGCTCTCACAAAGGACACAGACTATACCGTGACCTATGCTGACAACAAGGATATAGGCAGGGCTACAGCAACCATTACGGGCAAGGGAAGCTATGCAGGCTCAAAGACTCTGTCGTTCAACATCGTTCCCAAGAGCACGACCCTCACGGCAAAGAAGTCCGGCAGCAAGATCAAGCTCTCGTGGAAGGCTGTAAGCGGTATCACAAAGTATCAGGTACAGTATTCCACCGATGGCGGCAAGACCTTCAAGAGCGGCGGCAAGTTCGCAGCATCGAAGAAGAACGCGTCGCTCAAGCTTGACACGAGCAAATCCTATGTGTTCAGGATCCGCACATACAAGACCGTGAACGGTAAAAACTACTACAGCGCATGGTCAAAGAACGTAAAAGTAAAGTGACACACAAAAGCTGTAAAACCGCCCCGACCGTCAATACAGACGATCGGGGCGGTTGTATACACAAATTTTGAATTATTATATCAAAAATCCTGCCGTTTGCATCGTTTTTTTGGGGTATAAAACCCTTTTTTCAACTTTTTTTGATTTTTTCATAAAAAACTATTGCAAATTCAATGCAGATGTGATATGATATATCACGTAAGTTTACAGCGGAGAGGGTCTCCGCTATTTCAGCCAATATTTATACAGGAGGGTCATCAAAATGGCACTGAAAAATCAGTATCTCACCGAACTTTTAGAGAGAGTGAAGAAAAGAAACGCGAATGAACCCGAGTTCATTCAGACCGTAACGGAAGTATTCGAGTCCATCGAGCCCGTTATCGAAAAGAGACAGGATCTCGTTGACGCAGGCGTTCTCGAGCGCATCGTAGAGCCCGAAAGACAGATCATGTTCCGCGTACCGTGGGTAGATGACAAGGGCAAGGTACAGGTAAACCGCGGTTACCGTGTACAGTTCAACTCGGCTATCGGTCCGTACAAAGGCGGCCTTCGTTTCGCTCCCAACGTATATATCGGTATAATCAAGTTCCTCGGCTTCGAGCAGATCTTCAAGAACAGCCTTACTTCGCTTCCTATGGGCGGCGGCAAGGGCGGTTCCGACTTTGACCCCCAGGGCAAGTCTGACGCTGAAGTTATGCGTTTCTGCCAGAGCTTCATGAGCGAGCTTTACAGACACATCGGTCCGAACCTCGACGTTCCCGCAGGTGACATCGGTGTCGGCGGACGTGAGATAGGCTACCTCTTCGGACAGTACAAGAGACTCAAGAACGAGTTCTCCGGCGTTCTCACAGGTAAAGGCATCCAGTACGGCGGCTCCCTCATCAGACCTGAAGCTACCGGCTACGGTGCAACATACTACACAGTCGAGATGCTCAAGCACTTCGGCGACGATATCAAGGGCAAGACAGTTGCTATCTCCGGCTTCGGTAACGTTGCATGGGGCGTTGCGCTCAAGGTTACAGAGCTCGGCGGCAAGGTAGTTACACTTTCCGGTCCGGACGGCTATGTATACGACAAGGACGGCATCAGCACTCCCGAGAAGATCGCTTACATGCTTGAAATGCGCGCTTCCTGCCGCAACAGAGCACAGGATTACGCTGACAAGTTCGGCGCTGAATTCCATGCAGGCGAGAAGCCGTGGGGCGTTAAGGCTGACATCATCATGCCGTGCGCTACACAGAACGAAGTCAATATCGAAGAGGCAAAGAAGATCGTTGCTAACGGCGTAAAGTACTATGTTGAGGTTTCCAACATGCCTACAACAAACGAGGCTATCGCTTACCTGAAGGAAAACAAGGTTATCGTTGCTCCGTCCAAGGCTGTAAACGCAGGCGGCGTTGCAGTTTCCGGTCTCGAAATGTCCCAGAACTCCATGCGTTACAACTGGACTTCCGAGGAAGTTGACCAGAAGCTCAAGACCATAATGAAGAACATCTTCGAAGCTTCCGTAAATGCAGCTCACGAGTACGGTCTCGGTGATGACCTCGTAGCAGGCGCTAACATCGCAGGCTTCCTCAAGGTCGCAGAGGCTATGAAGGCTCAAGGCGTGGTTTGATCTGACCTGAAATAAAAGATCCGAACGGCAGTCCGTATGGACTGCCGTTTTTTATTGACATCAAGGGAGTTTTATATTATAATATATGTAAAATCACAGATCGATCCCCGAAGAAAGGTAATATTATGATACAATTGCTTGCAGCAGAAACTGTCACGGAAACCACCGCGGAAGCTGCCCCCATAGAGGACGAAATAGCCGAGGTCATAAGCGAGACCCTCGGTGAGGAGCTCGTGGAGAATGTCAGCGGACTCAGCAAGTTCCTGGCGGAGATCTGGGACGGCTTTATGAGTAAGCTCCCAACGATAATCTTCGCCATAATCCTGCTCATTGTCGGGATATTCATATCAAAGCTCATCGTTAAGCTCATGGGGAAGGCTATGGACAGGTCAAAGCTCGACCTCACCATCAACCACTTCATCAAGTCCATGGTGAAAATAGTACTGTATGTCGTGCTTATCACCGTAATACTCACGCTGCTGGGCGTTCCTACCACATCTATCATCACCGTAATAGGTACTGCCGGAGTAGCGATAGGACTTGCACTGCAGAGCAGCCTTTCCAATCTCGCCGGCGGCTTCCTGATACTGATAGCCAAGCCTTTCCGTGTGGGAAGCTATATTGCCGTGAACGGCGTTGAGGGTACGGTCGTGAGCATAAATATACTCTACACCAAGCTGATGACCCTCGACAACCGGGCAGTATACATACCCAACGGCATGGCTTCCAACGCTGTGCTCACAAATGTCACCGAGGCGGAGCTTCGCCGCGTGGACAACATATTCTCGATATCCTATGACGAGGATTACAAGAAAGCCGCCGCAGCTATCGAAAAAGCGCTCGGCAAGTGCGACAAGATAATCTCCGATGGTCCGCACAAGCCATTCATACGTATGTGCGCCCACAGCGCGAGCAGCATAGATATCGCTGTTCGCGTATGGTGCAAGACCTCGGATTACTGGGACGTTTACTTCGATGTTATAGAGTTTATCCGTGCAGAGTTCATCGAGCAGAATATCGAGATACCGTATCAGCAGCTCGATGTTCACATGAGATCGCAGGAAAGCATTGTAAAATAGCATTTTCGGGAGCAAAGCTATGAAATTATCAAGAATATCGGCATTGACAGCGGCAGCAGCGCTCGTATTATGCGGCTGTACGAACGGTAAACCCGCGGAGAGCACAACTGCTGCGGCTTCAGCGACCACTTCAGCGACCACTTCAGAAAGCACAACGGCATCGGAGACGGAGGCTTCACCCACAACCGCGGAAAAGGAGCCCGACATGGATATAGGTGCAGGCATCTGGCTCGCCAAAAACAACGGTAAAACTCCGCAGTACTACTACCGGTTCGACGGCAGCGGCAACGGTGAACGGCGCAGTCAGGAGGACGGCGAGGAAAAACCGTTCACATATTCGGTAAACGGCTCGACCCTTACCATACAGTACAAATGGGATGACAACCCCATCGACATAAGCGTTACCGACAACGGTGACGGAAGCATGGAATTCGTCGGCGCGAACGGCAGAAGCCAGACACTCAGATACCTCGGCGGGTTCGGGTTCGACTGGTTCACATTCTATACCAACAAAGAGCTCCTGGATATGGCGCAGGCGTACTACGCCAACAGAAACAGCGGCAAAACCTTCAGTGACCAACTTTCCGCGTACATACTCGACGACGACATGATAAGAATAGAGCTCATCAACTTTTCATCGTCGGGCGAGCCCGAGGATGCCGCGATATTCACGATCGACCGCTATACCGCCAAGGGAACGCATACCACAGGCAGCGGAGAAGTACCCGTCGACCTCGCAGATATGCAGTACGAGACAGTGACTCCCGCACCCTGGTCACCCGATGTGACAGCGCGTGACGAGATGACAGGCGAGGAAAAGCATATCGGAGTCATGTATCTCGGCGTACCATTGGTGAAAAGCGGCTACGGCCCGGGCGACCCGATGTTTGCCACAGACCTGCATTACAACGGCGCGGAGGAAAAGTTCCCCTGTGTGACGGAGCTTCCCGCGGACAGATTTATCTGCACCGTCCGCGGACGCGAGATGTTCCTTATAGTACCGGCCGACAAGGAAGCGAGCGTCACGGTGCGGGAGATCCTGTACGATAACGAGACCTATTCCGAGTACCCCGATGACACCCTGTACAGCAGCTCCGACGGCGCACCGTTCGTTATCGTCTGCAACTCCGACCGCAGGCGCTGCGATGTGATGATAACGGTCACGGAAAGCGACGGCACCACATACGAATGGTATCCGTGGGTCGATCACCCCGAAAACTCGGATGTATACGCGAATTCAATAAACGACTATGACGGCACGATAAAGGACTTCACCGACTACCCGAAGGTAAACGGTGAAGACGACCCCGATGCAAGAATAAGGTGATGATATGAAAAAGATACTGAAGCTTGCGCTTGCGCTGATATTATCGGCGTTGCTCCTTTGCACTGCCGTATACGCTTTTGACGCCAACGACTATGATTACGGCGGCGGAGGAGGCGGCTGGGGAGGCGGCGGAGACTGGGGAGGCGGCGGCTACTCCTACGACAATGATTATAGCTCCAGCTACTCAAGCAGCTCCGGCGGTTCCAGCGACATGACATGGGAGGAACTTCTTATCACCATAGTCGTGATCGTTGGGTTTCTGGTAGTCGGCGGTATCTGGGCATCGCACCCCTCGAAGAGCAAGAAAAACAAGCCTCCTGTTTCGGGCGTGTCGAGACCTGTCCCGAACAGGAACAACGAGATCCGCGACGCGGTGCGGCAGTTCGACCCGTCCTTCACCGCAGACGGTATGATATCCCACGCTGTCACCACCTTTACAAAGGTACAGAACGCATGGTGCGCACGTGACCTTGAACCCGTACGCAGCCTGATGCACGTAAACCTGTACAACACAACTGTGAAGCAGGTGCAGTCGAAGATCGACCAGCATGTTACGTACCATTACGAGAACATCACGATAAACAACGCATACCTTACAAGCTATGTGCGTGACAGCGAATACGAGTACGTAACCGTATACCTGAATACGAAGTACATCGACTATCAGACCGATGACAACACCGGCAATATCTTAAGGGGCGACAAGACCACGATGTGGAACCTGCGCTACCTGATGAAGTTCATGCGAAGCACCTCGGATACGGCAGATGCGCCGAAATTCTGTCCTAACTGCGGAGCACCGCTTGATATCGCAAGCTCGGGTAAGTGCGAATACTGCGGAAGCACCGTCACTACGACTAACTTTGACTGGCTGCTCAGCGACTTTACGACGGTTCGCGCAGATACAAAAGACGACGGCATAAGAATAAACGGAGGTAACAAATGATAAAAAGAAAAACAGCGATAATACTTGCTGCGGCAATGATACTTTCTGCCGCATCATGCACATTTCCGGGGCTTCCTGCCGAGACTACCGCAGCAGTCACTACCACTGCCGCGGCAGAAGAAACACAAGCCAAAGTGACAACCGCGGGGGAGTCTGCTCTTGCAACGGATCCGGCACCGAACGGCGAAGAGAGCACTAATGCTGCTGCTTCGGCAGCGCCCACTGATACCGAGGACACCGAAGCGGAGGTGACCACCGAAGCTCACTTGGAGACCGAAGCTCCTGCAGAGACCGAAGCGCCCGTTGAGACTACCGCAGAGCCCGCAACGTCAAAACCGGGCATATTCGACAACATCGGCGTCACCACGACGACTGCTCTCGAACCCAACGAGGGCATTGACAGCCGCGGCAACAAGTACGTCGACGTAGTGTTCGACTCGCTTCCCACCACGTACGAGGAATTCATCGCACTGCCGCAGGCATCGCTTTCAAACGTATACGACACCGCTGCAATGACGGTGCTTGCGCTGTGCTTCTACCCGTCCGACCCCGAGCTCTCGATAAAGATGTACGAGTACGTCAGCGGTCCGCGCACCATAAACAGCACCGAGTACAGCTTCATCAAGGACAGATTCATGGACTATGACTATATTCCGCGCTCCTACTTCACCGGAGCTGTTCCGTCCAACGACTATAAACCCTCCGAGCCGTACACTGTACGCGTGAGCGAGAACCCGTACACCTACGAAAACGAGGGATACGCAAAGATGTTCCTCACATCGGGCGGCGCAGACACCGAGCGTTTTGTGATGCTCCGCAAGGGCAAAGATGACAAATGGTATCTTTGGGAGCAGTTTATACTTGTTGGCATCAGAGAACCCGAAAGCGCAAGCCCGTGGGCATGATATCAAAGCAAAACAAAAGCATGGCAGAGACCCTGCCATGCTTTTTTATTATCCGGTTTATGCCATTTTCTCGGAGAGCTTCACACCGCCGAGCAGGTGGAAATGCAGATGCTTTACGGTCTGACCGCCGTCATCGCCGATGTTCGTTATGATACGGTAGCCGGAATCGAGCCCGTTCTCCTTGGCGAGCTTCGCCGCCAGCAGCATTATATCGGCAACAATGGGAGCGCTCTTCTCGTCAAGCGCGTTCACGCTGTCATAGTGTGTCTTGGGGATTATCAGAATATGCACGGGAGCTTGAGGATTGATGTCCCTGAAAGCCAGCAGCTTATCGTCCTCATATACCTTTGTTGACGGGATCTCACCCGCGATTATCTTGCAGAAAATACAGTCGCTCATATCAATTCTCCTTTGCGGTCATTCAAGCTCGGAAATCATGCTGATGAAACTCTGCGCGTCAGTAAACTCCTTGTATACCGATGCAAAGCGGATATATGCCACAACATCCGTGCTTTTGAGCTTTTCGAGCACCATGTCGCCTATCTGTGCGGAGGATACTTCCTTCTGAAGATTATTCTTGAGCTCGGCTTCTATATCGTCTACCATGGACTCTATGGTCTCAAGGCTGACGGGACGCTTTACCGTCGCACGTCGTATACGCTCCGCGAGCTTTTCGGCATCAAACGGCTCTATCGAATGATCCTTCTTGACGACCATAAGCGGTATATTCTCGACTATCTCGTATGTAGTAAAACGATATTTACACTCAAGGCACTCACGGCGGCGTCTGATCCTGCCGTCGGTGGGTCTTGAATCAATGACCTTGCTGTCTGCGAAGCCACATTCGGGACATCTCATATAATCGCTCCTTTCACCTGAACGGTGTGACACTTCATGTTTTTATTTTACCATAATTATTTTACAATTGCAATATTTTTTTACAATTTTGTTCATATTTTTTGTATTTAAGAAAATCAGCTGTTTGCCTTTATGATATTTTCGAGAGCGTTTATACTATTCGTTAAATTCGAATACTCTGTATAGTTTCGCCGATACAGCTCCAGTACCATAGAACCGTCAAAGCCCACGGACTTCAGATCGCGCAGCAGCCCCGAGAAATCGTAAGTACCCATGCCTATCGGCAGGCAGTCCGCATCGGGACGGTTATCGCTCACATGAAGGTGTATAATGTCGCCGCCGAGAGCCTTTACGAAGTCCTTCGGGTCGTATCCCGCGCGGACAGCCTGCTTTATATCGAGAACGAACTTTGCACGCCCGTAGCACGCACTCTGAAGTTTTTCGAGAAATTCCACGCTCCCGCTCTTGCAGTAGTGTACATTCTCCAGTGCAACGGTAAGCCCGTATTCCGCCGCAGCATCGCTTATCATCAGGTATCTTTCCGCATACTCCTCATCGGAGCATCTCGCTCCCTTGTACGCGCCGTGCAGCACGAAGATCTTCGCACCCGCCTCACGTGCAAAACCGAAAAACTCACGGTATATTCCCATTATAGTTTCAACTCTGCGTTTATAATCCGAGAACAGGAAATGCGTTTCAAGCGGTGACGCGAACGGGTGCACCGACACGATGTTCATTCCGTACTTCTTTATGCACGATATTATTTCGCGTCGGATATCGCCATGAAGCTCCGAGCTGTCGTTCACGAATATCTCTATGTTACGCACGCCAAGCTCACCGAGCATCTGTACGGCACGCTCTGTTTCGAGCGGATATAGCGAAGCACTTGAAACTCCCGTTATCATACATATTCTCCTATAAAAATCCCCTGCCGTGAAGCAGGGGAGCCTTGTTAAGCATTTTTTGCCTTGTCCGGATGAGCGTTCTTCCAGACTGTCCACGCGGGTCCCGCGATGAACACGGAAGAGTAGCAGCCCGCAAGAAGTCCGATGAACATCGGGAACACGAAGCTGATGATCGACTCAACGCCGCAGATCATAGCGACAACGCACATCGAAAGTACTGCGATCGCAGTGGTTATCGTGGTCTTGATGGAACGTGTGAGTGACTGGTTGATCGAAGTGTTCACGAGCTCGTTTATAGTGAGCTTCTTGCCGTAGAGCTTGCGATTCTCACGGACACGGTCGTAAAGCACGATAGTGTTGTTTATCGAGTAACCGAGGATCGTGAGTATTACCGCCATGAAGTTCGCATCTATCGGAAGACGCATGAACACGAATGTAGCAAATACCATGAATACATCGTTTGCGAGCGCTACGAGAGCGAATGCGCCTGCCGACCAACCACCGATGTTCTTGAAGCGCACAGCGATATAGATGATGAGCAGCAGGAACGAGAACATTACTGCCACGAAGCACTTGAGGAAGAACGAGAAACCTGCGCTCGGCTTAACGTCCTGGCTGTTCACGAGGGTGAGGCTGTTCGAAGCGAACTCTTTCTGCAGATCGCTTGTAACGCCTGCCTGTACCTCCGCGGTAAGACCTTCATCGGACGCGAATGTCACCTGAACTGTCTCAAGGTCGGACCCGAACGCGGAACCGGTCGAAACTCCGACAGTACCGAGATTCATACCTTCGACCTTTGCTTTTACCGCATTCACATCGATCGTACCGGTGTAGCTGTATGTGAGCATCGTACCGCCCTTGAACTCGATATCTATGGGGATACCGAAAACGAGTCCGGTGATGACGGTCGCGAGTGCGATCACGATCGGGATTATGAAGAAGATCTTCTTGTTCTTGAGGAAGTCAAATCTGTTCTTATTCATAAATCAGCCCTCCCTCTTCTTGCCGCCGTAGAGGGCGGGATTTCTGAACGCCTTGAACCTCGAGATCGACATGGTCATCAGCCTTGTCGTAAGGATACCAAAGAGGAAGTTGAGCACAACGCCGACTGCAAGCGTGTAACCGAAGGCGTAGATAGAGCCCGCGGTGGAAACGCCGAACCATGTGAATATCGGAGCGAGGATTATGGAAGCCCAGCTGTCGGGAGTGCCGAACGCGCCCATTAAGATGACAGCGATGATAAGCATTGTGATATTGCCGTCAAAAATCGCGGAGAACGCACGCTTGAAGCCGATATACAGCGAACCGTCTATCGTCTTGCCTGCGTAGAGCTCCTCCTTGATGCGCTCGTTGGTGATAACGTTCGCGTCAACGCCCATGCCGACCGCGAGAATGATACCCGCGATACCGGGGATAGTGAGCGTGAAACTGTCATTGAACGCGAAGAAGCCTGTAATAGCTGCGAATGTGCCTGCGACCTGACCTGCCAGCGAAATGACTGCCATAACGCCGGGCAGACGATACATGCAGATCATAAGGATCGCGATAAGTCCGAACGCGATAACGCCTGCGATAGCCATAGCGTCACGCGCACCTGTACCGAGCGTCGGAGATATGGTGGAGAAGCTGTCCGTTACAAGCTTGAACGGCAGCGAACCGCCGTTTATCTTATCCGCGAGAGCCTTTGCATCGTCCGCGGTCTCAAAGCTTCCGGAAATGGTAGCCTTACCGTCGTAGATGACTGCGCTTACCGTCGGAGCGGATATCTCGATATCGTCCATCCAGATAGAGATGCGGCCCTGGTTGCCGTATGCTTCCTGGGTAGCGTTCTTGAATGCTTCCTTGCCGCTCTCATTGAGCTCAAGGTCAACGAGCCATTCGTGATCCTGAGTGTTGTACATGGGAGATGCCTTTGCTACGTCAGAACCTGTAAGCACGAGCTCAAGGTCTTCGTATGTCTGTCCTGTTGCGAGCTCACCGCTGTATCCCTTGCGGAATGTAAGCAGTGCGGTCTCACCGAGCTCCTTGACCGCCTGCTCGGGGTCAAAGCTGCTGTCATCGGACTGCCACGGGAAGCGGCAGATTATTCTCTTGCTGTTCTGGTCAACGTAAATTTCATAGTCTGTGATGTTTTTCTCGACCATACGCGTCTCGATTATTGAGCGCGCCGCATCGATATCATCGGTAGTCACATTGAGCGCGTCCTGTGAGGGTGTGAATGTAACATCAACGCCTCCGCGGATATCGATACCCCAACGGATATCCTTCACACCTCTGATGTGCGTGGTCTCGATATCACCATAGAACGTGCTGAATCCTGCTATCGCGAAGTATGTGAACACCGCGATAAGAATGAACACGATAAAAAACACCGGCTTTTTTACCTGCTTCAATTTTTGGTCTCACTCCGTTTCTTTTGCTAATGGAAATACTATAATATTATAGTGCATAACCGCAAATAAGTCAAGCATTTTCTTTCATTTATTCTATTATTTGCCGCATAAATCGTCAAAATGCACATTACGGCAGCATAATTGCCGCCGTAATGTGATATTTATGCGTACTTTGTCTGTGCGATCATACTGAAAGCTCTGCTTTTTCACCGAGCACATCCTTGTTTGCTTCAAGCACCGGACGGACTACCTCGCTCAGGAACTCCGTCACCTGCTCGGGAGCGCGTCCCGTGAAATGCTCCGGCTGCAGCGTCGCGAGTATCTCTTCCTTGGTTATGCCGAACAGCGGATCTGCGGCTATGAGGTCGACGAGGTTGTTCTCTCCACCCTCTTCCTTGACTACCTTCGCGGCCGCCATGCTGTGCTTACGTATCGCCTCGTGGAGCTGCTGACGGTCGCCGCCCTTCTTGACCGCGTCCATCATTATGTTCTCCGTCGCCATGAACGGGAGCTCCTTCATAACGCGCTGGCGCACCACCTTATCATATACCACAAGCTTGCTCGTGACATTGAGCATTATATTGAGTATCGCGTCGGACGCGAGGAACGCCTCCGCCACCGCTATACGTTTGTTTGCACTGTCGTCGAGCGTGCGCTCGAACCACTGCGTACCCGCTGTGAACGCGGGATTGAGCACATCTATCATAACATAGCGGGAAAGCGCCGTGATACGCTCGGAGCGCATCGGGTTGCGCTTATATGCCATCGCCGACGAGCCTATCTGGTTCTTTTCGAAGGGTTCCTCTATCTCCTTGAAGTTCTGCAGCAGGCGGATATCGTAACTGAACTTCGAGCAGCTCTCCGCGAGACCCGCGAGCGCCGATACCACCTGATAGTCGAGCTTTCTCGGATAGGTCTGACCGCTCACCGCGAAGCAGCTGTCAAAGCCCATTTCCTCGGCTATCATCTGCTCAAGCTTCTTTATCTTCTCGCTGTCGCCGTCGAACAGCTCGACAAAGCTTGCCTGTGTGCCTGTCGTGCCCTTCTGACCGAGAAGCTTCAGATTTTTCGTGCGGTATTCGATCTCCTCAAGATCCATGAGAAGCTCCTGCATCCAGAGCGTCGCACGCTTGCCCACCGTTGTGAGTTGGGCGGGCTGAAGGTGAGTGTACGCAAGGCACGGCATGTCCTTGTATTTCTCCGCGAAGTCCGCAAGGTTCGCTATAACGTTAACAAGCTTTCTGTGTATTATCCCGAGAGCATCGCGCATTACGATGACATCGGTGTTGTCGCCCACGTAGCACGAGGTCGCGCCGAGATGTATGATGCCCTTCGCCTTCGGGCAGACAAGGCCGTATGCGTAAACGTGCGACATTACATCGTGGCGCACTTCCTTTTCTCGTTCCTCCGCCTTTGCGAAGTCTATGTTATCTATGTTAGCTTCGAGTTCTGCCACCTGCTCCTCGGTTATATCCAGTCCGAGCTTCATCTCCGCGCGCGCAAGAGCTGTCCACAGCCTGCGGAACGTTGAGAATTTCTTCTGTGCCGAGAACACGTACTGCATTTCCTCGCTTGCATAGCGTGTACAGAACGGGCTTTCGTAAGTATCGTATTTTGTCATTTTATGCGTCCTCCGTTTGGTTTTTCCGATACTGCTATTTTACCATAAATCGCTGTAATTTACAACCATATTATCAAAAATTCGCAAATTTTTGAAAAAATTTAAAAAATCACTTGACAAATCGATACTGATGTGATAAAATTGAAAAGCTGATATGAATACTGCGGTGTAGCCAAGCGGTAAGGCACCTGACTCTGACTCAGGCATTTCCGGGGTTCAAATCCCTGCACCGCAACCAGGCGCACGGCGCCACCTAAACCGTATGGCAAGTTTCTGCTATACGGTTTTTTTCTGCCTCGCAGTTCGGAGCAAGGGCAGAGCACGAAAAAAAGGAAGGAGATCTCCGCCATGACACATTACAGGCTTGCCGTGCTCGGCGCGGTGGTATTCTCATGCTTCCTGATCTCATCATACATCGGTAGCCTCGCCTCCGTCTTATGCTTCGCGATATGCGGGGCGGCAGCACTCACTATACGCTTCACTCTGAAAAACAAGCCCGCAGTCTTTTTCCTTACAGGCATGACTGCGGCTTTTCTTATTTACGGCGCGTACTCGGCAGTATTCATCGACCCGGTCGAAAAACTGTACGGCAGTCAGCAGGATGTGACCGCAAAGGTGCTCTCCGTGAGTGCGCCGGACAATGACACCGTTCGCATGACCTGCTCGGGCAGCGCAGGAGGGGTACCGCTGAAATTTACGCTGTTCTGTGCAGATACCGGCATCGAGACCGGCGACACGATATCGACCTGCATAAAGCTGTCAAAGCCGCAGGCATCCGCCTCGTGGAACGGAGACTACGACTACTCCCACGGGGTATTCGTCCGTGCGTCCGCGACAGATATCGTCGTTACGGAAAAGCACTCCGGCTTCTCGCTCACCTCGGCGCTCACCGCTTATTCCGCTTATCTGCGGGATCTGGTAAGAGAGCATCTGCCCGGTGAAGAGGGCGACCTCATGCTCGCGGTATGCTTCGGCGACAAGAGCCGCATGAGCGCGGAGCTGTCCGACGCCGTACTGCGCAGCGGGCTGTCACACATGACCGCGGTTTCGGGAATGCACATCTCGCTCATCGTAACGGCGGTCATGTCACTGCTGTCACTGGCAGGCGCGGGCAGGATGCGTGTCGTGCGGTTCTGTGCCGCGACAGCACTGTCACTGGTATTCATGGTGTTCTTCAACATGACCGCATCGGTATGCAGAAGCGGCATCATGCTGATAGCCTGCTACGGCTCTGTGCTGTTAAGACGCGGCAGCTCGCCCGTGAATGCTCTCGGGGCGGCGACACTGCTGATACTGCTCACCGAGCCGTGTGCCTGCCGGGATATGGGACTTATGCTGTCGGTGTGCGGCACACTTGGCGCGGTATCACTTGCGCCGAAGCTCGGGGAGCTGCTGCGCCGCAGGTGGGAGCTTCCCGGGTGGGCGGACACGGTGCTTGTATGCGTATGCGCGTCATACTGCACGCTGCCGGTGAGCGCGCTTGCGTTCGGGAAGCTGTCGCCGGTTTCGGTAGTATCATCGCTGGCAGTGTACCCGCTGTTTTTCGGGATAATGACAACAGCGCTTATCATCATGTTTTCGGGCGGGCTTCTGGCTCCGGCAATACTGCTCCCCGCGGGAGTGCTGCTCAAAGCCATGATCGCGATCATGCGGGCACTCGCCGGGTTCAGATACAGCTGTGTGAGCATAAGCGGAGACTGGCTTATCCCGTTCATCGCAGTCTCCGCGGTGTTCATCGCGCTGACCGCAGCTGTCACATCGGGGTCAGACAAGCGCCTGAACTATCGTACTGCTGCCGCGGTATTCTTCGCGGCGGCTCTCACCGGTCTCGTGACCGCGCAGAAAGTGCATGACAACGGACTTACCCGCATATTCGTATACTCCGACGGCAAGGACTGCCTCGCGGCGGTCGCCAATGACCGCGGAGTTTCAGCATACTGCACGGCGGTGACAAAGAAGCTTTCATCGGCAGCGTACTCGCTGCTCACCGACCTGGGCGCGCAGCGATACGATCTGCTGTGCGTAATGGACGAGAAGAAACGCAGCGCTGTGAGCTCAAAAGCGTTCGACTCGATAAACGCGCTTGAGAAGCGATATCTCGATAACACCGAGAAGGTGTATGATGTCTGCGGCAGGTACACTGCCGAGGTATACGAAGATATGGTGCTGCTGGATATCGGCGGTGTGAGCGTATCGATCTCCGATGCGGCAGCCGCAGAGGTCTACGGCGGACATGACATCGGGATATACAGCGGATACAAAAAGTCCGCGAACTGCGACATAAACGGTGTGACGGTCATGTGCGACAAGCGGTATACCGATGCCGCGCACAACGCATATCTCACCGAGACCGTGCTGCTCATCTCTCCCGACGGCAGAGTAATGATAAAATAGCAAAAACAGCAGGCGTGCTCCGCCTGCTGTTTTATTTTATTGTTCGTCGCTGCCGTCGTCCGTCTCGTCCGCGCCGTCTGCGCGTCCGATGACCTGCGGCGGATTAGAGTCAGGCATAAGATGCCGCTGGATGACCGCCATTATCTCATCGAGGCGCTGTCCGCCTATGCCTCTTATCTGGCTTAAGTCCTCACGGAGCTTTGCCATATCCACGTTCACGGAAGTGCCGGCATCGTCGGTCTTCAGCTTACCGTAAAGGTTCTCGTATGTGTTGATGATGAAATTTCCTCTGTCATCATCGCTCAAGCCCTTAACTGTCTCAAATATCTCTTTTGTGAAGTTCTCATAGAACCCTGCGCCGTCTTTGGACATATCATCATCACCCCTCAATATTATATCAGCACTTTCGCGGATTGTCAAGTACAGTACAGCGGTTTAGTAGTATACATGCTCAAGGTAGTTTATCGGGTTGAGCTTCACATTACCCATGCGCACCTCGAAGTGCAGATGCGGTCCGGTAACATAGCCGCTGCTTCCTTCCTTGGCTATCATCTGACCCTGGATCACCTGTTCGCCGACGGAGACCAGCAGCTCGCTGCAGTGTCCGTACAATGTCTGGTAGCCGTTGCCGTGGTCGATGATGACGCAGTTACCGTAGCCGTAGTTCCAGCCCGAGTGCATTACAGTGCCGCTCGCTCCGGCGTATATCGGTGCGCCGTAGCTCTGGACGATATCTATGCCCACATGACCCGCATATCCGCCGTCCCAGTAGGTGAGCTCACTTACATGGCTCTTGCCTACCTCCATAGGCCAGATGAACTTGCCATAGCCCGCATCCGCAGACGAGTACTGTTCAGGCGGTATCTTGGTACCGAGAGCGATTCGCTCTGTGACAGGGTTGGACACGACTCCTGCCGAGGTAATGCGGCGCGAGGTCTCGATGTTGTTCACATAAGTCACGGAAGCCGTGATATGATTGATGCCGTTGACGCCCGCGGTAGTTACGCGCGAAACGCCGTTGTACAACGAATCGTCGTTGTAGTATTCGGTAGCGTACGCGACCGGGGTGTCATACTCCTCCGTTACGGAAACGTTGACTGAAAGGAACGGTATCTCATCTCTGATCTTCACGTGGTCGCCGGCTGCCAAAGCTCCCTCGCCAAGCAAGGGATTCATAAGCCTGCCCTGGCGGAGCGTGATGCCGACTTTATCGCATATACCGGCAAGGGTGTCTCCCTCCTCGGCTATATAATAGCCCGCGTTCGCCTTTATGCTCGTAAGCTGTGACACGAGCCAGTCGGTATCGATGATACTTCCCGAGAGATAAAGACCCGCGGTGGAGTATTCAAGCGAATCGCGGAACGAAACATCCGCGTTCGGGTGAGCTTCCCTGTACTTCTGTAGCAGCCCGTCAAGCGCTTCCGCCACGGGAGTGTTGTCCGGTACCGCGCCCTGGAACACGCCGTTGAGATAGAAGCCGTAGGCGTACTCGACCTTGACATCGGAATACTCGAGTATCATATCCGCGACCTGATACTTGGTGAGCATCGAGCTCGACCCGGCAAGCTCGATGGAGAACTCGGGTTCGAGGCGTATGCTCTCATCGCTGCCGAGGTAGTTGATACGCTCTTTGAGTATCTCGTCCGCGTCATAGTAGACCTGCTCATTCTCGATATATCCGAGAAGCTTGTCGTTGACGGTCAGCTTCACGCAGTAATCGATCCCCGAAGCATAGGACACTATATTAAACAGGAACAGCAGGCTCACTATCGGCGCCACGATGTTGAACAGCGTGACAACGACGCCTGTGCTGCCGAACACGAACTCGCCGAGGTGCGAGAACGCTATTTTAAGTGCGGCTCCGAAGCCCTTCGCGGCTCTGTTCTCACGGATATCACTGCGTGCGCGCTTCAGAGCATGAAGCACCTTCAGGAACGGTGACATCATAAGCACGAGAAGATACCCGATGCGCTTCAGAAGCTCTTCGACAAGGTTCTCCGACCTCTTCCACACATACGCTGCAAGCTTTGCTGTGCCCTTTGCCACTCTTTTTGCGAGATCGACGAATATCAGTACTATGTATCTGCCGAACTTGGAGAGATATACTCCGAGCTCGTCCAGTGTCTTATTCATCTTTTCCCTGAAAGCAGCTCCGCCGGTGCCGTTTTCTCCGGCTGCCGCGACATTTTCGCTCACACCGTCGCTCAAAGCATATCCCTCCTTCCGTTGTTATTTATAAGTACGGACTTCAAAGGCGGCAGACACATTTCCCGCAAGGGGTGTTCTGCCGCCTCTTCATGCGCCGAACAGAATTACTTCTTGATAGTTACCTTCTCAACGTCATCGTGAGCGGTGCGGTTCTCCGCTATCGCGGTCTTGAGTACTCTGATACGGTTACGGTCGCTTCCGGTCTCAACGACTACGGTCTCTTCCTGGATGCTGAGCACTCTTCCGATGATACCGCCGATGGTGACTACCTCGTCGGCTACCTGGAGATTCTCACGCATCTCCTTTTCCTTCTTCGCACGCTTCTTCTCTGGGCGTATCAGGATAAAATAGAATACGACCAGCATGAGTGCGAGAGGCACTACGGTGAAGAGAATGGATAATACGCCGTTGTTCTGAGCGGATGTAGGGTCGGCAGCCGTTGCCGCCATAAGTTCTGCAAAGTTCATATTGTTGTCCTTTCTTGTCCGGTGATTTTTTGCCGTATTTGTTTATTATACTATACTTTTCGGATAAATGCAAGAGAAATTTTTGTCATCTCATAATATAACTGTCGTATCCCAGTGCACCAAGCGCGGATACGATCTTTGTACGTTCCGCGTCATCAAATCCCGAGCTGTCGATCACAGGCACTATCTTGAGCCCCTTGCACTTCTTCTCCGCAAGAGCAGTCACCGTCTCTGTGAGCGTCTTTGTGTCAGCAGGATAGCCCGCCGAAGTCGGAAGGTCGTCGCGGCTTATTATCAGCGCAACCGAGTTGTCATGGAGCTGCGATACGTCGGTAAGGCACTCGGCGGATCTGCCGTACTTGTCTCCGATCACATCGGAAGCCTTCATCTCAATGATGTTGCCCGATTTGATCACATTGTACAGGTACTTGTATCGGTCATCCGCGAAATACCTCGCCGCGATGTACTCGGCATCATAATGCTGGAAGTCCGGGAAGGTCACATCAGTGATAAGGATGTTCTCAAAGCCTGCCAGAGCAAGTTCAGTGGTCACCTTCGCGAAATATTCGCGGGTAGCGTCACTGTCGGGGTTAGCCCAGCGCCGCGGAGGCGACTGGGAATAGTCGAGCCATGAGACCTCGGGGGAATCTATACATTTATAGCTCATATCCGTGAAAAGCGCACAGCCCTTTTCGTCCGAAAGCACAGCTATTTCCGCGACAGGTATCAGCTCATTCTCCCGGAACAGCGTCATTATCTCGTCCAGCGTCATCGCGCCCGCGTCAAGGTCACTTCCCGCTATACCCTCGATAGTGGTCTTATATCTGAACATTCCGTTCCTATCCTTGAGCTGAAGCACCACGGAGTTGTACCCTCCCGCCTTCGCCTTTGCAAGCACTGCCGCAAGCGAGGAACGATTGGCGAGTGAGCTTGCGGGAGCCTCCACTGACACAAGTGAATCACTGTTCACCGGCATAAGTATAGTTGTTTCGGGTTTGATCTCGCTTTTTCCGGTGGAATGGGGTTGGTTCGTGCCGACGGAGCCTGCGTTTTCAGCCGCAGGGACAAGCTCACTTCCGTTATCGTCGGTGGAGACTGCGCTGTCGACCTGACCCTCTGCGGGAAGCTTATCGTCCGGATCGGCTTCGGGCGTACCGGCTGTGACCTCGTCGCTGTGCAGCGCGGTATAGGAAGCCTGCGGTGTCCATGCCGCGGTGTCATCCTTACCGATGCTGCCGATGTAGTCAAGCAGCGGCTTTCCTATGCAAAAGCCGAGAAACGCTATCGCCGACGCAGCGACCACAAGCAGCACCGTGCTGAGCAGCTTCTGACCGGTGCTCTTTCGCCTGCGGTAGAGGTTCTTCGTCTTTTTTATTTTTCTCCCGTAATATCTGCGCTTTTCCAAAGCACTTTACCCCTTTCGCACCAAATGCGTATAAAGTATCAGACCGCCGATGTGGTGTAGCCCGTAAACGCGTAAAGCGCGAGCGACAGTATACCGACGTAAACTATCATTATCGGATATCCTCTGAACGCCGCAGGCACCAGTGAGGAGTTGAGCCTGTCGGCGGCAACGTACAGCAGGTACGCGGCAAGCAGAAAGCCCACACCCGTTCCGAAACCGTAGCCTATATATGTGAAGATGTCGCCGCCCTGCTGTGAACACAGGAAGAGCGAGCCAATGACCGAGCAGTTGAACACCGAAAGGTGGACATACTTCTTCAGCGAGCGGAAAAGCGGCGGGAAGAACCGCCAGATGACCACAAGCGATACTATATATATAAAAGCTATCACCAGCACGTACAAAATCGGCATGAAGATGCCGTAGTACTCGTTCTCGCCCAGCAGCGTGTCAAGAACCCAGACCAAAGGAGAGGATACGGTGGTCACATAGGTTATCGCGACAGCGAAGCCTATGCAGTGAGTCTTGTTTCTCGACGCGTACAGCAGCACGTTGGCACCAAGCGCGCGCTCAAGCACCAGGTTCTGTACAAATATCGCCACCAGCGCCGCGGAAACGATGTTAAGAAATATCTGCATTATCGTTATCCTCCGTTACGCCGGTGCTTTCGCTGTTTTCTGTGAGAGTTCCGCTATCATCCGCAGTCTCATCAGCGTTCTCATCCCCGGAGCCTTCATCGGCACCGACCAGCTCGTTGCCCTCATTTATGATCGCCTCAAACGCCGCGAGAACGTCCTTGTTGTTCAGGAACTCCATGTCGAGCCAGTCGTTCTCTGTGCGTGCGCGCTTGACGGCAGCCTTGTATATACGTATCTTCTCTCGTTCCTCATGGCGGTGCTTGCCGACAAGGAACTCGCCCATTCCCTCGGCATAGTCCGCGAGAGAATCCTCGTCATCCGCATCTGCGTGAGCCTTGCGGTAGTTGTACACCGCTCTGAACAGCCCCGCTCCGATGCCAACGAACAGAAAACCTCCGAACGTTGTCTCAAGCGCAGGCACCGTGAACAGTATCGGCACCTCGGCTCCGGCGATCTTACCCGTAGCGAGCAGCTCGCGAACGAGCCCCGTCATGAGGCACGCGATGTCAAATCCCGCAATGAAGCCGAGAACGTCGCTCACCATGTTGGCGTAAGGCTCAAGGTAGAAGCGGGTCTCGGTCTTTGAGAGTATCAGCGAGTTTGTGACGAGTATCGGCAGGTATACGCCCGCGGCACCTATCACGGCTTCCCCGAACAGTATGCGCGCAAGCGCCGCCACCGGGATATACACCGCTGCCGCTGCGGCAGTGTACAGTGTCACTCTTATAGTATATACGATCGTTCTCGGAATAAACCGACAGAGCAGTATCGCCGCGAAAGAAACGAGGGAGAACACAAAACACAGCGCGAGACTCTTAACGAACGAGGTCGCGCAGGCTATGACCGGTGCAATAAGCATACCGCTCATGAATATCATATTCTGTTTTATGAATCCGTCGCGCGGATTGATCCTGCTTTCCATGGCTTACTGTCCTTGTTTGTTGTTTTTCTGCTGTGATCTCTTGAGCGGCTGCTTGATGATGTGCTGTATAAAGCCCTTCTTCTCCTCGGTCTTGGGAGCAGACTCCTTGTTATGCCGCACTATCATCATGCGCATGGCGTTCATGTAGTTGTTTTCGCCGTCGCGTATCTGCTTTTTACGCACAAGCTCGTCCTTGCGACGCTTGATGCGCAGATTTTCGGCGTATCTTGTAATTATGTTGGTCTTTTTGCGATTGATTTTTATGACCTTATTGTCTATCGGCGGCATATTGTAATTCGTCGGTGGAACAATAATTTCCATAGTATCAGTGAGCTTCGGTCTGCCCTCGTTCTCCGCCTGGCTGCGGAGCTTCTCGTATCTGCCCATGTTACCGCGCATATAGGAGAAGGACCTCTTTATAGCGCCCGCGACTGCCGCACAAAGCTCGTCAAGGTGCAGCGAGAACGCATTGGCTATGAGGATAACGAACAGGAACGAGCCCTCCACCTTTCCGAAGTGGCGGAACAGACAGCCGACTATGCCTATTATGAAGCCATAGGCTATCTTTCCTTTTATGGTCTTCGGCATGGTCTGCGGGTCAGCAGCGAGGAACACGAACCCGAACAGCAGATATCCGCCGGACAGCTCCATGAGCATGGTATCTTCGATACTCGAAAACACAGGGAACAGCGCAGTGAGCGCACAGTACGAGCCAAGACCGAACAGCGCTACCAGCGGCGACAGCGACCTGCGCAGCATGAGACATACACCGCACACCGCGATGATAAGGAACTGCGTTGAGCCCATGGGTCCCGCGACATTTCCGAGCATAAGGTTCTCAAGCGACACATCGGGCGCGGTACCGAGCTTCAGCAAATAGCTTTCGACACCGGAAACGAGCGGTACGCCGACATCTCCCCACAGTTCGGCCTTCGAACCCACGGCAGGGTACAGCAGCATATCGTTCGGATAGCATATTATAAGAAACGCGACCGCAACACAGGTCGGGTTGAAAATGTAGTTGTCCTTTCCGCCGAAAATGTGCTTCACGGCGATCGCGAGCAAAGCTCCGCCCGCAACGATCCCGTAATGCACGGAAGCAGGCATCATAAGCGCGATGCAAAGCCCCGACGCTATCGTGGACAGGTCGCGGGGATTATAAGTCTTGCGCGTCATACGGCAGAATATCATATCCGCGATAACGCATACAAGCACCGAGCCCGCGCTGATAACGAGCGCCCTGTAGCCGCTCTGCCACACGCTCATGCCGAGGAGCGCCACAAGACAGATAAGCTGGTCGCCGTATATGGACTTCGACTTTCGCTGCCGCTTGACAGCGCTTGTCTCGTATGTTTTTACGTCGCTGTCAAACTTGTCCAGCAGTTCAATGGTATTATCCGACATTGTTATCCTTTGTTTCCAATTTTTTATGGGGGTATCCAGATGTATTACGATGCTTTGAGCAAAAATACCGTCAAGATCACGCTCACCGACCGGGATATGCGTGAAAATTCGATACGCGCCGAGGGGCTCCGCACGCGAAGCGCCGACTCAAAGCGCAGCCTTATCGACTTCCTTAAGAAGCTTCAGGCGGAAAGCAAGCTGTTCGCGGGCAAAAGCGCCGAGCGGCTGTTTCTTGAAGCGTTCCCGTCCGAAGACGGCGGCTGCGTACTGTATGTGAGCACGCTCGGCTGCGACATCCTACCACAGCCCGACTCTGTGCCCCGCAGGCACGTCGTTATGTGCGGCACAGCCACTCTCGCGGATGCGGCACAGCTGTGCAGATGCGTCAGCCGCAGTGTGAGCGGCTCGTCGCTGTATCGCCTTGACGGCAGGTATGTTCTTTTATTCAGGGTCCGTCCGAGCGCCGCGGACACCGTATCACGCATGATCGCCGAATACGGCGTGCTGTCCGATGACCCGGTGGACATAGCGTTCACCGCCGAGCACGGCACAGTTCTTTGCGCTTCCGGCGCGGTACGAAGGCTGACCGGACTATGCTGAACCCGTATCAGCCCTTCAGCTCGCGGACCGCTGCGGGCATATCCGACGATTTGAACAGGTATGTCCCCGCTACGAGCACATTTGCGCCCGCGTCACGGACGAGCTCTGCGGTCTCGGGATTGATCCCGCCGTCAACCTGTATGTCCTTGTCGGGAGCTATCGAACGCACTGTGCGGATTTTGTCGAGCGTATCGTGTATAAATCCCTGGCCGCCGTAACCCGGCTCCACGGTCATTATCAGCACCATGTCCGCCGCCTCGATGTATGGTCTTACGGAAACGACGGGTGTGCGTGGCTTTATGGCGACTCCCGCCTTGCAGCCGAGGCTGTGGATATCCTCGATGATCGTTTTCGGGTTACAGAAGCTCTCAACGTGGAATGTTATCATGTTGGCACCCGCGTCCGCGAACAGCTTCAGCTGCCGGGCGGGATGCTGTACCATGAGATGAACGTCAAGAAAGGCGTGGGTATGCGGCTTTACCGCCTCCAGCACCGAGCTTCCGAATGTGATATTCTCTACAAATTCGCCGTCCATAACATCAAAATGCAGCCATGCAGCACCGCTCTTGTCGACTTTCGCGGCAGTCCCGCGAAGATCCGAAAGATCGGAATTGAGTATGGACGCGGATATAACAGTTTCGGGCATTTTTCCCTCCGTATTGAATGGTAAGCATGGTTGTCCTATCGTATGCAGAATAATTTTACCCTAAAAACGGGGTATCGTCAAGCGTTTTTACATCGTTATTCCCTGCAGTACAAAAAAATAGTGATTTTTGACAGAATAAAAATGATTATGGGGAAATGTTTTGCTGTGGAAAATCTTGAAACGTGTGAAAAAAGTCTGTAAACACGCGGTTTTAAACAGTTTTTTAACAGTCTTTCAACGTTAAAAAGTGGAAAACGCGAAGGGCTGCTTTTTTACGGAAAATACGCAGACTTTGCCGTTTTTTGTGATAAAATGATGGAAAACTCAAAAAAAGGTTTGACATTTACGCTTAAATATGAGAAAATAGAAATATATAATCCCTATGAAAGGATCGTTTTTATGACAAAAGGCATAAGACTCCTGCGTATGGCAGCAGCGCTGCTGCTGTGCATCGGTCTCGCCGTTTCCATTATCCCCGTGAGCGCGGATGCCGCGTCGGCTGTGGTGTGGGACGGTCAGAGCGAGCTTAAGGCAGGACGTACATATTATGTGCTCGATACCGTTAAGGTCAAAACAAACATCACCGTTCCGAGCGGAACAAAAGTAAGTGTTCGCGACGGCGGTATGCTCAAGATCTCCGCAAAAGGCAGAATGACCGTGTACGGAGAGCTCTCCGCGGCTATCGGCGGCACGATCATCAACTACGGTCTCCTCAAGATAAAAGCAGGCGGCAAGCTCAACATCTACGGCACGCTCCAGTCATCGGTAAGCGCCGAGATCGATATCGCGGGAAACATGACCGTTTACAACCGCGGCCTCTTCGAAACATCCTCGGCAGGCAAGATATACACCGGCGCACAGCTGTACATAAAAGGCACCGTAAGCTTCTACCGCAGCAGCGATGTGAAGATGAGCGGTACGATAACTACCGCCGTCAACAGTACTCTCGAACTTCGGGGCATAATGGCAATATCCGTCGGCGGCTCCATCGAGGTAAACGGTCACCTCACCGTGGGCACCGCGTCAAATGTGCGCTGCAGCGGCACGCTCACACTCACGG
Source organism: uncultured Clostridia bacterium (assembly GCA_947166275.1). Taxonomy (GTDB): domain Bacteria; phylum Bacillota; class Clostridia; order Oscillospirales; family Ruminococcaceae; genus Ruminiclostridium_E. Next base: position 40,426 of record CAMVDP010000017.1, read on the forward strand.
ATTCAGCGACGTTCACACGTTTCAAGCCGATAACGCTCACCAAAAGCGGTAAGTTCACCGACAGCCGCCCGGTATATGAATACCGCGATATGACCGTCGATATCCTGATCGATGAGCCCGATGTGCTCCGCAAGGGCGTTGATGTATCATGGGCACAGGAAGAGATAGACTGGAAGCGCGTGGCGGAGTCCGGCATCGATTTCGCTATAATCCGTGCCGCACGCGGCGATGCAAGCTCCCCCGGCAAGTCAAAGCCCATGGCGGAAGACATCTACTTCCGCAGGAACATCGAGGAAGCCCAGAAATACGGCATCGATGTCGGAGTTTACTTCTACAGCTATGCCTCCACCGTCGCGGAAGCCCGCGAGGAAGCGGAATTCTTCGTCAATGCCATAAAGGACTACAAAATACAATACCCCTGCATCCTCGATATGGAGGAGCAGTACCAGGGTCACATCGGCAAAAAGAAGCTCACCAACATAATCGACGCGTTCTTCGAGGTGCTCATGGAGAACAATTACTTCCCCATGTTCTACTCCTACAAGAGCTGGATAGAGACTTATCTTGACATGAGCACGCTTGACAAGTACGCCGTATGGCTCGCGCAGGTCGGCGATGAGGTCACCTACGACGGCGGTTACTATATGTGGCAGTACTCGTTCACCGGAAAGGTGAGCGGTATCACCGATATCGACGACAAAAACCGTACCGTAGACCTCGATTACAGCTATAAAGACTGGCCGTCGATCTTCAGAAAATATCACCTGAACAATATGTGATCTGTTCTCCCTCTGCCCTGTGCAGGGGGAGAATATTTGCATTGACAATTAACGGCAAATGTGATATAATACACTATATTCTGTAAGATCTGTGCCTGCGCTCCCGCAGATCGGGAAAGACACGGAAATAAGAGAAATTAACGGAAGAGTGAAACAATATGCCTGAAAACAAACTCAAGACCACAGTGCTGACGCTGATACTCGCATCCATGATAATCTCCGGATGCTCGAACGGTACGACTGCGGTACAGACGACTGCACAGACAACGGTACAGACTGCCGTACGGGAGGCCGAACAGACCTCTGCCGAACAGGAGGAACCCGATTCCGGTCAGTCTGATAATGATGAGGCTTCCGAAAAAGACCCGAAGAAAGAGAAAGAGAAAGAGAAAGAGGAAGCACAGGAATACCTCAATGCGCTCTCTGACGCATTCCACAGATACGCTGACGCAAGCGG
>CAMVDP010000018.1 GCA_947166275.1 uncultured Clostridia bacterium
CCGCTCCTGTCGGGTATAAAGTCGATAAGCGCTTCGCCTATCGCCGCAAGTACATTATTCATCGGAGATCACCTCGATCTTTCCAAGTCTGTAAAGCTTTCCTTCCGTCCCCGCGAATCTGAGACCTACCTGTGTGTCCGCGGGGTACATACGGCTCGAAAGCACCTTTTCTCCGCCGTTGAGATATATCTCGACCGACGATGTGTCGGCGATAACGCGTATATCGGAGCACTCCGGCAGCTCGGCGTATCGTACCGTCCTGCCGCAGCCCGCGCTGTCCGACAGGAACGTGAGCGAAAATTCACCGTCACGGTATCCGAGCTTCAGAATATCCTCAAACTCTATCGAAAAATCGCCCTCACAACTTCCGATATACTCAAACGGAAGCTGCGTTTTCAGCGTTACAATGTATTTAAAAAATGTAGTCAGACTTTTATCATTGCTGTTAAGCCGCAGCTTTTCGAGCTCGCGCACAGGCTGCTGCAATATCACGCCGTCCTCCCGCACCGTAAGCTCTCTCGGAAGCGTCAGACAGTGCTGCCAACCAAGCGGAGCCGTGGGGTTGCTGTAGGGGATATCGCCGATGCCCTCCCAGCCTATCAGGATCTTTCGCCCGTCGGGGGCATCGAACGTCTGCGGAGCGTAGAAGTCAAAGCCGCAGTCCCACTCGCGGTATTTACCGGGTGTGCCGTTGTCTGTCTCGTAGTATCCCGCGCTGTACACGTTCTGGAACACATACTTCTCATGCGGGATCCCCTGCGGGGAAAGGCTCAAATACCTGCGGTCGCCGAGCGTGAAGTCGTCGGGACACTCCCACATATAGCTGCCGTCATTCCCGAACATCGTCTTTTCGTATTTCCAGTGTTCGAGGTCATCCGATATGTAGTACAATGCGCAGCCCTTGCTGTCAAGTGTCCTCGCGCCGAGCACCATGTGATACCTTCCGTTCTCCTCCCACACCTTCGGGTCGCGCACGTGGCAGGAGCAGTAATCGGGATAATCCGCGTTTCGCAGGAGCGTTTTTTTCGGGCTCATGTTATGCCCGTCCTTCGTGGTAACGAGTATCACATTGGCACCTCGTCCCGATGTGATGTAGTCATGGTCGCCATATTCCTTGACATTGCCGGTATAGAAGAGATACAGCGTGTCGTCCTTCACGAACCCGCAGCCGGAGTACACTCCGCTGCGGTCATCGGGATCGTCCGGGGACAGTACGGTACCGGTGAACCGCCATTTCAGCAGATCCGGGCTCTGCCAGTGTCCCCAGCACTTTCCGCCTTTTCCCTCTGCGCTGTCCGGCACGTACTGGAAATACACATGATACGCGCCGTTAAAGAAGCACAGTCCGTTCGGATCATTGAGCCAGCCCCTGACCGGCTCAAGATGAAGCTTTTGTCTGAAGTCGTTTTTCATCTGCAAAGGTCACCCCCTGCGAAGTTATTTTTTCGTAGCTATCAGCTTATCAAGGTAGTCAACGTTTCCGTCTGCCGCCTTGCTTATATCGGTAAAATCATCGGGATTTGTGATGATAACGGGAGTTATCGTCTTATAGCCCTTGCTCTGTATCAGCGGGATATCGAACGTTATGAGCGTCTGACCGCGTACTACTCTGTCGCCCTCGGAAACGTGAGCCTTATAGCCCTCGCCGTTCAGTTCGACAGTGTTGATGCCTACATGTATCAGCATCTCCATGCCGTTGTCGAGCGTAAGTCCTATCGCATGGTGAGTATCAAACAGGGTGCTTACCTCGCCGTCAGCGGGAGCCACTACCTTGCCTTCGCTCGGATCGACTGCCGCACCCTTGCCGAGCACGTCCGTCGCGAATGTCTCATCGGGAACGTCGGCCATGAGGACTGCCTTGCCCTTTAGCGGAGAGTATACGCAGCTGTCGTCGTAGCTTGCCGCCGGCTTTTCTTCCACCGCGGGCACCTCTGCAGTGCCTTCACCCTCGGGGACCGCGTCTTTGTAGAGCACCCAAGAAAGCACGAACGCTACTACCGTTGCAACGAGGAAAGTAAGGAGATATCCGAAGAAGCTTTCGGTAGTGATAAGGAAACCGAATATTCCGGTCACGCCGTTTGCTGTCGCATAAACTCCCATTACGGAAGCTATAGCCGCACCGCACGCACCGCCTGCCATACCGGCGATGAGGGGCTTGCCGAAACGAACGTTGACACCGAAGATAGCAGGTTCTGTGATACCCATGAATGCTGAAAGAGAAGCGGGCAGAGCCATGGACTTGATCTTTCTGTTGCGGGTCTTTACGCCTACCGCGAGAGCTGCGGCACCCTGTGCCACGTTAGCTGCCGTTGCTATCGGCATCCAGATATTCATACCGCTGTCAGCGAGCATCGAAAGCTCGATAGCATTGTACATGTGGTGCACACCTGCCACAACAGTGGGGGCGTACGCCGCGCCCATGAGGAACGAACCTATACCGAACGGGATCGATATGAGCCACTGTGCACCTGTGAGCACCCAGGACTCAAGCTGTGAGAATACCGGACCGATGAGTGTCATTGTGAGGAAGCCTGTAACGAGCACCGAAACGAGCGGAGTCACGAACAGATCGAACATCTCGGGAACACGCTTATGCAGCCACTTTTCAATGACCGAAAGCAGGAGCACCGCTATAACTACCGGGATAACGTGGCCCTGATAGCCTGTCGCGTGGATGTCCCAGAGTCCGAACCATGACCACAGCGTGGGAAGGTCGCTGCCATCCCCGACGGACCATGCGTTCACAAGATTCGGATGTATCATTATCATACCGATGACCGCGCCGAGATATACGTTCGCGCCAAATATCTTTGCGGCGCTCACCGCGATAAGTATGGGAAGGAAGGTAAGGGCCGCGTTCGAGAACATATCAAGCAGCGTGAATATCGGTGTGCCTGCCATGTCCGGGAATGCTTTCGAAAGTCCGCCGAGAAGTCCGCACAGAAGACCCGTTGCAACTATCGCCGGGATTATCGGTACGAAGATATCGCCGAGAGTCTTGATAGCCCTCTTGTACCACGGAGCCTTTGCAGCTGCCGCTTTCTTTACGTCGTCCTTGGAAGCCGCTTCAACTCCGGCGAGCTTGATGAATTCATCATACACCTTGTTTACCGTGCCGGTGCCGATGATGACCTGGAGCTGTCCGGCAGCCTCAAACACACCCTTTACACCGTCAATGTTTTCAAGCACGGATTTCTTCACTTTGCCGTTATCAGCTATGACGAGCCTTAAACGCGTCGCGCAGTGTGCCGCGCTTGCGAGATTGTCTTTGCCGCCTATGGAATCGAGTATTTCCGCCGCGCACTTATTATAATCCATATAACCCACCCTTTCTTTATTGCACGATCCCAAGCGGGATGTGGTATCGGTTTCATATCGTGTTATCATTATAACAGACTTTATGTTATTTGTCTATTGACATTTGATAAAAATTACCGCGTACAAATCAGTGGGTTTCACACAGTTTCACATTATTTGCGGTATCTGCTCACCCTCGTTTCGTCGATTCTCTTTCCACGATATCGTATTCGAGCTGCAATATGCGGTGCACCTCGCTCCCGCTTTTCATTTCGGACAGGAGCATATTCGCGCCCTCTCTGCCCGCGGTCTTGTAGTGCAGATGCACCGATGAAAGCGGTACATACAGCACCTTTCCCATGCGTGAGTCCCCCACTCCGCCGATCATCAGGTCTCCGGGTATACTGATATCGGTTTCACGGCAATACTGCATAACACCCGCGGCTATGTTGTCCGTGGCGCAGAATATGCAATCCGGCTTCTTCCTGCCGGACAACAGCAGCTTCGCCTTTTCATAGCCGGAGTCCATGCTGAACTTGGCTATCTCGCACATCTTCGGATCAACTGTGATACCGGCTTCGGTAACGGCTTTCTCGAAGCCCCGTCTGCGGTCTCTGCCGGCGGCGACATCGTCCTGATTGGCACCGATGAAGGCGGGGCGCTTCGCACCTTTGTCCAGCATCAGCTTCGTCATGCTGTACGCGGCTCCGAGATCATTGTGGCAGACGCAGTTGAAGCCTTTGAGCTGCTGTCCGACGATGACCGTCGGCACGCGCATCTTCGAAAGCAGCGCTCGGTGAGTGTCAGTGAACACGCTCGCGAGCAGTATCACGCCGTCCACGCGGTTCTGCCTGAACAGCTCAAGCGATGTGATCTCACGCTTGTAGTCGTTGGCGGTGTTCACCAGCAGCAGCTCGAAGCCCTCTGCGCTGAGTACCTCGCTTATGCCCTCGGTGACACGTGAAATGCTCTCGCTTGACAGCTTCGGTAAGATGACCCCGACAAGCTTGGTCACCTTCGTTCTTATGGTCCTTGCCGAATAGCTCGGCATATAGCCTGTGCGCTCAAGAGCCGCTTCTATAAGAGCTCTCTTGTCGTCGGACAGATAACCGTCGTTGAAATACCGGCTCACTGCCGATACGGATACTCCGGCTTCCTTTGCAAATTCAGATATATTCATATCGCACCTTCGCTCTTATACGTGATATTGGTTGCACATATTATACCACATTATTATCATAATTTCAAGTGCTTTTTTGCATTTTCCGACAAAAAAGCGGACGGCCGCAGTATTGCGGTCATCCGCTGCAAACAAGGAGCTGATATACATCCGGTCATGCGCTGACCGCTGCAGCCTTTGAGAATTTGCTGTATATCTTCTTTCCGTTCACGGTCTTGTATGAGCGTATAACGAACTTGTAGCTCTTGCTTGTGTCGAGCTTCGAAGTTGATGCGCTCGTCTTCGTTCCGGCGATGTTTCCGAGCTTTTTGTAGGTCTTGCCGCCGTCCTCGGAATAGTATATCTGGTACTTCTCCGCGCCGCTGACTGCTGTCCACGAGAACTTGAACTTCGAGCCTGTGTTCTTCACGGAAAGAGTCGTTTTCGCAAGCGTCGTATCCGATGTCGAAGACGAGATGTAAGACGGCTTTGAAACTGCAAACTTCGCGAAAGACGTCGAGGCTGTCGCGCCCTTTGTGCTCACCGAGGTCTTGTATGTGCCGGTAACGGTTATCGTCACGCTGCCGGTTCCCTTGGAGAGAACGGTGCCGGAAGCGTTCTTTATCGTAACTGTCTTGCCGCTCGCGTCAACTATCGTACCTGCGTTGTAAAGATCAGTGCATGTGCTGTTCTTGGCAACTACCCACTTCGAGGTCTTGTCGATATAGACGTTGGCTTTTGCGGAGCCGCCGCTGCCTGCATCCGTCTCGTCGTCGATCATTGCGCCCGTGAGAACGCTTCCGCTTGTGAGATAGAATTCAAGGTTGGAAATGCTGTCGTAGATAACATTCCCGTTAAGGGTCTGGCTTATCGCCGTGAATGTGCAGTTAGCGCCGTTCGCTCCTGTCCTGCCCCAGCCCCGGCCGTTCGCATTGCCGGTCGCGCGGAGCACAGCATAGTCGCTTGCAGTGCTTGTGAGCTTCACGTTTTTGAGAGTGATATGGCTTTCGGTGTTGGTGGTGTAGATGATGTCGCCGTTACAGGTTATCGACCCTCCGTCAACGTACAGCTCGGAGTTGCCGACCTTCGCGTCGCCCGACATGCTCTGATAAACGATGATGCCCCAGACGAGATCCTCATTCTGCTTGGTCGTCGGCATAGTCGATGTCAGTGCGGAGTCAAAGATGTACAGCGAGTTGAGCCCCTCAATGCACACGCCCTCGGAGTTCTTCGCGGTGAGCGCAGCATTGTTCACTGCTATATCAGCGGTGCAGTATATCGCAGGCGAACCTGTGCCGCTCGTTGTGTACGTTCCGCCGTCAACCACCATAGTTCCGCCGCCGCGGTCACTTCTTATCGCTGCCGACGAGCCGCCTTTCGTGGAAACATTCAGATCCCACGCATAGACCTTTCCGCCGCCTGCCGCGTGGATACCGCCGGAGGTGTCCTGCGTCGTGCTTATCGTCGAGCTGCCGATGTAAATAGTACCGTTTCCGTACGCGAACGCTCCCGCGCCGCCTTTCGAGTCGGTGGTTATCTTCGAGTTGTCGATGTATGCTGTGCCGCCCGTCGCGAGAACTGCCGCGCCCACACCGTAGAAGCTCGCGCTGTCGCCGCCGGTGGAGTCGCTGCTGGTGCGGGTGACTGTCGCGTTATTGATGACAGCGCTGCCGCCGCTTACGAGCACTGCGCTCTCGTCCTTACCGGTGGACTTGTAGGTCTTACCGGAGACTGTTATGTCGGAACTATACTCGGTGACTGCGCTGTACGATGTCGGAGCCTGTGACTGACCGCCCGGACCTCCGGGTCCGCCTTGACCGCCGGGTCCTCCCGGACCTCCTCCCTGTCCGTCGGGTGGGGTTCCGTCGGGTGGGGTTCCCATATCACCCGAAGGAGGAGCTCCGTCAGGGGGTGTTGGCGGTGTGTTGTCGGCAAATGCCGCAAATGATGAAAGCTGTACGGATACTGCGAGAACGGCTGCAACTGCAGCAAGCTTAAAACGTTTTTTCATAGGTTTTCCCTCCGGTCATTTTTGTTCTATGGCTTTATTATACTCACAAAACTTAAAACAAGCTTAAAGGAACAAAAAATTTTGGCACCGTCACAACAAACGGTCGATAAACCGCAAAACAGCTTAATAACGGTTATTACTTGTATTCTGAATACGCTTCACACCGCACTATTTCAGAAATCAACCAAATGTCGTGACACAACGAATATTATTTAAGGTAAATTTAAGGTCTGTGAGATATTATATTGTCAGATACAATTATATAAAGGCGGGGATAGCATGAGAATACTTGTGGTCGAAGATGAAAAAAAGCTTGCGGACGCTCTGGTGCAGATATTCGGGAGCAACAGAATGATCGCAGACGCGTCATATAATGGCATCGACGGTCTTGATAATGCGCTTTCGGGTATATACGATGTGATCGTGCTCGACATAATGCTTCCGGGTATGAACGGCATCGAAGTCCTCGGGAAGCTGCGGAAGGAAGGGATAAAAACTCCCGTTATCCTGCTCACCGCGAAGGACGAGGTCTCCGACAAGGTCAAGGGGCTCGACAGCGGCGCAGATGATTATCTCACAAAGCCCTTCGCCACCGAGGAGCTGCTCGCGAGGGTGCGCGCGCTCAACAGACGCAGCGCATCGGAGCTTATCTGCGATGATACGCTCTCGTTCAGCGATCTGTCACTCGATCTTTCTGCATACACGCTCTCCTGCGGAAACAATATGATCAAGCTCGGGCTCAAGGAATTCTCGATAATGGAGATGCTGCTGCGAAACGGTAACAAAGTACTTACAAAGGAGACCCTGCTCGTCAGGATATGGGGATACGAGTCAGACGCAGAGTACAACAACGTTGAAGTCTACATCTCTTTTCTGCGTAAGAAGCTCGGATACATCAGATCGAAGGTGTCGATAAAAACACAGCGCGGTGTGGGCTACAGCCTGGAAGCAAAGTGAGGTACCGAAGATGATAAAGAAACTGCGGATACGTATTACTATAGTAATAATGATAGGTCTCACCGTACTGATAACGGCATTCGTGTCGGGCATATACATCTTCATGCTGCACTCCGAGACAGAGGAGACCGACAAGGCGGTAAACTCCGCGATGAGCGCCGTGATGCCGGAGGATCTTCCAAAGCAGGATAAGGAACAGAAGCCCCAGCCGCCAGACGCTTCCGATCCCTCCAGGCGCACTGATCCGGGCAGCATGCGGAACAGACCGGGCAGCCGCTCATCGCGCAGCTGGATAGCGGTGCTGATGTCATCGGAGGGCGAAGCAAAGGAAGTCACCTACAGCAGCCCGTACAGCAAGCCTGACAACGAGGACGAAATAAGCTCGGCAGCGGAAGACATCATCGCACAGAACAGCAGCGACGGATACATAAGACTGTCCGACATATCCTACCGATACTTTATAAAAAAGGCGGGCAGCAAAACACGGGTCATCTTCATTGACCGTACAAATCAATTCGAGACTATGCAGCGGCTGCTGTTCATACTGATAATAGTGGGGATAGGCGCGCTTGTTGTGCTGTCCCCGATAAGCGTGATGATCTCGGGCTGGATAGCAAGACCGATCTCGGAAGCGTGGAGCAAGCAGAAGGAGTTCTTCGCGAACGCTTCACACGAGCTGAAAACACCGCTCACCGTCATTTCCGCGAATATCGATGTTATAACGTCGGACCCGGATCGGACTGTGGCGGAACAGGCAAAGTGGTTCGACTACATCCATTCGGAGACAGTCAAGATGTCGAAGCTGATAAATCAGATGCTTTATCTGTCGAAAGATGACAGGGAGGAGACCGAGATGCTCATCTCCGATTTCAACGTTTCGGAAGCTCTCGAAGGTGTGTGCCTTTCGACCGAAGCCGTAGCTTTCGAAAAAGGTCACGCACTCACAACGGATATCGAACCCGATGTCACGGCGAGAGGTGACAGGGAAATGATAGTTCGTCTCGCGAACATACTGATAGACAACGCGATCTCGCACTCCTCGCAAAGCGGAGACATCACGGTGGCTTTCCGCCGCAGAAAAGGCAGGAATATCCTCGCGGTATCCAATCCGGGGGAGTATATATCTCCCGATGAGCTCTCAAGGCTGTTCGATCGGTTCTACAGGACTGACAAATCGCGGAACTCCTCCACCGGCGGCTTCGGGCTCGGGCTGTCCATAGCAAAGGCGATAGCGGACAGGCACAAGGGTACTCTTACAGCTGCCTGCACCGCCGAAGGTGTGACCACATTCACATTCACATGGCACAACAGATAAAAACTGAAATAATATTCGAAGCTTAAAGATTATTTTAAGGAAAGTATGTTATTATAAGAGCACACCAAAGCAATACCACCAAGCCAGAAAACAAAAACGAAAGGAAAGTGTTCACAATGAAAACAACTCTTAAAGCAGCAGCTTGCCTTTGCGCAGGCATCATGTCCCTGTCCGCCATGTCCGCGATGATCGCGGCAGATACGACGGCTGCCGGCGATCAGGTCACTGCGTCTTCGGCGACAGAGCGTAAAGCTCCCAAAACGAAGAATGTGAAGGTCGGCAAGGTAACAGCCGTAAACGGCAGCGAGATCACTCTTGCTCTCGGAGAATTCTCCAGAAAGCAGGCAGATGAGACCAAAACACCGAAGACCGACAGCGACGGCAAGGTAAAAGAAAAGCCCGCTGCAAAGCCGGCTTCGAAGCCCGAAAAGAAGAGCTCCGACACCACACAGACCGGTGATACGACTACCACTGCGACTGAGGATACCACCACGGAGAAGACCGACAAAAAGCCCGCAGGCAAGCACGGCAGGAAAGGCGCAGGCGCAGGTGAATTCACTGAGACCGGTGATACTCTGACTGTTACACTTACCGACAGCATCACACTGCAGAAGAATGGCAAGACCATAACCGCTGCCGAGATAAGCGCGGGCGATATCCTCACCCTTGAATACAATGACAGCAACGAGCTTGTCAAGATCAAGGCTGCAAATACGCAGTCCGGAAAGGGCAAGGCAGATAAAGCCGCAAAGGACAAGAGCGCACGCAAGACAAAGAAGACTGCCGAAAATCAGGCTGTAAGCGCATAATTCCCGGTAAAACCGAATAAAAAATCAGCTGAACATTAGCGTCAGCTGATTTTTCTTTGTCGCAGTTATGTCACACTTCAGAGACTGATAAAATTCTCCAGCATTTTTCTGCCGAGGGGAGTCAGTATCGACTCGGGGTGGAACTGCACGCCGAAGATCGGGTAGTCGGTGTGGCTTACTGCCATGACTTCTCCGTCCGCCGTCGACGCTGTCACCTTCAGGCAGCCCGGAAGCTTGTCTGCCGCCAGCGAGTGATACCTCGCCACCTCTGTATGCTCGGGAAGCCCTCTGAACAGCGGATCCTCAAGGTCAAGCTCCACTGTGCTCTGCTTGCCGTGCATAAGTGTTTTTGCGTGAACGATCTCGGCACCGTATGCCTTGCATATCGCCTGATGTCCGAGGCATACTCCGAGCGTCGGTATTTTCTGCGCCACAGTCTGCGCCGCCTCAACGATGACTCCCGCGTCCTCCGGTCTGCCCGGTCCCGGTGAAAGTATGAGCTTATCCGGCGCAAGTGCCTCTATATGCTCCACAGTCATCTCGTCGTTTCGGATTACTCTTATATCCGGTTCAAGCTCGCCTATCATCTGGTAAAGGTTGTAGGAAAAGCTGTCATAATTGTCTATCAGCAATATCATAGGTCTGCCTCCTCCGCGGCTTTGAGAGCGTTCACCACTGCTGCCGCTTTATTGATACACTCCGTGTATTCGTTCTCCGCCACCGAGTCCGCGACAATGCCAGCGCCGCTTCTGACGAATACCTTGCCGTTTTTCTTGAATGCCGAGCGAATGGCGATGCAGGTGTCAAGGTTGCCGGTGAAATCTATATACCCTATCGCTCCGCCGTAAAGGCCGCGCTTGTTATTCTCAAGCTCCGCGATCAGCTGGCACGCTCTTATCTTCGGAGCTCCCGAAAGCGTTCCCGCGGGAAGCACCGCATTCACCGCGTCAAGTGCGTCGCGGTCATCCCTTATCTCGCCGCGCACGGTGGAGCCGATGTGCATAACGTGCGAGAAGCGCTCAATACTTCTTAATTTCTCGACCTTTACGGTGCCGAAGCGGCTTATGCGTCCAAGATCATTTCTGCCGAGGTCAACGAGCATATTGTGCTCGGCGAGCTCCTTCTCGTCAGCAAGCAGCTCAGTCTCAAGTCTCTTGTCCTCATCGGGTGTCTTTCCTCTCGGTCTCGTTCCGGCCAGCGGGAATGTGTGGAGCACCCCGTTTTTCAGATTGACGAGCGTCTCAGGAGAAGCGCCCGCGATCTCGACATCGGTCCCCGAGAAGTAGAACATATACGGCGAGGGGTTTGTCGTCCTCAATATGCGGTAGGTATTCAGCAGACTTCCCTCAAAGTCAGCGGAAAGGCGGTTGGAGAGCACGATCTGGAAAATGTCGCCTTCTCTGATATGCCCCTTTGCATTCTCTACCATTTCGCAGAAACGCTCCTTTGTGAACAGCGCTTTGAGCTCGCTTCTGATATGTCCCGCGGGCTCACGTTTGCGGTCGCCGTTACGAAGCAGATCTGCAAGCTCTTTGAGCTCCCCGCACGCCTTTGCGTAGCCCGCGTCGGGGTCAGACAACTTTACGTTCGCGATAAGCACGAGCTTCTGACGGTAGTTGTCAAAGGCGATGACCTTATCGAACAGCATCAGATCCGCGTTCTTGAAATGCTCGCTGTCCTCTGTGGGAATACGTACCGTAGGCTCGCTGTAGCCGATGAAGTCGTAGGAGAAATATCCCACAAGTCCTCCGGTAAACGGCGGCATCCCCTCTATCGTGGGGCTTCTGTACTTTGCCAGCAGCTCACGGAGCTTATCTGTCGGGTCGTCGCAGGGTATATCCCTGCCGTCTACGGTGATCACGCCGTCACCGCAGGTTATCTCGCTCTTCGGCGCGAATCCCATGAATGACCAGCGGCCCCAGTTCTCCCTGTCCTCGCACGACTCAAGCAGGTATGTATGCTCCGATACATTCTTGAGTATCGTCACTGCTTCGATAGGCGTACAGATGTCTGAAAGTATCTCGCATTTCACCGGCATGATGTCGTATCTGCCTTCAGCGGCATACTCTCTTGCTTTTTCGATCGGCGGGTAGAATTCCATAGTGTTCCTCCTTTTTGCTAAACAAAAACGCCCCTGATAAGACTTTCAGGTCTTATCAAGGACGAATAATTCTTTATCCGCGTTGCCACCTTGATTCACAGCGTGTGCTGTGCTCTCTGCGGGATACCAGCATATCCCCGGCTACTGACGTAAGCCATACGTCGCAGAATACTCTTCCTGTAAAGGCATTTGACTGCGCCCTCGGCGGTCCATTTGATGACTTGTTTTTCACCCGGCTCTCACCTTTTCCGGGCTCTCTGTGGAAGCATCATCACCGTTATCTCCGCTTCAACGGTTTGTTTTTTCATATTATATCACTGCACTGACGATTTGTCAAGTACTTTTTTCATATTCCGGAAATAATGTGTGAGAACGCTGTCAGATCACATTTTCTTCCTGTTCTTTGATACCGCGAGCATGATCATACCTGCAGCGATGAATAAGAGAACAGCACCGGGCTCTGTACCGGTAGCCGGGTTGCTGTTGTCAGCAGCCGCAGATACTTCACTCTCCTCCGCTGCCGCGGCAGTTTCATCAGTCTCCTCTTCTGCCGCAGTTTCATCCTCCGGCTCCACATCAACGCCGGTCTCTTCCTCTGTCAGCTCTTCATCTGTCAGCACTTCGGGGGCAGCTTCATCCACATCGTTCTCCGCGATGTAAGCCGCTGTGCGCTTCGCGACGTTCTCCTGCAGATCGCGGAAGAAGAACTGATAATCGTAGATATGGAAGATGCCTTCGTCAAAAATCGCGGCAGGATAAGACGCTTCATCGATATCCGTGACCTTGAGAGTGCCGCGCTTCGGATCTATGTACGCGCCGGTAAGCTCCGGGATCTCCGATGTTATGTTGCCGTCGTAGTCTGTGAAGCAGGCACCCTTGTTGAGCGACTTGTCTGCGGGAGTGCTGTCGGTCTTCCAGTTCAGCGGATTTATCGAGTATGTATGCTTATCCTCTCCCACCATAAGCGAAGATGTGATATGCTCCGCTTCGGAGTTGAACATCACGATCACGCCGGTATCAGTCTCATCCTGCGCAGGCTTGAGCCACGGGTATTTCTCCGTCTGCTCTTCCGTGAGTGACCAACCGATGACGTACGCCGCAACGAGCCTGTCGGAATACTTTTCGTCACCGAACAGCTCGCTCATAAGATGTATCATCAGATCCGAGCCCTGCGAAAAGCCGGCAAGTATCAGCGGTCTGCTCTCATCGCAGTTCTCGCTGTAATACAGGAACGCGTCCCGTACATCATTGTATGCAATGCTGTAGCTGTTTTCCTTCGTCGCTTCGTCCTCAAGTCCGTATACCGGGAATGTCATCTGCCTGTAATACGGAGAATAAACGGTGGCTGTGTCGGTATAGATGCCGAGCTCCATATTGAGCGCGCCGACAAACTTGTTCCTGATCTTCTCATTCGTGATGTCGGAGTTATAGTTCCCGTCATTGCCCATGTCGACTGTGGGGCAGATGATGAACAGGTCGGCGTCTTTATCTTCGCCCTGCTCCCAGAACGCCCAGTTGTCCATGTCAGAATAGTCGATCGTCGATGACGTTGTATTCTCTGCGCATGAGGATGTTGCCGCTGCGCAAATGGAGATTGCTGCAGCCGCCGCGGCTGCGATGATCTTTTTGGATGCTTTCATGGTCTTACTCCTTATCTTTGCTGTCCTTAAGTATCGTTACCGACACCGTGGTTTCCTTTTCTCCGGTTTCAGATATCGGCAGAGTAGCTTCATCATTCTGAATACCGGATACAAAGTATGGAAATATATATTCTATAATAACACAAAAAGCGCAATAAAAGTGAAACAATTACAATTTTTTTCGTAAAATGCGCAAATTTCATCACAACCAACAAATTCCAAACATTCAAACGACATTTTTTAGTGAAAGCCGACAATATACGCACACCGGAGCTTCAGGTACAGAGCTTTCCGGCCGGCGGGTACGTTTTTTGCAAAACAGGCTTGCATTTTGAGGGAATTTGAGGTATGATATATATGATACTCTCTCACTGAATGTCGAATAAATAAACATCTCTCCCCGATCTGTACGGAGAGAGACAGACATATAAATAACTTTGAAAGAGGTAAAGAGAAAAATGATCCCATCTGTGAACATTCTTTCTGTTTATATATCGGATTTCGTCGGGTGCCTTCTGCTGCTTTCGATAATCATTACAAACGGCTGGAAGATACCGGCGAGAAAGCAGGAAAGCAGGATACTGCTGTTCCTGATCGTAGCGACGCTGTTCAACTGCCTGCTTGACCCGTTCGGCTTCTATTTCGACAGCAAGCCGGGCGTATTGAGCCACTTCGGGCTGTTCACGGTCAACACTATCCTCTATCTTTACAATCTGATCGTGGGCTTCGGCGTTGTATTCCTTGTTTCATATCACCTGCACCGGAAGATAACACTCCCACAGAAGCTTGTCGTTGGATTCATGATCGTTACGGAGGTACTGCTGCTTACGATCAATTTCTTCGTTCCGCTCGTCTTCTCGATCGACGACAACAACGTATACCGGCGCGGTCCATGCTATATGATCTTCGTTCTGTTCGGGTTCACGCTCATCATCTACAGTTGGATAATCTACGCGGTGGAAAGGCTGAAAAAAGGCTCTCTGCGGTATTTCCCGGTGTGGCAGTTCATGCTTCCCGCGATGATATGTATCGTGATACAGACCGTTTTCTACGGCATATCCACACAGCCCGTGGGCTTCGCAGTGTCATTCGTCACGATAGTGATAAGCCTTCAGAACGAAAGCCTTTACATCGACAAGCTCACCGGTACATTCAACCGTTTCGAGCTCGACAAGATAATCGAAACTCTGAAAAAGAATAAAATGCGGAAGAATCGCACTGTCGCCGCGATAATGCTCGACCTGAACGACTTTAAGTCTATAAACGACAGCTTCTCGCACAGCGAGGGCGACGCAGCGCTTATCGCACTGGCAAAGATCCTGACCGATGTAGTCCAGAACCGCGGCGTAGTGATACGCTTTGCGGGCGACGAGTTCATCATCGTTATCAACAAGCCTGAAATAAACATTGTGCCGCATCTTATCGAAGAGATCAATGCCGCTATCGACGAATTCAACCAAAGATCCGAAAAACCATACGCCCTGTCAGTCGCGATAGGCGGTGACATCTTCGAGATGAGCGGCGATAACGATGTTGACTTCCTCAAGCGTATCGATGAGCTCATGTACATAAACAAGAGCGAGTACTACAAGACCCATGACAGACGCGGTCACAGACACTTTTCGGAACCGCTCTCATAACAGCATCAGCCCGGCAGGTACGGTGTCTGTTCCTTCATCTTCTTTCTGTATCTGACAGCCTGCGTTATGACAATGGGGAGCTCGGCAAGATTGAACAGCAGCGCGGCAATGACATCGTATAATCCTATCAAGAACTGCTCGGACGAGTAATCGCGGTATATCCCGGAAACAGTCTCGGCATAGTAGTAAGAGCGCCCGTCGAGCGTTATCCGACTGTCCTTGTACCAGCTGCGGCTCTGGTTCTCTTTGACCGCGACGACTATCTTCGTACCCGGTGTCACGTTATCTGGCAGTACGATATTTCCTTTCCGCACTGCGATATCATCTATGAAAAAAAGCAGACCTGAATGCCGCAGGATATAGTATTCGCCGATCGTATCACGATATGTCAGCGAGGACAGCAGACCTCCCTGCTCTGTTTTATCTGCGCCGGTACGCTTTGTCATAAGGTATCCGTCAAGCTTCGAGAAGCCTAATACGCCCAGAAAAACCGCGACAAACACACCGTTCGCTATCAGCACGACTTTCTTGTTTTTGCCTTTCGCAGCCACGCAGTTGTACGGTATCCCCACAAGGACGGTAAGCACAGCAATAAGAAGTACAGCCCAAAACAATATTTCCATATCTGTCCACCTCATACTATTAACTGCAGACAAATCATTTTTGTTTCTTACCACGCCGGAGACCGGAAAAGAAACAAGATCGTCTATATATCGATGCGATATTACTATCACTTTTCCATATTATACCATAAGGAAAAATCAATTGCAATTACAATTCGTTTACAAATAATTACAAAGCGATTACAGATGACCGGCTGCACGCCCATGGGTGTGCAGCCGGTCTTTTCGTTTTACTCTGTGCCCTCATTCTTTTCAATGTTCGACGCCATATTTGCTATCACCTCAAACATCTCCCGCGGTACGACAAACGGGTGAGTTAAGGGGTCTATAACTATGCCTGCGACATTCTTTTCATTGTTGCGGGCAAGATTTGCGGCTTCGAGGAAGTGCTTTTCCAGCTTCGAAAAATGCTTGCCGTACTCGCCCATTTCTTCTTCGCTCGTAAATACCGGGAAGAAATATTCATCACCGTTCTGCAGTATATCCGGCACGAAACGGATGTCGTCCTGATTGGTGAACTCATGTCCGACTATCGAATCAAGATCACCTTTTTCGCCTGCTTCGAGCACGACCTTTGACCATGCTTCGTAATCGGCATCACTCAAAACAGCGTTGCAGGGTATCCACACCCAGCTGTCGCGAAGTATCTTTGCAAGCTTGATAAGATTTAGCTTTGTGCGGTTGCGGCTGCATATTTCTATGGCTCTTCTGAGAAATGAGCCGTCCTCCAGCAGCTCCTCCGTGATCGGGTCGTCGGGAACGGAGTATTCCACACCGCCGTCAGCTTCGAACATCATCTCTATCAGGTCGTTTGTAAGCAGGAACGACTGGCCCCACGGATTGATGATAATGCCTGCCGCCTCGGTTTCAAGGCAGTTCTTCATCATAACATCGATGAAATTCGATATTACTTCGCTCTTCGGGCTCTTTTCAAACTCGCGCTGTGATGTAAATGCTGCGTGCCATATTCTGCCGTCGTCGGTTCGGATAATGCGGAATGTAAAGCTTCTGTCATCATCTTCGTCTGTTATAACAGGGAAAAAGAAGTGTCCGTCTGCGTGCATACGCTTGCGTATAGCATCAAGCACAGCCGTGAGATTTTTCTTGCTGCTGTCGGCGCGGAATATTTCGATCGCAATTTCGATCATTTCGTTTCCGTCAAGGAACATATCGTGGAATTCCGGCTTATCTTTTCTCATATCCGCGAAACGATCAACTACAGCCAGAATATCCGCGGGCAGACGCTTCCTGCACTCATTCGCAATATTCTCCGGGATCCCGTAGAAAGCCTCGGCAATACTTCCCGCTATACAGGTGAGAGTGTCGCAGTCGCCGCCGAGAGATACCGCAGTGCGGATAACATCCTCAAAATCATCGCCTTCGAGGAACGCGGTTATCGCTTCAGGAACAGTCTGCTGACAGGTCTCGACATGGTGATAATCGGGGCGTATCTCGTCACAGGTACGGGAGAGATCATAGCCGAACTCGCCGATGATGTATTCCTTTATTTCGTTCTTTGTGCTGCCGCTGCGGGCAAGGAAGATCGCACTCGCTATTGCCTCCGCGCCTTTTATGCCCTCGGGGTGGTCATGTGTTACCACGGCAGTCAGACTTGCGATATGTCGGGTCTCTTCAATAGTATCGAACAGCCAGCCCGCTGAAGATACTCTCATAGCTGAACCGTTGCCGAAGCTTCCGTAGGGCTTCGGGTCTTTCTCACGCAGCCACTGATAGAACATACAGCCGTAACCCGCGTTGGGATAACGCCTGCCCCACTTCTGCATCGACGCGACAAGTGCGGCTCTGATCTCGTCATCGCTCTTTCCGAGCGTGTCCATGAGAGCCTCCGCGACCGCAACTGTCATAACGCTGTCATCGGTGAACTGCGACTCCCCGCCGAAAAGCGGGAACTTCTTTGTCTTACCGCCCCTGTCAAACTCGTAGGGCGCGCCGATCATATCACCTGATATTGCTCCGTACATATCTTTTCCTCCTTGTTATGTCCGGTTTGTTCTTACACTTGCATTATATCACAGACCAGACATAAAAAGGTCGTTTCAGAAAAGACATTTTTACTGTATATTCTGCTGTTGTTCAAACAGCAGGCCGTTGGTTTTCACGCGGTGCGCTGTCTTTATGGATAGTTTTATTGTACATTCGCTTCTTTTACAAGCTGCACGAACTCCTTCTTGTACTCGTCATTCTCGATATTGCAATTGCCGACAAGTGAAAGAATGCTGTCCTGCGTTGTACTGCCCTTATATGCGCTGTCGCGCAGGAGCATACCGAACTCCGCGACAGCCGCCGCAAAGCTCATGTCCTCCGACATCGACTTCGAATACGTCTGCTCGGTAACAGGATATGTCAGCAGCTGGCTCTCATCGCCGTCGGGAGCCTTATAGCGCACAGACACTGTGAGCAGTTCGCCGTTTTCAGTGCCGAGCGACGATGCATCGGAATACTTCAGATCCGATGACGGGAGATCCATTTTGCTGTCCTTGTATGCGATCTCATAAAGCGCCGTGACGGTATGGCCTGCGCCTATCTCGCCCGCGTCCTTCCCGTCGTTTTCAAAATCCTCGGCGGACATAGCGCGGTTCTCATAGCCTATCTGCCGATAGCCCTTGATATACGCGGGATTGAACTCCACCTGTATCTTGACGTCCTTCGCGACGGTGATAAAGCTTGCAGCCATTTCCTCACAAAGCACCTTACGAGCCTCACGCTCGCTGTCAATGTAGGAATACGCGCCGTTTCCGTTGTCCGCGAGGGTCTCCATTTTGTTGTCCTTGATGTTGCCCTGTCCGAAGCCGAGAACCGACAGGAAAACTCCGCCCTCGCGCTTTTTCTCTACCAGAGCTTTAAGCTCCGCCTCGCTCGTCACGCCGACGTTGAGGTCGCCGTCGGTCGCGAGGATTATGCGGTTGTTGCCGCCCCGGATGAAGTACTTCTCCGCTATCTCATACGCGGTAGTGATGCCCTTGGAGCCTGCTGTGGAGCCGCCCGCCTCCAGTGAAATTATCGCTTGCAGTATCTTCTCGCGGTCATTGCCGTCCGCGCCTTCGAGGACTACCTTATCCCCGCTCGCGTAGGTGACTATCGAGATCCTATCCTGCGGTGTGAGCTGATCGGTGAGTATAGAGAACGACCTCTGCACAAGCGGGAGTTTATCTTCATTACTCATCGAGCCGCTGACATCGATAAGGAACACAAGGTTCATCGGCGCACGCTGCGACAGGTCGATATCCATGGATTTCAGCCCTATGCGCATGAGCTTTGTATCACTGTTCCACGGGCAGTCGGTGATCTCGGTGCTTACCGAGAAAGGTTCGCCGTCCTCCGGGTCGGGATAGCTGTAGCTGAAATAATTTATCATTTCCTCGATTCGCACAGCATCTGCGGGAACAGTCTGTCCGTAGTTTATCATCCTTCGGATATTGGAATACGACGCAGTGTCAACGTCTATCGAAAACGTCGAGAGCGGGTCGGTGACTGTGCTCTTGAACGTGTTCTCGGTTATTGCGCTGTACTCCTCTGTATTGAAATCTGTTTCCTGTTCAGGGTATTCATTCGCCATCGGATAGTTCATATCGTAATTCTTTTCAGCCGCCATTGTCATGGCCGATCCCGATTTCGGGCTCGCTCCGCACGATGAGAGTGCCAGTGCCGCTGTGAGAAGTGCCGCTGCTGATAATAAATGCTTATTTCTCATTGTTTCCCGCTCCTTTTTTGTTTCCGCACGACCGCCGCCGTGTTTCTGCTTTTTCCATATTATACCACAGCGAGCAGCGAAATGCAATTACAAACCGGTTACGATATTATTACGATCCGGTTACACAATACGGACAAAAGTTACATCTTGTTATCAACAAAACAAGCCAAGCACTCATGCTGCACTATACCATCAGCATCGTCATCAGCCGTCCAGACCCCGCAGGTATTTGTCCATAGCATCGGCGACCTGCTTTGAGTAGTTGACTGCCTCAACGACTGTTCTCGCGCCGAGAACAACATCTCCGGCGGCAAATATACCGTCGCGGGTGGTCTCGCCGAAAGTGTTCGTGACAAGCAGACCTCTGTCGGTGATGTCAAGACCTGTCGTGGTCGATACTATCCTGTTTTTCGGGCCCTGCGACACAGCTATTATTGTCGAGGAAGCGGGATAAAGCTTCTCAGAGCCCTCAACGCGATGTTTATTGCCATCTTCATCCTTCTCCACCCTGACAAAGACAGTGCCGTCGTCGGTGATCTCCACGGGCTCGACTCCTGTAACAAACTCTACGCCGTCAAACTTCGCGTACTCGACCTCGGTCACGCTCGCCGCAATGTGATCCGAACGCGCGAAAACAGTCACTCTCTTGCAGCCGTGCCGCAGTGCCGTTCTCGCGACGTCCATAGCGGAGTTTCCCGCGCCGATGATGTTGAGACTGTCTCCCAGCGTGAATACATCGGGATTTGTCAGATAATTTATCGCGAAATGCACGTTACCGAGGCTCTCACCTTTGATATGAAGAGTATTCGGGCGCCACACACCGGTACCGATGAAAATAGCCTTGTAGCCGTCGCGGAACATATCATCGACTGTTATGGTGATGCCGATAGCTGTGTTCGGGCGTATCTTTATTCCGAGCGACAGCAGCAGCTTCTTGTATCGCTCGATGTGGCGCTTGGGAAGTCTGAACTCTGGTATGCCGTAGCGGAGTACGCCGCCGATCTTTTCTCGCGACTCAAACAGCGTGATATCATATCCCTTGCGCGCGAGCAGTATCGCTATCGTCATGCCGGCGGGACCTCCGCCGATGACGCCTACGCGCTTCCCGTTCTTCTTTATGTTGCTTACATCGATCTTCTCGAAGTAAGTGTCGCTTATGTAATGCTCGATGTTGCTGAAATGCACGGGCGCGCCTTTTTTCCCGAGGACACAGTGACCCTCGCATTGATTCTCGTGATTGCAGATAAGCGAACATATCATGCTGAGCGGGTTGTTTTCAAAAAGCATATCCCCCGCTTTGTCTATCTCACCGTCAAGAAAGATTCTGATGACCGTCGGGATAGCTGTGCTTATCGGGCAGCCCTTCTGACATGACGGTTTTTTGCAGTTGAGACAGCGGCGCGCCTCCTGAATTATATTGAATGACACTTATTGCTCCTCCTGTAATACATCACTTTTCGCAGTTATGTAAGTATTATACCACAAAAGACGCGGCTTTGCAAGCTCCTTATTTGCGCCGCGTCGTGCAGAGCTCCGGAGTCCCCGATAACTGAAGGAGCTGAAAAAAATTTCCGGAAGAGTCTGAACACCTTCCGGAAATAATTTTTATTGATCTTATTCTACAATTATTTTTATTCCGGTACTGCTGTTACCGGTTTCAGCTGTAATATAAGCGGTACCCTTTGCTATTGCCGTGACCTTTCCGTCAGCTGAGACCTTAACGGCGTTTCTGTTTGAGGAGCTCCATGTAATGTCTTTCGCGGAGCCGGAGGACATGTCGGCGCCGAGCTGAACGGAGCTGCCCTTTTTGAGAGTATATGTGATATAAGCGTTCTTGTCTGCGGAGCTGTCCTGTGTTATCGTGGGAGTAAGGGTCAGGGCTTTGTTATCCCCTGAATAATTGTTTATTACGACTAATATATAGTAGGATTTTGCAAGTACTTTATTGTAAACAATGATGTAAAATCGAGAAAACCTGATATATGTCCGGGAGATGAATAAGCAGTTTATCCTAAAAACTCATACGCGAAAGGGCTTTACTTTTATATGAGTGTTGTGGTATAATATATTCTGATATCAGTCGGGCGTTTCGTAAAGCAGCAGAATGAAGCGATCGCCGATAAAATGACTGAAAACAAAAATAACAGTGTATTTTATTATATGCGCTGCAAGGAGATGTTGGTATGATTTCTCTTGTGATCGGACTTGTGATACTGATAGGCGGCGGCTTGCTTTACGGTAAGCTCTGTGAAAAGGTGTTCGCGCCGGACGACAGAAAAACTCCAGCCTACGCGAACGAGGATGGAGTAGATTACGTCCCGATGAAGAAATGGCGCAACTGTCTCGTGAACCTGCTGAACATCGCGGGTACGGGACCCATACTCGGACCTATACAGGGCATACTCTTCGGTCCGATAGCGTTCATCACTATCCCGATAGGCTGTGTCATCGGCGGCGCAGTGCATGACTACTTCAACGGCATGATCTGCACCCGCGAGGGCGGCATACAGATGCCGGAGATGATAAAGCGCCACCACAATAAAGGCGTGTTCTGGTTCTTCACCGGTTTCGTGTGTCTGACGCTGTTCCTGTGCGGAGTCGTATTCATTTACACACCCGGAGATATTACCGCGACGCAGGTATTCGGTTTCGGCGGCACAGCCGGCGAGGCATCAACATGGATAATTTACGGCGTTATATTCGCGTACTACCTTATCGCGACGGTCCTTCCGATAGACAAGATAATCGGCAAGGTATATCCGATACTCGGCGGAATACTCATACTCTCGGCTCTCGGGATATTTGTAATGCTGTTCGTCGGCGGTCACAGACTTGCGGAGGTTTTCGGCGACTGGACGCTCGGCGGATTTGACTTCGGCGCGTATTTCCAAAGTCAGAACTTTATCCCGACATTTTTCGTGACCGTGGCCTGTGGTATCATGTCGGGCTTTCACGGTTCGCAGACCGCACTTGTTTCACGCACGCTTGAAAGTGAGAAGCACGGCAGAATGGCGTTTTACAACATGATGATAGCCGAGGGTTTTATAGCGATGATCTGGGCCGCGGGAACAATGGCGGTCATAGGTATCGGTGCCGAGAACGCCGGTATCACCATGCAGCTCACGGACGCGGGCTGGGGATATTTTCAGAGCGTGAATGGCGCGCTGCAGCAGATATCTCCGACGAGCGTTGTCGGAGTTATCTGCCGTAATATGCTCGGCAGTATCGGCGGTATCATTGCTATAATCGGTGTTATCATCTTCCCGATAACCTCGGGGGATACTGCGCTGCGTTCGCTCCGTCTGATGATATCCGAGACATTCCACATCAAGCAGAAGTCCATAGGCAGCCGTATGATGCTCGCTGTGCCGATATTCGTGCTCGCTCTCGGTGTGCTGATATGGGCGAAGAATGACGCTAACGGCTTCAACACGATCTGGAGATACTTCGGCTGGGCAAACCAGACTCTGACTATTTTTGCGACATCGTCTATAATGATATATCTGATGCGCCACGGAAAAACGAAGTTCCTGTGGCTACCCGCGATACCGCTTGTTTTCTACTCTTTCATCACATCGTCATATATACTCAGCGCGCCGATAGGCTTGTCGCTCGATATGACGATCGCGTTCATTATCGGCGGTATTCTGACTGCGGTTATTTTTGCGGCTTCGATATACAGAGGACGGAAGAAAAACTCATAAAAAAGGAAATAAGATCATGCGAAAGAGCACCAGGAAAGTCGACATCATAATCATCGCGGTCATAATTCTTCTGATCGCGGGTGTGATATTGCTTACATTTATGCCGAACCGTGACAATCAAAATGAAAATGTTGTTTTCGCAGACACAGACGGCGACGGAGAGATAACGTATACCGACTATATCGGAAAGCGTGTCGGTATAGTTACCGGTTCAAGCTTTGAAGACCCGACATTTGAGTATCTACCCGACAGCGAGTACTTATATTATGACACTTTAAGCGATATTATACTTGCGCTTGAACAGAATAAAATAGATTGCTTTATATATGACGAGCCTGTTCTCCGAATGGCGCATTTAGAGAAGCCGGAGGTCGGATATTTAGACGATGTTTTGAGAGAGGACTGTTACAGCTTCGCGTTTCCAAAGAACAACGAAAAAGCAGATCATACTTTAGAGCAGTTCAACGAAATGCTGTCAGGTTTTACGTCAGACGGAACGCTTGAAAAGATGAAAGCCAAGTGGTTTTCGGAAAACCCGGAGAAAAACAGGGTGGACTTTTCCGGACTTACCGGAGAAAACGGTACTCTGAAAATTGTGACAGTTTCCACAAATGTTCCGTTTTCTATGGTCGCAGAAGGGGAGCTTACCGGATATTCCATAGAGCTTGTTACGGAATTCTGCCGCAGATACGGATATGACTGTATCATCGATCAGACGAATGTATCTTCGTCACTTGCCGGAATTTCCACAGGCATCTACGATATGTTGGCATCCTGTTCGACTGTGACAGAGGAACGAAAGGAAAGCATGAACTTTTCTGATCCTATCTATGTAGGCGGGATTTCGCTTGCAGTAAGGACCTCGGATTTAACGCAAACAGACGATTCGGTAACCGAAGATACACCTCTTTCATATTTCGGCGACAAGAAGATAGGGATACTTACAGGCAGCGCCTACGAACCCGTTGCACAGAATGTATTCCCGGATGCGGAGTATATGTATTTTGATGTGGCATCCGACCTTGCGCTTGCGGCAGTATCGGGAAAGATAGACGGCTATCTGATGGCATCGGATCAGGCAGAGACTATGATAGCGGAAAACCCCGACCTGTTCTGGCTTAAAGAAGCCGCGGAAGATACCGCCTATGCGTTTGCTTTCCCGAAAACGGAAAACGGTGCGGTTTTGCGCGATAAGATAAACGCGTTTCTCAAGAAGATAAAAGCCGACGGTACAATGGACGCGCTTCTTAAAAAGTGGACAGAGGGTGAGATCGAACAGTCCGTTGATTTGACAGGCTTCACGGGCGAGAATGGAGTCCTGAGCATTGCGTGCGACGGTACGACGCCGCCGTGGGAGTACACATACAACGGCGAGGTCACGGGCTACGAGATCGAGCTTGTGGCAATGTTCTGCCGCGAGTACGGTTATATACCGGATTTCGATTCGATGACATTCTCCGCAGTAATACCGGGTATCTCCGCGGAAAAATACGATATGGCTGCGGCAAATATCTCGGTAACAGCCGAGCGCGCGGAAAGTGTCTACTTCTCCGATAAGGAATCGGGAAGCACTGTTGTATTTGTGACCGCGGCAGTCGGCGCTGAAAGCCCGCAGAACGCCGGAAACGTAGGCTTCCTCGACAGCATAGTTTCAAGCTTCGAGAAGAATTTCATCCGCGAAGACCGCTGGAAGCAGATACTTGAAGGTATCGGCACGACCTGCCTTATAACTGCGCTTTCAGCGATATTCGGCTCGGTACTTGCGTTCCTGATCTGTATGTTCAGACGCACAGGCAGCAGGCTTGCGAACGCGATATCCAACATTTATGTGAAGCTTCTGCAAGGCACGCCGATAGTAGTACTGCTGATGATACTGTATTATGTCATTCTCGGCAAATCGGGTCTTGAAGCGGTATGGGTAGCGACCATCGGCTTCACACTAAACTTCGGCGCGTACGCATCCGAGATAATGCGCTCGGGTATAGAGAGCATCGACGGCGGTCAGCGAGAAGCAGCTCTTGCTCTCGGCTACAACGAAAATCAGGCGTTCTTCAAATTCATCTTCCCGCAGGCGGCGGTGCACTTTATTCCCGTGTATAAGCAGGAGATAGTCTCGCTGCTGAAAAGCACCTCAATAGTGGGGTACATCGCGATACAAGACCTCACAAAGATGAGCGATATTATCCGCAGCCGTACCTATGAAGCCTTCTTCCCGCTTATAGCAACGGCGATCATCTACTTCATTCTGGCGTGGATCATTTCGTTGCTTCTGAAGCTTGTACTTAAAATATTTGATAAGCGACACAAGAGACAGTAAGCAGCGATAAAAATCGCCTGTTATATGAGTGTCTCAAGTGCTCGCGACATGGGCAGGGTACCATTTTTCGAACCAGACGGTGAAGGCACCCATGAGGACGGGAACGGCGTTGCAGACGATGAGAGCCGGGACGGTGAGCCCGTTAGACTGCATGATGAAGGCTGCCGGAGCGAGGATGACGTACATTATTCCCCACGCTGCGGCAAGTATCTTGTTCGTGCTGACGAACAGCGGGTTGGAGAGCGCTTTTTCACCGCCATAGTTGTACTTGACGTAGGCTGCACAAAGCGGCTCCCCGGTGAATGCCGAGATCAGCCACATAAGCCCGAACGCGAGATAGCCCGCGTCAGCAGCGAGATAACCGTCTCCGCTCACAAGCGCGAGGGCTGCTGCAGCCGTCACCGTAAGAGCCGTAAGCTTGTCATAGAACGTTATCTCATGCTTTATCAATATTATCGGCATAGCTGCGCACACACCGATAGTGATGAGCGCACCGATGAACGTATTTATCGGGACCGCTATCCAGAGCGTCATCCACATGGCTATCATAAACGCCATGAGCGGCTTTCCGAGCTGCCTGCCCGGCGTTTTCGGCCGGCCTGCGGAGTTATCATGCCTGCCGAAGTAATCTTCCCAGTGTATCATCAGCTGAAAGTCGCCCTTTACGCTGTACAGATGCTTCGCAAGAGCCTCCGAGCCGCCGATCTTATTCGCCGATATATCCTTCCACACCTGCCACGGCGTTTCTATACGAGTCGTATATTTCAGGCTGCCGTCAGTGATGACCTCGCTTCCCTCCCTGCCGAGCTTTATCTGGTACGTTTCTCCGAGGTCGGTGTAGCACATCTCAAGCACGCGATCCCTGCCGTCATAGCTGTTCTTGTTATAGAGAGCCGCCATCTGCCGCGTGAACGACAGGCTTTCGGGCACCTTTTCTCCGGTCTCACGATTTATGCCCCAGCTCGCGTCAGCCATTTCCTCGAATACATCCTTTGGATAGAGCAGCTCACCGAGCTTTACGCGGATCTCCGCTGATATTCCGCCCGCAGCATATTCCCTGCCTGCTTCGCGAACATACCCGAGGTACTCGTCTGTCCTGCCGCTCAGCGAAGGTATCGAAAACAGCTCGCCCTGCCCACAGAGAATCGTTTCGTAGTTTGACTTTCCGCAGATGTGGTCGAACATTCCGAGCACAGCGTCGTAGTTTCCCGCTGCCGACCAGAAACCGCAGGTGCTTATGATAACGTATTTTTTCTTCGAAAAGTCGTATCTTGCCGGGTGGCTGCCGCTGCCGACTCCATCGCTGCGTTCCTCCATAAAAGGCAGAACATTCGGAAGCTGGCGGTCTATCATATTCTTCATCTCGCCGGGGACTCCGAAATAATACAGCGGAAAGCTGAATATCACCATGTCCGCGGCTTGTATCCGTGCAAGAATATCAGCCATGTCGTCCTTTATCACGCATTTGCCGGGAGTTGCCTTCCAGCAGGCGAAGCACCCGCGGCACCCTTTTATATCGAGCTTGCAAAGCTCCGCAGTATCCACATTGTTATCGGTGCCGAGACCTTCGACGAATGCGTTCGTCAGCTTTATCGTATTGCTTCTCTCCCCTTTAGGGCTCCCATTGAGAACAAGTATATTCATTTTTCTTCCCCCTCCAGCATCTTTATGCAGCTGTCGCACCAGTCACAAAGCATTTTTGTATACATCTTTCCGTACTCTACCGTCATTTTCCAGTAAATTGATCTTTCCGGCATATCTATCGCTTTCGAGTAAAGATCGGCAGAGCCTTCCGGCATATTCATGCCGCTGCCGAACTTGAGAGCGCTTTCCTTTATCGACCTGAAAAAGCGGATATTCTCCGCCGTGCTGAGCTCTCCACGGAAAAATGTCAGCATAAGAAGCCTGCTCCTTGAATCGAAGCAGTTCTCTGTACCAAGCCACTTCAACAGCTCGCACTTTCCTTCATCGGTTATCGAGAACAGCTTACTGTCAGGTCTGCTGCCCCCCTTCACTACCGTATGTGTGACATATCCGCGCTCTTCGAGCGTCTGCAGTTCGCGGTATATCTGACTTGTCTGCGCAGTCCAGAAGTAGTTGAGCGAATCGCGGAACACCGCCATTATCTGATAACCGCTCATATCGCCGTAATTCAGCAATCCAAGAATACCATGCCTGAGCATTTTTGCCTCCGTTATTCTATTTGTGGAATATTACATTTGTATTATACATCGTGCGGATCAATTTGTCAAGCATTTTTCTTCTATTCTTTGAAAGACGTCATTGCTGTTGACAAAGCACCCGTTCACAGCGCTGTCAGACCCGATCCGGTCTATACCGCCAAAAAAACAGCTGCACATCGTAAGATGTGCAGCTGTTGCTGTCTGACGTCCCTAATAATGACATTATCTCTTTTATGCGCACCTCTTCCACGCCGGAGACAGGGAAGAGACATATATTCAGACTGTTTTGCGCTATATCCGTTTAAATGATCAACCATTTGCTGTTACACAGCGATCATTAATTCAGACACCTCGCTGTTTCAAAGAAATGATTCCTGTCAATTTATATACAGACCGAGCATCGTGATATCATCGAACGGGTCGGCGTCACCGTTGAATTTATCGATATCCGCCTTCATCTTCATCAGAAGATCACGCGGGTCGGAAGCCGGGATCGAATTCAGCGTTCCGATCATCCTGTCGGTGCCGTAGCGCTCTCCGTCCTTACCTTTTGCCTCGGTCACGCCGTCTGTATACAGGAAAAGTCTGTCGCCCTTCGACAAGCTGATACGCTCATCCTCGAACGTCAGTCCCTCGGTAGTCGCGAGAGGCGGACAGTGATCATGAACATCAGCGAGAATTTCGGCAGGAGTTCCTCCCATAAGCGCACGGTTCTTTATAAGAGTTTTGGTAATGACCATAAACAGAGCAGCGGGTACGCCTTTGCCGGACACATCCGCCATTACGAGCCCTACGTGCGACTCGTCTATCATAAAGAAGTCGTAGAAATCACCGCCGACCTCCTTCGCCGGAGTCATCACCGCGTAAATGCTGAAATCTTCGCGCTTCGGGAAATGGATCGGGAGCATATCCGCCTGTATTCGGGTAGCGACACCGAGCTCCGCTCCGATGCGCTCTTTTTCAGCGGTCATCTTGGTGATATCGTCAATGTAGCTTCCTATGTCGCTTTCCATTTTCTTCATGGCTTCGGTAAGCTCGCCTATCTCGTCGCTGCGGCTTATATTAATAGAATGGAACGACACCTTTTTCTCCGAATTGTTTATATAGTCCGATGCCACGAGCAACAGCCTGTTAATAGGATCGACAATGCTTCTGATAATAATTACCAGATAGATCGCGCCGAGAACAAATGTTACGATAACGAGCATTACCGTCAGGTTGATGATGAAAGCGTATTCGTGCGCCTTAACTTCACCCATAAGCAGATCGACACACATGAATGCCGTATAGTCGCCGCTGCCGTCATATATAGGAGCACCAGCAACGACGAGCCAGCCGTATTCATCGTAGTATCCGGTGTACGGCTCGAATCCGCCGTCCGGATCGTATACGGCATCGAACACCTCGAACGATTCAAAGCGGTCGATAACACCGGGATAGCATACAGGCTCTTCCGTCGCGACTGTGATATAGAGAGAATACGGTTCGCTGCGGGAGCTGTCGTAAGCGATTATGTATATTGCGGAAAGTGTGTCGATACTGGCATTGTTAACGACGTTATAGAGATAATCGCTGACCTCTTTATACTCGGGCGTATCCATGATCCACGCAAGTTTTCCCGTGAATGCCTCAAATTCAGGGCTTCCCCAGTCGTCGCCCGTGAGCGCGGTCGAAACCACAACGTGATGAGCTCAGCCCGCGTAGATCCATGCAGCGGCACCGATAGCGTAGTCGGGCTTTATTTTCCGCATAAGTCTTGCTACAGGGAGCTTCGGCATAGGTTCAGGCTGCTTGACCAGCTCGATCTCCGCGCAGACAAGTCTGAAGCGGTCGCCCATGTCTATCATTGATACCGCGATGCCCTTTCCGGAGATGCCGTCAAACACCAGACGCGCGGGATCGGATTTTCCGCCTATGCTGAGCGGGTGTACCTGTATCTTCGGCCCGGTCCCGGCAAAAACAGGAGATACCTCCAGCATGTGCGCCGCAAGCTCAAGCTCTTTGCCCTCGGTAAGGTCGTAGGTGTAATCATCCATAAATCCGGTCGTTCCGGGTCTGTCGGCTGCCATTTTCTGCATCACAGCTCCGAGAGCAGCGGTCTTGTAATCTCCCTCGGGTCCGAAGCCTATTCCTTTTGACATTATGTTCTGTGCCGCGATACCGGGCAGCTGTTCCAATCCGTGCAGATCCTGACTTCCCGTTAGACAATAGATTTTTTTCATGGTTATGCCTCTTGTATAATAGTAATTGTTTATTGATGACCCGGTTATCATATCGTGCCTGTTCACACTTCTTCACAGAAAGATCCTGCAGCTTTTCTGATCGACAGGCATGCCATTTGTTATTGCCCGGCCCAAAATGCCCAAAGTTGTATTGACAATTTATATAGTTTTATTATAATTGTATTGTACATGTTAAATCAATGGAAAATATTCCCGAAAACATGAAGGATAGTCTTGAACGAGATAGTTTTATCATCGGTGTGTCAGCCGGTAGTTTGCGCCTGCGGCTATCTGACTGCATACGAACCGTTTTATCATATCGACCGCGTCCCCGATTTCAACGAGCTTGTATATGTGGATGAAGGCACAATGTATGTCTGTGAGGACGGTACGGATCACGAGATACACGCGGGCGAGCTTGTTTTTCTCAAGCATCACATAAGACATTACGGGGTAAAGGAGATCCAACGCGGCACTGCGTGGTATTACGTTCATTTTTATCTTGACGAGCCCGGAGAAACCACTGCGGGAGCTGACGCAGGCAAGGTCCCGCAATTGTATGAGGCGCTTCCGAAAAAGATCAGCGGAATGAAAAACAGCGATATCGAACAGCGTTTTTCCGAACTTGTAAAGTACTGTCACTTAATGGACAATGTCAAAAAAATGAGAATAAACAATATGTTCGGATCTCTGCTTCTTGATATAGCGCTGATGAAATACGCAGATGACAGGAAGCGCACGCTTTCATTCCCGATCTGCGAATGGCCGGACAAACACTATAACGAGCCTTTCTGTGCGTCGAGGCTGGAAAAAGAGTTCTTTCTCAGCTATAAGCGTATGGCTGCAGTCTTCAAAAAGGAACAGGGAATGACTATGCAGCAGTATCATACAGAGCGTCGTATGCTGATCGCAGGTGACCTCCTCAAAGCCACGCCTCTTCCCGTGAACGAGATAGCGGCAGGTCTCGGATATGACGATCCGCTTTATTTCAGCAGATGCTTTCACGCCAGATACGGAGTCTCCCCGAGAAGCTATCGCATATCGGCAAAAACAGACTACTGAACAGTGCTGATGGGGTAAGAAATAATATGATACGGGAGGCGATGCGCTGCCCGTTCTTTTATCAGCGAGATTATCATCCATATACATATCCGCAGCACACGATACGGCATTACATATTGCGCACTGTTTGCTCTCGGCAGTTTTCCGCATATTTCAAACCGAAGTGTAAATCCTATGGGTATTTTGCACAATATAACTACTCGAAATATTAGCAGGTGTACAAATCAGTTCTTTGAAGCAAATTTTGTATTTACAAATTTAGCAAAATGTGTTATTATATGTTCAGACAGTTGTAATTAATCTTTTGGTATGGAGATTCGGGACATACTCTATGCACGAAACAGTGCATCTACCGATCAGAGGTGAAAAGCTTATGGATGATTACAAATACTTGACAATAGTCGAGTGGACCAAGGAGTATATCGCTTCAAACAAGCTTATGCCGAATGACCGTTTCCTTACCGAAAAAGAACTCTGTACCATACACAACGTGAGCAGACAAACAGTAAGACAGGCTCTTATGAAGCTTGAACGTGACAACGTTCTTTATCGTGTACGCGGAAGCGGCACCTTTGTCAAAAGTGTTACTCCGCCGGTCTCACGCACAGGCATGAATATAGGTGTTATATCGACTTATTTCAGCGACTATATCTTCCCGCATATCGTTACAGGTATAGAAAGCGTTCTGAATGACGCCTCCTGTCCTATGCAGCTCGCGATCACCCATAACAGGGTCGCCGACGAAACACAGGCGCTCACAAGTATGCTTTCCAACGGCGTGCGCGGGCTGATAATCGAGCCGTCAAAAAGCGCACTTCCCAACCCTAATATCGATCTTTACCGCGAGATACAGAGAAGCAATATCCCCGTAGTTTTCTTTAACGCAAAATATCCCTGGTCGGATATGCCGTGTGTGGCGCTCGATGACGATGCCGCAGGTAAAATGGTCGCGGATTATATTTATGAGTGCGGTCATAAACGTGTGGCGGGCATCTTTCTTATAGATGACATACAGGGACATAAACGTTACAGCGGCTTTATCAACAGCTCTATCGCCCACGGCGTAAAGGACGCCGAAAAGAACGTTATATGGTATTCGTCGACCGAAAAGGAAGATCCTTTCACCGGAATAAAAGACAGGATGCTTGAACTTCTTAAGCGGGTGACCGCAGTAGTGTGCTATAACGATATGATAGCCGTAAGACTTATGAAATTCTGCCGTGAAAACGGGATAAGCATTCCGGACGACATTTCTGTCACCGGCATAGACGATTCAAGCTACGCACCTATCTGCGAAGTGCCGCTCACAACAGTAAAACACCCTCACCGTAAGCTTGGTGAGGCTGCGGCAAATATGCTGCTTCGCCAGCTTGAGTCAAACGGCGCGCCCCAGGAAAGTATTATCTTCCAGCCGGAACTTGTCATCAGAGAGTCGGTAAAGGTTATCAGCGACGATACCGCAGACAAACATAAAAACGCCTGATCTTATATGGAGGTATCCGTATGACATCAACTGTGAGCAATAATTGTTTGAATATATTCCTTGTAGTTCAGAGTATCATCATAGCCCGCCGCAAGAAAGCAAACAACAAACAGAAGCAGGCAGACAGTAAGGAGAATTCAGATGCCGGATAAGAAAAATGATATTTTGAACGGAAAAGCGGTCATAGGTATCGAATTTGGCTCGACACGTATCAAAGCCGTACTTATCGGTCAGGACAACGCACCGATAGCTGCCGGCGTTCACGACTGGCAGAACGAGCTTTCCGACGGTATCTGGACTTATCCGCTCGAAGCAGTAAAAAACGGTCTTCAGACCTGCTTTGCGGATCTGATGAAGAATGTTGAGGACGATTACGGTGTGAAGCTTGAAAAAGCCGCAGGCATCGGCATCTCGGCGATGATGCACGGGTACCTCGCTTTCGATGATAACGACAAGCTTCTCGTACCGTTCCGTACATGGCGCAACACCATCACCGAAGAGGCGGCCGACAAGCTCACCGCTGAATTCGGTTTCAATATCCCCCAGCGCTGGAGCATCGCGCATCTTTATCAGGCAATACTCAACAATGAACCGCACATCGGTAATATCCGCTTTGTTACGACACTTGCAGGATATGTTCATTATCTTCTCACAGGCAGGAAAGTCATCGGCATAGGCGATGCGTCAGGTATCTTCCCTATCGACCCGGATGTAAAGAATTACGATCCGGTAATGGTGGAAAAATTCGACGATCTCACATCGTGTACGCCGTTTAAAGAGAAGCTCACCGATGTACTTCCCGTTATCGTTCCCGTCGGAGAATGTGCGGGAACGCTCACAGAAGACGGCGTGAAGCTGCTCGACCCCACAGGCGTATTCAAAGCCGGTGTCCCGCTGTGTCCTCCCGAAGGAGACGCACAGACAGGCATGGCCGCGACAAACAGCATCACTCCCAGAACAGGCAACATTTCCGCGGGTACATCTATATTCTCGATGATAGTTCTTGAGAAGAACCTTTCGTCGGTACACAAGGAGATCGACATCGTCACCACACCCAACGGCGACCCCGTGGCAATGGTACACTGCAACAACTGCACCACCGACCTCGACGCATGGGTAAGAGTGTTTGACGGCCTGCTGAAAAAAGCGGGCGTTGATATGCCCAAAGGAAAGCTGTACGCTATGCTGTACGAGCTCGCGGCTGCGGGCGATACCGACTGCGGAGGAGTTATTTCCTACAACTATTATGCGGGCGAGCCTGTTACGGGCACACAAAGCGGAAAGCCTCTCGTTATGAGAAATCCCGATTCTCCGTTCACGATCGAAAACCTGATGCGCAGCCTCGTTTATGGCTGTATAGCAACTCTCAAAATCGGCATGGACATCCTCACCGAAGAGGAAAAAGTCGCACTTGATATGATATACGCACACGGAGGTCTGTTCAAGGATCCCGTTCCGAGCCAGAACATCCTTGCCGCGGCTCTCGGCGCTGACATTACTCTTATGAGCAGCGCGGGCGAGGGCGGTGCGTGGGGCATTGCTCTGCTCGCCTCGTACATGGCACGTGATGATAAGTCCGAAACACTGACAAAGTTCCTGAACGAAAAGGTGTTTGCAGGCATGAAAGGCAGCACCGTTTCTCCGAAGCAGTCGGATATCGACGGCATAGACAGATATATGGAGCTTTACCGCAAAGGTCTCTCCGCCGAAAAGGCTGCAGCTTCCGTTTAACCCGGTACGATCGCAGTATTCGGAAAGCCTTGTAAAATAACAAAACCGAAAGAACAGATATGCGCTTGCATAAATGTTCTTTCGGTTTTTTCGGCTGCGTTATCATGCAGCGTTCAAGCTCGCATCCTGTATATTTTCGGCAGCACGCTCAAAGTCACATACTTGCATTCAAGATGCGAACAAGCGCGTCTTTTCCAATCGGAGCGTACATCCAGGGCTGGTTCGTGTTGTCATTTTCAAGGATATGATCCGCCATTTCGTCTATCGCTTCGGCTTTTACGCCAAGCTCGCCGAGGTGCATCGGGATACCGATAGATTCAAAGAAATCATAAAACGCTTTGATGACCTTTTCAGCCATTTCGTTATCCGGCAGTGCCTTGTCAAATCCGAACAGACCTGTACCGAGCGTCACGAAACGCTCAACAGTCCGCTCAGAAAGAATTTCCTTCATCCAGCGAGGTGTGATAATTGCAAGTCCCGCGCCGTGGGTAATATCGAAATACGCGGAAAGCGCGTGTTCAATCGAGTGCATCGGCCAGCCGGAGGCTCCCGCACCGTTTGCGAGAATGCCGTTGCAGCCCCACGAGCAGACATACATCAGCTCACTTCTCGCCGCGTAATCATCCGGCTTTTCAAGCGCGATCTTCACATTTGTCATAAGCGAGCGGAGCGCGGAGATCATGATACCGTCGTTGAATATCGAGTGTGGTTCTGCAAAGAACTGCTCTAAAACGTGGTTGATCGCATCGGCGGTACCGCAGGCAGTCTGCCATTTGTTCACGGTGTAAGTGTATTCGGGATCGAGGAAAGACGCGGTGGGATAAAGCAGTTCATCGAGATAACCGCGCTTGTCGTTTATCGCGGTGTTTGAGATAACACATCCCATGTCGTATTCGCTTCCCGTTGCGGCAAGTGTGATGATATCGACGATCGGGAGCGCTGCCTTTGCCTTGACCTTTCCGGAGATAATGTCCCAGCCCTCGCCGTCGTATTTTGCACAGGCTGCGATCGCCTTGGAGCAGTCAAGCACCGAACCGCCGCCTACCGAAAGGATAACGTCGATTTTATTCTCTTTGCAGAGCCTTGCGCCGTCGATAACGGAGGGATCGTATTTCGGATTCGGCTCTATGCCCGAAAGTTCAGTGATATTGAAGCCGCCCAGCAGTTCCTTTACCTTGTCGTAAAGCCCGATCTTTTTGATCGAACCGCCGCCGTAGGTGAGAAGCACGTTTTTCCCGTATTTTCCGATCTCGGCGGGCAGGTCTTTTATACAGTCCTTTCCGAAGTAGAGTTTCGTGGGTGTGTTGTAAGTGAAGTTTCCGATCATTGAAAATTCCTCCTGTTTATTATTTGTGGCGTCCTGTACGCCATTTTTACTATACTATGGAATTATACCAAACATCCCTGATAACGAACTTGCCGGCATCGTTACCGTGTATGATGTAAGAGTCTGAACTGCGATGTTTACAACGACATATTCAGACCTGCAACTGAGCGTTTTCTATCAGCCTGACTGCTTCGTCAAGCCCGCCTTCGGTATTATAGTTTCGCTTTGTATTCAGGCATCAAAATCCCAGAAACCAGTTCCGGTCTCGGGATCGAATTTTCTCTTTATCACGCCGCCGACAGTCGGCCTTAATTCTATCTCGGCAGTATAGAGTACAGTTATCGACCTTATGTGACCGCCCGCCATATGATGCCCGCCGTCTTTCTTGAACGAGAACATAGCGTGCGTGTGGTGGTAGTACTCCCCGTTTTCGTCTGTAACTATGTTACCGTTAAGCGAGACAAGTTCCAGCATGCCCTCTAACGTCTGAGTCTCAAATGATCCCTTTTCCGGAATGAAGGTCTGTATCTCTGCCAGCATACAGCCGCCGATACCGCTGAACACAGCCGATCTTATATGTTCTTTTCTGCATATTTCAATAATATTTCCGACAATCTCATCACCGCGATCCATGCGTATATATATTGTTCCATTGAAATTTCTGTAATCCATACTATTGCATTCCTTTCCTATTAACATCAGCACATCTGTTACAGCTCTCGTTAATGCCGTTGATCCTTTCGTTGTATCACCGCAACAGCACACGGCATCCTTCCGTCAACAACGCGGTATTCAACATTTTTATACCCCATATCTTCAAAAAACGATTTATAGGTTTCAAGGTCAAACTGTTTCTTGAAATCCGCACCAAGCAGTTCCACGAATTTCACGCCCAGCCCCGCCGTGGCTTTTGTCATATTTATATATGTGGGAATAATGATCTTTCCGCCCGGTTTTACGACACGTTCAAGTTCCGCGAGAGCCTTTTCGGGCTCGGGCAGCAGATGTATCACATTTCCGGCGACAACTTTATCAAATCTTGCGTCTTTGCACTTGATATTTGTTATATCCGCACGCCTGAAAAGGATATTTTCAAACTTTCTGCACTTTTTTGAAGCCTGTCTGAGCATTCCCGTTGCAAAATCCGTAGCAACGAGTTTTCTGCATTTCGGAGCTATGCACTCGGTTATAGCTCCCGTCCCGCAGGCGCACTCCAGAACTATGTCCGAGGGCTCTAAATATTCGGCTACAGCCTTTCCGGTACCTGCATCCAAAACCATCAGGTGCCGTCTGATGATGATCGTAAAGTGTGTGCAAAAGTCGGGAGCCCTGCCCCGAGAATGCACCACTTTCTATGCTTGCTAAGACGGGTTTTCTTAAAAATATGCACTACTTTTATAATCCGGATTATACGGGAACATCAAAAGCACACTCGTCCTCTGTTTGTGTCAATTGAGCCCACCGCGCAGATAACAATTTCGCATAGTTTATATACAACAACCCATAGCAGCCAAGAGAATAACCATCATTTATCTCAATCAACAGTGTTCTTCCGTC
>CAMVDP010000019.1 GCA_947166275.1 uncultured Clostridia bacterium
TCATTGCCTTCCATGATGAACTTCTGCTCGGTCGTAAGCGAGTCGAGCAGCCATGAGAGCTCATCGGCTATGACTTTTGCGCGCTTCTCGGAAACGAAAGAGGACAGCGCCTCGAAATGCTTATTATATTTTTCCATAAATGCGATGACCTGTTTAGCGATGTCTGTTGTCATTTCCGATTCCTCCTTTTTGCGGAAATCCGCGCGTACACGGCGCGCCCGGAAAGCTGGTATACCCGGGATTTAAGCGACGATAGCCGCTGCTACCGCCTCCGCGGATACGGGGCAGTTATCTCCGGCATACTTGCGGGCGAGTTCCTCGAGTCTGTCGTTGCTCGCGGAAGCATTCACGCGAGCTGCGGCACCGGCCTGAGCCGCTGCGAGCGAACGTCCGAAGTCAAATTCCACCTTGTCGGTATTAGCCTTTTCCTTCGAAGAAGAGTCAGACTTCTTTGAAGATACAGGCTTGTTCAGCTTTTTATATGCGCTGATGGAATTAAGCTGCAGATTATTGATCTCCATATATTTTCAACTCCTTTGCAGTCAAATCACAGACACTACATTACATATATTATATCGTCAAGTCCCCCGAAAACTTTAGTATCGAGTCCGTACACCCTATATTTTTGTGAATAATGCGGTATTTTGACTCCGATTTTGCAACAAATTGCCTGCATTTTACCGATAATAAGGTTATACTGTTTACATTTAGGGGCAGGTGTGATATAATAATACTGCGTAAAAGTGCGCTGCAAAGGGCAAATATATACCATATTATATCATATTATAACGCTTTTTGCACATAAAAACCTAATTTTTGTTAGGTTTAACCAACAAATTTGTAACTTTGTACAAAGGAGAAAGACATGAAAAATATTGCGAGATTAACGGCAGTCGTTCTTTCCCTCGCCGTAATGGCAGGCTGCAATAACAGCAAGCCCGCAGACACGACGACCGCGACATCGGTCGAACAGACCACGACTACAACTACCACAGCCGAGATGACCACCGAAGCGCCAGAGACAACAGAAGCGCCCGAGACCACCACGACCGCTGCGGCAGAAGAAAGCTCCGGTAAGACCCCGCTCGTCACAGTTGTCGGAGATCAGGTCTTCTACCGTGAAGACGCCGATATAAAAGAGTACGGGCTCGTAGATTTCCCCGGCGCGGTGATGCGCGTTTCGAGCGGTTTGTATTTTGACAGCGAGGCAAACCCTGACCTCTTCGTTCCCGATGAGTTCCAGTACAGCGGAAGTGAGGTTGAGCTCGGGACAGTTGTTAAGTTCAACGTCGGCGACACCGTAGGCGGCTGCACCGTGAAGGAAGCAAACACTACGTTCATGGCACGTACCGACAGCGATACCGACCAGCCGGACCTCGACAGCATCGAGCCGTTCATGGTATCCCATGAGATCGTCAAGCTCGACGGCGAGATCACGCTTACCGGCGTGCTCCGCTATTACTTCAACGAGCAGTATGCCATAGGCTCCGGCGATATCCAGTTCATCGCGGACAGCAGCTACGCCGGACTCCCCGTGCCGCTCGACATTTCCGGCGGCTACACAAAATACGGCGTGACCGATTTTGATGCACAGGGCGGCTTTATCCCCGATGTGGGCTTCACAGACGAAAAGTGGGGCGGAAATGTTTGTGTCTACACCGACGCGCCCTGTCTGCACGTAGGCAACCTGCGTGAAAACTACGCCGACAGGACCGACCTGTTCGACCTTCTTGACGGCGGCAACGCAAACTGCACCAAGAGAGTTGAGATAACACTCACCGATGTCGAACTGTCGTGGAACGACAACTTCGGCTCCGCGTACAGCTGCAGCGCCACGATCAAAGATATAAAAGCAATAGGCTGATGCCAAAAAGCTCCCGCCGCACGGCAAGGTTTTCCGGCGGCGGGATTATTTTTTGCAACCTTCCGCGCTTATGCGGAGTGTTATATACGAGACGGAAATATTCGGAGCTTTATCGCTCCGCCGAGAGGACGAAAAAATGACGGAACTTTCCTTGTGCACGAGGGAAAGCTTTGATGCCGTTATGAGAAAGTATTCGGACATGGTGTACAGGCTCGCGTATTCGCGGACGGGCAGCACCTTTGATGCCGACGACATACTGCAGGAGGTGTTCCTGCGGTACATAAGGGCGGATAAGACCTACAACGATGAAGAGCACCGTAAGTCGTGGCTCATACGTATCACCATAAACTGCACGCGCTCGTTCGCGACGTCGGCGTGGAACCGGCACAGGGACGCTGCGGAGCCCGACCAGAACGTCGGAGCCGAGGATCCCGCGCTGAAAGCCGCCGAGACAAAGTCGGACGTTATGAACGCGCTGCTGGAGCTGCCGGAGAAGTACCGGACGGCGATATACCTGTTTTATTATGAAGATATGAGTGTCGCCGGCATCGCGAAGGCTGTCGGAACGACCGAGACCAATGTGAAATCCCGCCTGTCACGCGGACGGGATATGCTGCGTGAGAAGCTGAAGGGGGTGGAGTTTGATGTTTAAAGACGATCTGCATGTCGCATTCGACAATATAAAGCCGTCGGCGGAGCTGCTTGACCGTGTTTCCGCCATGATGAGCGAGGAAATATCAAAGCCCCGCCCTGCCATACGCATGAACGTCGCTAAATATGCGGGCATCGCCGCGGCGCTTGTCATTGCCGCAGGCGGTACGATAGCGGCACTGCGCATGAGCGGAAGCATAGGAGTAGACAAAACCGACGCGTCATCTGCCGTCACGAAGAGCATGGAGACCCACGCGACATTCGCTGCCGCAGCGGACGGCGCTTCCGCAGAGAACGGCGCTTCTGCGGAGAACGAGGCTTCCGCGGCAGCCGAAGATCCTGGGATGTATGCCGGTGAGGAGCAGGAGATATTCCTGGATGACAGCGCGGTAGTCTCCGAATTCAAGTCCGATGAGGACGGTGTACAGCTGTTCGCGGTACAGGAGTATTCAGAGGAGATCGCGGAGGCGTCCGAGGATGAGCCCGACAGCGCAAATGACGCGATCAACGCAGTCGGAGATGCGTCGATATCTCCGGTAGCACCTGCCGCCGAGGAAAATGACGCGATCGAGGACGCGGAGGAAGCCGATTTTTCCGTCGGCACAGCAAAGGAAAACATATCCGCAGCGAGCATGGGCAATCCCGCGACGGGCGGCGGCGATACGATGATGTACGAGGAGCCGTTCGCGTATATATTCTATAATATCCCGCGCTCGCTTGAAATGTCCGTTGACGGCGTGCTCGAATACAGCGACGAGGAATACATCATGGGTGAGCGCTGGCGCGAGTATCTGCGCTCACTGCCCGAATACAAAGAAAGCGCGCGCAGCGATGGCGATGCCGAGCCGCTCGCTCCCGTCGAGACCGGCGAATGGTATTCCGACTACGCCGATGTTACGTCGATAGACAGTTATATCAACGTATACAGCTTCATTACGTATTTCCGGATCCCCGACGATACCGTGCGCACCTCACTTGCGGGGATATACGCTCCGGAGCAGCTCGACATCCTGCTTTCGGGCGACAAGGCTGCGATAACCGCGGAGTTCGCTTCCGGATACGCCATAGTCAAGGGCGAGAAGATATACGCCCCGTTGTGGCTCGACCGCAATGATACCGCAGCGTGGACCGCCGCAGGTATCACGAAGGATGACATCAGCGCGAAGTACGACCTGCTCACGCATATACCGTATCTCGCGGAGGAGATACAGACCCGCATCACTGCGAAGCTCGACAGTTTCCTGAAATAAGAAAAGCCCCCGGCAGTCATCTGACTGCCGGGGGCGTTTTTGTTATTGCCGGAACAGGTTTGAAATGTCGTTGATGTTGT
Organism: uncultured Clostridia bacterium; assembly: GCA_947166275.1. GTDB lineage: Bacteria > Bacillota > Clostridia > Oscillospirales > Ruminococcaceae > Ruminiclostridium_E. Next base: position 3,846 of record CAMVDP010000019.1, read on the forward strand.
ACTGACCAGCGGGGTTTTTCATGCTTTCCGGGGTAAGTGTCAGGTCCGTCTCGTAATACGCTGAGCCTTCGCCTTCGTCAGTTTTTACGATGATAACACCTTTTTCTTTTGTCAAAGCGCTGTCGAGCCATACGCATACTGTGCCGTTGTCGTCTTTCTGCGACACGGTTTCCTTGCCGAATACCGCACGGAGAGTTTCAAGGAGCTTCGTGCTTGTAATGGTTTTTTCAGGTATTATGACTGCTTCGAAGAAGAGCTTATCATTGCTGTTGAAGTACATGATGACCATGCAGTCGTCTTTCACGACGGTCTTCGTACCCATTACCAATGTATAGTCTGCCGAAACGTTGAAAGTGGTCTCATGCGCAAGCCCGATCGCCTTGGTGGCGTTTGCCCGGGAGGAGCCGAGCGCCGGGAATGATATCGGGAGCGATGACGATGATGCCGATGTGTCAGTCTTGCCTGCCTTTACCTTCGCACTCACTGCGGAGGACTTGGTCTGTACGGAGTACTTGCTGCCGGATTTGACGAGTGCCGCCACGCGGAACTTGTATGTACCGTCTTTGAGGTTTTTGACCGTGCAGCTTGTGCCCGAAACATTTTTGCATGTCTCGTATTTGCCCTTGGAGTCATTGTACTTGTATACGCGGTAAGCGTCCGCGCCCTTGACCGCGTTCCAGGTAAGTGTTACCGAGGATTTCTTTACCGAAGCCTTGAGTCCTTTGGGAGCCGCGAGCTTTGATGCCGCCTCGGAAACCGCCGAAAACGGAGTGCTCAGCTCCGGTACGGCAGATATGCCTGTTACCGCCAGTGTGCAGGCGAGAAGCGCACCTACGAGTCTTGTCTTTTTCATGCTTGATACCTCCGGTTATTTGTTTATTCCGTTCGCAGAACGTTTATCTGCGTTTTTCACCTTTTACGAACACGCCTATGAAGCTTGTACCGGCATTGGCTGCAACGACGCTGCCGACGCTGTGTATCATGGCGAGCTGGCTGCCTGATTTTGCCTTGTATTTCTCGATGAACTCATCTTCGAGCTCCGTTGCGAGGGAGCGCCCCACGATGAACGGGGTCTTGGGTATGGCGCGGGTCGTGAGATAGTTCACGAGCTCGTCCACAGCCTTTTTTTCACCGCGCGGCTTTGCCACCACCTTGGTGTCGTCGTCTATCATCTGCACGATCGGCTTGATGTTCATGAGCTCGCCCATAACCGCCGCGGCAGCCTTGATGCGCCCGGATTTCTTCGCGTGGCGCAGATTGAACAGCATCAGATACAGCTCGCAGCAGTCGAACCAGTCTTCGAGATATGCCACCGCTCTCTCGACGCTCTGACCCGCTTCGAGCTTTTTCGCCGCCTCAACTACGGGATAGCCATAGCCTAAACTGTACGTATGGCTGTCGATTATGTAGAACCGGGTATCGCCCGCTCTGCCGTCATTTTTCAGCGTGTCCGCAGCCTGCACCGCGTTGGCGTAGGTATGGCTGCCGACGCTGTTGATGAGCACGACGATGATATCCTTTGCGCCGTCCTTTATGCACTCCTCGAATTTCTCCTCGAAGCGGAACGCCGTTATCTGCGACGTTTTGGGGAGGTCCTCACAGTTTGCGATCTTCTCGAGAAAGTCATGTCCGCTGATGTCGATGCGCTCACGAAGAGTCTCGTTTCCGATTATCACGTCGAAAGACATGATATCTATGCCGTAGCGCTCCTCGTCCTCTGTGGAGATGTCGCAGCCGCTGTCTGTTATTATCCTGTAATCGTTCATGTAATGTCTCCTTTGTTATCGTTCCCGCTGTCCTGCCAGCTGTATCGCGTAAGGCTGCCCGCGTTCTTCAGCTCGGGGAAGCCCCATTGGCGCAGCACCTCGTAAGTACCGATCGCTACGCTGTTTGAAAGGTTGAGACTTCTTGCGTCCGGGTTGTCGATCATGGGTATACGCACGCAGCGCTCCTTATTCCGGAGCAGAAGCTCCTCGGGAAGTCCCGCATCCTCGCGTCCGAACACGATGAAGCACTTGTCCCGGTAGCTTACGTCGCAGTAGTTGTTGACCGCCTTTGTCGAGAAGTACCGGAAATCGCCGTCAGGGTTCCTCGCGAACAGGTCGTTCAGCCCGTCGTAGTATGTAATGTCGAGCAGGTGCCAGTAGTCCAGCCCCGCTCGTTTGAGCTTACGGTCGTCGATCTCGAAGCCCAGCGGCCTTACAAGGTGCAGTCTCGCCCCGGTGAGCGCGCACGTTCTCGCGACATTGCCGGTATTCTGCGGTATTCTCGGCTCGACGAGCACGATGTTAAGCTCCATTTCCGTCACCCTTTCTTTGACATTATAACATTTTTCCACACTTTCGTCAAGAGTGTCAGAATATGTTATGCACGCACGGCCGGGTGCTTCTTGCGTACAGTTCCGCGAGCATTGCAGCCTCCTCGCACTCCGCGCCGATGTCATACTCGCCCGAGCGCAGCTCGCTTATGATATCGACGAGCGCCGTTTCGATCTCAAACGCACATTCGTTGTTCGTGAGGAAGAAGTTGCGCTCGCAGAAATCCGACCAGTCCGTGTATATCGCGGACGCAGCCGCCTCACGTTCCCTCGCCGGCAGCGAATCAAGCTCCCGCAGCCGGGAAGCGGTGTCGGCTGCTGCACTTTCCGTCCTGTCAAGCAGCACGATGCCCGTCATTGCCATTACCGATATCAGCCCTGCGCAGATGAGTGTTCGTTTCATTGTCCGCTCTCCTTTCCTATCAGCTTGTAGTCTCCCCCGCTCTCCACGGTGAGCAGGAACACATCCGCAAGCTCAACGCCGTTCTCCGACAGTATCGCGTCCACATCTCCCCGTGTCATGCCCGCCATGGTGAGCCCGCTTTGTTCCACTGCACCGTCCTTGATAACGACACTCGGCGGGTCGGCGGGGCTGTCTGTCTTTTTCAGGAAGTTTATCTTGCCTGTGGTCTCGACTATGGCGTAGCGCACTTCAGAAATATCAAAAATATCGTGGTCGCGCATGGCTTCGAGCACATCATCCGCGGTGTAGCGCAGGCGACGCAGCTCTCTGCGGTCGATCACCCCGTCGGAGATGATTATTTTCGGCGATCCGGTTATCAGGCTCCGGAAACGCGGTATTTTCAGCATTACCACGGACATCAGCACATCTATGCACACTATCATCACCACTGGCACGATACCGAGCAGCATAGGTATAGTCGGGTCTTCGATGGACAGAGTGGCGATATTCGATATAAGTATGGTCGTGACCAGCTCACTCGGCTGCAGCTCACCGAGCTGCTTCTTCCCCATGAGCCGCATCATAAGTATTATAACGGTGTAGAGTATCACCGTGCGTATCATGATCACCAGCATGCTTTTCACCTCGGCTGTATTTTCTCACGGGGCGTATTATTTTATACATTCCGACACACAATAACCGCGAAAAACATGGAGGTGTGAACGGATATGCTCGTTGAGGACCTTACCGGGAATATAGTGAACATACGTGCGGTGATGAAAAACAGCAGTGACCTGATACTGAAATACGCAAAGGTATGCGGTATTGAAGTATGCGTGCTTTCCTGCGACGGTCAGACGGACGCGAACAAGCTTGCGAACCTTGTGTACCGTCCGCTGTCAGAGCTTGGCACGGACGGCGGGGACATGACTCCCGGGCGGCTTGCGGCGATGATAAGCGGCGAGCTTCTGATAGCCTGCGACGGAAAGTCCGTTTGCAGCGCGGAGGATGTGGTAAACGCGATCATGAACGGCTTCTGTGTGATACTCGTTAACGGTTTCGATGCAGGCTACGCGGTGGGAGTGCAGGGCTTTCAGACCCGCTCGGTGACTCAGCCTGAAAACCACCGGAACATACGCGGCGCGCGCGAGGGCTTCGTGGAAGCTCTCCATACGAACATGAGCCTTGTCCGGCGGCGTGTCAGATCCCCGGAGCTTACATTTACAGCCATGACCGTAGGAAAAACGTCGAAGACCGAGATATGTGTCTGCCGCATGGAAAGCGCCGACAAAGCGCTCACAGACAAGGTCATACGGCAGCTTGAGACGCTGCCGCTGTCGCTGATACTCGAAAGCGGGTATATCCAGCCGTTCCTTGAGAAGAAGCACCCTCTGTTTTCTGCCGTAGGCGCCACCGAGCGCCCGGATGTGTTCGTATCGAAGCTGTACGAGGGCAGAGTGGGGATACTTGTGGACGGGTCACCGTTTGCGCTGTATCTGCCGAAGCTGTTTGCCGAGAACTTCATGATGCTGGACGACTACACCGAAAAGCCTTTGTTGGCGCTGTTCGTGCGGCTTATACGATGGGCGGCGTTTCTTATCGCGATATTCCTGCCGGGGTTTTACGCGGCGCTTGCGAACTTCCACCCGGAGCTTATACCGGACGCGCTGCTGCGCAATCTTGCGGCGGCGGAGTCACTCACGCCGTACAGTATACTGACGGAGTGTGTGATACTCGACATCTTCTATGAGATAATGCGCGAGGCGGGGCTGCGGCTCCCGTCGAACGTGGGACACGCGGTGAGCATCGTCGGCGGCATCGTTATAGGCGATATCGTGGTCTCGGCGGGGCTTGTGGGAGCGCCGATGCTGCTGGCGGTAGCGATAGCGTCCATTTCCGGCTACATCGTGTCGGACATCGGGGAGCAGGTGTCGTTTCTGCGGTTCGGGTTTATCCTTGCGGGCGGACTGTTCGGACTGTTCGGGCTGACTGTGGCGGCATTCATGCTGTGCGTGAGCGTGTGCTCGCTGGACTCTTACGGAGTGCCGTTCACTTCACCGCTTTCGCCGTTCTCGCGGAAGTCCATGCGTGACCTGCTCACACGGAGCGGCTGGATAGCTTTGAGCCGCTCCGAGCCGGATATATATGATATGAACGGAGTTGACAGACAGAGAGATGAACGGTAAGACAGGCTATGGCGGGCTTGCGGCGGCACTTGCGCTGTCGCGTATATTCACCGAGGCTACGGCGCTGCCCGGTGAGAGTGTGGAGTACGGTATGCAGCGCTTCACTGTGACAGTGATGTCGTTCCTTATCGCGGGAGCGGCGTATATTCCTCTGCTTATTGCTGTGAAGCGCAGCGGCGGCAGCTCTCCGGTCTCGGTGATCGCCGGCCGCAGCAAGCTGCTTTCGGGCTTCATCGGGGTGCTGGTATCGGTTATGCTGCTGTTCTGTGCAATGGAGACAGGGCTGCGGTCACATTACTACGCGTCGAGCACGGTATTTGACTCGGCGCCTTCGCTGTACTTCTACGTGTTTACGGGAGCGGCACTTTTATTTGCGGTGCACAAGGGGCTTGAAGCCTCTTCGCGCACCGCGGTCATAGTTTCGGCAGGGCTTGTCCTGCTGATGCTGCTGATCTCTGCGGCTCTGCTGCCGGTAATACGGCTTAACAGGCTGTACCCTTCGCTCACGGATGACCCCGGTACGCTGTACGCCCAAACATCACGGGAGTTCTCGCTCAACTGCGAGCTTCTGATATTCATGGCGCTGTGCGGCAGAGTGAACGGCAGAAGCTGCAGGACAGTACCTCTGTATCTCGGCGTGTCCTGTCTTGCGCTTATGATCATGACTTTTCTGTACTTCACCGTGTTCGGACGGCTCACTCCGCTGCTTTCGCTCCCGTTCTATACACTGTCGTCGGTGTCGGACATCACGCTGCTGCACCGCATAAACGGTATCGATGCCATGATATGGGTCATGGCGGGCATATTGCGGCTCGCTTTTGCGGCATTCGCGTTCCGGGAGATCGTCCGGGAGTGCTTCACTCGCGGAAAAGCCGCCGATGTCGCGGCACTCGTGTTCGCGGCGGTGTCACTGGGGTCTGCGGAGCTGTTCACCGTATATCCGGAGCTGTACAGCATATCCTCGCGTATGATGTCATCGGGGATGCCGCTCCTGCTCACGGCGGTCATCATACCTTCGCTGGCGCTTGCGTGCGGGGCGGGAAAGGAGAAGGGAACATGAAAAGGACAGCGGCATTGGTGCTGGCGGTGCTCATGCTGTCGGGCTGTGTACCGCACACCGAGCTGGACAAGCTCGGGATAGCGGAAGCCGTGGGAGTTGACTTCGACGGCGGAGAATATACCGTGACAGTGCAGTACTTCAACACCGACTCGTCCGGCGGAGTCACGGCGGTCGACAGCTCCGCGCCCAACGTTACTACCGTGAGCGGCACCGGGGAGACGATAGAGAGCGCGCTCGGAGCTGCGTCATACGCTTCGGGCAGCGGTCTTATGCTCGGCGCGGCGGCGGTGATCGTATTCGGCGAGGACGCGCTTTTCTCGCTGCGGGAGCCTTTGAAGCTTGCGATGTCGCACTATTCCGGCAATCCCCGCGCATATATCACAGCCGCGAAGGGAAAGGCCGCAGATATAATGAACGTGAGGTTTTCGGAGGGCAGCGCGTCGGTGGAAAAGCTGGAAATGCTGCTGAAGAACGCGGATGACCTGGGGCTTACCCGTCCTATGCGAATGTGCGAAGCGCTGGAACGGCTGTTTGAGCCGACGGGCAGCGTGATACTGCCGCTGCTTGAGGTCTCGGAGCTCAACGGCGGTCTCACCGAGGACGGCAGCGGAGTCGTGGTATCGGGCGGAGTGCTGTGTAAGAACGGAGCGTATGCGAGGGAGCTCTCGGATATGCAGATGTCAGGCGTTCATCTGCTCGACCCGGCGGCGGGCAGCACGTGTGCCTGCGAGCTTATGCTGTCGCTGCGGGGGCATGACACGAGAGTGATGCTGTACGGCATAACGCCGCGTATAACGCCGGAAGCGCGTGACGGCAGGCTTTCCATTGATGTCAGGATATACGCGGAGTGCAAGATAGTGAGCACCTCGCTTCCCGACCCGTACCTGTCGAGGGACGAGCTGGACAGGCTCGCGGAGGAAGAGCTCTGCAGGCGAGTCACAGCAGCGCTCACTACGGCGACGGAGCATGGAGCCGACCCGTTCGGGATGGAATACGCGATACGGTCACATTCCCCGGAGCTCTGGCGCGCCATAAGCGCAGATTACCCCGGATACCTCACATCTGCGTCAGTCGCTGTGAGCAGCACGGTCAGCACGGACAGGTACGGAATAACGCGATGATCACCGGTGTCCGGCATTGACACCGAGTACCCCGCCGATGCACGACACGAGCATTATTGTCAGTATCTTGCCGGCGAACGCGCTGCCGGATATGTTTCCGGATACGGCGGATATCACCAGCATTGGCAGGAGGAACAGAATGCCGCATATCGCTCCGCATTTAAGTCCTCCCCGACGCCGTATCAGACCGCAGAGAGCTCCTGAGGCAAGCGTTCCCGCTGCGAGAGCGACGAACGAGGCCCCTCCTGCGGTTGAATGCGGCAGACCCAGTACGCACATGAGCCACGCGGACAGCGCGATAAGCACCGCGCTGACTGCTGTGCCGCATAACAACGGCAATATGTAAGACGCTGCAAGCTTTATTGCGGCGTTGTTTTTCTTGTTTTCGGACAAAGCTATCACCCGATTCAATTTTATGACGAGCCGTAAATGTTTATTCCCGTCCGTTAAATTTGTGCAAAAGTGCCTCAAATCCTTGACAACGCCCATATTTTGTTGTATAATACATTATATATTGCTATATGTAGCATGGAGGGCATCATGAAGTTTTACAGATGGAACAAGCATTACCTGGGCTGGGGCATCACCGCCTTTGTTGTTATAGTTGCTTCCATGCTCGTGTGCACTATGCTTATGAACATTAGCAACATAGCCGAAGGTATAGGAAGCTTCCTTTCGGTCATCACGCCGATAATTTATGGCTTTATCATAGCATACCTTCTTGCGCCGGTGGTGGCGAAGCTTGAGAAAGACCTGTTCGGGCGGATATTCAAGAAGTCAGGCGAGCATTACGAGGATAAGAATTCACAGAGCGGCGACGTAAGATACCGCCACCTGAAAATATACGTAAAGAACAAGCCCGCGCGTATCTGCAGCATCACGGTGACGTTCCTGCTGTTCATCGGCATCATAGCGGGCGTGCTCATAGCAATAATCCCGCAGCTCACCACAACGATAACGCTGCTGGTCGACAATATCCCTACCTACATCACGAACGTGACCACATGGGTGAGCGAGACGTTTCAGAATTACCCCGAAATAGGCGAGGATATCACGAATATAGTACGTGACGCGGGTTCTACTCTGCGCAAGCTGCTGAATGACCAGCTTCTCCCGCAGATGGGCGATTACCTCGGATTTCTCACCAACGGTATAATGAGCGTTATCGGCACGATACTCAATCTGATATTCGGCATCGTGGTCGCTATATACTGCCTGTACAGCAAGGAGCTTTTCGCGGCGCAGGCAAAAAAATCGCTTTACTGCATACTTCCTATCAGCAAAGCGAACCGCTTCATAGGAAGCATACGCAAGATACACCGCTCGTTCGGTAACTTCATTACAGGCACGATCATAGATTCCTTCGTGGTAGGCTGTATAACCTTCGCGGTGACTACACTGTCCGGCGTGCCATTCTCACTGCTCGTGTCGGTCGTCATGGGACTTACGAATATAATCCCTTACTTCGGTCCGTTCATCGGACTTGTGCCGTGTCTTTTCCTGATATTCATGGAAGACCCGTTCATGTGCATCATCTTCACGATAATCGTGCTCGTTATCCAGAACGTTAACGGCAACATCATAAGCCCGCGCATACTCGGCGAGAGCACAGGCCTCACAAGCTTCTGGGTCATCTTCGCTATCCTTGTGGGACAGGGCATCTTCGGATTCTGGGGACTTATCATCGGTATCCCCCTGTTCGCGGTCGTTTACAGTACGGCGAAGACATTCGTTTCCGACAAGCTGAAGGCAAAGGGTCTTCCTCACCACTCCGATGATTATACCGACATCAACTCGTTCGATGTTGCGGCAGAAGGCGGAGAAATAATGCCGGTGTCGCTGTCCGAAACAGTGGCGGCGGAGCGTGCCGCGAAAGAGAAAAAGGAAGCCGCGGCAAAGGAACGGCGTAAGAAGGAAGCGGCGGAGAAGAAGAAAAAGCTGAAGGAAAGCATCGACCACATACGCGAGTCGGTGACGCATGACAGCAGAAAGAAGAAATAAATGTAACCCCTGCCGTCTGAAGGCGGAAGGTGAACGAAAAAATATCATCTCAATAAAGGAGGCTGCAGACCATGAACATGGAAAAGCTCAAGGCGAACTATGGCAATGTACTGTGGTCGGGCAAGAAATGTATCCTCGGCATGCCGATATCATTCACGAGATACATCCTTACCGATACGACGCTGTACACGAGGATAGGGTTGCTCAACATCAAGGAGGACGAGATAGAGCTGTACAGGATATTCGACAAGAAGATATCTTTCACGCTCGGCCAGAGGATATTCGGCTGCGGCACGATAGATATCGCGTCGAAGGATATCGACACACCCGAAAAGAAGCTCGTATCAATAAAGAAGCCGCGTGAAGTGAAAAAGCTCCTTGACCAGGCGGTAAAGGAGCAGCGGGACAAGTACTATGTACGCGGCAGAGATATGATAGGCGGTCATGTGGATCCGCATGGCGACATCATGCAGGACGATTTCACTGAAATATAATGGCGGCGCGCACTCCGGATTGTGCAGATTTTACGAAATTTTCCGGTTCCGGTAAATTTTTCGGAAAACGATGTCACTTTTCGGGTCGTAAGAACGTTTATTATATTAGGAGTACCCTTACGGGCTCCGACCATCATCAAAGTTGAAAGAAAGGAAAAGAAAAATGAATTTGCTTTTGAAAAAAGCGGCAGCTGTTCTCATCTCCGGAGTAATGGCAGTTTCGGCGATAGGGGCCGAGTGCGTCGCTGAAAGCGCGAATGCCGGCTATGGGTATGTTTCCCTTGCCAAGGAAGCTGTTACGGTGGCAAAGCCTACATATCAGGTAAAGGGCACCCCGGGCAAGCGTAAGATCGCTCTTTCCACCACAACTGCGGGTGCAACTATCTATTACACCGCAAACGGAAAGACTCCCACGACATCGAGCAGAAAATACACCGGTGCGCTGCTTCTTATAACGAAGACGACCAAGATAAAGGCTATCGCAGTCAAGGACGGTGTAGCCAGCAAGGTCATGACCAAGACCTTCAATGTTAACACCCTTTACGGTGACGTTACCGGCGACGGCAACATCAACCAGAACGATTACACCAAGCTCAAGAACTTCCTTGCCCTGAAGACAAAGTATATCTGCAAGGACAACGCAGACTGTAACGGGGATGGCAAGATAAGCAGCAAGGATCTCACAGTCCTTTCGCAGTATCTCAGCGGCCGTATCACAAGGCTCCCGAGCGATCCGATCGTAAGCATATCGAAGCCCACCGGTTCGATATCCTCCGTATACGGCGGTAAGACGGTAGAGCTCGCGTGTGCAACGAGCGGCGCTTCTATCTACTACACCACCAACGGCACCACACCGAGCACATCGAGCATGAGATACACCTCCAAGATCACGATCGATAAGAGCTGCACAGTGCAGGCTGTTGCATATAAGGACGGCGAATACAGCGAGATCAGGTCGTTCAGCGTGACTGTCGGCGATCTCGGCACGGTAAGCGCGGACAAGGTCACAACGACCAACTATACCACCGAGCTCCCCGTAACCTTAAGCTGTGGCAGCTCCGGCGCGAAGATCTATTATACCACTGATGGCTCCGACCCGCGTACCAGCAATTCCGTAGCTATATTCAGCTCGGCGATCAAGCTCAACAAGGACACCGTGATAAAGGCTTACGCACGTGCGCTTGGATATGCCGATACTCCGGTCGAGACATTCGTATACAAAGTAACTTCCGCATTCACCATAAGCGGTACAGTATGGGATGATACCCCCGGCGCGTCCACGATATCCAACGGTATCAGAGCTATCAACAGCGAGCCCGGTATCTCCGGCATCAACGTATACCTTATAAACTCCACCACAGCAGTAAAGGATACGAGTGTATACTATATTCAGAAGGCTGTTACGGACTCCAACGGAAAATACTCCTTCCCCAACCTCATAAAGGGTATGAGCTATAAGGTCGTATTCGAGTACAACTATCAGAAGTACCGTGCGTATAACGCGATCGTTGCAGGTGGAAGCCAGGCGCTGCCAATGAGTATCGATGCGTATACCATAAAGCCCAACGGCACATATGTGACCGTAAACAGCGTAGACACCTTCACCAACGCGGTTGTCAAGTATTCCGACGCGATCAACTACAACAGCTATCTTAACTATGCCGTTACACCCTCAAGCTATACCGAGACGACAGAGAATGTCGATCTTGCCCTTATTTCCAAGAACTATGGCCAGCTTGACCTTACTGTTGCGGTATCCGGTCATAACACAACGAACAATACTATAAAGAACGGCGAAAAGATCACATATCTCTTCACTCTTACCAACAATTCGCCCATGACGATCAACACACTTTCGGAAGTCGAGCTCGGCGTTTATCTGCCGCTGCTCTCAAATGACACTCATGGCATCGAGGGCAACGTTCCCCACAACATCTTCAATCACGGTGAAGACTCAAGGAACTATCCCGGATACACATACTGGACCGTATCTTTCAAGCTCGGCAACGGACTTGCTCCCGGAAAGACGGCCACCGTATCGTTCGAGGGAACAGTTAATTCGGATGTCGGCACAAAGCTTGAGTGCTTCGGTCAGGTCAACTCCTACAGATTCGCGAACTCCTGCTATGACTACTACTCGCTTCCCGGCAACCTCACATACAATGCTACGAGAGCGCTTGAGAAGGACGAGTGCAGAGCACAGACCATAACAGTCACCAGCGGAAGCTCCGCAACCTCTGCCCAGACCATTTCGTCTCCCAGATCCAGGATCGTAATGACCAGAAACGAATCCACAGCGTATAACGCTCTCGAAGTAGTTGTAAAGAACAGCACCTCCATAAGAGATGTCATCATAGGCAGCCAGACAGGAACAGCGGCTGTGTTCAACTACAATTACACCACATCCGGCGGCGATCTCTACATCTACTTTGATGTAACGCCCGGCGGTCAGGCAGGCACGGTATCGATCCCCGTATACCTTGCAAGCGATACGACAAAGTACGTAAACCTCACTATAAACGTTTCATGATCGTTTGACTGAATAACAGATCACCCTGCCGCGGCTCAATGCCGCGGCAGGATTTTTGTGGTCATCATGCACAAAGCCGGGGTAAAAATTTTGGCTAAATTACCGCCCTTGTGCAAATACGTCTTTACTGATATAATGATATTATATGGAGCGAGAAACGCATTCGCGAAATCGTTTACCGGACATGACCGCAAAAAGCGGCTCAACTCACATCAAGGAGGTAAAAGCTCAATGAACTACGGCTTTTTCGACGAAAAAAACAAGGAATATGTCATCACGCGCCCCGATACTCCCTCGGCATGGGCAAACTATTTAGGCTCTCCCGAGTACGGCGCTATCATTTCGAATAACGCGGGCGGCTACAGCTTCGTTAAGTCCGGTGCAAACGGACGTATCATCCGCTACCGCTTCAACTCCGTAGCAACAGACCAGCCCGGAAGATATATCTATCTTCGTGACGCAGAGACCGGAGATTACTGGTCGGCATCATGGTCACCGGTGTGCAAGCCCCTTGACAGCTATAAGAGCGAGTGCCGCCACGGTACAGCTTACACCGTAATAACCTCGGAGTACTCCGGCATAAAGTCCGAGACTCTCTACTACGTTCCGAAGGACGCGACTTACGAAGTATGGCGCGCAAAGCTCACCAATACAGGCGATAAGCCCCGCAAGCTTGCTGTAACGGGTTACTGCGAATTCGTCAATGACAACAACTATGAGCAGGATCAGGTAAACCTCCAGTACACCCTGTTCATCACACACACCTATTTCAAGGGAAAGTATATCCTTCAGAAGCAGAACGAGGTGTTCAGAAACCCCGACAACAACCGCTTTTTAGGTCTTGCGGGCCAGAAGATCGACAAGTACTGCGGCGACCGCGACAAGTTTGTCGGCAGCTATCACAGCTATGCTAACCCCGTAGGCGCGTCCGCCGATCTCAACAACGACCTGAACTTCAACGCAAACTCTTGCGGCGCGCTCCAGTCCGACATCACCCTCGCTCCCGGCGAGACCAAGGAGTTCATCTACCTGCTCGGTCAGAAGCCCGAGGAAGAGGCAGAGAAGATCATCGCGCGCTATGAAAAGCCCGGCGTGTGCGACGAGGAGCTCGATGTGCTGAAGAAATACTGGCACAGCAAGCTCGACAACCTCCAGGTGCATACTCCCGATGAGAACTTCAACAACATCGTCAACGTGTGGAACGCTTACAACTGTTTTATCACGTTCACATGGTCGCGTGCGGCATCCTTCCAGTACTGCGGTCTGCGCAACGGATTCGGCTACCGCGATACCGTACAGGATATCCAGGGCATAATCCACCTCGCGCCCGAAATGGCGAAGAAGCAGATAGTATTCATGCTTTCTGCACAGGTAACGAACGGAGCAGGTCTGCCGCTTGTTAAGTATACTCACAAGGCAGGTCAGGAGAACACCCCCGACGACCCGGATTACGTAAAGGAGACCGGCCACCCGAGCTACCGCGCTGACGATGCGCTCTGGCTGTTCCCGACGGTATACAAGTACATCTCCGAGAGCGGTGACAGCAAGTTCCTCGATGAAGAGATATTCTACGCAAACAACGGCGAAAAGGGTACTGTATACGACCACCTCAAGAGAGCCATCAAGTTCTCCATGGACAACCTCGGTGCGCACGGAATGCCCGCGGGTCTGCATGCGGACTGGAACGACTGTCTGCGTCTCGGAAAGCTCGGCGAGTCTACATTCGTGGCTTTCCAGCTCGTATACGCTATCAAAATTCTCAAGGGCTACGCAGAGGAAAAGGGCGACACCGAGTACATCAAGTACCTTGATGATATCAACGCAAGGCTTGACAAGATACTTGCAGCATGCTGGAACGAGGACAGATGGATCCGCGGCTACAAGGAAGACGGCACAGTCATCGGTCAGCGCACCGACCCCGAGGCAAGCATGTGGCTCAACCCCCAGTCCTGGTCAGTCATCTCCGGCTATGCTTCTCCCGAGCAGGCTGAAAAGGCTATGGACAGCGTGGAGCGTGAGCTCAACACCCCGTACGGCGCAATGGTAATGTACCCGCCGTATGACCGTCACGGCTTCGACGGCGCGCTCATGCAGTGCTTCAACGCATGCACGAAGGAGAACGCGGGCATCTTCTCGCAGCCGCAGGGCTGGCTCATTCTCGCGGAGTCCAAGCTCGGACACGGCGACAGAGCTTACAAATACTGGAAGGAAGCTTCCCCTGCCACATACAACGATAAAGCGGAGCTCCGCGTGCTTGAGCCTTACGTATTCGGCCAGTTTGTCGAGGGTAAGGACAGCCCGTTCGCAGGCCGCGCTCACGTTCATTGGCTCACCGGTACCGCGTCCACGGTAATGGTAGGTACTACCGAGGGCATACTCGGTCTCAACCCCGAGACCAAGGGACTTGTCATCGACCCGTCCATTCCGTCCGAGTGGAAGGAGTACACCATGGATAAGACCTTCCGCGGCAAGAAGCTCCACGTTACGGTCAAGAACCCGAACGGCAGCCAGCACGGTGTGAAGTCCGTGACTGTCAACGGCACGAAGATAGACGGAAAGCTCATTGAGGACAAGATACTCAAGGACACGAACGATATTATAATCGAAATGTGATAATACGGCATTTCCCCCGTTTTTAACGGGGGAAATGCCAATTGCGGAGACATTTATGAATTTAGCTAACAAATTGACGCTGTTCAGGGTGATACTTGTGCCGTTCTTCATTGCGGCGCTTATGATACCGTACATTCCGTTCGGGTATACCGCGGCGCTGGTAATATTCGCACTGGCGAGCATAACCGATATGCTCGATGGTAAGGTCGCGCGCAAGTACAACATGATAACCGACCTCGGCAAGTTCCTCGACCCCCTTGCGGATAAGGTGCTCGTGGCAGCGGCACTGATCTGCTTTGTGGAGCTCGGCTATGCTCCGGCGTGGGCAGTATGGCTGATAATGGCGAGGGAGTTCATGGTGTCGGGCGTGCGCCTTGTCGCTGCAGGCAGCAAGCAGAAGCTTGTAATTGCCGCCAACATCTGGGGCAAGCTCAAGACTGCTTCTACAATGGTAGCGATCTGCATAATACTTATACTGCACATGCTTACACAGGACTTCACTGTCCTCGGCGCCGAATTCCCGACACAGATAATAACGGATGTGCTCATGTATATCTGCACATTCCTTACGGTGCTTTCGGGCATAATATACCTTTATGACTACAGAGCGGTATTCAAGGAGAGCGAGCTTTGAAAAACGTGCTTATAGCAGCAAAAACAGCCGAAGCCTGCAAAACACTCGCAGCGCTTATTGACAGCGGCGAATACGATGTCACGACCGCAACGGACGGCATGACTGTGCGAAGCATAGATACAACACGCTTCGACTATATTTTCGTGTCGTTCCCGCTCGAAAATGAGACCGGGTTCACCCTGTTGTCCGAGCTCCATAAGATCACCCAGGCACACCTGTTCGCAATAGTGCGTGAGGATGCCGCGGACGATGTGCTCAAAAAGCTCTCGCCTATCGGCACCTATATCATAACCAAGCCGGTTTTCAAAGGTGCTCTGATGCAGGCGATCCGCTTCTGCGAAACCAACGCCGGCAGCGAGGTGGTCTTCCGCAGAAAGATCGCCGAGCTCGAAAAAAAGAACGAGCAGGATAAGACCCTCACCCGTGCCAAGCTTATCGTCATGTCCAAGGAACAGCTCTCCGAGGCTGAAGCCCACCGCCGCATCCAGAAGCTTGCCATGGATCTCCGCGTCACACAGTATGAGGTCGCCGAGGACATCATAAACGGACTGCTTATATGAATGGATCACGAAAAAACCGAGCCCCCGCTTACTACAGGACGTAGTAAAGAAGGTTTCCAAAACGCCGCACGACGCGGCGATAAAAGAAACCTTCCATATGGCGGGAAAGGCTCGGTTTTTTATTTGTTCCGTTGTTTTCAGCTTTGCTCGAACGAGCCGGTATAGAGGCGGTAATATCTGCCTTTTTCGGCGATAAGCTTTTCATGTGTACCGCGCTCGATGATACGTCCCTGCTCAAGCACCATGATAACGTCGGCGTTACGTATCGTCGAGAGCCTGTGGGCTATGACGAAGACTGTCCTGCCGTTCATGAGGCTGTCCATACCCCTCGAGACTATCTCCTCGGTACGGGTATCTATGCTTGACGTAGCCTCGTCAAGGATCATGACGGGCGGGTCGGCGATAGCGGCACGGGCGATAGCGATGAGCTGGCGCTGACCCTGTGAGAGCTGGGCGCCGTTTTCGGTGAGCATGGTATCGTAACCCTGCGGGAGTCTTCTGATGAAGTCGTCGGCGTTAGCGAGTTTAGCCGCCGCGATGATCTCGTCATCAGTTGCATCGAGCTTGCCGAAGCGGATATTCTCCTTGACGGTACCGGTGAACAGGTTGGTGGTCTGGAGCACCATACCCAGAGAGCGGCGCAGGTCTGCTTTCTTTATCTTGTTGATATTTATGCCGTCGTAGCGGATCTTACCGTCGGCTATGTCATAGAAGCGGTTTATCAGATTTGTGATAGTGGTCTTACCTGCGCCGGTGGAGCCTACGAATGCTATCTTCTGACCGGGCTCGGCAAAGAGCGTAACATCATGGAGCACTATCTTATCCTCGACGTAGCCGAAATCCACCTCTGTCATGCGTACATCGCCCTTGAGCGGGGTATAGGTGACATCGCCGGTGCCGTGGGGGTGTTTCCACGCCCACAAGCCGGTATGCTCGGTGGTCTCTTCTATTTCGCCGTTAGCGCCGAGCTTTGCGTTGACGAGGGTAACGTAGCCATCGTCGGTCTCGGGCTTTTCATCTATGAGCGCGAAGATACGCTTTGCGCCCGCGAGTGCCATGATGATGAAGTTGAACTGCTGGACTATCTGATTTATGGGCATCATGAAGCTGCGGGAAAGCTGGAGGAACGCGGCGATATCACCGAGCCGCAGACCGCCCACACCGAATATCGCGAGCACGCCGCCAAGCACGGCGATAAGCGCGTACTGTAGATGTCCGAGGTTGTTATTGATAGGACCGAGTATATTGGCGAAGGCATTGGCTTCGCGGGCGTTGTTGTAAAGCTCGTCATTGAGCTCGTCGAAAGCCTCTTCAGCGGGCTTTTCGTGGTTGAACACCTTAACGACCTTCTGGCCGTTTATCATTTCCTCGATGTAGCCGTTGACTTCGGCTATCGAGTTCTGCTGTGCCATGAAGAACTTACCGCTCTTGCCGGCTATTTTGCCTGTTATCATCATCATCACGACGAGAGATACGACAACGAATCCCGTGAGCGGAAGGCTCACAATGCACATGGACACAAACACCGCCACTATGGTTATCAGTGACGAAAACGCCTGTGGTACGCTCTGGGAGAGCATCTGGCGCAGAGTGTCGATATCGTTGGTATATCGGCTCATTATGTCGCCGTGTGTATTACGGTCGAAGTAGCTTATTGGAAGCCGCTGCATTTTCTCGAACATCTCGTCGCGTATGGACTTCTGGATACCCTGCGATATCGTGACCATGATACGGTTCTGCAGGAACGCGCAGATTATACCTACGAGGTAGATGCACGCCATACGTATCAGTGCGAACAGCAGCGGAGTGAAATCGGGAGTGCCGCCCGCCTGCCGCAGCTCGACCATCGGCGTGATATGGACGTTTATGAGCTCCTGCAGGAACAGTGAGCCTGCCACACCCGCGAGGGCGTTTATTATGATGCAGATGAACACGAGGAAAAAGCGCAGCTTATACCCCTTGAAGATGTACCCCACGAGGCGCTTCATGGCAGCCTTGTCGGGTTTCATGCCAGTGCCGACGGCTCTTGGGCCGCCCGGACCGCCGCGTTTGATCATCATTGTCTGACCGCCTTCGGTCTTGCGTCTTCTTGCCGGCATTATTGCTCGCCCCCTTTCCCTATGGCGGCGGACATCTCGTCCACGCTTTCGCTGCCGCGCTGCTGGGACTCGTATACCTCGCGGTATATCGGGCTGGACTGTATGAGCTCGTCATGCGTACCGACATTGACTATCCTGCCGCCGTCGAGGACGATTATCTTGTCTGCGTCCATTACCGAGGATATACGCTGTGCGATGATGAGCTTGGTGGTATCGGGTATCTCCTCGCGGAAGGCTTTGCGTATTTTAGAGTCGGTAGCGGTATCGACCGCGCTGGTGGAGTCATCGAGGATAAGTATCTTCGGCTTTTTCACCAGTGCGCGGGCGATACAGAGTCTCTGCTTCTGACCGCCGGAGACGTTATTGCCGTCCTGCTCTATGTAGGTATCGTACTTTTCGGGGAAGTTGTTTATGAATTCGTCTGCCTGCGCGAGCCTGCACGCGGCGACCATTTCATCGTCCGTCGCGTCGAGCTTGCCCCACTTAAGGTTATCCTTTATGGTGCCGGAGAACAGCGTGTTCTTCTGGAGCACCATTGCCACAGCGTCACGAAGAGTCTCGATGTCGTACTCGCGGACATCCTTGCCGCCGACGATGACGCTGCCCTCGCTGACATCGTACAGACGCGGTATCAGCTGAACGAGCGTGGACTTCGATGAGCCTGTGCCGCCTATGATGCCCACGGTCTCGCCGGAGCGTATTTTCACATTGATATCGGACAGTGCGTACTTGCCGCTTCCCTTCTTGTACTCGAATCTCACGTTCCTGAACTCTATCGAGCCGTCTGCGACTTCGGACGCTGCATTGTCGGGAGAGGTGATATTGCTCTCTTCATTCAGCACCTCGCAGATACGTTCCGCGGAGGCGCGGGACATTGTGACCATGACGAATATCATGGAGAGCATCATAAGGTTCATGAGTATCTGCATCGCGTACTGGAGCATAGCCATGAGTCCGCCGGTAGTGAGTCCGTTGTCAGCGACTATCAGGTTCGCGCCTATCCAAGAGACGGCTATCATGCCGCCGTAAGCGCAGAACTGCATGAGCGGCGCGTTGAACGCGAGCATTTTCTCCGCGAAGGAGAAGTCGTTGTAGATATCTCCGGAGATACCATGGAACTTTTCGATCTCGTAGTCCTCGCGCACGAAAGCCTTGACCACGCGCATACCGCTCACATTCTCCTGCACGGCGTTGTTCAGTACGTCATAGCGCTTGAACACACGCTCGAACACCGGGTGTACGGTGCGCATGATGAGGAAGATGCCAAGCGCGAGTATCGGGATTATAGCCACGAACACGAGCGCGAGCTGTGCATTGACCACGAACGCCATGATAAGCGAGAATATCAGCATTATCGGCGCTCTCACCGCGATGC
Source organism: uncultured Clostridia bacterium (assembly GCA_947166275.1). Classification (GTDB taxonomy): domain Bacteria; phylum Bacillota; class Clostridia; order Oscillospirales; family Ruminococcaceae; genus Ruminiclostridium_E. The sequence continues at coordinate 23,239 of CAMVDP010000019.1, forward strand.
GCAGTATCATCTGATACGCGTCCTGTACGCGGGTAACGTCGGTGGTGAGACGGGTAACGAGGCTCGCTGTGGAGAACTTGTCTATGTTTGAGAATGAGAAGTTCTGTATGCGATAATACATATCCTTTCGCAGGTTGCGCGCAAAGCCCATGGCGGCTTTAGCGCCGGTTCGCGCGCCGCCGAATCCGAAAGCGAGCGAGATAAGGCAGCATACCGCCAGAGCTCCGCCCATAAGCAATATCACGCTGAGGTTTCCTTCGCCGGAGCTGCCGTTGATGCCGTCGTCCACGAGGCTTTTCATGAGAATCGGGATAATGACCTCCATGACGACCTCGCCGATCATGAGAAGCGGTGTCAGTATCGAGACGGATCTGAACTCACGGATGCTTCCCATTAGTTTTTTTATCATATATCGGCTTCATTCCTTTCTGTATACCATTACTATAAGAACAACTTACAGTGTACCAAATTTTACACCGATTGTCAAGGAGTTTCACAGTATATTCAGCCAACTGTCATTTGCTTTTGCGCCTGTTACAGCGCTGTGCGGCAAATTGAAACAAGCTTGCTGTCGAATTGCACAAAAATCTGTGCTGTTTTGCAGTATAATAATGAAAATCATAGAAAATGCTTGAAATCTCGTTACAGCTGAGGTATAATAGAGATGATACATTCCGGGCAGGAGGCGGGTTTATGGAGAATAAGGAAAAGGAAATGCAGCTGTCGGATTACGCACATAACGCATACCGCCATTTTCTCACGATAACGCGCCATAAGCGGCTGGTGATGCACTACTGCTTCAAGGCGGGGCTGTATAAGCAGGGTCTTTTGCACGACCTGTCGAAATACTCGCCTGCGGAGTTCATGGTGGGAGTGAAATACTTCAACGGGCGGCGCAGTCCCAACACTGTCGAGCGCGAGAAGCTCGGCTACAGTGCCGCGTGGCTCCACCACAAGGGGAGAAACAAGCACCACTTCGAGTATTGGATAGACAATAAACCCGATGGCGACAGGAACATGGCAGGTGTTAAGATGCCCGTGAAGTATGTCGTCGAGATGTTCTGCGACCGTATAGCCGCGTGCAGGGTGTACCTCGGAAGCGACTATACCGACGCGTCACCATACGAGTATTACGAGCGCTCGCACTCGCATTATATGATACACCCCGATACGGATAAGCTGCTGCGGCGGCTGCTCATAATACTACGAGATCACGGCGAGGAAAAGGCGTTCGCGTATATCCGCGTGCGTCTGCTGAAACAGGCATGGAAGTAGTAGTCGGGCTTGTCGTCATCATTCTGCTGCTGTTGATACTGGGCTTCGGCCCTGATGTCATAATATTCGGGCTGGTCGGTCTGCTCACGTTGGCATCTGTTGCTTCTGCGCTCGTGCTGATGTATTTCGCGGTGAGACTGTTGCTGGCAAAGAGGTGCTCCGGTACCTTCACGCGCATCGGGCGGCAGGACAAACGGAAGTATGACTGCGCGTTCTACAGCGTGGACGGCGAGGAGCTTCCGAATGTGTTCCCGGCGGAAATGGTGATGAAGAAAAGGCTATATAACAATAAAAAAGCGGTGAAGCTGCGTATCGATCGCGGTAAGCGCTTCGTATATGACCGCAACGCGAGAGCCACCATAATTACGGGAGTACCGCTTACACTGCTGCTTTCGGCGGGACTTGCGGCGGGAATGTGGCTGATGACATTTAATTACCCGTGAAATGCTTCGCGAAGAAGGGATAATAGGGATGTTTGCAAAGATTTCGAGCGTCGGGCTTTTCGGCCTTAACGCTTTTATGGTGACTGCCGAGATAAGCGCCTCACAGGGCGTATCGTCGGTGGATATAGTCGGACTTGCCGACCAGTCGGTTCAGGAGAGCCGCATGCGCATTAAGTCCGCCATTGAGAACAGCGGTATGAAGTGCGGCGCGGTGAAGAGCATCATCAACCTGTCACCGGCAGGCGTGAAGAAAACGGGGTCGGGGTATGACCTCGCGATACTTACCGCGCTGCTGACGGCGCTGGGCTATGTGCCTGCGGAGCTGGACGGGAAGGTGTTCATTGGCGAGGTGTCACTCGGCGGGGATATCTGTCCGGTCAACGGCATACTCGCAATGGCTGTCGAGGCTGCCGAGAACGGCATGACAGAGCTGTATGTACCGTATGACAACGCCGCGGAGGCTTCGGTAGTGAAGAATATCCGTGTGTACGGGGTCAGGACCGTGCGGGAGCTTGCCGACCACCTTACGGGAAGAAAGGTCATCTCCCCCGCGAAGCCGCTGGATATAACCGAGGACAGCTATCGTAACCTGCTGGACTTTGCGGATGTGAAGGGACAGGAAGCAGTCAAGAGCGCCATCGAGGTCGCCGCGGCAGGCTTCCACAACATGCTTATGATAGGTCCGCCCGGCACCGGCAAGAGCATGATAGCCAAGCGAATACCTTCGGTGCTCCCGAAGATGAGCTTCGAGGAGAGCATCGAGACAACAAAGATACATTCCGTGGCAGGCATACTGTCACCGGAGGCTCCGCTCGTGACGCGAAGACCGTTCCGCGACGTGAGCCATACCGCGTCGTCGGTGGGTCTGATCGGCGGCGGCAGCATACCGAAGCCCGGCGAGATATCGCTCGCGCACAACGGAGTGCTGTTCCTCGATGAGTTCCCCGAGTTTGACAGGCGGGTGCTCGAAACGTTGAGGCAGCCGCTTGAAAACGGCGGTATAACTATCTCCCGAGCGGCAGGATCGGTAACATACCCCTGCAACATCATGCTCGTGGCGGCGATGAACCCGTGTCCGTGCGGGAACTACGGTTCTCCGCTGAAGAAATGCTACTGTACGCAGCAGCAGGTCGCGAAGTACCTCGGCAAGATAAGCCAGCCGATACTTGACCGCATAGATATCCAGACCGAGGTCTCCTCGGTAAAGTACGAGGATCTTGCGGGAAACACCAAGAGCGAGTGCTCGGCGGCAATGGCGGAGCGCATAGCCGCGGCGCGGGAGCGCCAGGCAAAGCGGTTTGCGGGCTCCGCGGTGAAGTGGAACTCTCAGATAACGCCGGATATGCTGCACGAGATATGTGCGCTCGGCGATGAAGCAAATGCGTATATGAAGCTCGCGTTTGAGAAAACGGGATTGTCTGCGAGGGCTTATGACAGAGTGCTCAAGGTGGCGAGAACGTGTGCCGACCTCGACGGGTCGGAAACCATCGAAAAACGTCATCTCGCCCGTGCGATAAGCTATCGTAGCCTTGACAGGAAGTACTGGGGAGGTGCGCTGTCGCTTTCGTGATAACGAGAACGGCAGGCATAGATTAGGTGGATTATGGAACAGCTTAAAATTACAATGCTGGGTGATTTTTCGATATCCTACGGCAACAATGTGATAACCGAGCAGAGCAAGCGCTCCCGCAAGATGTGGACGCTGCTCCAGTTCATGATAGCGAAGCACAGCCGCGAGATACCGCAGAGCGAGCTTATCGACCTGCTCTGGGGCGACAAGAACAGCGACAATCCGGTTGGCGCTCTCAAGACCTCGCTGCACAGGCTGCGTTCATGCCTTGACGCGCTGGGGCTTCCCGAAGGCACCGAGATAATCATAAACTCGATGGGAACATACTCGTTGAACAGCTGGCTCGACTGCTACATCGACTTTGACGAGTTCGAGGCACTGTATAAGAAGAGTATGCTCGCGCAGTCGGAGAAGGAAAAGACCAATCTGTACCTTGAGGCGATAGAACTGTACAAGGGAGATTTCCTGAACCATTCGCGCGCGGAGAGCTGGGTAGCTCCAATGACGAACTACTATCACTCGCTTTATCTGCGTATCGTGCATGATACCATAGAGATATTGTACAAGCACAAGTATTATTCCGAACTTATGAATGTGTGCCGCAAGGCGCTCGAGATAGAGAAGCTCGACGACAAGATACATCTGTATTACGTCAAGGCTCTGCTTGATACGGGCGAGACTGCCGCGGCGAAGCGGCACTATGCGTATGTCATGGACCTGTTCTATAACAAGAACGGTCAGAACCCCTCGCCGGAATTCGTAGCGCTGTATGAAAAGACAGTGAAGGATGACAGCGCCTACAATGCGGACTTCGGCATACTCAAGGGTCAGCTTGACAGTATAGACGACGGCATAGGCGCATATTACTGTGAGTTCGCGTTTTTCAAGCACGTTTACCAGCTTGAGATACGTGACGCGGTGAGAAGCGGCAGACCCACCAATCTTTGCCTGCTCACGGCGGTATCCAAGTCGCAGGAGGAGCTTGAGACGAAGCAGCTCAACCGCATCATGACACGGCTCTCCGACTGCATCAGCAGCTCGCTGCGCTCCCGTGACGTTTACTCGCGTTACGGCGCGTCGCAGTTTGTCCTGCTTCTGTCCAACACCACGAAGGAGCAGGCGGCTATGGTGCTTGACCGTATCCTGAAGCGCTTCAAGCGTGATAATCCGAAACTTGGCTGCACGCTGCTGTACAAGTTTGACCGTGCGGGCAAGACCGATCCCGGCGAGAAGAAGTCGTAAGGAGCCCGGATGAATTACAGGACTATCGAGGGCAGCGCCGAAGACCGCTTCATTGAGAAGAAAAGCGAGTTCATCGGCTATATCCGCCATACAGCCACCGAGCGTGAGGCGCTCGATTTCATCGCGGAGATACGCGCCATGCACCGCAAGGCGACGCATAACTGCTATGCCTATATACTGCGGGAGAACAACCTTTCGCGGCACAGCGACGACGGCGAACCGGGCGGTACCGCGGGGGTGCCGATATACGAGGTGCTGCGTAAAGAGGGGCTCACCGATGTTACCTGCGTGGTGACGCGGTATTTCGGGGGCGTGCTGCTCGGTGCGGGCGGACTGGTGCGTGCATACACGAAAGCGGCGAAAATAGCCTGTGACGCGGCGCGCACGCTCGACATGCGCACGGCGGCGCAGCTGAAGCTAACGCTGGCGTATCCGTACTACGGCAAGCTCGGCAAGCCGCTCGGAAGCTATGATGTGCGGGTGGCGAGCGAGGATTTCGGAGCCGATGTGGTGATAACGCTGTATATCCCGGTGGAGAACGAGACCGCGTTCACCGCGGAGCTTACAGACATCTGCGGCGGCGACATATCTGTAAAAAAAGAAGCCGAGGCCGAGTATGATTTTGGGCAAAATGCCGAATATTGATAATTCCTCCCCGAAAAAGAGGTAAAACGGGGAGGAATTTTGTATATATAAGTGTGAGAGTTTTTGTCTCATACAATATATTGTGTGGTGAGATCATGCTTCCAAGAGTAATAACCCAGGAAAATGAGAAAAAAATACTGTCCGAATATGCCTGCCTCAGCGAGAACAGCAAGGGCAGAGCTGTGCAGGAAAAGCCCTGCGATATCCGCACGGACTTCCAGCGCGATCGTGACAGGATCATACACAGCAACGCCTTCCGCCGTTTAAAGCATAAGACGCAGGTGTTTCTTATACCGAAATCCGACCACTACCGCACCCGTCTTACTCATACTCTTGAGGTCTCGCAGATCGCGAGAACGATAGCGAGAGCACTGCGCCTGAACGAGGATCTTACCGAAGCGATCGCGCTCGGACATGACCTCGGGCATACGCCGTTCGGGCATGATGGCGAGCGTATGCTGCAGAAGCTCTACCCCGCAGGGGATTTCCGCCATTTCAAGCAGAGTGTGCGCGTGGTCGAGAAGATAGAACGCGACGGCGCGGGGCTCAACCTCACAGTCGAGGTCAAGAACGGCATACTCTGCCACACGAACATGACCGCGGACACGCTTGAGGGCGTAACCGTGAAGTTCGCTGATAAGATAGCATACCTTAACCATGATATAGAAGACGCTGTGCGCGGCGGAGTTCTTGACCCCGCAGATATTCCGAAGGACGTTACCGCAGTCCTCGGCAGCAGCAAGAGTGAGCGCATAACCACGCTCGTCGGCGACATCATAGCTAACAGCGGCAGTGAGATCCGTTATTCCGACGAGATACGCGAGGCGCATGACGCGCTGCGCAAATACATGTTCGAAAGCGTATATTACTCCCCCGTCACCAACCGCGAAAAGGACAAGGCGTGCCATATCGTCGAGTTCCTGTTCGACCATTATATTAATGACCCCGATTCGATGCCGGAGCTCTACCGGCGCATAGCCGTACAGGACGGTCTTGAAACGGCAGTGTGCGACTTCATAAGCTGCATGACCGACGAGTACGCGATAGACCTGTTCAAGGAGCTTTGCATACCCAAACAGTGGATAAGAGTGTAAAGAAAAGAGGTATAGGGTGAGACTTCCAGAAAGCTTTTTGGATGCCCTCAAGGCGAATAACGATATAGTGACAGTGATGTCTTCGTATGTCGAATTGAAGCGCGCCGGCAGGGATTATGTCTGCCTTTGTCCGTTCCACGGAGAAAGAACGGCATCCTGTCACGTTTATACCGATACCCAGAGCTTTTACTGCTTCGGCTGCGGCGCGGGCGGCGATGTCATCAACTTTGTCCGCATGATCGAGCATTACAACGACTTTATGGAAAGCGTCAAGCACCTTGCGCAGAGAGCCGGCATGGCGCTGCCCGATGACAAGTATGACGGGGATTCGAACCGACGTACCCGGCTGCTTGCGATGAACCGCGACGCGGCAAGGTATTTCCGTGATGTGCTGCTTTCACCCGAAGGCAGACCCGGTCTTGAGTACCTGGAGAAGCGTCAGGTGACGGAGAACACGCGGATAAAGTACGGGCTCGGTTTTGCGCCGGACGGCTGGCACAATCTGCACTTCCACATGCGGAGCAAGGGCTATTCCGATGAAGAGATGATACAGGGCGCACTTCTGGTGCAAAAAAACAATTCGATATACGATAAATTCCGGAACCGTGTGATCTTCCCGATAATCGATGCGAGAGGGAATGTCATAGCGTTCGGCGGGAGAACGCTTGAAGCGGACGCTCCCGCGAAATACCTCAACAGCGACGAGACTGATGTATTCCACAAGCGTGAGAATCTGTTCTCGCTGAATTTTGCGAAGAACACGAAGGATCACTTCCTTATACTCTGCGAGGGATACATGGATGTGATATCGCTCAACCAGGCGGGTTTCGACAGTGCCGTGGCGACGCTCGGCACCGCGATAACTCCCCAGCAGGCGAAGATAATGAAGCGCTACGCGGACGAGGTGGTCATATCCTATGACGCTGACGCGGCAGGGCAGAAAGCCACCATGAAAGCCATCAATCTGCTGGACGAGGCGGGAGTCAAAGCGAGGGTGCTGAATATCCCCGACGCGAAGGACCCCGATGAATACATAAAGAAGTTCGGCGCGGACAAGTTCCGGGTGCTGCTTGAAGGCACCTCGACCGCGCTTGACCACGAATTCGGTCTGCTGAAGAACGGACTGGCGCTGGATACGGCACCGGGACGGTCAGATTTTCTGAAGAAGGCGATACCGTTCCTTGCTAAGATACGAAGCGACACCGACCGCTCGGTTTATATAGCCGAGGCGGCGAGAATAACCGGTCAGCAGGAAGACACCATAGCCGATCTTGTCGATGACAGGCGGGGCTATGACAGCGACAACGAAGAGCGCAGCATCGAGCGGGAGCTCATCCGCAGCGATGTGCAGCGTGATCCTATAAATCCCGACGCGGTGAACTATCCGAGGGAGGAGCGGGCGGAGCGCGGCATAATCGCGTATCTGATGCGCTCACCGGACTATCTCGCACGAGTCGAAAAAAGCCTGGAGCCGGGGGACTTTCCTACCGAGTTCAATCGCAGGGTATACATATTTATTTCGGATGCCCTGAAACGCGGCGAGAATGTGGACCTGTCATTGATAGGAAGCGGGTTCAGCGCAGATGAGACCGCGCGGGTAACAGCGATCATCCATCAGGGAAATTCGCTCCCGTACAGCCTGCCGCGGCTCGATGAATATATAAAGGTGCTCACGGACCACAGGAGAGAAGCGGGTGCGAAGCCCGTGACCCAGCTATCCGATGAGGAGATGCTGAAAAGGATGGAAGAGCTTCGCAGCAAAAAGCGAAAGCACTGAAAACGGTAATTCACGGCATGATGCCGGTCACAAAAGAAAGGACGTTATACAATGTCGGAAATAAACGCATCAATCACCGAGCTTATCGAGCGCGGAAAGCAGAGCGGCAAGCTTACGAGCCGCGAGATCAATGATGTGCTCGAGAAGTGCGACTTCGACTCCGAGCAGATCGACAAGCTTTACAACGATGTCGAGGAGAATAACATCGCCATTATCGATGACTTCACCATTGACGAGGATCTCGACGCGGCGCTGTACATCTCCGCGGACGACGATCTCGACATGGGGCTTTCCACCGATCAGGTGTCTATCGATGACCCGGTCAAGATCTATCTGAAGGAGATCGGTCGTGTGCCGCTGCTCACTCCGGAGGAGGAGATAGAGCTCGCCCAGCGCATGATGTCGGGCGATCCCAACGCCAAGAAACGCCTTTCAGAGGCAAACCTGCGACTCGTCGTAAGTATAGCAAAGAAGTATGTAGGGCGCGGCATGTCGTTCCTCGACCTGATCCAGGAGGGCAACCTCGGACTTATCAAGGCAGTGGAGAAGTTCGACTATACCAAGGGCTACAAGTTCTCGACCTACGCCACATGGTGGATAAGACAGGCGATAACCCGTGCTATAGCCGACCAGGCAAGAACGATACGTATCCCCGTCCACATGGTAGAGACGATAACCAAGGTTAAGAAGGTGTCAAGCACGCTGCTCCACAAGAACGGCCGCGAGCCTACCGCTGAAGAGGTCGCTGAAGAGCTCAAGCTCCCGCTTGACAGAGTGCGTGAGATAATCCGTATTTCGCAGGACCCCGTATCCCTCGAAACGCCGATAGGCGAGGAGGAGGACAGCCACCTCGGAGACTTCATACCAGACGAGGAAGCTCCGGCACCCGCAGAGGCTGCATCGCAGATGCTGCTTCGTGAGCAGCTCAACGAGGTGCTCGGTACGCTCACAGAGCGTGAGGGCAAGGTGCTCCGTCTGCGCTTCGGTCTCGATGACGGCCGCCAGCGCACACTCGAAGAGGTGGGCAAGGAGTTCAACGTTACCCGTGAACGTATAAGACAGATAGAAGCCAAGGCGCTCAGGAAGCTGCGCCATCCGTCAAGAAGCAAGAAGCTCAAGGATTTTCTCGAATGATAGTGTTACGAAAGTAAGAATATACATTTTTGTGAAAAGAAAGGAATTTTGCCAATGAGTACGAAAAACGCAGCGACCGAGCTCAAACCCCAGGGAGACCTTGTGTTTGCCCTTGATATCGGTACCAGAACGGTGGTCGGTATTATCGGCGAGTACATAGATGACAAGTTCTATCTGCAGGATTACGTGAGCATTCCTCACACCAAGCGCGCCATGGTAGACGGACAGGTCGAGGATATCAAACAGGTCGCGAAGATCGTTTCTCAGGTAAAGACGAAGCTTGAAGAAAACAATGGCATAGCGCTCACCAAAGTGTCGATAGCTGCCGCGGGACGCGCTCTTAAAACAAAGCAGGTCACGATGGAGTTCGACATATCCGACCGTGAAGCTCTCACAGAGGATATGGTCAAGTCCATGGAGATCGAGACCATCCAGAAAGCGCAGGCGGAGCTTGACTCCACGAATACCGGAAGAACGATATTCTACTGCGTGGGACATTCGATAATAAGCTACAAGCTCGACGATTACAAGATCATAAGCCTTGAGGGGCATAAGGGTGACAAGGTATCCATAGAACTTGTTGCCGCATTCCTGCCGAATATTGTCGTAGAAGGTCTGTATTCGGTAATGGACCTCAACGGCCTTGAGGTCACGAGCCTCACACTGGAGCCTATCGCGGCGATGAATGTCATCGTTCCGCCCGAGATAAGGCTTATCAACATCGCACTTATAGATATCGGCGCGGGTACATCGGATATAGCGATCGCAAAGAACGGCTCGGTAGTGGCTTACGCCATGGCTACCACGGCGGGCGACGAGATAACCGAGGAGATAATCCGCACCTACCTTGTTGACTTCAACACTGCCGAGATGATCAAGCAGAGCTGCTCCAACGGCGATAAGGAAGTCGAATACCGTGACATCCTCGGCAACCCTCACACCGTGAAGGCGGAGGAGATCTCCGAGATGCTCACTCCCGCTGTTGACACGCTCGCGGAAACTATCTGCGCGGCCATCAAGGAAGCCAACGGAGCTTCCCCGTCCGCAGTGTTCCTCGTAGGCGGCGGAAGCCTTATCGAAGGTCTTACCGAGCTCGTAGCCGAAAAGCTTGGCATTGACGAGACCCGTGTGGCTATCGGCGGCGGAGACTTCCTCAAGAACGTGGACGAGTGCGGCGCAAAGCTCGGCGCAGAGTATGTTACGCCTATCGGCATAGCAGTAACATCCATGCTCAACCAGGGCTATGACTTCTCCGTCATCACCGTCAATGACAGCAAGGTACGTGTATTCGACACAAAGCAGTTAAGCGTTTATGAAGCTCTTACGATCGCGGGCTACAAGTCCAACGAGATCATGGGCAGAAGCGGAAGAAGCCTCTCCTACACGCTCAACGGCGTAAGAAAGACTATAAAGGGCGGCGCTATGACACCCGCGGAGGTGTTTGTAAACGAACGCCCCGCATCGATAATGACCAAGGTGACGCAGGGCGACCGTATACGCATCACACCCG
>CAMVDP010000020.1 GCA_947166275.1 uncultured Clostridia bacterium
TTTGTTACGTATGAATTCGTTATCGTAGTTGAGGAATACCGTTCCGTCCGTCACGGCATCAGCGATCTCGAACTTCGTTTTTATGATGTTCTCTACCGAGCCGAAGGTCTCAAGGTGCTGCTCGCCTATCGAAGTGATTATCGAGTGCTTCGGATGAACGATATCGCATATCTCCTTGATCTCGCCGACTCCTTTTGCGCCCATCTCGCAGAGGAATATCTCGTGGGTCGCGTTGAGCATGCCGCGAACCACCTTGACCACGCCCATGGTGGTATTGAAGCTTCCCGGTGTCATAAGCACATTGTACTTCGCCGAGAGCAGCTTTTCAAGGTAGAATTTTGTTGAAGTCTTGCCATAGCTTCCCGTGATGCCAATGACCGTGGTATTCGGAAGCTCGGATATGATGCGTTTCGCGTCGTTGATGTAATGGTTGTTGACAGCCTTCTCCACCGGCTTGTTTATGAGATTGGCAAGACACGGCATGAACGCGCAAAGTGCCGGCAGTAGCGAAACTACCGCGAAATAAAGCTTCATATCGTACAGGAAAACGAACGACACCGCACAGACCGCGCCGTAAACTATCGTCATGGTCACGCACATCCTGATGACGCGCGGAGTGAATACGAGCTTCTTCTTTGCGGGCTTGCGGCTGAAAAACGCTACTGCTGCGCCTATGGTATATATTGCCGCGCCGATGAACGGTAGAAAATCGCAAAGCGTCCACACGGTGATATTGCCGTCATAATACGCCCACAGCGCGATTGCCGCTGCGAATACAGTGTACAGCACAGCCCATATCACGCGCTTCCAGACGTCGGCAGGGTTTTTACCTATCCATTCAAAGTGTTCTTTTGCGCTGTACGAGTTGAGCTGGAACATGTGCATGAAATGCACGAAATTTATCGTAAAATACGCGAGCATAGCCGCGAAAAACAGAATGTGAGCAATTACTGTCATAATGTGTGTCCTTTTGTCTTTTTAGTCAAGCGGGATGCCAAGGAATGAAGATAAGACCCGCAGGAATAAGTATGGCTGTTCGAGAAATGCGAAATGCCCCGCGTTTTCTATGGTCACGAGCCCTGCGTCGGGCATCTCACGCTCCATGCGCTGACCGTCCTCGTACGGAGCAGCGTCATCGTTGCGCCCCCATATCAGCAGGGTCTCCGGAGTACACTTCGGCAGCAGAGCCGAAAGATCCTCGTTGACCGTGTTTACCAACACCTGTCTCATCATCGGGCTTGCCGCCTTGTAATCCGCAGAGCCGTGCTTGCTGCGCAGTTTCTCCAGCGCGTTCGGGAACAGCGCTTTCATCGGTGCGCAGGACAGAAGCTTCTTTGTCCGCTGATACGCTGCAGCCTTCTTTTTCGCTGCCTCGGACAGCTCATGCCGTATCCCTGCTGCGCCCGTGAGGATTATCTTGTCGACCGTGAGCGGCAGATCGTCACGCGCCATCAGCTTGAGCGTCACTCTTCCGCCGAAGCTGTGGCCGAAGATGATGCAGCGCTTTATGCCGAGCTTTTCGCAGAACGCCAGCGCGAAATCCGCGTAATCGCCCACATGCCAAGGCTCCGCCGGGTCGGGAGTCGCTCCGAAGCCCGGCAGGTCAGGTGCCAGAACACGGTATTTCTCCGCCATTTTGTCGATGACGGCAGTGTAGAGCTCCACGCTCGTCCCCCAGCCCTGAAGCAGCAGCACGGTATCACCGTTGCCTTTGTCGATATAGTTTGTAAGAATGCCGTTTACTTCTGCGTTCATCGCACCCTCCGGAATCCGCAGCGCGGAAATTGCATACCTATATATTATACACCCAACAGGCTGTATTGTCAAGAAAAAACGCCCGCTCACTCCGATAAGAGTGAGGGACGTTTTCACGTGCGTTCAGCAGCCTTCCTTTGTTCCACCGGTCTTATCCGACGCGGACTGCTGTTTGTTTCTTTTGTTCTTTCCCATTACGGTAGGTCCTTTCGCCCGCTGCGGGCAGTTTTTGCGGTATAGCCGCACATATATTATCCGTATTTTCGGTCATAATATACATCATAGGATCAGCACCGACAGCAGTGCGAGCACCGCGCCGATATCCGAGCCCTGTCTGTACAGTATGTATGCCAGCGCGAGTATCAGAAGCGTGTCACTGTCTAACATACTGTTATTAACCGTTCTGCGGTGTGTCCGCCTGTGTGTCGTCTTCGCGAAATCGGGCAGTCTCGTCGGTTTCCTCCTCACAGTCGGAAAATTCGGGGAAGTCGGTGGTGCCGTCGCTTTCACTGTCCTGTGCGAGCTTTTTCATTATCTCGGTGTTTCTGGTCATTTCTTCGAGTATCTCTGCCGCTTTTTTCAGCCCGTCATTCTTGTATTCGCCGCTGATAAGCTCGTCGGCGGTATATACGCCGTATTGTTCGGAACTGTCGGTTGTGGGCTCCGGCTCAGGTTCAGGCTTATTGACGGGCTCCGGCTCAGGTTCAGGCTTATTGACGGGCTCCGGCACAGGTTCAGGCTCATTGACGGGCTCCGGCTCAGGTTCAGGCTCATTGACGGGCTCCGGCTCACTGACAGGCCCGGGGACCGGAGCACTGCTCTTTTTGATCATAGACATGGCGGCGCGGGCATATTCGCGCTGTCTGCGTTCAAGCTCCGCCGGGTCAAGGGTCTCTTTCTTCCAATCCATAGTATACCTCCGGATAATATTTAAGATTGTTTTTTTACAGCCCGAGCCCGCGCAGCAGCGGCAGAAGGCTGATCAGCTTCATAAGTCGTTCCGCGCGGTCGAGTTTCGGGCGGTTTTCCTCCCGGAGCAGCGGTCGCAGCGCTTTCAGCAGCCCGGTGTACTTGTCGTCCTCTCCGAGCTTTGACACGATATCGAGCAGCCGCAGCAGAAGCTCGGGGTCGATATCCGCGCTGCCGCCCATGAGCCCGTCAAGGAGCCCGGTAAGATCGTCAAGCTCCGCCATAATACCTCCCTGCCGGGCATTTAACGGTCACTTACCCGACATATACCTTTTCTTTACCGTTTCGGCAAGATCCTTGTCATTCACGGCTCTGTCGAGCTTTGCGCGGTCTGCGTCGTTAAGATATGACCGGAGCTCGGATACGTTGCCATCGCTGACCGCTTTACGGAGCTTTTCCTCCGGGATGCCGAGCTTTTTGCTTGCGGCAGCGATAAGGCTGTTTACGTTTATACCCATAGTTCTCACTCCCTTCAATGATTATGCCGACATTAAATGTAATATTCCTGTAATTATTTCTCTCTGATACTGTAACATGCCGCAGCGTATACGGCAGCAGTCATTTCCCTTCAGACGGCGCGATGAGCCGAAAAACGAGCAGCCGGTATGGGATATCGTGAAGGATGGAAAACACCGGTTTTTATACAAAATGACCAATTTTTTCACAATTTATCCGAAAATCCCTTGAAATCATTTGACTTGACGGAACAATAATGCTATAATTGTATTTGTATAAATTCAGAATCACGTCTCCGGACGGCAAGGGAGGACACTATGAAGATCGTTGTTGTAGCGGATACAAACAAGGATTACCACAAGTACAAGGCTGTGGTCGAGAAGAATACCGACGCGGATATGATAATCCACCTCGGCAACGGAGAACATGAATTTGCCGATGTCAAAGCTGAGTTTCCCGATATGACATTCTACTATGTCGGCGGCGACTGTGACTACGGCAAGCATAAGATGCTCGAAGTCGTGGAAGCACAGGGCTATAAGATCCTTTGCGTACACGGTCATGAGCATAACGTCCAGGGAAGCCTTGACCCCGTTGTAAACGAAGCCAAGACAAGAGGCTGCAAGGTGGCGCTTTTCGGCCATACTCACCAGTACCGTACAGCAGTAGTTGACGGAGTTTATGTTATGAACCCCGGCGCTATCGACTCGCCCCGCGGCAAGAACAAGCCTTCCTACGGCGTTATCACTATCGATAATACAGGAAAGCTGCTCATGAACATCGTGGCGCTCCAGTAATACGGTACATATACATTATATGCGGCACGGGCGATACTGTCGCAAAAAAAGGACAAGAGAAGAATGAACAAGCCATATATAATCTGCCTGAAATACAAGACATGGCGAAACGAGCTGTGGTTTTCGGCACCGGATAACGATATCACCGAGGATAAATGGAAGACCGCTACGGATCTCCTGCCCGAAGTGAGCGAAAGATGCACAAGCCCGAACCAGTTCATGTCCGAGGCGGTCGAGCACTTCGAGCAGTACGGCTTCGTGCGTATCCAGCGCTGATGAAGCGATTCACCGTCGGCAGAAACTCCGCCGGACAGCGCCTTGACAGGTTCCTGCAGAAGTCGTTCCCGGCACTTACCCAGGGTATGATACGAAGTCTTCTGCGCAAAAAGGATATCAAGGTCGGCGGCAAGCGCACCGAAGCGGCATACAGGCTCGAAGAGGGCGATGAGGTCACGGTGTACGCGCCCGATGAGCTGCTCGTACCGAATCCTGTGCTCCGGCACGAGGGAAAAGCTCCGGATATCACGGTGCTCTATGAGGACGAAAACATACTGCTCGCGGATAAACAGCCCGGAATGCTCGTGCATGAGGACAGCGACGGCGGGGGAGAGACACTTATAGCGGGTATTCAGCAGTATCTCCGGGAAAAGGGAGAATACCTCCCGGAGGATGAGATGTGCTTTGCGCCCGCGCTGTGCAATCGCATCGACCGCAATACCGGAGGGATCGTTATCGCGGCAAAGAATGCCGAGAGCCTTCGCATCCTCAATCAGAAGATCCGTGACCGCGAGCTCACGAAGCTGTATCTCTGCGCCGTGAGCGGCGTGCCGGAGAAGCGTGAGGCGACACTCACCGCATATCTGTACAAGAACGAGCGTGAGAACCGTGTGGTGATCTCTGACCGCAAGACTCCCGATAATCGCACGATAGTCACGAAATACCGCGTGCTTTCGGTGAACTCCGACGGTGACAGCCTTATAGAGGTCGATCTTATTACCGGCAGGACCCATCAGATACGCGCACACATGGCGTATATCGGACATCCGCTGCTCGGTGACGGCAAATATGGCTCCAACCGCGTGAATAAAGAGAAGGGCTACAAATATCAGGCGCTGTACAGCTACAAGCTGCGATTCAGATTCACGACTGACGCGGGAATACTGTCGTATCTCGACGGCAGGGAGTTTACTGCTGAAAACGTATGGTTTCTCGATAAATTTCACAAACAATAAAGCTCCGGCAGCATCTGCCCCGGAGCTTGTATTATTTTTGTCGTTCCCGCACATAATAACACCACCGGAGAACAATAATGAACGGAGTGATGACTATGAGCGGAAAGAAAAAAGCCTTCGGTACTCACAATGAGTTCCCGCTTGATGACAGTATGGCGCTCACCGGCACGGTAAGTGCCACCGACTGCACGGGCATTATCCCTGCAGGCAGCGTGGACAGCGCCGAAGAATACGCTCGCAGCAGCGAGATACGCAAGTACGGCGCACCTACGAACAGAAAGAAATAGCGAAAAGCTCCCCGGACATTCACTGCCGGGGAGCTTTGTTATCACAGTTTTACCTTTTCGATCTTCCAGATGTCCTTCGCGTAATCGGATATCGTTCTGTCCGAACTGAACTTGCCTGCACATGCCATGTTCATCCAGCACTTCTTTGCGAACGCGAACTTGTCGGAGTAGTCCTTGTTAAGCTTGAGCTTCGCCTTGACATAGCTGTCGAGATCGCCGATCACATAGTAGTTATCGGCTCTGTGCCAGTGCGCACCGTCCATGAGCGAGTAGTACAGCTCGCGGAAATCGCCGCTTCCGCCGTCGTTCACCGTACCGTCGATAAGGCTACGGACAACGCGTGCTATCTTCGGATCCTTTTCCACTGTGTAGCGCGGATCATAGATTTTCATTATGCTTTCGAGCTCTTCGACTGTCGCGCCGAAAATGTAGTTGTTCTCCTTGCCGGCTTCCTGAACGATCTCAACATTCGCACCGTCGAGAGTACCGAGAGTAACCGTACCGTTGAGCATCAGCTTCATGTTGCCGGTGCCGCTTGCTTCGGTGCCTGCGGTGGATATCTGCTCGGAGACATCGGCAGCCGTTACGAGCTTCTCCGCGTATGATACACGGTAGTTCTGCACAAACACTACTTTCAGCAGATCACGGGTAGCCGGGTCTTCATTTACGATGCGTCCGATCTCATTGATGTATTTGATGACAGCCTTTGCTCTGCGGTATCCGGGGGCTGACTTCGCACCGAAGATGAACGTCGTCGGATGGAAGTCCTTTATTGAGCCGTCCTTGATGCCGTAGTAGATGTACAGTATACCGAACGCGTTGAGAAGCTGGCGCTTGTATTCGTGCAGGCGCTTGATCTGAATGTCGTAGATGCTGTCGGGGTTGATCTCAACGCCCTCGTGCTCCTTGATGTACTCTGCGAGCTGTACCTTCTTGGTGTGCTTGATGTCCATGAAGCGCTGGAGCTCATGCTTGTCGTCTGCGAACCATTTGAGCTTCTGCAGGTCGTCGAGGTTGGTCACCCACTCAGTACCCTTGTTGAGTTCGTTGATAAGCGCTGAAAGCTCCTTGTTGCAAAGTGCCAACCAGCGTCGGGGCGTGATGCCGTTGGTCTTGTTCTGG
This sequence comes from uncultured Clostridia bacterium, assembly GCA_947166275.1. Lineage (GTDB taxonomy): Bacteria > Bacillota > Clostridia > Oscillospirales > Ruminococcaceae > Ruminiclostridium_E. Next base: position 6,619 of record CAMVDP010000020.1, read on the forward strand.
AACTTTTTCGGGTACAGCTTGTACCATTCCTTGAGCGCGTCATTCTTGAGTATCTCGGTGTGTATCTCCGCAACGCCGTTTACGTACGAACCGCAGTAGATAGCCATTCTTGCCATGTGTATCAGATCACCCGCAACTATCTTGAGCGGGTCGATATCGTTCTTGTACAGACCCAGCTTGTAGAGCTCGCCCATGAACGCTTCATTGATCTGGAGAATGATGCTGTAGATGCGCGGAACGACTTCCATGATGATGTCGGCGCTCCACTTTTCGAGAGCCTCCGCCATGATAGTATGGTTGGTGTAGTTGAAGGTCTTCTTTGCTATCTCAAGAGCATCGAAGAAGTCGAGTCCTTCCTCGTCAACGAGTATTCGGATGAATTCCGGTATTGAGATAACGGGGTGGGTGTCGTTGAGCTGAATTGTGATCTTTTCATAGATCTTTCGTATATCTCCGCCGCCGCGTTTGAACTTCTTCACGATGTCCTGCACGGACGCGGACGAGAAGAAATATTCCTGCTTCAGGCGCAGTATCTTGCCTTCTCTTGTGTCGTCATTCGGGTACAGCACACGGGAGATGTCCTCTGCCATGCGCTGCTCACGGCAGGCTTCGTCATAGCGCTGCTTGTTGAACAGGTCGAAGTCGAACTCTTTCAGCGGCTCCGCCTGCCAGAGGCGCAGAGTGCTGATGTGATCCGTTCCATAAGCTACGATAGGCATATCATAGGGTACAGCGGTCACAGTCTGATCGCCGTACTTTACGGTAACAGCGTCGGCATTCACGCGCTTGCTCCACGGGTCGCCGTATTTTGTCCAGTCATCGGCTTCTTCGCGCTGGAAGCCGTCCACGATAGTCTGCTTGAACAGACCGTACTTGTAGCGGATGCCGTAGCCGTCAAGCGGCAGGTCGAGCGTAGCGGCACTGTCGAGGAAGCAGGCTGCGAGTCTTCCGAGACCGCCGTTGCCCAGTGCGGCATCTTCGATCTCCTCAAGGTCTGCGAGGTCCACGCCCACCTCTTTGAGAGCCGAGTCAACGTCTTCGGCAATCCCGAGGCACAGCAGATTGTTGTATATTGCGCGTCCCACGAGGAACTCCATTGAGAAATAGCACGCACGGCGGGTCGCAAGGTGTGCCTTCTTGCTCTTCTCCCAGTTTTCGGAGATAGAACGCATCACAGCACCGGACACGGCGAAATGTATCTGCTGCGGGGTGGCTTCGGAAACGGCGATACCGTATTCTTCGGCTATTATGCTTTCAAAGCTTTTCAAAAAATCTTCTTTGTTGAACATTATCTGAGCTTTCCTTTCCGAACGAAATTTTGTAACATCTATTATACCACACACTTCGGAAAAAAGCAAGATATTTCAGAAAAGTATCTCCGGGTCGTATGTCCGCAGCCACATCTCAAGCTGTATCAGGTACGCGAACACTTGCGGTGCGGTCATAAGCTGGCCGTACCAGTTGCCGGCAAAGCTTGCTCCCTCCGTTGAGATCAGCTCCGATATCCTGTCGCTGTCGAGCAGCACGGTGAGACGGCGTTCCGGTTCAGACATAAGCTTCACGAAGCGCTGATATACGAGTTTCATGTAGCTCGGATTGTGGGTCTTCGGGTATGGGGATTTCTTGCGCCATGCTACGTCATGCGGCAGGAAATGCTCCGAGATCTTCCGCACGAGCCCTTTTTCTCTGCCGCCCAGCGATTTCATTTCCCACGGTATGTTATAGGCGTACTCGGCTATCCTGTGGTCGCAGAACGGCACGCGCACCTCAAGTCCGTGTGACATCGAGCATCTGTCCTTGCGGTCGAGCAGCGTCTGCATGAACCAGTAGAAGTTGAGCATGAACATTCGCCTGCGCGCGACAGTTTCGCGGCTGTCGCAGTCGAGCACGGACATATCTCCGACAGTATCGTCCGCGGCGGCTCTCACGTATTCCTCGGGAGATATAACACGTGCGAGATCACTGCGCAGCAGCCCTGCTCTCTGTGCCGTCGAGCGCGACCACGGAAATCCCTCCGAGTACAGCAGCTCGGGCTTGTGATACCAGGGGTATCCGCCCAGGATCTCGTCTGCGCATTCGCCCGAAAGTGCGACAACGAAGCGCTTCCTGACTTCGCCGCAGAAAAGATACAGTGAGCTGTCAACATCCGCCATGCCAGGCAGGTCGCGTGCGGTCATCGATGGCCCCAGCGCATCCGCAAGGCCGGGAGAGTCTATGACCACGTTGGTGTGCTCCGAACCGATGAACTCGCTCATTTTCACTATCCACGGCGCGTCCTCGTCCGGCTGGAAGTCCGATGCGACAAAGTTTTTCCGGTTGTCCTTGTAGTCTATGGAGTAGGTGGAGAGCCGTTTGCCTTCGCCTGCGAATTTCCGCGCGGCGACAGCGCTGATAAGGCTTGAATCCAGTCCGCCTGACAGGAATGTACACAGCGGCACATCACTTACGAGCTGGCGTTCGATGCTGTCGCGTAGGAGTGATTCGAGGTGCTCGGCAGTCTCGTCGAGGGTCTCTGTGTGAGGACGCGCTGTGAGCTTCCAGTATACGCGCCGGTGCAGTCCTGCTTCGTCGAATACGGCGCACTCACCCGGGCGAAGCTCCTCTATCCCCTTGAATACGCCGTGCCCGCCTTTCCTTGCAGGACCGAGCAGCATCAGCGATGCCGCGCCCTCCTCATCAAGCTGCGGCTTTATGTCCGGATCGCAGAACAGTGCTTTTATCTCGGAAGCGAACACTATCGCGTGCGGCAGCAGACGGAAAAACAGCGGTTTCACGCCTGCACGGTCACGAGCTGTGAAAAGTCTGCGCTCCCGTTCGTTCCAGACTGCGAAAGCGTATATGCCGTTGAGCCGGTCAAGACAGTTCTCGCCCCACTCCACGAAGGCTTTCAGCAGCACCTCGGTATCACTCGACGTATCGAACGTGTGCCCGAGGTTTTTGAGCTTCACGCGAAGCTCCGAAGTATTGTAAAGCTCTCCGTTGTAGACTATGGCGTACCCGCTGTAGGTCATCGGCTGGGCGCCGTTTTCGGGATCTATGACGCTGAGCCGGCGGTGAGCGAGTCTGCACCCGGGCGCGCTGTACTCGCCGTGAGCGTCGGGACCTCTGTGGGCTATCGCTTCGCTCATATGTGTCAGTGTTTCGGTGTACAGCTCAAGGCTGTCGTTAAAATCAACTCTTCCCGCAATTCCGCACATGACGGTTTCCTCCTGTAATAACATTTTTCTGCATTATATGCCGCAGATCGGAAACAGGTGAAATTTTTCTGTACTTGATAAATTGCACAAATCCAATTGCAAAATTTGTACGAATTCGACAAAGATGACATCATACAACAAAACCCCTTGCAAAAAAATGAAATATAAGGTATAATAGTTTTGCAAAGGAAAGGTGCGGTCAGAAGACAGGACAACATATAAAAACGGCCGCGAAAAACAAAGGAGACAAGAAAAATGGCACTTAAAGTAGTAGATAAATACCTTGCCCCGTTCGTTTCGGAGCATGAGTACAAGGGCATCCAGGCTGCCGTGACTGCGGCACATGAGACTCTTACCGCTAAAAACGGTATGGGTAATGATTTTCTCGGTTGGGTAACTCTCCCACGTGACTATGACAAGGAAGAGTTCGCAAGAATAAAGGCTGCTGCCGAAAAGATCAAGAAGAACAGCGAAGTATTCATCGTTATCGGGATCGGCGGTTCGTACCTCGGCGCGAGAGCTGCAATAGAAGCTCTTCGTTCCAGCCTGTACAACTCCAAGAAGAAGGATACTCCCGAGATCTACTTCATAGGCAATACGATAAGCCCCACATATCTGAACGATGTTATATTGCTCGTTGATGGCAGAGATTTTTCCGTCAATATCATATCCAAGTCCGGTACCACTACCGAGCCGGCACTCGCGTTCAGAGTATTCAGAGACCTGCTCGAAAAGAAGTACGGCGTTGACGGCGCTAAAGAAAGAATATTCGCTACCACAGATGCACGCAGAGGTACTCTGAAGGAACTCTCCGACAAGAACGGCTATGAGACCTTCGTTATCGCGGATGACGTAGGAGGAAGATTCTCCGTGCTCACCGCAGTGGGACTGCTCCCGATCGCTGTTGCAGGCTGCGATATCGATGCTGTTATGAACGGCGCAAAAGCGGCTATGGACAGCTTCAATGACCCCGATATCACAAAGAATGACTGTTATAAATATGCGGCACTCCGGAATATACTCTATCGCAAGGGCCGCGCGGTCGAGATGCTCGTTGCTTATGAGCCTTCCTTCGCTATGATGAACGAGTGGTTCAAGCAGCTCTTCGGCGAGAGTGAAGGTAAGGACGGTAAGGGACTCTTCCCGGCAAGCGCAGTGTTCTCCACTGACCTTCATTCACTCGGACAGTACATTCAGGACGGTTCGAACATTCTCTTCGAGACCGTGGTGCAGTTCGGTAAGGCACAGAAGGACTTCTACATAGAGAAGGATGCTTCAAACGGCGACGGACTTAACTTCCTCGCTGATCAGAATATGTCCGTGGTAAACCGCAAGGCGTTCGAGGGAACTGTGCTCGCGCACACCGAGGGCGGTACACCGAACATCGTGCTTGAGGTTCCCGAGCTGAACGAGACCGAGCTTGGCTACATGATCTATTTCTTCGAGAAGGCATGCGCGATCTCCGGTTACATGCTCGGCGTGAACCCGTTCGACCAGCCCGGCGTTGAGAGCTACAAGAAGAATATGTTTGCACTCCTCGGTAAGCCCGGATATGAGGACAGAAAGGCTGAACTCGAAGCAAGGTTAAAATGAGCCTCGCGGCTCTTTAGCGGGCGTGAGCCCACAATAAACATCAAACAAACGGAGGAATATCATTATGGTAAAATTAATCGCAGGTAAAAAGGGAGCAGGAAAGACAAAGCTTCTCATAGACGCGATCCATAACGCAGAAAAGGAAAGCAAGGGCAACGTTGTAGCTATCCAGTACGGCTCTTCCCTGAATGTTGACATTTACCACAAGATCCGCCTGATCAATATCGAGGACTATAAGATCAAGGACTATGACGACATGTACGGCTTCATCGCTGGTATGCTCGCATCAAACTATGATATCACACATATCTTCATCGACGGTACCCTGCGCATCGTTGGCCGTGACCTCGACCAGGTCGGCAAGATGCTCGAAAGAATTGCCGTGATCACAGATAATGTCATGGTAACATTCACGATTTCCGCTGAAAATAAGGATCTGCCCGAAAGCGTGAAAAAATATCTTTAATATCTATTGACAAATGCGGTGTTTTATGGTATAATTTGTATCGTGCTGATTTTCGGATAGCATTTTTGCAGACGATATCATAAATTACGCAGTTTTAAGGGAGGTGCGAATAATGGCAGTTCCGAAGAGAAAAGTATCGAAGGCAAGACGTGACAAGAGACGTTCACAGGTATGGAAGTTATCTGCACCTGCTTTTTCACGCTGCAGCAACTGTGGTGAGCTCAAGCTCGCTCATAGAGTTTGCGGCAACTGTGGTTATTACAAGGGTAAGGAAGTCATCGCTCAGAACGCTGACTGATTTCCCGAAGGTCTTGATCGCGATCAACAGCGATGCCGTAAGGTATCGCTGTTTTGCTTTTTACGGGAGGAGGGACGCACATGGCAGTCGTTATAACCTCGGTGACAGCAGGCTCTCCTGCCGCTAAAGCAGGCGTTAGAGCAGGCGAGAGCCTTCATGCCATAAACGGGCATGCGATAAATGACGCGCTTGACTACGGGTTTTACTGCTATGAGCGTACGCTCACACTTGACCTTGGTTCCCGTACCGTCAAAGTCCGCAAACGCGATGACTATGATGACATCGGGCTGAACTTCGAGACTTACCTGATGGATAAAAAGCTCTCCTGCCGCAACAAGTGCGTGTTCTGCTTCATCGACCAGCTACCGCCCGGAATGCGTGAGACGCTGTATTTCAAGGACGACGACAGCCGTCTGAGCTTCCTGCAGGGCAGCTATATCACCCTCACAAACATGACCGACAGCGACATCGAGCGTATAATAAAAATGAAGCTAAATGTCAACGTTTCCGTTCACACCACTGACCCAGTGCTGCGACAGAAAATGCTGTGCAACCGTTTTGCTGGCGATGTGCTGCGGTATCTTGGGCAGATGGCGGAAGGTGGGATCACTATGAACTGCCAGATAGTGCTGTGCCGCGGCTGGAACGACGGCGAGCACCTGAAGCGCACTCTTTCCGATCTCACAGCGCTGTACCCGGCAGTGCAGAGCATCGCAGTGGTACCGTTCGGCGCGACACGCTATCGTGAGGGGCTGCCGCAGATAGCGCTGCACAATAAAAGCTCAGCATCGGAGGCTCTGGATATCATCGAAAGCTTCGGCGAGCGTATGATCTCGGAGCATGGCGAGAGGGTAGTATATCCTGCTGATGAGCTGTTTATCACTGCGGAGCGCGAGCTTCCGCCCTGCGAGTACTATGGGAGCTTCGATCAGTACGAGAACGGTGTGGGTATGTGGTCGTACCTGCGTGACGGATTTATTGAGGAGCTCGACAGCTGTGAGCCGGATGAACTGCCGCGTACGCTGACGATAGCGACAGGAGCACTTGCCGCGCCGCTGATGAAGCAGCTTTGTACGTTATTATGCGCTAAATTCCCGGGATGCCGGATAAGCGTTCGTGCTATCAGCAACAGTTTCTTCGGTGAGACGATAACAGTGGCGGGACTTGTCACCGGCCGCGACCTGACAGCGCAGCTTGCACCGCTTTCCGCAGAGCTTGGTGAGCGCGTACTGATACCAAAGGTGATGCTGAAGGCTGATGAGGACGTTTTCCTTGATGACATGACTCTCGGAGATGTGAGCGACAGGCTCGGAGTGCCGGTGATAGCTGTTGGCGAGGAACCATACGAGCTTATCGATGCTGTACTCGGCTTGTCCGGAGAGTGATATTACGTTTTGTAAGCTTTTACTGAATAAATATACGCAGAGTATAAGTGCTTGAGCAATTATGCCGGAAAAATCACCGGAGCTGCTTCTTCCGGCGAATTTTACCGGCATTTTTTGTCAACATCAACAAAATTCCACAGGTCAGACTATTTGACTTTAACGCATACAAGCGGTATAATTTGCAAAAAACGGCAATACTGATTAGTGTCTGAGCCGTTACATAACACGGCTCAATGACACAGATGACCAAAGGAGGATCAGTAATGCCGTCAAATTATTATTCACGATCACGAAAAAGTGGGGCTGTCACCGGAGCGGCAGCAGCTATCATATCATCGGTAACAGTCATTACAGCTGCCACGGCAGTTTGCGCGGCAAAGATGACAGAACCGCAGAATGCCGCAGTTTTCATCGATAACGGAGAGCGGACCGAGTTCTTTACCCGCGCGGCTAATATCGACGAGTATGTACTTGAACAGCGTAACCGGCTGCACCCGTTTGATGTCATCACCTATGCGGGATGCGGTGCGAAAGGTGAATTCGAGATCGCAGTGGAGCGTGCGCCATATATTACACTGTTGGTGGACGGGGAAGAGAAGACCGTGCGTGCGCTGCGAGGTGAGACTGTAGAATGGACACTGTCACGGGCAGGTGTGAAGCTCGATGAGTATGACAGCGTGAGCCCCGAGCTTGACGAGCTGATAAAAGGGGACTGTACAATCACGGTAACGAGAGCGTTCCCCGTAGAGATCGATGCAGATGGTGAGACGCGGGAAGCGTACGCGGCAGGGATCACTGTCGGCGAGCTGTTTGCACGTGAGCGCATCAGGCTTAACGAGGAGGATTCGTTGAGTATCCCGCCGGAGACTGTGGTAAGCGAGGGTATGAAGATAAGCGTCGAGCGCGTGGAGTACCGGGAGCGTGAGAAATCGCAGACTATACCATTCGATACCGAGTACAAGGATTCACCTCAGCTGAAAATTGGCGATACTGAGGTAGAGACAGAGGGTGTAGACGGGCTTGTGACGCTTACATTTCGTGACAAGTACGTGAACGGTGAGCTTGTATCGAGCGAGGAAGCGGGTATCAGCATGACCGACCCCGTTAATGAGGTCATAGCCCACGGTACTGCACTGAATACACCGTACAGCAAGCGTGAGGGCAACTTTACACTTGAGAACGGTATACCTACCGAGTACGAGTATATGCTCAACGGAAAGGTGACAGCGTATATCGCGCCGGAGGGCGCAGGAACATACAGCGGAAGACCGCTGGTCATCGGCTCGTGCGGTGTGGACCCAGATGTGATCCCATTCGGTTCAGAGCTGTACATCATGTCCGAGGACGGCTCACATGTCTACGGGTATGCGGTAGCATCAGATACCGGCTACATCAAAGGTACCGGAATAATCTGTGACGCGTACATGGGAAGCGATATCAATGATGCTATGTGGTGGCAGGCGCAGTACTGCAATGTTTACGTGCTCAAGGTCGGCGATAACAGTGTAAGCTGGCGATGATAGATAAAAAACAGCACCGGTGATCATCCGGTGCTGTTTTCGTTTTACTTTCCGAAATAGTGAACGCACATCATCGTGATATCATCGAATGTGTCCGTTCCGCGTGCAAAGTCATCTATAAGCTCTTTAAGACCCGTCAGCATCTCGTAAGGTTCAAGGTCGGGCGCAGCGTTGATTATTTCGAGCATCTTCGATGTGCCGAGGTGCTTGCCCATTGAGTTTTTAGCTTCCGGTACGCCATCCGTGTACAGGAACAGGCTGTCTCCGGGTTTGAGCTGTAAATGCTCATCGACGTATTCGATGTCTTCAATGGTTGCGAGCGGCGGGCAGTTGTCCGCCTCGATAAGCTCATATTTACCGTTTTTGCGCTTGATCGCGGGGTATTCATGTCCGGCGTTGGAGTAGATCAATTCACCGGTCGAGAGAGTGAGGATACCAAGCCATGCGGTAATGAACATTCCGGACTCGTTGTTCTCGCAGAGACGGAAATTCACATCTTCAAGAATGCTTGCCGGAGTGCCTTTGCCCGAGAGCGTCTGATTGGAGATAAGCGTTTTCGCTATGACCATGAACAGAGCTGCGGGAACGCCCTTTCCGGAAACGTCCGCCATAACGAGCGCAAGGTGGTCGGAATCTATGAAGAAGAAGTCATAGAAGTCACCGCCGACTTCCTTCGCCGGAGACATAAGCGCGTACATATCGAGGTCGTTGCGCTTGGGGAAGTCTGTCGGGAGCATATCCGACTGGATCTTCGTAGCGACATTCAGTTCTGCACTGAAGTGTTCCTTCTCCGAGGTCATGCGGGTAACATCGGAGATATATCGTACGAGCTCACGCATAGAGGCTGCTGTCTGTTTAGCGAGAGCGCCCAGCTCATCGTCGCTGTCAACATTTTTCTCAAGGACATCGGCAACGCTTGCGTCCTTGGTGTTCGCGAAATCACGTACATCCTTCTCAAGGAGCTGTATCTTTTTGATGTAGAACTTGTTGATGAACCACAGCATAGAGACCACGCATATCACGAGCACAAGTCCGATGCTGCTGATCTGGAGCAGGGTATTGGTAAGAATGGCTTCGTTTATAGACTGGACTTCAACATCGACACAGACGAGACCGAGCTTCTGACCTTTAATGATCAGAGGGGTATAGAATGTGTATGTATGACCGTATTGGTTGTTCCATTCGTAGTATTCATCGAGCGTTTTACCGCTGTCAAAGGTATTCCATTCCACAAGATGCGATTCCCGCTCGTTATAGTATGTATCACCGAGGTACAGTTTTTCCTTCTTATTGCCGTCCTTGTCGGTGTATGTCTCTGCGGTGCGTTCGCCGTCTATCAGGTAGAATACGTTGAATGCGGGATCTTCACCGGGTTTGAAGTTCTCGACTCTTGCACGGGGATCGCCCATTACGAGAAAATAAACATACGCTTGTCCGAACTTCTCCTTCGCCTGCTCGAACGTGAGCACCCAGTACTCGTGGTAATAAGCGAAATATGCGTCTCTTACTTCCTCGGAAAGCTCTGATACGGGGATATCCTTATCGAGAGCCATTCCGGGGTAAGTCTTTGAGAAAACATCCTCATACTTATCCCATGCGGTATGGTATTCGTCGAAATCGGGCGGTATGACTATATCACGGTAGTTATCCATGAAAAGCTCTTTATACGCGATCATATCGTCGCCGTCAGCTTCCATCAGTCCGGTGAGGTAAGCTCCGAGGCGGCGGCTGTTCTCACGGCACATCCTGGTGTATGTTTCCATCTGATTTACGTAAGTCATGAAGCCGCTTACTATCAGACTGACAATTGTAAAGTTGAAGAAAATAAGAGTGAATTTGTGGATCAGTCGGGTGTATTCTTTATTCATCTTGTGGACCTTTCGGTTTTTTATTCATGGCATCACAGTGAGATGACCGCTCAGCCGAGGTATTTGAGTGCCATCATCGTGACATCATCAAACGGGTCCATAGTTCCCGTGAAATCATCGATCTCCTTTTTCATATTCGTGAGCATTGTGATGAGATCTTTATCCGATTCACGGTCAAGTATCTCAAGCATCTTGTCTGTGCCGAAGCGATGCGCGGCAGCGTTTTTAGCTTCCGGGACGCCGTCTGTGTACAGGAAAACACAGTCGCCCTTTTTCAGAGTTATGCTTTCTTCCGGAAATTCGAGGTCTTCCATTGCCGCGAGAGGCGGGCAGTTGTCACCGACCATAAGCTCAAAGTTTCCATCCGCACGCTTTACGGCGGGGTATTCGTGACCGGCATTAGCGAATACGAGCTTACCGGAGGAGAGCGTGAGAACTCCGAGCCATGTTGTAACGAACAATCCGGAATTGTTATTCTCGCAGAGTGCGTTATTAGCGACTGCAAGTATCTTACCGACGTTGAGCCGGCTCATTATCGAGACATTGCGCAGTATCGATTTAGCTACGACCATGAACAGCGCAGCGGGTACTCCTTTGCCGGCAACGTCTGCCATGACGAGTGCGAGGTGGTCATGATCGATAAAGAAGAAATCGTAGAAATCTCCGCCGACCTCTTTGGCGGGGGACATCGTGGCGTAGAGAGATACTTCTTTGCGTTCGGGGAAATTGAACGGCATCATGTCTGCCTGGATCTTCGTGGCAACATTGAGCTCCGCGCCGATACGTGCCTGTGCGGCAGCCATGCCTCTTATTTCACGGAACAGCAGTACTATTGAACCGAGGAGCAGGATGAACGCTGCGCCGACACCCATGACGATCTTGATAACCTGGAGCGTGATGTTGTTGCTGAGGTCTGAGATCACTGTGGTAGGAACAACGGAAACGAGCTCCCAGTCATGCAGTCCTACCGGTGTTATGATAGCGAGCATGCTGCTGCTGTCGTTGCCGAAGGTGAACACGCCCTCGGCATTATTATTGAGGTCGATGACCTCGTTGAAATTCGTGATGTCGTTATTTATATAGCCTTTGCCATCGGAACGTGCGAGGATCAAGCCTTCTTCATCGAGCAGGAAGCTGTCGCTGTCCTCGGAGAAGTTAGACGAAATGATAAGCGAGTTGAGGATATCTTTTGTGAATGTACCGTACACCACGCCGATAAACTTCCCATTCTGTTCTATCGGTACAGCAAGAACGAGGACTTCATCTCCGTCCTCGTCAATGTAAGTTATTTCGGAAATAGCGTTCTTACCGCTCATAGCTTCTTTGAAGTAGTCGGTGAGAAGAATGTTTCCGGATGAACGTCCGTTGTAGTTGATAGTTGCGCCGGTAGAGTTGGCAACGCCGATGTTCTTGAATTCGCCGATACCTTTTGTAGCGATGATCGTGTCCTTCATGGCGTTATAATCGGACAGGTTTATGTCGCGAAAATAGCGCACCTGCGACTCGAGCATCACGAGCTGGTCGCTGAGTTTCGTGTTGAATACTGCGGCGACAGCTTTGGTGCTATCAAGAAGGTACGATTCTGAAGAGTTCTCAATAAGGCGGTGCGTTGAGCTGGAAAAAAGCATGAAAGACACCAGCAGTATTACGATCGTCAGAATGACAGCGCTGAACACAACATAACGGGATTTTAGTTTTTTGACCATATAAACTCCGTGTTGCGGGCGAAGCACATGAAAATATCAAAGCTTCGCTGTATGTGATAGCATCAAGCGAGGTTGAGAAGTCTTACGAAGCCTGTTACCTTAAAAATCTCCATTACTTCCTCATTTGTGTTCTTGATGACCATGCTGCCCTGTGCCTTCATCATCTTCTGCATTGTGAGCAGTACGCGAAGACCTGCCGAAGATATGTATTCAAGGCCTTTGAGGTCGAATATGAGCTCTGTAACGCCTTCGATCTCCTTAAGGAGCTTTTCTTCAAGCTCGGGGGTGTTCATTGAATCGACTTCCCCAATCAGTTCAACAGTAAGTGTGTTTCCACCGTTAGTTTTTTCAAAATTCATGATATATTTCTCCTGTTTGCATTATATTATATCAGTTGACGAAAGATCTGTCAGCCGGAATTTTTCTCAAAATCCTTCTCGATGGTAAGAACGTTTTGTCCATCCTTATGCTCGTATTCCACATTATCCATCGTGGTCTTTACGAGATATATCCCGAGACCGCCTATCGGTCTGTCATCAAGTCCCAGCTCGATGTCGGGATCCTCACGTTGGAGGGGATCGTACGGTTTGCCCTCGTCCGCAAAGGAGATAATGACTTTTGACTGCGATTCGTCTCCGACGACGTCAACGCCTATCTTTGCAGGTCCTACATCCGGGTTATATGCGTAATGTGTAATATTCATATATATCTCTTCAACGCAAAGCTTTATCTGACGCTTTACCTTTGAAGGCATTTCGCACTTGTCCAGTGAGTCCTGCAGGAAAGTAAAGACCTTGGCGAGGTTTTCGATCGTCGCTTCTACTTTCAATTCTTTCACTCTTTTTCCCCCTTCCTTGATGCGGTCAGTTGATCGCTGATTTTTTTATCAGCTCTTCCTTGAGCCGTCTTTTTTCGCGGTACATGCCCACATCGGCCTGTTCGAGAAGCTTTTCGGTCTCATAGAAGCCTTTTGCGTATGCCATACCGCAGGATAATGTGCATTTCAGCTTGTCGTCCCTGTCATTCGCGGCATTGAGTGTTTCCTTCCAGTACCGCATGATATCCGCAGCCTCGTCCTCATCGATATCTGCTGCGATTATCGCGAACTTGTCGCCGCCTATCCTGTACGCCTTTATGTTGTCGTCGAGCTTCGGACGTATGCTGTCCGCAGCGCGCTTTATCAGCTTGTCCCCGGCTTCGTTGCCGTAGTGGTCGTTCATGTACTCGAGGTCGCCGACACCGGCAATGTAGATCGCGAGCTTTGACGGCATACCGAACCCTTTCTCGGACATTTTCGCAAACTTTGACAGGTTGTAGAAATCCGTGAGCGTATCATGTTCGCTCTCATAGATTATCTTGTCGCGGAGAAGATCGTTTTCGATATACAGGTAAATAACGTTATACACCGAGATGTCTTTGAAGAATTCATTTCTGAAGCCTTCGTTTTCTTTCAGCAGTACAGTAAAGCGTCTTTCGGTGACGTTCTCGCTTATGAAGCATCTGTAATCGCCTATTCTATCCGAACGCTTGGAATCGAGCGCTTTGAGCTGTTCCTCGGTCGGGATGGCAACGGTCCTGGAGATTGTGCCGTTGTAGGTGGTGACTGCGATCTTATCTGTGCCGCGGAGTTCCATGATGATCTTTGCTTCGTCGCTCCCGCAAAGGTTTGCGAGTGCGGGAAGAAAGCTGTCGTACGGCTTTGATATCACTTTAAGTATTTCAGTCTGGAAATCCGAGAAATCTGATATCCTTACCGAGTATTCGGAAATGTTCTTGGACAGGTCCGCAAGTTCGCTGACATCCGAGAGACAGTGACAGATGTACTTTTTGCCGTCATATTCCTTGCATACGGTGATGATACGGAAATATCTGTTGTTGTCGGAATCGGTAAGCTCCCACAGTTTACGCTCTCCGTTATCTTTCAGGAGCGGAGCTCTGTGCAGAAATCGCTGAATGACTTTTTCGGGAAGTCTGAGCCGTTCGTCGGAATACACTATCTTATCATCGATATCGGTGATGATGATCCCGCCGATCTCGTTCTTGAGGAAATCATCGACGATATGTTCAATGGTCATCGACAGAACCTCCTTTAACACATATTTATTCTAATACATTATATCACATAATTATCAATAAATCAAGTGTTTTGACTGATTTTATTTTCGATATCAAAATGTGTGCGAATTTCACAAAAACTACTTGCATTTTTGTGAAAAAGTGGTATAATAAATGTTAGATTTTTACAAATGGAGGTTTACCTATTATGGCAATGTTTGACAAACTTCTCGCCAATCTCAAGGCAAGCAGAAAGACTATCGTTTTCACCGAAGGCACCGACGCGCGCATCCTGTCCGCGGCGGCAAGACTTCTCAAGGAGGACCTGATGGGCGTTATCCTCTGCGGAAAGCCCGACGAGGTAAAGAAGGCTGCTGCTGACGGCGGATTCGATGTAGCTAAAGCAACTATACTTGATCCGCTCAACTATGACGGCATGGAGGAGCTCGTTTCCACCATGGTTGAGATACGTAAGGGCAAGATGTCCGAGGACGAGTGCCGCGATCTGCTCAAGAAGTCCAACTATTTCGGCACTATGCTCGTTAAGATGGGCAAGGCGGATGCGCTTCTCGGCGGAGCTACCTATTCTACAGCCGACACCGTTCGTCCCGCTCTCCAGATCATCAAGACAAAGAAGGGCTCATCACTCGTAAGCTCATCGTTCATTCTGTTCAGAGAGAAGGACGGTGCAGAGGAGACCATCGCTATGGGCGACTGCGCTATCAATCTGCGCTATGAGGATAAGCTCGACAAAGAGGGCAACGTTGTTCAGACAGGCGCACAGCAGCTCGCAGAGGTTGCTGTTGAGACCGCTCGCACAGCTGCGTTCTTTGGCATTGACCCGAAAGTGGCAGTGCTCAGCTTCTCGACATACGGTTCCGGTAAGGGCGGCACAGTACAGCTCAGCCATGACGCTGTCATCGAGGCTCGCAAGATAGCTCCCGATCTTACGATAGACGGTGAGTTCCAGTTCGACGCGGCAGTTTCCGCTGAGGTCGCAAAGACCAAGTGCCCGGATTCCGAGGTCGCAGGTCAGGCAAACACCTTCGTGTTCCCGCTTATCGAAGCCGGAAACATAGGCTACAAGATCGCTCAGCGTCTCGGTGGATTCGAGGCTTACGGTCCGATACTCCAGGGTCTCAACGCGCCGATCAATGACCTTTCGAGAGGCTGCAACGCTGATGAGGTCTACAAGATGGCTATCATCACCGCAGGTATGGCATAATTATTTAGTATAACTAAAAAGGCAGGGGAAGATCTCCTGCCTTTTTTTGTATGTCAGATCCCGCGAGAGCCGGTCACTGTGCCTGAATCCTTGTTTTTATGTTCACTTCTCCGGAGATAAGCTGTATGACCTTGTTATCGCTGCCGCGCACGAGCAGCCGCGCATCATTATCTATGCCCTCGACAGTGCCTCTGTAAAGCACACCTCCGCGTTCGTACTCGATGACCCGTCCGGTGAGCACTGAACGGTGTCTGTATTCCTCCATGAATGCCCGTGAGGGGAGACTGTCGTAAATGGCGAAAAAGCGTGTGAGTATGCCTGCCGCGAGCTTCGGTATCAGTGCGCGGTCAATTCCTATCGCTCCCGCTTTGTCCCGCAGTTCCTCGGGAAAGCCCATGTCACAGGTGTTTACACCTATTCCCAGGACCGCGTGGTTCATTGAACCGTCGGGGGCTACTGCCGACTCGGTGAGTATACCGCAGATCTTGCGTCCGTCGACATAGATATCGTTTACCCATTTTATGCCGGAGCGGATCCCCGAGATATTGTCCGCGGCTTCGGATACTGCCACTGCCGCCGCTGCCGTGATGCAAAGCGCGGAACCGATGGGCAGGGAAGGGCGGAGCAGTATGCTCATGTACAGTCCGCCGCTGTCCGGTGACCAGAAGCTCCTGCCGAGTCTGCCTTTACCCGCGGTCTGTGCGCCTGCGATAAGTACCTCGCCCTCGGGAGCGCCGTCTGCAGCAGCGGCTTTCAGGTCATCGTTCGTGGAGCCTGTAATTCCGACAGTGCGGATATGAAGCCGTGAGCGAAGCCTGTCGTCGAGCTCCGATATCACTTCGTGCCCCGGAATAACGCTTTTTTCTGTTTCCTGCACTTTTTGTCCTCCTTTAGTCTGCGTTTGTACGCAGCGGTGAAGTCCTTGTATATCGGAGCGCAATTGTCAGTCGTTTCCTCGCCGCCATAAACGGCAGCCTCATATTTACGCACGAAGTCATCCGCGTCAAATGCGAACAACTCGCGGCACTTATCTGCGGTATCCGAGGGGGTCAGAAGGTTTTCGCGGCTCCCGATGTATCTGTTGACAACGGCGTTTATCCTGCCGTAAACGAGACTGTACTGCGCAGCGCCGCGAGCGGTTCTCGTGCGGCGGACAAAGCGCGCTTCCGTCAACTTCGGGCGCAGAGCGATGAACAGCACACCTATCGCGACTATTAGCGCGGCGGCAGCTCCGACGTATATGAATGTCATGTCAAAGTAGCCGTTGTCTTCAGTGAAGCTTGTCGGGTCAAACGTGGTCCAGCCGTAGCCGTCAAGCCATACCTGTACGAACGCGTGCGTGTCAGCTGCTGTGACGTAGTTGTATCCGCCCTCGGAATCGAACTTCTGTATCAAGAAGCCCTCGCAGTAGCGCGCTGACATGCCGAGCTCGCGGCACATCAGAGTCATTGCTGTGGCGTATGCCGCACATGCGCCGCGTTTCGAGCTGAATATGAAGTAATCGGGTGAGCCGTCGGGAGTTGTGAAATCGTTGTCGTATATGTATTCACCGCTTCGGAAGTAATCCGTTATAGCGGAGGCTTTGCTGTAGGTGTCAACGAGCCCTGAAGTGATCCGTTCTGCCAGCTCGCGCACACGTTTTCGCGCATCTGTAGATGTATAGCAAGAGTTCATGACCTCGTCGGAGAACAGATAATCGTCATATTGCTGAGCATCCTCCTTTGCCCGGAGATATGAAGCTGCATCGGTCGCGGCTATTCTGTCGTCTCCGTCGCTGATCCGTGTGGCAGCCTCTTCGGTGAGTGCCGCGGAGAACGCTGCGGATGGTACGAACTCTACCCATTCGATCGTGTACGCTGTCACCGGGGTCTCGGATTTCCTGTCGAAGAAGTATTCGTCCAAAGGAGTGCGGTATATCTTCGTATCATTGTTGTACAGCGAGATATCGATCATGTTATCCGTGGTGTACATTGCGTGCATATCGTTTTCCGGAGAGCGCACCCAGCATTGCTTTGGGGTTATGGTGTCTGTAAATCCGAGCAGTTCGTAAAGTGACGTCGGGTCCTCGAAATAGCAGTATCTCGGCCAGTTGCTGTGGCCGGTCTGTACATCGCCGTAATACCCCCATGTGTTGTCGGAGAGATTATAGATATTGTAGCACTGGCGCTTTACATATTTCGGATTGTCGCCGAAGAAGGTGAACAGTATCGTTTCATCTGTGCGGTCACTGGTCGAGACGGAGGAGCTGTCCGTAAATTCGGTGTAATCGGCGATGCCCGGAGTGCCTATACTCACGCCCGTGATGAATTCGTCAAAGGCTTCACGGAAGGGAGATGATTCGAGCTTTGGGAAAAACGACGCTATCACCGTTATGATCAGCACGAATGCGAGCATCGAACGAACCGTGCCGGAGAGGTCGGCGCGTACTCCGGAGCCGTTGCGGCTGTCGCTCATCATTATGAAGAAGAACAGTGTCATTATCACTATCGGAAAGATCACCGGTATACCTGTGAACGTTTTTGCAAACAAGCAGAAAGGACACAGGCATATCAGAAATAAAAACAGCCTGCGGTACATCACTCGCGTGAAGTAGTAGAGCGAGGATATGAGTATCGTGCCTACTGTGAGTATGATGAGCACAGTGCTTCCGAAATGCACCTCGGTGAACCGCGACGGCTCCATGAACCACAGCGTGAGAGTGGTCAGGTCGTCGATGTCATTGACGGATTTTCCGAGCGCGAGGGATATCAGCAGTGCTGCTGTCACCGCGCCAGTGGACAGCAGCACGCGCCCTTTGCGCTTCAGCCACTCGAACAGCGCGAACAGCAGGAACGAGACACCGAGCGATATAACAAAGAACAGCAGAATGGCTATGAATGACCCGCATGCGTAGATGTACGCGATCGAGCTCACCACGGCTGTGCTCAATAGTATGGGTGCGATATTATCGCGAATGAA
Source organism: uncultured Clostridia bacterium (assembly GCA_947166275.1). Lineage (GTDB taxonomy): Bacteria > Bacillota > Clostridia > Oscillospirales > Ruminococcaceae > Ruminiclostridium_E. Next base: position 24,890 of record CAMVDP010000020.1, read on the forward strand.
CGGAATGACTCTGTTCATATTGTTTTCCATTTGTTTATCACCTTATAAACCGTATATCGTCATCGTCGCGTGCCATCAGCCAGATGTTTTCGGTCCGGATGTCAGACGACGGAGCAACAGCACATCTTATGTCGGTGCCGGAAACGAAGTCGGATATCACGTTGTCGCAGCGCGCCGTGAATACCACGGTGTGTCCTTCGACACCGTGAGGAAGTCTTGCTACACCGTCCGGCGAGAATGTGAAGTCGGTCAGACGGTAGCGCAGATCTCCCACATCCTCCGTCGTAACAACGGGGATAGTCTCCCATGTATCTCCAAGCTTGATCATGACCTTTGAAGGCAGTTCGGTCTTTGCAAACTGCATCAGCAGAGCGAGCATTCCCTCGACCACGAGCTGCTCTTCGCTGTGCATGACATAAGGGTCTGTGCTGCGGGAGCCTGCTTTGTCGAGAATGAAGGTCTGTTCCGCGCCGGATGCTCCTTCAAGGCGGCGCACATAGAATTCCCCTCGTTTGGCGGAGAGCTTCCAGTTTATCAGCTTCAGGCTGTCACCGGGCTCATACTTGCGGTGTTCATAGCCGGGAGTGCCGTTTACGGCGTAAAGGGACTGTGTGGTCTCCTCGCTCTCGTCGAACGCAGCTGCGTCGGTAAGGCTGCGCGCGAGACCTTCACGGCTGTTCACTCCGGGGATGTCGGGGCAAACTTTGATCTCCGTCATCGCTTTCGGGAGCTCGATCTTCATTCTGCAGAGCCCGAGGAAGTCTGTCACGTAAAGGCTGCTTATGCCGATCTTGCCTTTGCCGAAGAATTCGGCGCGGTGCTCGGCAGTGAAGCGTACCGTGCTCTTTCCGAAGACGCAGGTGTGCACGGTCATGGGAGCGTCGCATGTGAAATGATAGCTTGAGAACATTTCGGCGTTTACGAATGTTGACGGAAGTATCCCGTTATTGGTGATAACAAGGCTGATGACGGATGTGTCACCCCTTGAGAGGATATCACCGCTCACATCGAGCGATGCCTTCAGCGAATGTGAGGAACGCGCGCATGCCGCGACGGATATGAGAGCTGCTGCTGTCAATGCGATTATGAGGTAACAGCCGCCCGCAGGTTCAAGGAACAGCGTATAAAGTACCGCGAGCCCTATCATCAAAAGATATGAGATCAGTGATTTGATATTTATCATATCATTCAGCAGGGACGGGTGTGTTCCCGAGTATATGACGCATTGCGGCGATCGGTACTCCGAATGAGGATTTTCCCTTCGGGGAAAGCATGAGTCTGTGTGCAAGCACTTCGCACGCTATATCACGTACATCTTCGGGTACTGCGAAATCGCGTCCGTTTATCAGAGCGTATGACTTTGCCGCAGTATACAGGGCTATGCTTCCGCGGGGGCTTGCTCCGAGTATTGTGAGATCGCTCTCGCGGGTGGCTGTGACGATGTCGACTATGTAGCGCTTTACGCTCTCGTTGACGCGTACAGCTTCCGCCTGACGACGCAACTCAAGCACATCACCGAGTGTCATAACAGGCTCGGTTTCCGTCATACGTCCGAATCCGCCGCCAAGAAGCTGCATTTCTTCGCTCTTTTCCGGGTACCCTATGGATATTTTCATCATAAACCTGTCCATCTGTGCTTCCGGCAGGTGGTAGGTACCGTATGTCTCGACAGGGTTCTGCGTCGCGAGCGCCATGAAGGGTACGGGGAGCTTATATGTCGCTCCGTCGGCACTTATCTGGAGCTCCTCCATTATCTCAAGAAGCGCGGACTGCGCTTTCGGGGAAGCACGGTTGATCTCGTCCGCGAGCAGGAAGTTGCACATTGCCGCACCGGGACGGAATTCGCTCTCACCTGTCCTTGGGTTTATCATTGTGAAGCCCGTGATATCTGACGGCATCAGGTCGGGGGTGAACTGGATACGGCTGCATGAACCGCTCACGCTCTTTGCGAGCGCGGTGACGAGCCTTGTCTTTCCCACGCCGGGGACATCCTCGATAAGCACATGACCGCCCGACAGAAGTGCTGCCGTGAGCTTCATGATGACTTCACGCTTGCCGATTATTGACTTTTCTATGTTGTTTATCAGAAGTTCGATCTTTTCATTCATTTGTTTATCCGCCTTTTAGGTCATCGGGCACAGCCCGTCTTATCATTATATCACAATTTCACCGAATAATCAATATTCCCGCATAAAAAACTCCCTTGCCGCCGGTAAGGGAGTTGTGTGTGTTATTCGTTGTCGTCGCCGTCCTGTGCGAACTGGCTCGGGTGACGGGTGAAGAAGTCCACGCGAGGCTCAAGGAACTTGAGCTTGCTGTCCTTGCCGCCGGTGAATGATGCGATGCTGTCGAATATCTTGTTCCAGCTCCAAAAGCTCTCGTCGAGCTGCAGGTACTCAAGTATCATCTCTGTACCCTTGGGAGCCATCGGGTGCAGCAGCACTGCCGCAGTGCGTATCATGTGGAACACGTTGATGAGCGTTTTTCTGCGCAGAGCGTCGTCGCCGTTCTTGTCTGCGTCTCCGAGGTTCTTTGCCATGTACTTGCTCGCTTTTCTGATGTAGCTGTCAAGTACATACGTTGCCTGGTGGAACTCGAAGCGGTACATGAAGCGCTCGTAATCGAGCACAGCTTTCTTCGCGTCTGCGAGCACCTGCTCGTCGATATCGCCGACGGGCATCATACCGTCATAGTACTTCTGTGTAGTGTAGAAGCACGTTCTTATGATACGGTTAAACACGTTCGACAGCAGGAATCCGTCTTTTACTACCGGGTCGGGATCGTTCGGATCTGCGTTCGGATTGTACGGCTTGGGCATGAAGCTTACGCTTCTCTGACCGAGACCGAGTCCGAGGAAGTGCATACGGAGCTGCTCCGAAGTATAGTAATCAAGCAGCTCGTCCGCCATGGGAGGCTTTACCGAGCCGGAGCTTGAAGCTTTTTTGTCGAGGAACAGTATATGGTTGTTGGCACAGAGTATCGGAAGCTGCATCTGTCCGTCGGGCGGGTCGGACTGATTGCCGTCTTTGCCCTGCAGAGCCATGAACATCGCCATTTCCGCGACGCCGTAGAAGTAGATGTTATCCGCGCCGATGAACTGATATACCGTCGAGTCCTTGCTGCACCAATAGTCCTTCCATTCCTCCATGCTCCTGCCGCGCTTTTCCAGCACCGCCTTCGTGAAGGATATAGGCGCCCACAATGATTCCGGCCATACCCATACTGTTAACGGGTCTTCTCCTTCAAGAACGGGAGCAGGAACTCCCCACTCGATGTTACCGGTGAGTCTGAACGGTACGAGAGTCTTGCCTGTGCGGAAGCGGATGCCGCTTGCCGACAATACTTCGCACGCCTTGTTCATCTCGTCAAGCTCGGTGAATTTGATCGTGAACGATGACTTCTTCGGTTCCTCGATGAACTCGTGTGAGGGAAGCTTTGCCTTTACCTCGTTGTACTTGTCAAGAAGCTCATTTTTAATATAGATAACAGGGTCCTTCAGGAACTCGTCTATCGTTTTGGTCACGAGCGGACGGACGTTTTTCTGTTTCTGTATGCGTGCGACATACTCCTTCATGAGCGCGTTGTAAGCGGGAAGCTCGAAGTACCAGTTGTAAACATCCTTCATTATCGGGGTCTCGCCCGTGAGCGTGCTTTTCGGGTCGATGAGGTTCTCGGGCATGTACTGATGTCCGAGGTCGCACTCGTCCGCATACGCCTTTTCCGACTGGCAACCGTCCACGGGACATTTACCGATGACCTGTCTGCCGTTCAGAAAACAGCCTGCTTTTTCATCGTAGAACTGCTTTGTGCTTATGCGGCGCAGATGACCGTTTTCGTAGAGCTTGCGGATGAACCGGTCAGACATTTCGTTGTGTATTTCGGCTGTGCGGTCGAGACCGGAAGCGCCGAATACATCAAGGCTTATCATGTAATCGTCGAGAGTCTGCTTCTGCGCGTTATGGTTCTTGCGGACAAAATCGCGTATCTCGCCCTTGAACTCGCCTGTTTCGACAAGCTTTCTGTAGCCCTCGGCGATAGGTGAGCCGTAGCAGTCTGTGCCGGACACGAATATCACGTTATCCTTGCCGATTCGGTCACGCAGGAAGCGCGCGTAAACGTCCGCGAACACGAACACTCCGCCGATATGACCGAAGTGCAGGGTCTTGTTGCCGTAAGGCATACCTCCCGTGATTATCGCACGCTTCGGCCACTCGGGACGCGGTATCTCGTGCGGGACGAAGTTGTTGTTGTCTTTACCCATTCTTTTGTTCCTCCGATGGTGTTATTTTACTTTTGCAAGGCTTGTTTCAAGGCGCTTTATGCTCTCTTCTTTGCCGAGTATCTCCATGAGCTCGGTCGCTCCGCCCGGAGTTACCGCAAGACCCGAAACGCCTATACGTATCGCCCACATAACGGCTCCCGCCTTGATGCCCTTTTCCTCCGCTATCGCTTTTAAAAGCTCAAACAGCGTGTCGTTGCTCCATTCTGTGACCTCTTTCAGCTTCGGCAGCGCGTACTCTATTATCTCCGCGCACTGCTCGACCGTGGTCTTGTTCTTTTTGTTCACAAAAAGCTCTGTATCATAGTCGGGAAGCCCCTTCACGAACTCTGCCTTTTCGTTGACCTCGGGGAATACCGAGATGCGGGTCTGAATCAGCTTCGCAAGCTTCTCGTCGTCCGCAAAAGCCGCGGTATCATTGTCGTAATACGGCTTCGCGAGCTTCATGAACTCGTCGGGCGGCAGTTCCTTTATATAGTGGCTGTTGTACCAGAGCAGCTTTTCGTAATCGAACACGGCGGGGGATTTGCTTATGCCGTCAATTGAGAACACCTTCGCAAGCTCGTCGATCGTGAAGAACTCCTCATTTGTATCCTTCGGACACCAGCCCGTGAACGCCATGTAGTTTATTATCGCCTGCGGCAGATAGCCGTTCTTCACAAGCTCCTGGAAACTTACCGAGCCGTGGCGCTTGGAAAGCTTGCTGATATTGCCGTCCTCGTCCTTGCCCATGAGCAGAGGAAGGTGGCAGTAAACCGGGCGCTCCCAGCCGAACGCGTCGTAAAGCAGCACATATTTCGGTGTCGATGTTAGGTACTCGCTGCCGCGGACAACGTGCGTCACGCCCATGAGGTGATCGTCAATGACATGGCAGAAATTGTAGGTCGGATAGCCGTCCGCCTTTATCAGTATCTGATCCTGAAGCTCGCTGTTCTCGATCTCGATGTGACCAAAAACGCTGTCGTCATAGCCGGTCTTGCCTTCAAGCGGCATTCTCTGGCGGATAACGAACGGTTTACCCTCCGCCAGATTGCGCTCGACCTCCTCTTTCGGCAGGTCACGGCAATGACGGTCGTAGCCCGCTCCGAGGTCGCCTTCCTCGTGGAGCTGTTCGAGACGCTCCTTCGAGCAGAAGCAGTAGTACGCTCCACCTTTTTCCACGAGCTCCTTTGCGTATTTCATGTATATGTCTCTGCGCTCGCTCTGCACATACGGGCCGTTGGGTCCACCCACATCGGGACCTTCGTCATGCTTCATTCCTGTCATTTCAAGCGTGCTGTATATTACGTCGACTGCGCCTTCGACAAGTCTTTCGCGGTCAGTGTCCTCGATGCGAAGTATGAATTTTCCGTTGTTAGCGCGCGCAAGCAGGAACGCATACAGTGCTGTCCTCAGATTTCCGATGTGCATGAAGCCTGTCGGGCTCGGCGCGAAGCGAGTTACAAAATTATCCGCCATGTCTGTGTTTTCCTTTCAGAACGTATAATATCATAACCTACATTATATTCCAAATGCGCTGTTTTGTCAAGCTTTTGCGCACTTCTATTCCCGTTTCAAAAAAATATTGGGGAATTTTTCAAAAAACACTTGATTTTTTCGTTAAGCTGTGATATAATATCTCTTACAGTCGAAATGGTGTATGCGGATGTGGCGGAATTGGCAGACGCGCTGGCTTCAGGTGCCAGTGGCAGCAATGTCGTGTGGGTTCAAGTCCCGTCATCCGCACCAACATGTGGCTGTCGGCGGTGAACCGCCGTTTATATCGAGGTGTGGCTCAGTTTGGTAGAGCGCTGCGTTCGGGACGCAGAGGCCGTGGGTTCAAGTCCCGTCACCTCGACCACTCCAAAAGGCTTTGTTAAGCCAATCCTGTAAGATACTGCTTAACAAGCCTAATGAAATCCGTCTAATATCGTCTAATGGGATTTCAGTGAAAAGTCGCTTTAACCGGCGGCTTTTTCTTTTTCTGTATGAAAAAGTTCACCTGTATTACTTTCCTCCGAAATCGTTTCAGAACTGTCCGCCGAGTCATCGTTGAACGGTGATACGAACGTACCATCCATATCCCCCGCAAGGAGTTTCTTGCGGTCTTTGGAGATGTGCATATAAATGTTGCTCGTCGTTTCAATGTCCGCGTGGCGAAGCCATGACTTTATCGCTTCAATATCCCAGCCCTTATCGAAAAGGATACTTGCCGTACTGTGCCTCAGATCATGGAACCGCATTTCGGGAAGATCGTGCCGTTTGAGCGCCCGCTGGAATGAACGCGTTATGCAGTCGGGGCGATACAGCCGTCCGTCATCATGCGTAAAGACGTAATCCGACTCCGTGTAGAGCAAGCCGTATTCCTCACGGAACTTCTCTTTCTGCTCCTTTATCCTAAGAAGCAGCTCCTTGACATCGGGCATAAGTACGAAGGTGTTGTGACTGTTCTCGGTTTTGGTATCGTCCTGATACACGATGCTCCTGTGCTTTACAACGGTTGACTTTATCTCAAGCGTATCTTTCTCAAAGTCTATCGCGCTCCATTTAAGTCCCAGGACCTCACTTTTCCGCAAAGCGTAGTTTATTGCAACATATACAAGTGGATAAACTTCCTCGTCACGCAGCAGAACAAGCATTTTGTTCGCTTCTTCTGCCGTCATAAAGACATTCTTTGAAGCTGTATTTGACTTCGGCTTTTTGGGAACCGGTACATTGAGTGCGGGATTTCTCGGTATGTACTCCATTATCACCGCTTCATTCAGAACTGCCTTGATAAGCTGCGCGTGACTTCTCAGTGAACGGTTGCCAAGCCCGCCGTCTTTCTTGTCAAGTCTGCCGCCTGTCGCCTTGTACTGATAATACATTGCGATATGCTTCGGTCTGACTTCGCCAAGAGTAAGATTCAGTCTTTTGAAATACGGTATGATATGACGGTTTGCATACACCTCATACCCCTCAAGCGTGATCTGACGTATCTCGCCCTGTTTACGCCGGAGCCAGTCTGCGATATAGTCGGTAAAGAGTAAGCTGCTTGCCGCAAACGCCGGTGTGTCTGCAAGCTCAGCCTTTCGGGCAGCTTCTTCGCTTTCGTATTTCTTGATAGTCTCGAACATCATTCGGTTTGCGACGGCACGATTTCTTGTCGTTGCGGGTAATCCTGTCGAGATCCATTTTTGAGACTTCTTTTCGGGATCTGCACTCCGCTTTCCGGGATTGAACGTTGCATATTCTCCGTACAGCACCATGACCCATCTGTCGTGTTTGATTGTTAAACTGCCTGTCATTATAACCTCCATTTCCGACATTAGGCAGTATTTTTAGTGATATGCTCATTGTACCACATTAAAGCGCCACAGTCAATATTTTAAGAAAAATTTTTGCCTTACCGGCAAAAGTTCATTTTGTCCGCGTATCACGCGAAACAAAATCTATGACAGATGTTTTCAGGATACGGTACTTGTTGCCGATCATGAAATTCTTTATCTGATTGGACTGCAAGATCTCATAAGCCTTGTTCATACCGATACCGAGCATTTTGGTAAGCTCCTTTACCCCCACAACATCGGGATATTCAGTAAAGATAGTAGTTTCCACAGTATTCCTCCTTTGTAGATGTGTATAATATGTTTAAAAGAAATTTCATTGTATCATGTGCTGTTAATCTAAGCAGACCGCGGGCAAAACGCTCCCGCGCATAGGTATTTCAACCTCTGCCCATTCCTATGGTGCAGCCGTCACCGGAAGTATCATTATGACCGTAAACCAATAAATCTTCTCGCTCGTTCCTTTATTACTTGACCAGCGTTTCAGTCGTTCAGCTCATCACCGATTCAGTTCATTACATAGAATTTCACCGATAACAGGAATGTCATCGCGTCTCTCGGCTTACGATCTTTTGTGCCTGCTTTTTCAATTGTTAAAGAACCTGTATAGATAAACATTACTTGCATCATAACAAAATGTACTGTAATGCTTGTCCCGAAATATTAATGTCGTTTCACATTTTTAAGTTTTTTATTGAATTGATAATTATGATTATGTATTTTTTGTTCTGTATATATTGTATCACACGTTATTAAAGATGTAAACCCAATAAAACTTCAATTTGCAATTTTAAATTGAAGTATTATTTCCGATTTTGAGTCGGAGTACGTTTTTGTATCTGCTTATATTCTATCACACGTTATTCAATATGAAATCCTAAAAAAGTGCTTTTTTAAACTCAAAAAAAGGTGATATTTTACCTTTTTGGGGTACAGAATACTTATTTTTTCATCATGAAACCTTGAATTTAAGCGTAACTTCGGTGTTAGATCAAGCACCAGGACATGGTGTCGAATAATAATTCCTTTTAGTGCTATA
>CAMVDP010000021.1 GCA_947166275.1 uncultured Clostridia bacterium
TCTTCAAAATCCAGAACAGTAAAGAATCCATTCTCTCTTGTAAGAGTGACTTTATTGCCTTCTTTCTTGACTTCAAGCTCAAATTCAGGTCTTCCGCACTGTTTAAGTATCGTTGTATAAACAGATGCCATATCTGTGATCTCGAAATACGGGACATCACTGCCGTTCATGTAATAGAGCGGTATTTTTTTATTATCTTCCGACTTGTACTCAAAGAAATATGTAGGAATATTCCTTTTTGTGATCTTGTACGACTTTGATGCGGTTTCGGCAACTGCGGCAGTCGTTTCATTCGCCGCATATACCGGTGCGGCAAGCGATGTAATTGCTAGACACGCCGCAAGTCCCAGTCCCAGAATTCTTCTTTTTTTCATAGAAATTTTCTCCTTTTTTGTTTTTATGAAAATGCCTTGGCATGATCATCCGAACATTCCTGAACCCTCAAAAACACAGAATAAAAATGCACAGCTCAAAAAGTTCCTCGTATCGGCAGCTTCTTTTGCACTTATAGGGCAATAAGCGTAAAAGCAATACTACGATTTATTATATATTATACAATATATTCTGTCAGAAAGCAATAGCCTCTTGTAAAAATGTTTATATCTTATGTTATATTTGTTAAAATCGCCATAGCAGGAGATGCGTTTTATGTTTAAATCTGACAAATGAAATATTTAACTTTCTCCGGCAGGTAATATTTTTCAATCCAAAAGCATGAATAATCTTGATTCGCTCAGAAAAATATGATATACTATCAGTGATTGGATTTTTGGCCGAGACATACCCTACGGTATAAGAGGATTGGAGATCAGACAGATGAAAAACATCAATAATAATAACACCGTTATCATAACGGAAGAAACTCCCTCACCGGTGCCCGAAAAAGAACAGAACAGCAGAAGCTCCAAACGGCCGAAGAAAGATCAATTCGAGGTAAGCAAGGATATATGGTACCGCGGACCGCTTTCCTACAGGTACCTGAAAATACTGGGGTGGCTGTGCATCGTAATCACACAGATCTCTATTGTGGAAGGGCTTAAGTTCAAGGCTGTCGGTGCTGCTAACGAGTTCTTCCTTAACAACGGGATCATAAGCTATATCTCCACTTCCGCTCTTCCTCTCCTACTTATTTCGGTATTCGCGTTACTTCTTCAGAAGCGCGACAACTATAAGAACACTCTGATCGTGTACGGAGCACTGGCTTTACTTATAATCGGACTTTTCGTGCTTATATATGAGCGGTATGTATTGGGACTGGCAGGCAGTCTGCTCGGAGGAGAGCGTTCCGATCTTGCGCATAAGCTTGACGATCTTCTGTACTCAACAGGAGATTACAACGGGTTTGTGACCTTCAATATTTTTATAGATGTGTTCCTCTGCACGCTTATCATGTTCTTTCTTGACTATGAACCCAAGCGTTTCTTTATAGGAAAGAAGCTGCATATTTTCCGCGCCTTTGTTATCTTACCCTTAGCTTATGAGCTGGTATGCGTTGCTCTGAAGATATTGGCGACCGACAGGGTCATATCGCTGCCGCTGTGGGTATCGCCGTTACTTACGACAAAGCCGCCGGTAAGCATACTGATTTTCTTGTCTATAGTGCGCTACATAAAGCTGCGGGAAAAGCAGTTCTATGTGACCGGCAGGACAAGGGAGCAGTATAACGCATTCATTGATACCAACGTCAATTCCTTTCAGTTTGCAAAGCACCTTGTGCTGATAATCGTTATTTATTCGATCATCGATCTTATTGTAATGGGTCTGCTGACATTGACGCACTCCATATTCATATTCATATTCAACGCCACAAGCGTTGGTTCGAATGAAGATTTTATGTCTTCATTAGTAACAGTAAATGCGTGGGGATTTGGCGGGACAGCGGAAATGTTAGATCTTATTCCCATAGTGCTGCTGTTCTCTTATACCCGTTCGCATAAGCAGCCGCTTATCGATACCGCTATACCTATTGTGGCTGTCATAGCAATAGTGATCGTGTATCTCGACGGAGCCTTTCAGATCGTTCAGGGCTTGCTTGGTAAGCAAATGGATATTATGGCAGATATTTCGAATGTGATGGGTACATAAATATGGAAAGAAGCTTTTGATCATCATTATGGCATATCCCATAATCAGAGGATACCTTCCGAAACCGAATACAAGCGGCAGCCCTCAAAAATGCTCTGCAAGCGTTTCTGAGGGCTGACTTTTTGGATCCCGATAATCATAATTCTTGTACCTGATAATCTGTAAAACTATCATTTCCCGTTTAACGCCTTGAAATGCTTTGCGTTACTCGTATACAATCAGGATAAAAAAACAGGGTCCGACAGCTTGGACTCTGAATGACAGATTAGAACGAGATTAGAATTGAGAGGTTTTCGCCCGAAATGAAATAACAAAGCCGTCCTGCGAAGGTTTCTTTGTATGCGCGCATCGTGCGCGCTTTTGAAAACCTTCTTAATGGCATCGTGCCATTTATTGCCCACAAACGGCTCTGTTATCAGCTTTTCACTGGTGCGGAGAATGAGACTTGAACTCACACGAGCTAACGCCCACTACCCCCTCAATTGCGCCTCAGGCTATATCGTTGCCGATATTTGTGAATTATTCACAGCGATTGAGTGCATTCAGCGAACACAGTTTGTATCAGTTGCACTAAAGCAAACCCGGAAAAACTTAAAAATCATGACCTGTAAAACACATATTGGAAATACAAGACGATTTTGGTGGAACTCCGTAAATGGTAGCTTTTCTAATTAGATAAGAGAACTATGCTGTTTTGTTACAGTATGGTTCTCTTTTCATTGTTTCGTTCATTCCTGTCAAATCACGATTTACTAAATCATGATTTGATAAAAGCGTTTTGTAATGCGTCCATGTCGACAAATCAAATTTTCCACTCAGTGTGTGGAAAATCTCGCTCGCGACTTTATATCCCAAAGCAATTTTTCACAAGCATCCTTATACCGCTATTTAAGTATATGCAAAGTCCATATACGAGATATCTTATTGCGGTTATCTCACGATGATGATTGTAAAATAATGTCAAAGCCGCACAAAGAGCGCGAGTCTCTTTGTGCGGCTTTGCTTTAATTATGCTGTACAGGCAGCAGTTTTTCAAGCTCATTTGTACTGTGCCTGTGGTCGTGCCTGTCATCAGTGACATAGTGCGTGTGTTCATGGCTGTGGGTCACGGTATGCGTGTGTGTTGAGCCGTCGTGCGTATGTGTGAATGTGTGTATATGCTCATGTGAATGGTGCTTTGCGAGAGTGTCCGTCACAACAAGCGCAGTTCCGGCTGTCATCACGATAAGCGCCACAATGTAGGCGGCAGTAAGCTCCTCGTGCAGGAGCACAAACGACAGGAATGCACCAATAAACGGAGCAGCGGCATAGTAAGCGCTGGTTTTGGCAGCACCCAACGTTTTCTGCGCTCTGATGTAAGTGAAAATACTCAGTCCATAAGCCACGAATCCGAGAAGAAGCGCAGGCAGTACATACATCATTCCCGACAGCTTCTCACCGAGTATCAGTGCAACTATCACCGAGCCTGCGCCCGAGCAGAAGCCCTTTATTGTCACAATCTGGTAGGTGCTCTTTTCGGAAATGCTGCGTGTGCAGTTATTCTCAAGTCCCCAGCAGGCGGTCGCTCCCAGCACAAACAGCGAGCCTACCGAGAACGAGAAGATGTCACTTCCGCCGAATGATAGGATCATACTTGACAAGGTTATAAGTATAACAGCAGCCCACAGCTTTCCGCTGACATTTTCCTTGAATATCAGCAGCGCAATAACGGTTGTTGCCACTATCTCGAAGTTGCCGAGCAGAGACGCGTTAGCAGAAGTGCCGATGTTTATGCCAATCATCAGCAGTATCGGGGCGATAATGTCGAGCAGCACCATTCCGACAGTATATGGAAGGTCTTTCCTGTTCAGCCGTTCCTCCGGCTTTTCTTTTTTACGATGGAACAGGTACATCATGCCTACTCCGATTCCCGCACCGAGATACAGCAGCCCAGCCATGAATGTGGGCGGTATGTGCCCGAGCAACAGCTTTGAGCAAGGAACGTTGAGCGCGTAGAAGACTGCTGCAGCAAGAGCGTAGATTATCGCAGAAATATTATCGTTTTTCATATCTTGTCCCTTCATTCCGGTTTACAGCTTCCACTTTCCTGCTTTCTGCTGCTCATTCCAGAGCGCGGCATAGATACCGTTAGTTTGCAGGAGTGCGGTATGTGAGCCTTGTTCGGCGATCTTCCCGTTATCGAGAACGAGTATGTTATCCGCGTTCGTAGCAGTCATTCGGATTGCTGCTCACGCCGTCGTTTGGGAACCAATGTACCGACGACCCGTGACAAAGATCGGGCTCGTGTCCGAGTATCTCCCACGCGCGTCCGTATGCGTATGTTGTGCAATTCCGCATTGAAGTGACGTAGAGTGCAAAAAAGTTGGCGCTGTAAATGCTGTCGTCGGAAGCAGGAGCCGTAAGTCTCAGTATAAAATCTTCGTTTTCAGCAAAGGTGCGCACACATAGGAAAATACCGATAAGTGTGCATAATAGAAGCCGCTGTATTGATTATCTGATTATTCTCATTATATCTTTCATTCATTTTTTAAAATTATACATCATCAATAATTCAATGTCAATGATTTTTTGAAAATGATGTATAATTTTGTATTATTCGGCATTGACAATTTCAATGTATTGTGCTATAATACATTCCGAAATTAATTTCACGACAACGACAAAGAGTGTGCGGATGAACGGATAGTCCGCGTGAAAAGGGAAACAGGTCAGAGTCCTGTGCTGTCCCGCAACCGTAAGTGAGTTGTTTTACCCATTGCATAATGCAGAAATGCCACTGTATGCTCCTCCAAGGCGTATGGGAAGGCGGGTAAAACGAGTGCTCACAAGCCGGGAGACCTGCTCTTTGTCCGTTATGCCGATGCCGCGAGAGACGGCGGTCATAACGCATAAGACGAAAAGGCTTGTTCCGCATTTTTATGCAGTGAACAGGTCAATGTGTGTTTGCGGTTCAGCAAACCCACTGTTTCTTTGTGCTGTATGCCGTTTTCCCTCACGGAAAACGGCTTTTTATATTTCATATTTCAGAAAGAAAGGCAAAGGAACAATGAAAACAACAGGCAAAAAGACAACAGCGCTGATCATAGGCGCACTTATGACCGCGGCAATGATCTCAGGCTGCGGCAACGGAAATACGGCAAGCACCACAACTGCCGCAAACAACACCCCCGCAGATACAAAGGCTGCGGATAACGGCACAACCACAGCTGCCGATGAACCCGCGGCGACAGCATCGACAGAGGAAAAGACACTGACATTCGGCTGCCAGATGTACAGTGACGGTCTTATCAATCCCGCTTCCCAGACAAATACAGCGTGGAACTGCATGCGTTTCGGCGTTGCGGAAGCGCTCTTCAAGTTCAACGACAATATGGAAGTCGAGCCGTGGCTTGCTGAAAGCTATACCGTGTCCGACGATCACCTCACATGGACTATAAAGATAAGAGATGGGATAAGATTCTCTAACGGCACGCCGCTTACCGCGACAAAGGTAAAGGAGTCTCTCGATTATGTGCGTGAAAAGGGTCCGGACGGCTCGGCAAGCCCTCAGAAATATCTCGAATTCGAGGCGGAGGTAACAGCCGACGACGCTGCAAACACGATAGTTATAAAGACAGTCACACCGTATGTAAATCTCGCCGGCAACCTTGCGTACCCCGTTATGGAGATAGTTGACTACTCGGAAACGACAGACCCCGACACGGCTATGATCGGCACGGGTCCGTACAAGGTAAAGGAATTCCACGATCAGGTCGGCTTCGATATGGTGAAGAACGAGACTTACTGGAACGGCACGGTTCCTTATGATAATGTAAAGATCCTGTTCATGGGAGATGCTTCTGCTAAGGCAAACGCGCTCAAAGCGGGTCAGGTCGATCTTGTGGAGAACATCACGAATGTTGCTGATCTCAAGAGCTTACAGGAAGACAGCAACTACACCGTTGATATAGCTTCCGGCGTGCGCTGCGGATTCTCGTGGCTCAATCAGGGCGGCGTTCTTGCGAACGACACTCTCCGTCAGGCGATAGTTATGGCAATCGACGGCGAAACGATATGCAAGTCCAACACGATAGGCGGACTTTATACCGCAGGCTTCTCGGTGCTTCCGAGCACGCTCTCTTACGGCTATGACAAGCTCACAAACCCTTATGCTTTCAATGCCGAGGGAGCGAAGAAGCTGCTTGACGACGCAGGTATCGTGGATACCGACGGAAACGGCATACGTGAGCTTGACGGCAAGGATATAAACCTCACATACGTTTCTTACGAGAACCGTATGCTCAATGACTTCTCCGATGCGCACACAATGTACCTCACAGACCTCGGACTCGGTATCACGGCGCGTTACGGAAGTTCCGACGACCAGTGGAACTCTCTCGTTGCCGGCGATTACGACATCAACAACAATAACTGGACTACCGTCGGAACGGGCGACCCGACAGAATATCTCGCGAACTGGTACAGCAAGGGCGGTGCGGATTACTGCTCATACAAGAACGACGAATATGACACGCTTTATGAGCAGCTCAAAGCCGAGAACGACAACGCAAAACGCACCGAGATCATTCAGAAGCTCCAGCAGATACTTGTAAACGACGCTGTCGCGATAATTGACGGCTACTATAACAGCTCTATGGCTTATTCAAAGAACGTAGGTCACGCGCATATCCACACTGCCGACTACTACTGGATCACCACAGAGATCACTCCCGCAAGCTGATAACTTACAGCGAAGAGGAACCCTCCAAGCCTTTTTGCGTTTGAATGTATCTTCTCCCGTTTTGCGGAAAAGATGCAGAAATTAACTATGCTGTATTTTCCCCGCCGAAAAGCGGGGAAAATACGTTGTTATACGGATTTTTTCTGAAAGGAGCTAAGCCGCGTATGAGTAAAAAAGATATACTTTCAAGGCTGTTTCAGATGCTTATAGTGCTTGTCGGTATAAGCTTTCTGACATTCCTGCTCACTTATATCTCTCCGGGCGACCCGGTACGGAATATGTACCTCGCGAACGGTATGATGCCCGATGAGCAACAGGTAGCTATAACGCGTGAAGAAATGGGACTCAACGACCCGTTTCTTGAGCAATACGGTCGCTGGGCAATTAATTGTCTGAAAGGTGATTTCGGAAAGTCATACTCGCTCAACAAGCCGGTCGCAGATCTTCTTGCGGCAAGGCTTCTTCCTACTCTTAAACTTGCTCTTTTTTCAATGGCGATAATGCTCGTTATCTCGATACCTCTCGGAATTCTGTCGGCAGTTTACAAGGACAAGCCGATAGACTACATAGTCCGCGGACTGACATTTTTCGGAGTGTCGATACCGAATTTCTGGGCGGGATTACTGCTTATACTGCTGTTCTGTGTGCAGCTCAAACTCCTGCCTGTCGTATCATCATCGGGGACATTCAAAGATCTGATACTTCCCGCGGTAACTCTCGCGCTCGCAATGTCCGCGAAATATACAAGACAGGTGCGCGCGGCGGTGCTCGACGAGCTGAATTCCGACTACGTTATCGGCGCGAGAGCAAGGGGAGTCGCGGGCTGGAGAATACTCTGGCTGAACGTGCTCCCGAACTCGATGCTGCCGCTCATCACGCTTTTCGGGCTCTCAATAGGTTCGCTTCTCGGCGGAACGAGCGTTGTCGAGGTCATATTCTCATATCCTGGGCTGGGAAATCTCGCTGTATCCGCGATAACTTCCTACGACTACAATCTGATACAGGGCTATGTTCTCTGGATCTCGGTGATATATATGGCGGTCAACCTCATTGTTGACATATCCTACAAATTCATAGACCCGCGGGTGCGGCTTCGGACAGACACGGCAAGGCGGTGAACGTATGAAGAAAAAGAACTTTTTCCTGTGCTATCCCGTGTTTACGATATTCGCGGTACTGGCGCTGATGATAATACTCGCGGCAGTATTCGCACCCGTTATCTGCGGCGATTCCGACCCGACAAAGGGCAGGATCACCGATGCGATCATGGAGCCGAGTGCGGAACACATCTTCGGCACGGACAAAATGGGACGTGACATTTTCACCCGTGTTATTTACGGCGCGCGGACTTCACTTACAGCGACATTCATACTTGTCGGCATAATCTTTGTCCTCGGAACGGTACTCGGTATAATATCGGGATACTTCGGAGGTATTATCGACGCCGTGATAATGCGTATCGCAGACATGATGATCTCGTTCCCGGGACTTGTACTCGCAATAGCCGTCGCGGGAATACTCGGCGCGAGCATACCGAACGCGGTCATAGCCATATCTGTTGTAAGCTGGCCGAAATACGCGCGTCTTGCGCGAAGCATGGTGCTCAGGATACGGCACGCGGATTTCGTCGAAGCTGCGGTCGTTACCGGCTCGAAAACGCCGTACATACTGTTCCGGTATATGCTTCCGAACGTACTTCCGATAATGGCGATAACCGCGGCGACCGACATAGGCGGAATGATGATGGAACTGGCGGCGCTGTCTTTCCTCGGGTTCGGTGCTGTACCGCCCTCTCCCGAATGGGGACAGATGCTCAACGACGGTCGTAATTTCATACAGTCCGCGCCGTGGATGACGATATTCCCGGGACTTGCAATATTCGTTACGGTCGTGGTGTTCAATATGCTCGGTGACAGTCTCCGTGACATTCTCGACCCGAAGGACAAGGCGAGGTGACAGCATGAGATTACTTACTATAAACGATCTTGATGTGTCATACTCCGGAGCGCTCACGGTAAGCGGATTCTCTCTGTCTCTCGGACAGGGTGAGATATGCAGCATAGTCGGCGAATCCGGAAGCGGCAAGACCACCGTTATCCGCGCCGTACTCGGACTTCTTCCTGTCGGCGGAAAAGTCACCGCGGGAAGCATAACTTATGACGGCAAAGAGCTGCCGACACTCGACAAAAAGCAATGGCATGAGCTTCGCGGACATGATATTTCGATGATATTCCAGGACAGCGGAGCTATGATGAACCCGACCAGAACTGTCGGCGCAACATTCGTCGAGTACATACGCGCACATGAAAAGATACCGAAAAAGGACGCATGGAGCAAGGCAGCGGAAATGCTGACAAAGATGAGACTTCCGGACGCCGGACGCATTATGAATGAGTACCCGTTCCGGCTCTCCGGCGGTATGCGCCAGCGTGTCGGTATAGCTATGGGAATGACCTATCAGCCGAAACTGCTTCTCGCGGACGAGCCGACTTCGGCTCTTGACGCGACGACACAGGCACAGATCGTGCGTGAAATGGGCGAACTTCGGGACGAATACGGAACGAGCATAATTATTGTCACTCACGACCTCGGTGTCGCTTCGTACATCAGCGACCGCATCATCGTTATGCGAAACGGAAGGATAGAAGAAAGCGGTGACCGCGACACGATACTTCACCGTACAGAGAACGAATATACGAAAATGCTGCTTGACGCAGTACCGACGCTTGGAGGTGAACGTTTTGTCTGAAGCTGTACTCGAAGCACACAACATAACAAGGCGCTTCAGGATCGACGGCGGGAAAACGCTCACCGCCTGCGAAAACGTGAGTCTGTCGCTGTACAGGGGCAGAACTCTCGGACTTGTCGGAGAATCGGGCTGCGGGAAAAGCACGTTCATGAAGCTCGTTATGGGGCTTGACAAACCAACCGGAGGTGAGATACTCTTCCGCGGAAAAGACATCGCGAAAATGCGCGGCAAGGAAATGCATGAAATGAGACAGCACATACAGATGGTGTTCCAGGACCCGTCATCGTCGCTCAACCCGAAGATGAAGATACGCGACATTATCTGTGAACCGCTCCGGAATTACGGCAGGATAAAGCACGCCGAAAAGAAAGATGCTGCGGCGGACTTGCTTGAAATGGTCGAGCTTCCGTCTGAATTTGCCGACCGCTATCCCGAAAATATGTCGATAGGGCAGCGTCAGAGAGCGGCTATTGCGCGGGCGATAGCGCTTGAACCCGATATTATCATAATGGACGAGGCGACCTGCTCGCTCGACGTTTCTGTGCAGAAAAGCATCATCGGGCTGATAACAAGGTTACAGCGTGAAAAGAACATCTCTATCGGTTTTATCTGCCACAATCTGCCGCTCGTACAGTCGTTTGCGCACGAGATCGCCGTGATGTATCTCGGAAATGTTGTTGAGGTTATACCCGGCGCAGATATTTCGGAGAAGAGCCTGCACCCTTATACAAAGGCGCTGCTCGGGGCGGTGTTTGACATCAACTCCGACAGGGAAAGGAAGATAGAATGCATCAAGGGCGAGCCGCCTTCGCCGCTCAATATTCCGGCAGGATGCCCGTTCTGCGACCGCTGTGAGCACTTCACGGAAAAATGCAGGAGCGAAAAGCCGATGCTCAAAAATGTTTCAGAAAACCATAAGGTCGCGTGCCATCTTTACGGAGGAAATCTTGAAAAATAAAAAGATAACAGATATGACGAGCGGCGGCATTGTTATGCCGCTTATCGGTTTTATACTGCCGCTTATCGGAAGCAGCATCTTTCAGCAGCTTTACAGCACTGTGGACTTCCTTTTTGTCGGGAATTTCCTGACAAAAACATCGGCTGCCGCAGTCGGCGCGAGCGCTACGCTCATAAGCATAACCGTAGGTTTGTTTTCCGGTATATCCGTCGGAACATCGGTGGTCGCTGCGCAGGCTGTAGGCAGCAAGGACATAGAAAAAGGCGAGCGCGTTCTGCACTCATCCGTTATGTTCGGTATCATCGGCGGACTTACGGTAATGGCGCTCGGAATACTGTTCGCGCCGCAGATACTGACGCTGCTGCGCACACCGGAAGAAGTAATGCCGGAAGCCGTGCTTTATATCCGCATCTATCTTCTTAGCGTGCCAATGCTCGTTTTCTACAATATGGTCTCGGGAGGACTTCGGGCAATCGGCGACTCAAAAACACCGTTCGTTGTAATGGCAGTCTGCGGCGTACTTAACGTCGCGCTCGACGCCGTGTTCATTGTTCTCATTCCGCTCGGGGTGGCGGGTGTCGCTGTGGCTACTGCTCTCACTCAGGCAATGTCCGCTTTGTTCATCGCTATAAAAGCTTCCGCCAAAGACAAAACACTTCGACTCTCGTTCGGGAAGCTTCGCATCGACGGAAAGATACTCGGAAAGGTGTTGCGGATAGGCCTTCCGACGGGGATACAGACTATAATAATCACGTTCTCGAACGTTATGGTGCAGTATTACATCAATGATTTCGGCGAGACCGCCGTTGCGGCATTCGCGGCATATTACAAGGTTGAGAATCTGATATATCTGCCGATAATGGCATTTGGGCAGGCGGCCACGGTATTCGCGGGTCAGAACGCGGGAGCACTTCAATTCGGACGAATACGCAAAGGAACGATCATAACAACGCTTATGGGCTGTGGAGTCGTCGGGTGCATCGCTTTTGCGATAATGTTATCACCACAGACGGTATTCACTTGGTTCATCAAAGATCAGGGTGTCGTTGCAGAGGCTTTGAAGATAGCGCTCGTGTCGTTCCCACTGTACTGGATATACCCGATACTTGAAGTAATGGGCGGCTCGGTACGCGGTATGGGATATTCGATAAGCTCGATGATCGTGATAATAAGCTGCCTGTGCGTTATCCGCGTGTCGCTTCTGGCGGTATTCTCGGCGATTTACCACACCATAGAATCGCTCGCTGCGGTATATCCGATAACATGGGCGTGTACAGCGGTATCATTCACTGTATTCTTTTTTATCGTGATAAGCATAAAAATAAAAAAAAAGGAGATACAGATATTTGAAAACTAAAAGAATTATTACAGCCGCACTTGTTTCGGTCGTTCTGCTTTTATGCAGCTGTTCGGTGGAAAGACCGGAAAATGTGACAGGACGCACCGACGCGCTCGGTCACACAATAACAGTCACAAGTACACAGAAAGCCGTTGCATGCGGGTCAAGCCTTGCCGACCTGTGGCAGCTTTCCGGGGGCGAGCTTATCGGCGTAACGAGTGATGTTTACGATGAGAACAGGATTGATGTTCCGGAAAACGCAATAACTGTAGGCGGCGCAAGGACGCCTTCCATTGAAACAATCATCGGGCTTGAACCGGAATTAGTACTTTTGTCGGCGGACAATACCGGACATACCGCTCTATATGACACTCTTAACGGCGCGGGAGTCCCGACCGTGTATTTAAGCATCGAGACCCTTGATGATTATCTGTACGCGCTCGATATATGCACCGATATTACCGGACATAAGGAGCTTTATGAAACAAACGGTACGGCTGTCAAGAAAATGGTCGATGCCGTTATCGCGAAGACTGTCGGGAAACCACACCCGACCGTACTGTACGCGAGAGCGCAGTCGGACGATGTCAAAGCAAAGGGCAGCGATACCATGACGGGAAAGATGCTCTCCGACCTCGGCTGTATCAATATCGCCGACGGGTCACAGGCACTTAAAGCAGACCTTAGTATGGAAGAAATAATACGCCGGGATCCCGATTTCATTTTTATTACGACTATGGGGAACGATACGGAAAAGGCGCTCGCTTCCATTGAGAACAAGCTTGTCTCAAACCCGGCTTGGGCTGTGCTTAAGGCGGTAAAGAACGGGAATTACCATATACTACCTAAAGAGCTTTTCCACTACAAACCAAACGCGAAATGGAATGAAAGCTACGAGATGCTTTATGAAATACTCTATGAATAAGAAAAATGCGGTCATACTTATCTGCGCTTTTGCCTCGGTCATAATTTCGATGATAATGTCTGTATTTCTCGGTTCTGCCGATATTACTCTGTCCGATGTGACAGCAGCGCTGTCAGGTTGTTCGGATACCGCGGCGCAGCGGATACTGCTGTATGTCCGGTTTCCGCGTGTTATAGGCACACTGCTCGCCGGTGCGGCGCTGTCCGTCTCGGGACGCATTATACAGTGTGTTCTTGGAAATCCTCTCGCTTCTCCGAACATAATCGGAGTGAACGCGGGAGCGGGATTTTTCACTGTGTTGTGCATAGCTCTTTTTCCTTACAATACAATGCTGCTGCCGCTTGCCGCATTTATCGGCGCTTTTGCCGCAGTTTTGGCAGTGTATTTCATCGCAAGAAAGACCGGTGCGTCAAGAATAACGCTCGTGCTTGCCGGAATTGCGGTAGGCGCGCTGCTCAATGCGGGTACAGATACGGTGACGTCATTTATGCCGAACTCGGTCCCGGGCATCACAGCATATAAGATCGGCGGACTTGCGGGAGTAACATTTGATAAGCTGACTCCGGCATGGATAGTGATACTTGTGGGTCTTTGCGCGGCGTTGCTGCTCAGCCGCGACCTTGATGTGCTGTCGCTCGGCAATATAACAGCAAGAAGCCTCGGAATGAACGTGAACGCGATACGCTTTGTTATGCTTACAACCGCTGCTGCGCTTGCGGGAGCGGCAGTGAGCTTCTGCGGGCTTATCGGCTTTGTGGGACTTATTGTGCCGCACTCGGCGGTGAAGCTTACCGGAACGGAAAACCGCGCAGCACTGCCGGTTTGTGCACTGCTCGGCGCAGCATTCCTGACAGTGTGTGATCTTGTTTCGAGGGTGTTGTTCGCACCGTTCGAGATACCGCTCGGGATCGTTGTTTCATACATAGGTGTCCCGTTCTTCATATACCTGATACTGCGGAAAAATGGAGGTAAGCACGGTGATCGAACTTGATGAGCTGTCCTGCGGATACAGCAGGCAGACTGTCGTTTCCGGCGTTTCGCTCACATTTGAGCAGGGGAAGCTATATTCACTTATCGGCAGGAACGGTTGCGGAAAGAGTACACTGCTGATGACAGCCGCAGGGTTGATAAAGCCGATGTCGGGAGATGTCAGAGTGGAAGGCGTAAGCGTGTTTTCAATGAAACCACGGGAACTTGCAAAAATAGTCTCGTTTCTTCCGCAGTCTGCCGTGAATGGCGATATAACAGTGCGTTCGCTGGTCTCCCACGGGCGATTTCCGTATCTGCCATATCCGAGAAGGTACAGTACTGACGACTTGCAGAAGATTGACGAGTCGATTGAAAAGGCAGGCATAAGAGAGCTTGCAGGCAGAAAAATATCTGAGCTTTCCGGCGGTCAGCGACAGAAAGCCCGCATAGCAATGCAGCTCGCACAGGACACGAACATTATGTTTCTCGATGAGCCGACGACATATCTCGATATCGGCGGGCGTCTTGAACTCATGGAGATGTTCGTAAAGCTTGCGGAAAGTGGGAAAACTGTCGTTATGGCGCTTCATGATCTCGATTTTGCGCTGAAATACTCAAACGTTGTTGCTGTGATAAATGACGGAAAGGTCGCGTCTTTCGCGTCGCCTTCCGAAACTGCGGGAAACGGGGCTATAAACGCAGCCTTCGGTGTTTCCGCAAGATATGACGAAACATCGGGTCAATACTTTTTTGAGCGGAGGAATGATCAATGAACGGAACATTTTACGGTGTAAGCGTGGGTCCCGGCGAGCCCGAACTGATGACGCTGAAAGCTGTGCGGTTAATAAAGAGCTGCCCGGTAATAGCTGCGCCCAGAACTAAAGGCGGGAATATGCTTGCGCTCTCCATTGCCGAACAGGTCGTTGATATGACGAAAAAAACGGTGATACCGCTTGACTTCCCGATGAAATACGACCAGGCGGAGCAACACGATAATCACTGCCATATTGCGGAAAAGCTTGCCGTTTATGTCGGAAACGGTCAGGATGTCGCAATGCTGAATATCGGCGATGTGTCGCTGTATTCGTCCTGCACCTACATAGCCGCTGAGCTTGAAAAAATGGGATTTGAGACAAAGATGTGTGCGGGTGTGCCAAGCTTTTGCGCAGCTGCCGCAGAGCTTAATATCCCGCTTGCTGAAGGAAGTGACCCGCTTACAATAATACCCGCGCAATACGAAAATGTGCGGACTCTGATCGGTCAGGACGGAAAAAAGGTCATAATGAAGAGCGGCAAAAAGCTATCGGAGATAAAAGAAATTCTTAATGAGAACGCAGGAACGATCTGTGTTGTCGAGAACTGCGGGCTACCCGGACAGATGATATACAGAACCATGGATGAATTGGACGGCTGTGGATATTTTACGGTGATCGTTGCAGACATGTAACGAACGGTCGTATAAATGTAACGAATGGTCAAAAGGAAAATCAAGTTGCCGCAAGGTCGTTCTGTAAGCGGTATTGCGGCACACACAGAGAATAGTAACAATGGTTTTGTTTTGCTTTATGACCTTGCACTTCATCAGAATTTATGGTAGAATAAGGAAAATAAATATCAGGAGCAAGCAATGATTTCAATAAACATTTGTGATGACGAAGAATATATGCTTCAATCCGCCAATAAATCTTTAACCGTTTACGGACGGTTTTCAACATTTAAAACGGCTAGAGTATGCGAACAGCTGATAAGACAGGAAAATCGCAGATTCCGAGCATCAATCGATTTCCTTGACCGTTTCCTTAAAGCAGACCTAACATCGGACCAGCGTTGGGATGTAATCGAAAATTACTTTCTGGGTCGAATTGACGCTGCGGAGACAATACTTGAAAGCAATGCAACCCCGCAGTTAGAGGCATCTGGTAACGATACTTAACGAATGAATCAACGCTCTGTATATCGCGATATACAGAGCGTTAAATATTCTGCCGACATTGACTACATTTTGTCGGAGTATTTCTGACGCTTGAACACAAAACGTTGAGAGTCGGCTACAACACTCGACATAGGCTCAAATTCCCACGCCATTAAACGAACTTCATTAATATATAACTTTTTTGACAGATAAATGTCAGCAATCCGTGGAACGGTAATTTGTTCCGCGGCTTTGATGCTACATATAAGTTATAGAAATTATCTCAGATCATTTCTTTCCGTTTTTAGAAGAATTGATTCTTGACACTCATCAGAGGGATATTTATATAAACCCTTCTTACTGCTAAAAAAACCGTGAGAAAAAGCAGCGGATTTCTCGCGGTAAAGTGTCAAAGTGTGCGAACTTTGTGCGAACTGAGGTAAAACGGATGTCAGACAAAATAACAAAGCCGTCTGTGGTATTGCCCACAAACGGCTCTGTTATCAGTTATTCACTGGTGCGGAGAATGAGACTTGAACTCACACGAGCTAACGCCCACTACCCCCTCAAAGTAGCGTGTCTGCCATTCCACCACCTCCGCAGGTGGTCATCACGCTGATGACTGTATTAGTATATCATAAATGTTTTCATTTGTCAATACCTTTTTCAAAAAATTTTCTTTTTTTGAAAAACCTTTTTTCATCACCGGAAAAGATGTCCTGCTATGTCCTTGTATGTCCGCCTTAAGTGTGGTATAGTTTAAACTGCGGAGAGTGATGAACTCCCGCAGATATCACAACGAAAGGAGGAATATGCTTTGCAGGAAAACAACATCCTTGATGAAATGACTGATGAACCTGAAAAGACCGGGGAGTCCGGAACATCAGACAAAGACGAAAAGCTCTACTCGCAGGCAGAACTTGATGAGATGCTCTGCGCCGAACGCGAGATGCTCGAAAAGAAACTCGCTGAATCAGAAAAGCTCGCCGCTATGTCCGAACGCGAGCGCTCCGACTACCGGCGCGGTATGCTCGACAAGGAACTCGCAGAGCGTGAAGCGGCTGTCGCCAAGCGCGAGCTTGTCGCTGACGCTTACGAGAAACTCACTGCCGCAGGGCTTCCCAAACAGCTCACGCTTTGCCTTAACTATGACAGCAAGGACGAATGTGACGCAAGTCTCGAAGCCGTGAGCCGCGCATTCATCGATGCTGTCACCGCAGCTGTAAATGAGCGCGTCCGCGGCAGAGCGCCGAAATACACATCGGCTCCCGATGCCGACCCGTTCCTTGACGGGCTTCGCTCCTGATCCCACAGCACTCGGCAGCACTGATACGCTTTCCTCGCATGATCGCGGGGGAGGCGTTTTTTCATGCCCGGACAACGGGCAAACAAATACTTCAGGCGATCATAAAAGTCTAAACGTATTTCACCCGCCGGAGACGGATAAAGATACATAATTATGACTTTGCCTGAAACAACTATCTTCAAAGGAGAACACTAACATGGCAACAAATTTAGCTGAAAAGTATTCCAATCAGGTCGATGAGGTCATCAGACGCGGCCTCCTCTCCACAGCAGGCACCAACAACGACGTTGAATTCGGAAACGCACAGACCGTAATGGTCTACTCGCTCGATACAGCGCCGCTCAACGACTACGACCCTACTGCCGGCATGAGCAGATACGGCACTCCCGTTGAGCTTGAAGACACTGTCCAGACTATGAAGATGACCCAGCAGAAATCCTTCACTTTCACTATCGACAAGACATATGAATCCGACTCCCCCGATGGTGTGAGAAACGCCGGAAAGGCCCTCCAGCGCCAGATAGAACAGGTGATCATCCCCGCTATCGATACTTACCGCTTCGGTGTGCTCGCAGATAAAGCCGGCACTGTCATAGAGAAGGAACTCGACAGCACTAACGCTTACAGCACCTTCGTTGAGGCAAACTCTGCCATTACCGACGAAGAATTTCCCGTTGAAGGACGCGTGGCGTTCTGCTCCAACGCGTTCATCGACCTGCTCAAAAAGGACGCAGGCTTCACAAAAGCCAACGCTCTCGCACAGGACAGGATCATCTTCAAGGGCATGGTCGGCGACTGTGACGGTGTGGCGATAATCGCTGTGCCAAAGCGCAGACTTCCCGAAGACACCGCGTTCATCATCACTCACCCGATGTGCGCACCCGCGCCTGTGAAGCTCCAGGAATACAAAATACACAAGGACCCGCCCGGTATCGCCGGTACTCTCGTGGAAGGTCTGCTGTATCACGATATCTTCGTGTTCGACAAGAAGAAGAAGGCTGTCGCGGTCTGCTTCGACAGAGCTCCCGAAGATAACAACGGCTGATCGGGGTGAGCCTGATGACGAACATCGACATTATGCGTGTGCTGCTGCCGCCCGATGACAACAGCTCGGACATACGGCTCAGCATACTGCTCGGAAACGCGGAGAATACGCTGCTCGACTACATCGGCAGAGATACGCTGCCCCCGCGTCTTAATGACATGGTCGTACAGATAGCTCTCGCAATGTACAACCGCCTCGGCAGCGAGGGGGAGATAAAACGCTCGGAGAACGATGTTTCGGCATCGTTCTCCGATTTTATCACCGACGACATGAAGCATAGACTCAAAAGCTATCCGAGAAAGGTGGGAGCGATAAATGCAGCCGATGCAGAGGGATCTTAAACGCGTCAACATTTTTGTTCCCGTGGACAGCGAGAGCGGTTACGTCGGAAAAAAGGCCGTGCCGAAGCTGCTTGGGTTCGTGTATGCGCAGGTGTTCCCGGATGCCGAAAAGCTCGTGAACAAAAGGAACGGCAGGGACGTAACGCGCGGTACCACGCTTATACTGCGGCGCGGCGCCGGTGTGAGCTGCGGCGACCTCGCAGGGATATACGGTGACTGTCCGGACAGCAGAGTCACGGAAGTGTCAAGATACCCCGGACATATCACAGTCAGGACGGAGAGACTATGAGAGACTATTCCGATGACATAAACACTGCCGTGCGCACACTCGGAAATATCGCGCTGGAAGAAGCAAGACGCGTCTGCCCGGTGCGTACCGGAAGGCTCAAACACAGCATCTCGCTGCGAGCGCTTACTGACCGGGCAAGAAATGCCGAAAGCGTGACGATATACACAAACGTGCCTTACGCCGCGAACGTCGAATTCGGCGGGCTTCACCGCAGGCCGAAGCCGTTTCTGGAAACGGGGCTCGAAAAGGCAAGGCAGAGCGCGGCGCTTATCTTCACACTGGCGCTGAAAGGAGACAAATGACATGACAGATGTACTTCCTGCCGTGGCGGGACTGCTGAACGGGCTTGCGGATATATCGCTCGCGTACCGCGACGGCTTTACTTCCCTGCCCTGCATCGTACTTGCGGAGATCGGCAACTCCTCGTCCGTGATATTGAGCGGAGCAGACAGATACAGCAGCATCACGCTCCAGCTCGATGTCTATGCAGGCGACGAGGCAGATGTGCGAGCCCTTGCGGTCGAAGCTAACGATGTTCTCGCCGCAAAGGGCATGAAGCGCAGCTTTGCACAGTTCATCACAGATGAGGATGTGCCGAGAATGTGCATGAGATACCGCTTCGGGCTCGATGAGGCGACCGGACGAGTGGTCTCAGTGTAATACACCAGATACCCGCTGACGGCGGGAGAATAGGAGAAATAGCATGGAACTTCTTTCCTCGGGTACCGCCTATTACCTCAATGGGCAGAGCCTTTACGGACTCAGATCCACTCCGGAGCTCGGCGGGGCGCGCGAAAAACGTGAGGTGACAAACCTGCTCGATACCGCGCACCGCTATATCGCCGGGCTTTACAGGTATGACGACCTTACCTTCGATTTTTACTACAACAGCGCGGAGACCAATCCTAACGTCTCCGCCGGACAGACTGCCGCAGCTTTCGCAGCGGCAAGAGCTGTTGAGCTCTCGGGAGCATCTGTGCCGCAGAAGGTGCAGTTCCCCGACGGCACATACTTCACATGGTCGGGACAGATCGCTACCAAGATCAAGCGCATGGAGCCCGACGGAGTCATGGAATTCAGCATCATCTCGATACCGAATACCGCGCTCGTTTACGGCAGCGGCAGCTGATACAGGCGCAAAACCATACATCCCCGGGCGGCATCAGTCGTCCGGGCGATATCTGTTACGGGGGTATGAATATGGACAAAAACAGACTTCCCTACACCGAACTTACCGTCGGCGGGAAAACTTATATGCTGAGACTTACTGCGCTGTCAGCGGTGAGACTTGAGGAGCGGCTCGGCACTTCGGTGTACGCCGCGCTCGAAAAGACCGATGAGATGCGGGTGCTTTCGGAGCTTGTATATGCACTGGTGGAGAGTCTGCGCCCGGAGTTCACGAAACAGGATGCTTACGCGCTTATCGATGACTTCGTGAGTGCGGGCGGGACGCTTGCGGGACTTGCCCGGGCTGTCGCGGAGGCTCTGAAGATCTCCGGTTTTTTCGGGGAGGCTCCCGCAGCGCAGGCGAGCTTGTAAGCGCGCTTCACGATGAGGCTGCGCCGTATGTGAGCGATGTGCGGGAGCTCTGGGATATGACCGCGGCGGAGCTCGATATGCAGATACGAGCCGGCAGGAAGCGTGAAACGGCGGCTGCCGCGGAAAATGAGAGGCTCGCGTTCAACATAGGCGCGCTCGTGCTTGCTGCGTTCAACGCTCCGCGTAGATTTCCCCGGACTCCCGACGCGGCGTTCGGCAGGATGACGGCTCCCGCAGACGGCGGCAGGAGCGACTTTGAATGTATCGCAAAGCAGCTCAACGAAAGATTTTTCAGGAAACAGGAGACAACAAATGACAGTTGAGGAACTTAACATAAAGATATCCGCCGATGCGGAGAATTTCAAGAAAGAACTCGCCGCGGCAAAGGAAGCTGTCAACGCCTTCAGGAACGATGCGGTAAGCGCGGGGAATGCTGTGACCGCGGCGTTTGACGGGCTTATCAGCACAAACGTTTCGTCAGCGGAGACTGTAACACCTTCCGCGGTGAGCACGGACGGCTGCTCCGAGCCCGTACGCGCACTCGGGATACCGTCGAACGTGCCTGCGAGCGCAGTCAATGCCGGACATCGGACAAACGGCACCGTCGCTGTACCGGAGCTCGATATCAGCGAGACTGTGATCGGCGCGGTGAGCGGCTCCGCCGACAGTTCGTCACAGCCCGTCAACATCACTACGACAGTGGAGCTCGACGGTGACAAGGTGGGCGCGTCAGTTGAGCGCTTCAATCTGCGCAGGAACAGAATGACCAACGGTATGTACCAATGAAAGGACATCGGATATGTATTTTATCAGGATAAACGACAGGACGCTTCCCACTCCGTTCTTTTACTCTGTGGCTTCGCGGGATATCGCGAGCTCGGACAGCGGACGCTCCGATGAGACCGGGGTAGTTCACCGCAACCGGATACGCCGTGCAGTAAAGACCTGCGATGTGAAGTGGAGAGTGCCGGGAAGCATGCTCCAACAGCTCGACACTGACCTTTCCGCGGAGATACTGCATGTAAGCCTTCTTGACCCGGCTTCGGCAGGTTACGTCGACTGTGAGATGTACGCGGAAAGCATACGATCGGACTTCTATCAGCAGCAGAACGGGCTTGAGAACGAAAGCTGGTGGGAGATAAGCGCCCGCCTTACCGAATATTGAGAGGGGTGACGGAATGTACGGTGTAAGCAGCGATTACCTGTCCGCGATACGGCACAGGGTGAGAAAAGACCGTCTGACCGGCGTGCTCACGCTCGCGAGCGGGACGGTCATCAACATCAACGACGAAAATCTTGTCGCAGGATCTGTGAAGCTTGAACGTGAGCTCTGCGGCAGCGATTACAGGATAGGCACCTTCAACACATCCTGCCTGCGGTTCTCGTTCTTCATTGACGGCGCGCTCGGGCTCGACCTTACGGGGGCTGCTGTGACTATGGAGTACGGGCTGCTTGTCAATGACGACGAATACGAAACCGTGCCGCTCGGTGTGTTCTACGCAGACCCGGTGCTCTCGGAAAGAAAGAAGAACATACTCACCGTGACCGCTTATGACGCGGGCTCGAAGGCGGATATAGCTCCGTCGGCAGCACTGACGAACATGGTCTGCACGCCCGCGGAGCTTATCGCGGCAGCCTGCGCGGAAAGCGGCATAACTACCGCTGTTACCGCGGGAAGCCTTGACGCGCTGCCGAACAGCAATATCCCGGTGACTGCGAAAAGCAGACAGATACAGACCTGCCGCGATATCATCATGTGGTGCAGCAGGCTTCTCTGTGCGTATGCGGTCATCGGCAGAGATTCGGAGCTGTATATCCTGCCGGCAAAATATGAAGTGGAGCAGGAAGACAGCAGCGTGATCATCGCAGACCGCACTATCCGAGAAGACGAACGTGACAGCATCAATGTCACCGATACACGCGCCTACATAAAATACCTCACGGCATACAAAGGCGACGATACAGTAAACTACACCTCGGCGTACACTCCCGCTGATGAACAGGCTTCACCGGCAGCATATCTGCTCGAAAAGAACCCGCTGTTATGCGACACTTCGGAGAATGTTCAGGACGCAGTGAACAGAGCGTGGCTCGCGTACATCGACAGCTTCAAGCAGCGCGGCGTTAAGGCTGTGATCTACGGCGACCCGGCGATAGATACAGGCGACACCGTAATGTTCAAAGGCGGCGACGTTGACCAGAGAAGCGGTATCGTGGGTGTGATAACATCATACGAGTGGGTGTACAGAGGCGGCCAGACGCTCTTATGCAGCGCCGCCGAGTGCGCGGGCGCTTCCGTCGACAGATACCGCCCGCAGTCTGCGAAACGCATTGACGCTGTCAGCGTTCAGTCCGGCGGCGGCACAAGCGGAGGTGTGGGTGAAAATCTTGCACCGTATTCCTCGACTGCCGAACGATTAAACGACTACAGCAACATCCATTTTACGAATGGCACACCGGACGGCGGCAGCGTTTCGACCTGCCCGTATGACCACCTTGAAGGCTACCACAACTACAGCATCGGCTCCGGCAGTGTAAGCGGCGGATATATCACAGGCGCAGGCGGAAACAGTATAAGAGGACAGCATAACAAAGCTCAAAACGCTCTCTGCTGTGATATAAGCGGAGCCGATAACACTGTGTCGGGAAAATATCATCGTGTGAGCGGTGTCGGACATACCGTGAATGGCGGGTATTACAACGATGTGAGCGGAGACGGGCATACTCTGAATAACTGCCGCGGTGTGGCGGCTGTGGGAGGAGCCGGTGGCACTGCAACCAACGTTGAATGGTCGCTCGTTCGATTCAACGGGGGAACGATATCCAACATTTATAACGCGCTTATCAATATGAATGAGGGCGTTATCGAATGTCCTTCCGGCAACCCCTCGCAGAATCTGTTTGTTATGGGAAACTCTCACCAGATCTACGGCGGCGGCGGTTCGCTGATGGTATTCGGTGAGGCTATACGTATCGGCAGCCAGAGCACGCCGAGTTCACTCGGTATAGGAAATGTGTTCCTCGGAGCTCAACACGTATTCAACAGAACGAGCGTCAACACAGGCGGAAACGTCATGCTCGGCTGGGGTGCTGAATTGGACTCAAGCAACGATTTCAGATTCGTGTTCGGAAACAGCGGGAACAAATTTGCGATCGACAGTGCCGGCAACGTGTACGCGGCAGGCGGCTACAACTCAATGGGCGCGGACTATGCCGAGTTCTTCGAATGGGCTGACGGAAATCCCGACGGAGAGGACAGGCGCGGAATGCTTGTATCGCTCGACGGCGATAAGATAAAGCCTGCAGACGGTAACGGCTTCTTCGGTGTGATCTCGGCTTCACCGTCCGTCGTCGGGAACAGCGCGTCTCTGCACTGGCACGGAAAATACATGACGGACTCTTTCGGCAGGGTAATGACTGATGCTGACGGCGAGCCTGTTATCGCAAAGGACTTCGACCCGGATATCAGATATCTCCCGCGCTCCGCGCGCCCTGAATGGGCGGCTGTCGGGCTCGTCGGGAGACTCATCGTCACCGACGACGGCAGTTGTACGGTCGGAGCGTACTGCACTGCGGAGGGCGGCTTTGCGAAAAAATGGGCAGGCAAAACAAAAGCACGCGTCATCAGACGCGTGGACGACAGGCACGTTGAAGTGCTTTTACGATGAGGTTGAGTATGGACGAAAACGAAATAATGATACGCGAACGCATCACCGCGCTCGAAAGCGCCTGCAAGTCGCTGCAGCAGCGTGTCGTACACATTGAGGAGCTTATAGAGAGTGTTCAGAAAATGACGGTGGAGATGCAGCACATGAGAGAGGATATCAATAAGATGTCCGTGGATCTGTCAGAGCTCGAAAGAAAGCCTGCTAAACGCTGGGACTCACTTGTCTCCGCAGTGCTCGGCGCTCTCGCGGGCGGACTCGGCACTGCGCTTATAACCATGTTTATAGGAGGGTGAACCATGTTCCTTACGGACGGATCCAATATAAAAATACCGCGCGCAGACAGCGCACATATCAGATTCACGCTTCTGCGCGATGATGGCGAGACACCGTACCTGCTTCGCGCGAACGAGTCTGTGAGACTCGATGTATTTCCGGTCAGGGGCGCGCAAAGCGTTATCGCAAAGTCCGCCGGCAGCACGGCGCAGAGCCCCGACGGCTCGGTAGTATTCACGCTTTCGGTTGAGGACACGGACATTCCCGCCGGCGTGTATCGCTACTCGCTGCGGCTCACAGGCGATGAGGAGTGTGACACTGTGCTCGGTTTCCCCGATGACGCGTGCTTCGCGGTGGGGATGAACTGCGACGCGTACAAAGGCAGCGCGTGTGCCGGAGATATTATCGTGACCGTCGGACAGGCAGGCGGGACACTGCCGCCTTATGAGGGCGAGTACACCGTGGCTCCCGGCTTTGACAGCGACATAGTGCTTGAAACGGCGCAGAAAGCCCTTACGGAAAACATAACGGTGGAGCGTGTGCCGATCACGCGGACAGAGAACTCCGCAGGCGGGATAACGCTTACGATAGGAGGACAGACATAATGGCAGGCAGCAACATAAACAAGCTCGTACTCAACGGGGTAACGGAATTTGATATCTCGGGCGACACTGTGGCTCCGGAGACTCTGCTGCGCGGTGTGACTGCGCATGACCGCAGCGGAGCTTCTATCACGGGGATCGCGGATAACGATCTCACTTCAGCTGCTACCGGTGACGCTCTTGCGATAACCGATGCGGCTGACGGATATGTACAGGAGATAACCGTCAAAGGACACAGCGAAGTCGTGAGCGGCGAGATAGTCAGCGTCGGTGATGACGGGCTGACGATTACTTCGACTGACGGGACGGCAAGCACAACAGCGGCGATCACTACGGGACTGCCGCTTCGCTCTGCGTCTGAAAGCGTGTATGACGAGATAAGCGGCGGGAATGTTATTACCCGATGTGAGATCGTCAACGATGAAGTCGCAGCGAAAGCAACTCCCGTTGTTACTCCGCTGACCCCGACCGAAAAAGCAGCTCTCGCGGCTCTCCGGACATACAGCGGAACAACGAGCATAAGCGCGACAGACAGCCCGGTAATGACAGTGAGATACCTCAAGGACACAGATAACGGCAAAGCAGTCGCGAATGTCGAAAACAGATGCTCGCTGAAATATGTAACATGGAGAGGCACGGGATCATCGTCCAATAACAATATCACATTCCCCGAAAGACCGACGCTCGTCCTGTCCATTCAGTTCACGAACAAACCGAGCAACAGCGCGGCTGTAATGCCGTTCAGGTATGGCGCGCCTTCTGTTTTCTGTTCGTGGAGCTCCAACCCGGGAACACATAGCGGCAGCTACAACTCCTCGCTCTCTTACAGCGCAGACGGGCTGACAATGACCATAAACGGCAGCGACAAGGGCAGCGCGTGGAATGATGAAACTACAGACTACATTCTGTATTATTTTTAAGAGGCAGCTATGAGGACAATGGACATTATACTCATCATAGTGGGCACAGCGCTGCTGTTGTTCACGGTGACGATGACAGTGACGTTCTTTATCCGCGGGGCGATACCCGATACGCTCTGCACCTGCGTATTCGCCGCTCTCGGCGGCGAATGCGGGGTCATGGGCTGGATAAAAACTGCAAAGGAACGAAACAGAAAGGAAGATGACGATGACAATGGCTGATATTACTGCGCTGTGCGCGGGAGGAGCGATACTCACCGCTACGGTGATATACCTCGTGCGCAATCAGAAACAGAGGATTCTCGAATGGCTCAAATACGCTGTCACAGAGGCGGAACGCATGCTCGGCAACGGCACGGGGCAGCTCAAGCTCCGCGCGGTGTACGACGGGTTCTGTGAACAGTTTCCGCTCACATCGGCTGTGCTGCCGTTCTATGTATTCGCGGAATGGGTGGACACAGCGCTGGATACGCTTGACAAGTGGCTTGAGACCAATGCAGATATCATGGGATATGTGGGTGTTATCGGAAAGGCTCACGGAGGTGACGGAGATGGGGACATACACTGCTGACGGGCTCGTGAAGCACGCAAAAAAAGTGCTCGGGCTCAAAACAAAGTATATGTGGGGTGGCATTCTTCGTCCTGTCGAACGGCAGTATGAGATGCTTTTCAAGATGTACGGGAACAAGCCCGGAACAGGATACTCCGCGGCTCGCTGGAACGAGCTGAACGAGCTTCGCGGCAAGGGATACTACGGAGTGGACTGCGTCGGGCTTATCAAATCTTACTACTGGTCAGGCAGACCGGACGGCGGTGTCGGCTCACCGAGATACGGCGCGGCAGGCTTTCCCGATGTGAACGCAGGCTTCATGTATCAGCAGGCGAAGGTCAAGGGAAAGATCGCGGATATGCCGGAGCGTCCGGGTCTGATCGTATACAGCAAGTCTCATCCGCATGTCGGGATCTACATCGGGAACGGCGAAACCATAGAAAGTACGCTCGGCTTACGCGGTGACGGAGTGGTGAAGCGCAAGCTTGACAGCCTCTGGGAATACTGGTTCGAGTGTCCGTACATAGCCTACCCTGCCAACACCGGCGGCTCTCTGAAACACGAGCCGTACCGTACAGGCGACAAGGTGCGGATAAAGTCGTCGGCAAAGCGCTACCCGGGAACGAATATCACGATCCCCGCAAGTGTAAAGAACGGCACATATACGATAGCAAAGCTTATGTCCGGAAGAGTGCTGCTTGCCGAGCTGTACAGCTGGGTCAACGCATCTGATGTGACAAAAGTCTGAATCTTCCCCGCGTATCGGGAATAAACCGATACGCGGGGCTTTTTCTGTTCATTTTTTCGTAAAAGCGCGTTTTTTATTGACAAACCGCGTCTCCGTATGATATAATAAAGTGGTATATACTATTCCGCCGGAGGTGATCATGTGTTTTACTATCAACTGAATCTTTATCTTGCCATTACCCTGTCCGGCATCTTTCTCTGGAAATGGAACAGATACATATCCGTAAGCTATTCGGTAGTCTTCCTTCTTATACCTTTCATAAACCTCGGTTACTTCAGACTTGCCGTCGCGGAAACATACACCGAAGCCATTCTCGCCAACGGGCTTTGTTATCTGTGTGCGAGCTTTCTGCAGCTTGGCATGACCGCCTATATCTTCTCTTTCTGCAAACTGAAGATGCCGAAGCTTGTAAGTATGCCGCTTTTTATAACGAACTCGGTCATCGGCAGCATAGCGCTTACGACCAACCGGAACCACCTGCTTTATACCGAATCGGAGCTTGTTGTAGAGAATGGGCTCTCACGCCTGCATAAGGTCTACGGTCCGATACACACTGTGTTCTATATCATGATAATCTGCTATATGCTGATGGGTATCGGAGTACTGATATACGGCTTCACGCGTAAGGATGTATCGAAAAAGAACACTGTGATACTCGCCGTGCTGTACCTCATCAACGTTATTTCGTTCTTCGGCTCAAGGATATTCCATACTTCTGTTGAGCTCCAGCCCGCGACATACTCGCTGTCACAGACGATCATGCTCATATTGAGCGAGCGTCTGAGAATGTACTCGATATCCGAGATGGCTGTCGACAATATCACCAAAGAAGGCAAGACCGGCTTCGCTTCATTCGACCAGAACAGGCATTATCTCGGCTGCACCGGGCCGGCACTGAAATATCTTCCGGAGCTCGCAGAGCTGTACATTGACGGTCCGCTCCACCGCGGAGACCCGAAATTCGACATGATCCAGAAGTGGTTCGATATCACCGACCTCAATCACAAAACGTCGGAATTCAATATCGAACGCGACAATACGAGCTACTATGTGACCGTAAACCACATCATGTCGGGAAACAAGATAAAAGGTTATCAGATAAGCATTGACGACAACACCGATGAGGCACGCTACATACGCCTGCTTCAGGAAGCAAGGCAGTCGGCGGAGACTGTGTCACAGGCAAAGGGCGACTTCCTCGCGCACATGTCGCATGAGATACGCACGCCTATAAACGCTATACTCGGCATGGACGAAATGATACTCCGCGAGAGCAATGACGAGCAGACCCTTGAATATGCGGAGGACATCAAGAAAGCGGGCAATACTCTGCTCGGACTTATAAACGATATCCTCGACTTCTCGAAGATAGAGGCGGGCAAGACGGAGCTTATCCCCGTGGATTACCAGCTCTCCTCCGTTCTCAACGATCTTTCCAATATAATAGAGCCTCGCGCAAACGAAAAAGGGCTCAGCTTCAGCGTCAAGGTCGATCCGTCCACACCCGACTGTCTGCATGGCGACGAGATACGCATAAAGCAGATAATCATGAACCTGCTCACCAATGCCGTGAAGTACACCAAGGAAGGTACCGTCACTCTCGCAGTGGAGCATGAGCGCGACGGCGAAGATATGTTCCTGCGCGTCAGCGTCCAGGATACCGGTATCGGCATCAAGCAGGAGGACATCGACAAGCTGTTCATTGCGTTCGAGCGTATCGAAGAGGACAGAAACCGCTCTATCGAAGGTACCGGCCTCGGTATTACGATAACCCAGCAGCTCCTCGCGCTCATGGACAGCCGTCTCGAAGTCAAGAGCGTCTACGGAGAAGGCTCGGTGTTCTATTTCACGATAAAACAGCATATAGTGAAGGACAGCCCCATCGGCGATTATTCCGCGGCTCTCGAACGTTCTGCCGATGCGCGCCGCAGCTACCATGAATCGTTCGTTGCACCCGATGCGAAGGTGCTTGTGGTGGACGATACGGAAATGAACCTTGTAGTCTTCGTGAACCTGCTCAAGAAGACGAAGATGCAGATAGACCCTGCCATGAGCGGTGACGAAGCTATCGCTATGGCACACAACAAGAAATATGACCTTATCTTCCTCGACCATCGTATGCCGAATAAGGACGGCATACAGACGCTCGCCGAGATAAAGGCGGACGAGGAAGGCCTTAACCGCGATACACCCGTGATAAGCCTTACCGCGAACGCTATTTCCGGCATGAGAGAGAAGTACATTGCGGCAGGCTTCGTCGAATACCTCACAAAGCCTATCGACCCGGTCAGACTCGAATCTATGATAGTCGAACTGCTGCCAGACGAGCTTATCCTGCCCGCCGAGGATGACGGCAAGACTGCCGAGGATGACGGCGGCGAAGCTGCGGAGCTTCTTGAGATATACCTGGGCAACGTCAAAACCATGTCCAACGAGATCGAAACGCTGTACGAGAACGAAGACTGGACTAACTATACTATAAAGGTACACGCGCTCAAGAGCACTTCAAGACTCGTCGGCGAGTACCAGATAAGCAGCCTTGCCGAGCAGCTCGAAAAAGCGGGTGACAGCGGTGATATCCCGTTCATACGCGACAACACCTATCCCCTGCTTGAAATGTACCGCGCTGTTCCCGAGAAATACGGCCGCTCTCTCGAAGAAGCTGTGTCGGACGAAGACAAGCCGGAAGCTACCGAGGAAATGATGACCGACGCATACGCGGATATGCACGCAGCAGTGAAGGCGTACGACTACGACGCGCTTTGCAGCGTTCTTGACGAGCTCAATGACTATGCCGTTCCCGAGACGCAAAAGCAAAAACTTGCAGATATCACAGCGGCAGCCGACCGGGTAGACTGGGGCGCACTGAACCAGCTTCTGTCATAGCATCAGCTGATGGTTTTACTGGGTATTGTGCATTATTACTGAATACGTTAGTGGAAATTGATGATTTTTTATAAATCTATTGCAATTTTCTCAAAATGTGGTACAATATATTTGGGCGCTTATATTCATTGCGCTAAACAGCCGAGAGCGGTCTCCCGTTTTCGTGCCATGACAGGAGGAACTTAACATGAAGATCTTATACGCCGCAAGTGAGGCACAGCCCTTCGCGGCTTCCGGCGGACTTGCCGATGTTGCGGGCTCTCTGCCCAAAGCACTCGTCGAAGCGGGACACGAGTGTATGGTGGTCATGCCTTATTATATCAATACTATCAAACCCGAGGTGCGTGAAAAGCTTGAGTATATCACGAATTTCTACGTACCCGTCGGCTGGCGTTCCCAGTATTGCGGCATTTTCACGACAGAACTCAACGGAGTAAAATACTACTTCATCGATAATGAGTATTACTTCAAGCGTGACTTCGGTCTCTACGGCTATTATGACGACGCCGAAAGATATGCGTTCTTCTCGAGAGCCGTTCTCGAAATGCTTGAGCACCTTGAGATAAAGCCGGATATCATCAACTCCAATGACTGGCAGACCGCGCTTATCCCGATATACTACAACATATACTATAAGTATCATCATAACATGTGGGGAATACGCAACGTGTTCACTATCCACAACATCGGTTATCAGGGTCAGTACGGACTTGAGCTCACGGAGGAGATATTCTCTATCCCGAGACATTTAAGCTCGATCATCGAGTACGACGGCGACGCGAACCTCATGA
>CAMVDP010000022.1 GCA_947166275.1 uncultured Clostridia bacterium
ATTGCCGAAAAGCGCCTGTGCAAGCAGCACCTTTACCTTTTCGTTACCCGAAAGGCTTGACATATTGCTGTACATGATGCTTTCGTCGAGTCCGAGCCCCTGCACGAGCTTTGACGCGTCACTTTCGGCTTCCCAGCCGTTCAGCTCGGCGAATTCAGCTTCGAGCTCGCTTGCGCGGTTGCCGTCCTCCTCCGAGAAGTCCTCCTTGGCATAAAGAGCGTCCTTCTCCTTCATGACCTCGTACAGGCGCTTGTTGCCCATTATTACGGTGTCCTGGACAGTATACTCATCGAACGCGAAGTGGTCCTGACGAAGCACGGACATACGCTTATCCTTCGGGATAGTTACCGTACCGGTGGTGGGGTCGAGCTCACCGTTGAGTATTTTCAGGAATGTGGATTTACCTGCGCCGTTTGCACCGATAACTCCATAGCAGTTGCCTTCCTTGAACTGCAGATCCACATCTTTGAACAGCGTCTGACCGCCGAATTGTAAGCTGACATTTGAAACGGTTATCATGTTAAGCCCTCATTTTCAGTATTATATGCCTGCCGAAGACAGACTGCAACATTCATTATATCATATCTGCGCCGATAATACAAACGATTTTTTATACAAAATATACAGCCAGCGCAGACATATTTTGTGAGTAATGCGCATAAAAATACCCCGGTAAGCAAATACCGGGGTATATGTATTCAGCTTCTGCTCTTGAAGAGCGTTTCAAGGTCGGAATATGCGTCATCTTCCTGTGTTCCCGTGGTGCGGGAGTTGATGAAGGAAGCGAAATCATTTCCTTTTGCCGTATTGGTGGTATTGGAGATTATCTCTTCAGCCACGCTCGGCTCTGCTACGGTATCAAAGCTGTCCTTGAAGCAGGTCGCTATTACGGATATTATAATAGAATCCTTCATATCCGGCGGTCCGAAGTCCGCACCGATGATGATCTCGGCATCGGTAGCGCAGGCTCTTGTGATAGCGTCCGCTGCATCGTTGACATCAGAGAGCAGCGCGTCGTTCGACATTGTAACATATACGAGCAGACGGCCTGCGTTCTTGATAGATGTTTCAAGCAGCGGGCTGCTTACTACCTGGTTTACCGCGTCATCGACCTTCTTGTCGCCCGAGCCTACGCCGATAGCGATATGCGCATCGCCGGCGTTCCTGATGACTGTGCACAGGTCGGAGAAGTCAACGTTGATCTGCGCGGTGGAGTTGATCATATCGGAAACTATCTTTACCGAACGGAACAGTACATCGTCCACCATCTGGAATGCAGTCGCAAGGAGGAGCTGCTTCTCGTTGAGCTGCATAAGCTTCTGGTTCGGTATGATGACCAGAGCGTCTACGTGCTTACGCATCTCATCGATACCCTTCATAGCCTGGTTCATCTTGTTTGCGCGCTC
This sequence comes from uncultured Clostridia bacterium, assembly GCA_947166275.1. Taxonomy (GTDB): domain Bacteria; phylum Bacillota; class Clostridia; order Oscillospirales; family Ruminococcaceae; genus Ruminiclostridium_E. The sequence goes on from CAMVDP010000022.1 coordinate 1,407, forward strand.
AAAGTCGAAGGGCTTTGTAACTACACCGATCGTGAGGATTCCCATATCCTGTGCTATCTCTGCGATGATAGGAGCAGCACCGGTACCGGTACCGCCGCCCATACCTGCGGAGATGAACACAAGGGATGAGCCTTTGAGATACTTCTCGATCTCTTCTCTGTCCTCACGTGCGGCTTCAGCGCCTACTTCGGGTCTTCCGCCCGCGCCTCTGCCCTTTGCGCACTTACGGCCTATCTGTACGCGTCTTATAATAGCCTTATCTTTCTTTTTGAGAGCTGCGACATCAGTGTTCACAGCTATGAACTCAATATCTACGTCGTCAGCGGCACCTGCACCCGATGCCGAGCTGTTCTTATCGCGGAGTCCTTTCTTCGCCATGGATTCTACGGCATTTCCGCCGCCGCCGCCTACACCGACTACTTTTATCTTGATGTTATATACCGCATTTTCATCAAGATGGTCGAACTCGGGCTCTTCTGCTTCTACTTCGAATCCTTCTTCATCGATCTCTATTGCCACAGTGATATACCTCCTGAAATTTGTACATAATGACGAAACATAAGAACGTTCGTTCGTTCACATTTGAAATCACCATGAACGTCAAAACCCGCTCAAATCCGCACTACGACTGTATTTTTTCCAATGTTTATTGTAGCAGATTTCATTCAAAATTTCAATAGTTTTTTTAAAAAAAACTAAATATTTTGTGTTTTTTTTAATCGGTATTATCTAAATGTTGTGGTTTATGTGTTATTTTGGTGATTTTGACAGGAAATGGGCATTCGATCATGCGCCGGGAGCGGTCTCTCTGGCTTCTTCGGTGGTCTCGCCGTCCTCGCTCTCTTCATTTTCGTAGATCACGGGAATAGGAGTAAGCGGCGCGGAGGTTATCGGGCGCTGTATAGCGCGGCTCGTATCCGATACATCGAGCGTTACATGCTCGGTCTCGGCTATGTGTCCGTTGAACAGCAGCTCGTTGATTATACGCATTTTCTGGTCTATCTCAAGCACAGAGCCGATGTGTATTTCGACTCTGTTATCGTAGGTGAGCACAATTGACAGGTTATCGGTGATATCGACAGTACCGATGCCTTCGATGCCGGCTTTCTCGATGGCACGGCTTATTTCCTGCACGAGTTTGTCCTGTTCCTCGTCCTCGGCTTTGATGAAGCTTCCGACGATGACCGATTCCGCCGGTTTGTAGCCAAGCACCTGCATACAGTCCGTATTAGCGCCTTCAGTTGACATGACACGCCCGATGTGGGATATCACGTAGTTCTTACCTTCATATATAAAGCAAGCCATAGGCACCGAGCGCACGACGGATATCTTTATTGTTGTCGGGAAGATCTTCTCGATCTTCACGCTGTCCAGCGTTACGAGCCTGTCGAGCATTTTCTCCGGCAATCCGGTAAGGCTCAGGCGCACCAGGTTCTCGTTGCCTTTCAGACCGCTTGCTTCGATTATCTGCTCATCGGTGTAATCCGAGTCGCCCTCGACTATGATCTTCTCGGTGTTGAACAGTACAGTCACCGACAGAACAGCGAATATAACCGCCGCAAGTACTGCGAGCATCACGTAATACACGATGTTGCTGCCGTGGCGTCTGCGGGAGCGCTGCTTCTCGCGGAGCAGCTTCTCTTCCTGCTTTCGCTGCTGTGCCTCCTGCTTTCGCTGCTGTGCCTCCTGCTTTTTCACCTGCGCCACGCGTTTCTTGCGTGCCGGGCTCTGCGGCGGGAGTTGTTTTTTGGTGGCTTCGGCTATTTTTTTCTGCCTGCGTGAGTCTTCCCTGACCGGTTTACGATGTCCGGCGTTCCTGCGTGAGCGTTCGGTCTCCTCACGAAGCTTCTCACGAAGCTCCTCCTTGCTCATTTCTACCGTGCGGCTCTTGTTGAGCCTGTGAAAATCAGGAATAACGCTCACCTCCATCCGCGCTGATCACGCGCCGTACTTTATATCAGCCCCGACGCAGCGAAGACAGCCTTCGATGTCCTCATAGCCCCGGTTTATATAGCATACATGTCCTATCTTTGTTGTTCCTTCCGCGAACAGCGCCGCAGTCACCATTGCCGCACCGCCGCGCAGGTCTCCCGCTTCGAGCTCCGCTCCCGAGAGCCGGTCAACACCCTCTACCACCGCTACGCTGCCCTCGACCTTTATCTTCGCGCCGAGTCGCGTAAGCTCGCTCACGTGGCGGTAACGGTTCTCGAATATCGTCTCGGAGAACATCGTCGTGCCGGGAAGTGTTGCGCACAGCGCCATCAGCGGCGGCTGGGCATCGGTGGGAAATCCCGGATACGGCGCGGTTCGAATATGTGCGGGGGCTTTCAGTGTGCGCCGCGCGTTCAGGTAGACGCTGCTGCCGCCGAAGCCGTATACGCTGCACCCTATATGCTCAAGCACCGGCACTACCGGTTCGAGGGACTGCATATCCACGTGGGTTAGCAGCATTTCTCCGCGCGTTATCGCACCGCAGCACAGATATGTCGCAGCGGCGATCCTGTCCGGCATCACCGTGTATCTGCACCCGTCGAGCCGCTTCACGCCCTCGATATGTACCGTACCTGTGCCTGCACCGCTTATCCGTGCGCCGCACTCTGTCAGGAATGCCGCGAGGTCGCATATCTCCGGCTCGCGGGCCGCGTTTCGTATCTCGGTGGCACCGTCAGCCAGCACTGCCGCGAGCATAACGTTTTCGGTGGCACCTACAGACGGTACCGGGAAGGTTATTACCGCTCCGCGCAGCTTTGCTGCCGTACAGACTATGCAGCCGTGCTCCTCATGGATCTTCGCGCCCATACGGCGGAATGCGTCGAGGTGGAAGTCTATCGGTCTTGTGCCTATCTCGCAGCCTCCCGGGAATGACAGCCTGCACTGTCCGCACCGCCCGAGCAGTGCTCCCATGAAGATTATCGACGAGCGCATCTCGCGCATCAGCTTCTCCGATATCTCACATGACCCGAGCGCTGAAGCGTCCGTGCAGACCACGTGCTTTTCGCGCTTACAGGTGCAGCCGAGCGCGGATAGTATCCTGCACGCTGCGTCGCAGTCCGAAAGCCGCGGACAATTGTACAGCTCTGTTTGGCCCTTGCAGAGCACTGTCGCCGCAAGCAGCGGCAGCGCGCTGTTTTTCGCGCCCTGTACGTGTATCTCGCCTTCGGTGCGCCGTCCTCCTCTGATAATAAGTCTGCGCTGTTCCGACATATATATCACCCTTTTTCTGCTTTTTTGACATAATATGCAGAAAAAGGGCAATTTGCTAAAAGCCCTTTACTTCACGAGGTCGAGTATGTTGCTGACCACGAGATCCGTGGCGTTGGGAATGTTGAGTTTAGCCGCGTTCTCCCCCATTTCGGCGAGACGCGCGCGATCGTTATACAGAGCCTTCACCTCGGTGAGCAGGCGCTCCGGCGTGAGATCCTTGTCCTCGACAAGTATCGCCGCTCCGTTCTTGCTCATGGAGAGAGCGTTGTAGTACTGGTGGTTCTCTGCAGCCTGTGGGAACGGGATAAGTATCGCCGGTCTTCCGGTCGCTTTGAGCTCTGTGAGCGTCATGGCGCCGGCGCGGGATATCACGAGGTCTGCGGCGCAAAGGCAGGTGTACATATTGTCGATGTACTCGCGTGCGCGGAATCTGTCATTCGGCTCCGCGCCGTACTCTTTGAGCAGCCCGTTGAACATATCTCTGCCGTTGCCGCCGTAGGAGTGTATATGATTGATGTCTCCCGCTTCACGCTCCCAGTCGAGCATGGATACTACGGCGCGGCTTATCTTGTTTGCGCCGAGGCTTCCGCCGAAGGATACTATCGTCATGCCCTCGGGAAGTCCGAGACGCTCTCTCGCCGCGCTTCTCTCCTCGATGGGGATGTTGCTGCGCAGCGGGTTGCCGGTTATGACGCAGTTGTCTTTGCGGGAAAGGTGAGATATCACATCCTCGTTCGACACGAGAACCTTGTCCACGTGCTTTGAAAGCATTGTCGTGGTGATGCCCGGGAGGGAATTGCTCTCGTGCACGGCGGTCCTGATACCCATTTTCGCGGCTGCCGTAAGTACGGGAGCGCACACGTATCCGCCGGTGCCGATAACGACATCGGGAGCGAACTCCCTGAGCAGATCGTGTGCGTAGCCCTTGGCGGTGATATAATAATGCACCGCCTGAATATTCCTTTTTATGTTTTTGGGGGTGAGCTTGCGCTGGAAGCCCGCCATCCTGAACGCTGTGAAATCGTAGCCTGCGTTGCGGACAAGGCGTTCTTCCATGCCGCCCTGTGCGCCGACGAATTTTATCAGCGCATCGGGGAAGAGCTGTTTTATCTTGTCCGCGACAGCGAGCGCGGGATTGATGTGACCCGCAGTTCCGCCTGCGGCAAGGATGACCTTCATTATATCGTCGCCTTTCGTGAGATGTTCAGCACAACGCCCATTTCACCGAGCTGCATCAGCAGGGCTGTACCTCCGTAGCTGAAGAATGGCAGTGAAACACCGGTGTTGAAGAACGCGTTGGATGCGACCGCGATATTCAGGAATGCCTGGAAGCCGATCTGTATCACGATACCTGCGCAAAGCAGCATACCTTCCTTGTCGGGTGCCGACGCGGCGATATAAAATCCGCGTATGATGAGAAGCAGGAACAGAAGGATAACGACTACCGCGCCGACGAAACCGAGCTCCTCAACGATGACGGAGAAGATGAAGTCGTTCTCCGCGAAGGGGAGGTAGCTGTATTTCTGGTGGGAGTTGCCGAGACCCTGACCGAACATTCCGCCGGAACCAAGCGCTATCAGCGATTGGTAGGTCTGGTAGGTCGCGTTCTGTATATCCGCTTCGGGGTTTTTGAAGCTTAACAATCTGTCCGAAACGTAGTCGAAGCCGAGCATCGGGAACACTGTAAAGACGAGCACCGCTCCCACTCCGAGCACTGACAGAACAAGTGCGAGGTGTGTGCCTTTCGCGCCGCCGATGAACAGCATACAAAGCGAGATAACAAGGATTATCAGCGTCGCCGAGAGGTGCGGCTGTATGATTACAAGTCCGCAGGCTATGCCGATACGTATGATTATCGGCAGAAAGCCTTTCCGGAAGCTCTTCATATTATCGTAGTTGCGCTGCATGTATTCGGCGATCACAAGGATAGTAACGAATTTAAGGATCTCCGACGGCTGGATCGTGATCTCACCGACTCTTATCCAGCGTTCGGCACCGTTTACCGTACTTCCTATCACACGAACGAGCAGCATCAGCGCTGCCGAGCCGAGTACCGCGAATTTGAGCAGCACCTTGTTGAAGAATATGTGGTAATCGATACATGACAGGAACAGCATAGCGACGATACCGCCGCCAGCGAACAGCAGCTGGCGGTTGATGAAATAGTAGCTGTCCTTGTATGTCGATACCTTGGCGGACGCGTAGGTCGCGGAAAACAGCATTACGAGTCCGAACGTCATAAGTATCAGCACTATCAGGAAGAATGAAAAGTCGAACTTCTGCGGCCAGACGAGAGATGAAAGCTTCTCTTTGAAGCTCTTCTTCGGCTTTGCCGCCGCACCCTTATGGGGCTTGGCTTCTTCCTTCGGTCTCGGCCTTACGGCCGGGCGCGCAGGTCGGCGCGCTTCGCCGGAGGGTGCGTCAAGAACGCCCTCTCCGCCATTATATATCCGCATCGGGCTTGCGCTGGTGAGCGAGCTTCGCTGCAGGCTTCCCGTGCGTCTTGTCGTTCCTTGTGAGGATTGCATATCCTGTCCTCCTTATAATCCGTTGACCAGCAGCACTGCTATCGTGCCGCATGCTGCGCCGATCGCGGAGAAAACTATCACTATCCTGACTTCCTTCCAGCCCCGGAGCTCGAAGCTGTGATGTATCGGTGTCATCTTGAAGAGACGTTTTCCGTGTGTTATCTTGAAGTAGGTCATCTGTATCAGCACCGTGAGCGCCTCCCAGATGTAGACTGCCGCCGCGATGATCATAAGCACCTCAACGTGAAGCGCCACGCCGAGCATCGCGACTATACCGCCGAGGAACATCGAGCCGGTGTCGCCCATGAAGACCTTTGCGGGGTGCCAGTTCCATACGAGAAATCCGAGACAGCCGCCCGCAGTCGCAACAGCTATCACGATATGGCTGCCGAAGCCGAGCAGTGCAGCTATCACCGCGAAAGCGATGCAGTATACGAACGTCACGGACGCGCACAACCCGTCGATGCCGTCGGTAAGGTTCACGGCATTTACGATGTACAGTATGCCGAGTCCCATGATGATATAGTAGAAGTACCACAGGTCAAGTCCCCCGAGAAACGGGAACTTGATGACCGTGTTCGTGTCGCCCGAGAGCACGCGTACAGTGAAGAATGCTGCGATAACGAGTACCTGGAGCACTATCTTCTGCATAGGAGTAAGGCCTTCGTTCTGCTTCTTCTTCACTTTGATGAAATCGTCGAGAAAGCCGATGAAGCCGAAGAAGAATGCTCCCGTAATGACCGAGATGACGCTTATAAGTTCCTTCTGCGCAAGCGCGTCCGTACCAAGCAGCCCGTTCAGCCACAACAGCACAAGCCCGGCGCTTACCGCGACTACCGTGCCGATGATGAACATCATGCCGCCCATTGTCGGAGTGCCTTGTTTGTCTTTTTTGTGCCATATCGGGCCTATGTCGAGTATCGTCTGTCCGAATTTGAGCTTACGCAGCCATGGTATCAGTAAAAATCCGAGACCTGCCGTTATTATGGCCGCGACAGCCGAGGTCGCGATTATCGTCAAAAGCATCGTATACCTTCTTTGCCCGCCGTTAACGGCAGAGCTCCTTTATTATTTCGTGTTCGCTGAAATGCTGATAGTCATCGCCGATGACCTGATAGTCCTCGTGTCCCTTGCCGCACAGCGCTATCATGTCGCCGGTCTGCGCGATCGAGACCGCGTGCTTTATCGCTTCGAGCCTGTCTGTGAAGCAGTATACCTCGCAGGTGCTTCCCTCAAAGCCTTGCTTTACCTGATCTATAATGCTCTGCGGGTCTTCAAAACGCGGGTTGTCCGAGGTTATCACCGCGATGTCGGCGTATTTCGCTACACACCTGCCCATTCCGGGGCGCTTGCCCGCGTCACGCTCGCCTGCGGCTCCGAATACCGCGATCAGCCTGCCTTTTACGAAGCCCCGGAGAGCTCCGAGAGTCTTGTCGAGCCCGTCCTCGGTGTGCGCGTAGTCGCAGATCACAGTGAAATCACCGTCGTACAGCACTTCCGCCCGCCCGCGTACGCCTTTAAGCGTGTTGAGCGCGGCTATCACGCTGCGAAGCGGCACTCCTGCCTGTACGCACGCCGCGGCTGCTCCCATGGAGTTCATGACGTTGAATGCTCCCGGCATCGGGATATCCACCGTGAACGCCTGTTCGGAAGCCTTGTCTGTGAGCGTATATGTTACGCTGCCGTTTTTCAGCTCTGTCCTGCATGCCGAAACATCGGCCGGGTGCTCCTCGCTGAATGCGATGAGCTTTATGCCGCCCTGCGCCGCGAGTTCGTCGTAAAGACGCTTTCCCCACGGGTCGTCGGTGTTTATGACAGCCGCCTCGCAGCATGCGAACAGCGACTTTTTCGCCTGGTAGTAGTTTTCCATTGTCCCGTGCCAGTCGAGGTGATCCTGCGTGAGATTTGTGAATATCCCGCAGACGAACCGCTCGCCGGTGAAGCGGAACTGTGAGAGTGCCTGTGATGACGCTTCCATGACGCAGTATTCCGCGCCGTTGTCCGCCATTTCTCTGAAATAGCCGTAGAGGTCGAACTGATACGGAGTGGTGAGGTGAGCCTCGTATATCTTCCCGCAGACATCATAGCCCGCAGTGCCGATGCAGCCGCACTTATGACCGGTCTCGTTCAGTATGTGCTTTATCATGTTGACAGTGGTCGTTTTGCCGTTGGTGCCGGTGGCGGCGATAAGCTTCAGCTGATTTGTGGGCTCGCCGAAATACCTTGACGACAGCACGCTGTACATGACCCTCGTATTTGAGCAGAGTATCTGCTGCGGAAGTCCGAGTTCGCGCTCGACGACCACCGCTGCCGCACCTTTCGAGAGCATTTCCGCGCACGCCGCGTGACCGTCGAAGTTACGCCCGGATATCGCGACGAATATGTCGCCGGGCTTTACCTTGCGGGTATCGTCGGTTATTATGCCGATCTCACGGTCTTCAAGACCTGTGCGTTCGTTTTCCTGCAAAATATCAAACAGCTTCATACGCTTTCCTCTTAACCCGCGTCGTCAGCGTTGTTGACGAGGAAGGTGACATCTATCACCGTGCCTCGGCTCACTTCGGTACCGGGAGCTATGGACTGCGAGGACGCTACGGCATTGGGGTTATTGATACCGCCGCCGCTGAGCGAGATGTTGAGTCCGTAGAACGCGAGGGTGGTGTTTGCCTGTGATACGGTGCAGCCGGTGAGATCCGGCACTTTGACCTTCTGCTGTTCGGCGCCGGTCATGTAGATGACGACAGTGCCGTTCTTGGGTATAGGAGCCGCGGCCTGCGGTATGGTGTAATCAACGATGTTGCTGATATCCTCGCCTATGACCTCGTATTTGAGGCCCTTCGCGTTGATCGAGGAGATCGCGTCGAGCAGTGCCGAGCCGTAAACGTACGGGACGGTGGTATCCTGCAGTTCAAGCTCCTCGGCGGTGTACTGCGGGTAGACTCCGAGGTATTCAAGGCATTCGCTGAACACTGCGGAAACGACCGGCGCTGCGACCATGGAGCCGTAGTATTTGCCGCCCATGGGCTCGTCAACGCATACAAGCATGATGTATTCCGGGTCGTCCGCGGGAGTGAATGCGCAGAATGAGCCGACATAGCGCATATCCCAGTCGTGGTGGTATTCATCGAGCTTCTGGGATGTGCCGGACTTGCCGCCTATGCGGTAGCCTGCTATATAGGCGTTCTGTCCGCCGTTTGCGGTAACGACGTTCTCGGTGAGCTCACGCATCAGCTTTGATGTCTCGCCGCTTATTACCTGCCGCTTGATAGTGGGCTCGGTGGATTTGACGACGTTGCCGCTGCTGTCAATTATCTTGTCGACGATGTACGGCGTGAGCAGATATCCTCCGTTGACTGCCGCAGCGTAGGCGCAGATCATCTGGAGAGGGGTTATCTTGTTTGTCTGTCCGAAGGATGAGGACGCAAGCTCGACCTTTCCCATTCTTTCGTAGGGCACGAACAGCGGGCTTGCCTCGCCCGGCAGGTCAATACCGGTCTTTTCGGTGAAGCCGAAGGCGGTGAAGTAGTTGCAGAACAAACGTCTGCCGAGCTTCAGACCTATCTGTATGAATGCAGGGTTGCAGGACTTTGTGAGCGCGTCCTGGAGTATCAGAGTTCCGTGGCCGCCGCCCGTTGTCCAGCAGTGTATCTTGGTATCCTCGACCTCGTACACGCCGAGGCAGAGGAATGACGAATTCAGGTTTATTACTTCCTCCTCAAGTGCGGAGGCGCAGGTGATGACTTTGAATACCGAACCGGGGAAGTAAAGCTCGGATACCGCCTTGTTTTTCCACTGGAGCTCACGCATTGCGGCGCGGTTCTCTTCGAGCTCGGCTTCGATGCGGCGGTCGATCTCGTCCTGGTCGGTAAGGCTTCCCGCCATGTAGTCGAGCACAAGCTGATACCGCAGCTCCTCAAGCTTCTCCTCGTCGATCTCCGAGAGCTTTGACGGGTCGTTGAGGTCATATCCGGGCGCGGTCGCCATAGCGATGATAGCGCCTGTCTTGGCGTTCATTATGATGCCGGTGGCGCGGTTGGCTGCTTTATGCTGCTTAACGGCGCTTTCGAGGTTTTTCTCGAGGTAATACTGCACGGTGCTGTCGAGGGTGAGTATGATGCTGTGACCGTCGCTTGCTTCATATCGGTTCTCGTGGTCATACGGCATTGCGTTGCCCTTGGCATCCTTTGCCATGACGATAAGGCCGTCGGTACCCTGGAGGTAATTGTCGTAGTAGGCTTCGAGACCGTAAACGCCCTCGTTGTCGTAGTTCGTGAAGCCTATGATCGTTGAGGCGAGGCTGTCGTTGGGGTAGTAGCGCTTGCTGCTCTCCATGAGATATACGGTATACGCTTTGAGCTCATTTTCGGTGATGAATTTCTGGACTTTGTCGTAGGTGTTCTTGTCGACCTTCTTCTTGACGATGAAATACTCGTTCTTGAGGTTCTTGCAGCCGTCTATGATACGCTGTTCGTCAACGTCCAGCAGCTTTGCGAGCTCGCGGCATATCGTGCGGGTCTTCATGGGCTTGCCGGCTTTTTCAAGCTCCTGATCCATCTCGGCGATGGACTTCGGCGACAGCACCACATCCCACACGGTCGTGCTCTGTGCAAGTATCTTGTTGCTGCGGTCGTAGATAGTACCGCGGTTTGCGGTGATAGTGTAGCTGCTGAGCTGCTGGGAGTTAGCTTTTGAACGGTAGTACTCCGAGCGTACGACGGTGGTGTTGTATATGACTGAACAAATATAACCGGCGGCAAAAATAAGCAGAATAAGCACTACCCAGAACATTCTCCGCTTCATTTTGTTGGTCGGAGCAAGTATGGGTGTGCTTTTCGTGCTGTCGGGCATTTTTCCGTTTGCCATTTTATCTCCTTGTGGGGTCTTCGTTTTTTATGAACACGTCTTATGACGGTTCATGCGGGCGTGCCGAGATGCCCGTCCGCATTACCATTATATTTGGTTTTGTCCGTATATATGCCTGTACCCCGGGTGTCAGAATCCGAGGTAGTCGAGTATCGAGTTGAACCATTTCTGAATGGATACGAAGATATTGCCGTCATCCTCCGCGACCTCGGTCATTTCCTCGGTGTTGAGGGTGACGTAGCTTATCTGCGAGCTCTGGGTCTTCTGGAGACCGAGCTCCTGTGAAGCGATGTGCTCCACGTTATCTATCGTGTACATACTGTCGAGCTGGGATCTTAAGCGCACGTTCTCACGCTCTGCAAGCTCGATGTCGTTCTTGGTCTCGCTTATCATCGAGGTGTAGTCGGAGATCTGCACTTTGCTGTACAGCAGCGAGAATGCTATCACCGCTACGAAGGATACCACAGCGAATGCTGCGAGTATGCTTCCGTTACGGCCTATCGACTTTTTCTGCGTGAGGGATATTTTTGCTTTTTCCTCGCGCTGCTTTTTGCGTGCTTCCTTTTTCTGTTCAAAATCCTCGTCGGTCTCGAACAGCGAAAGGTCATAGGCTAAATTGTCGTTGTACATTTTATCACGTCCTTATGGAAGCTTTTCTATTATCCTGAGCTTTGCGCTTCTGCTGCGGGGGTTGTCCGCAAGCTCCGAGTCATCGGCTGTTATGGGCTTTTTGTTTATCTGCGCGGCACGCGGCTTTTTGCCGCACACGCACACCGGGAACTCCTTCGGGCAGGTGCAGCCCTCGCACAGTGTACGGAACCGCTGTTTGACTATCCTGTCTTCAAGCGAGTGGAAGGTTATGACCGACAGGCGTCCGCCTGTATCAAGAAGCTCGAATATGTCATCGAGCGCTGTGTTGAGCGCGTCAAGCTCACCGTTCACCTCGATGCGTATCGCCTGGAATGTCTTGCGGCAGGGATTTTTCTCCTTGCGCACTTTCAGCGGCACGTTACGCTTGATTATCTCCGCGAGCTCACCTGTGGTGTGTATCGGTGCGGTTTCACGCGCGGTAACTATCCCGCGTGCGATGCCTCGGGCGAACTTTTCCTCACCGTATTCGAATATTATCTCCGAGAGCTTGTCCTCGGGGTAGTCATTGACAACGTCATAGGCGCTCATGCCTTCGCCGCTCATTCGCATATCGAGCGGAGCGTCGTTATGGAACGAGAAGCCGCGCTCCGGGTCGTCGAGCTGGTGAGATGAGACTCCGAGGTCCATTATCGCGCCGTCGAGGTGGTTGATACCGAGCTCTGTAAGCGCGTCCTTTATCTCGCAGAAATTGCGTCGCACGAATATGGGCGAATAGCCTTCAAGGCGCTTGGTCGCTGCTTCGATAGCTTCGGCGTCACGGTCGAAGCAGATAAGCTTTCCGTTTTTGCCGAGGCGCTTCGCTATTTCAAGGCTGTGGCCGCCGCCGCCTGTGGTGCAGTCGGCATAGATGCCGTCCTCACGGACATTCAGCCCGTCCACTGCCGGCATGAGCAGTACAGAGGTATGTGCAAACTCCATATTACAGTCCGAGGTCCATAGCGGTCTTTGTGAGCTCCGCGAGATCCACGCCGCCGTTCATAGCGTCCCATTCCGCCTTGTCCCATATCTCGGCGCGTTTACCTACGCCTACGATGACGATGTCTTCCTTGAGCCCCGCGAATTCGCGCAGCGGTGCGGGAATGAGCGCGCGGCCCTGTTTGTCGGGCTCTATCTCGTACGAGCTTGTGATAAGGTAGCGGCGGATGCCTTTTGTCTGCACCGAGGGAAGATTGTTGATCTTGTTTTCAAGCTCGTTCCAATCATCCATGGTGTAGAGCGTGAGGCTCCTGTGCTTGTCGTCCACCGTTTTGGAGACCATAAAGACATCGCCGAGCTCATCGCGCAGCTTCACGGGGAAATTCATTCTGCCCTTGGCGTCAAGAGTGCTTTTGTATTCGCCCCGCATGCTTTATCATCTCCTTTCGGCGGTTGAAAATAAAAGAAAGTTTTCAACAGTTTCAACAGTTGTCGGCATTAAATGGAGGTTTTGCCCTGCGAAACTGTTGAAAACTATGTGGAAAAGGTGAAAAAGTGAACATTTTACCCCAAAAGTGGATAAAAAACCACTTTAATTACATTATACTATCAAGCCTCTGAAATTGCAAGACTAAATTTGCATAAGCTGAAACTAAAAGCATAGAACTTTTAATACGAATTTTGTTTATATTACACAAATTTTACCTGTGGGATTTGAAGTGTATTCACAAAAAATATTCAAAAAATCGCAAAATATTGTGGTTTTACTCGCATCGAAAACTATATCTTGTGCTTTCTGCAAAAAGGTGGTATTTTCGCCACTTTTATTTTAAGGTGGAGTATGGTATAATATTACCGCAGGCATTATAAAGGAGAACGGATATGACAAAAAAATACCTTGAAATAGGACGTATAACCAAACTGCAGGGACTCAAAGGTGAAGTGAGAGTACAGTATTACTGTGATGACCCGGAGATGCTCTGTGATTTCGATACGCTGTACCTGGGGAAAGAGCACACTCCCGTGGAGCCGCAGCGTGCCCGTTACCTCAAAAGCGATGTTGCTGTGCTCAAGCTGAAGGGCGTGGACACTCCCGAAGACGCGGAGAAGCTTATCGGAAAAATGCTGTACTTTGACCGGGTTGATATCGAGCTTCCCGAGGACACGTGGTTCATACAGGATGTGATCGGACTCGATGTGTATGACGCGGACACCGGCCGCTGCTACGGCAAGGTGGACGATGTGTACCAGAACGGCAGCGCTGACGTTTACTCGATAAAAACACCCGCCGGCGGTCAGCTCATGTTCCCGGCGATACCGGATGTGCTGCTTGAGACGGATATCGAGGGCGGAAGGATAACGATACGTCCGCTCGAAGGCTTGTTTGACCCGGAGGAGATAGGCGGAGAATGATACGGATAGATATTGCGACGCTGTTCCCGGATATGTGCGAGGCGTTCCTGTCCGAGAGCATCATCGGACGCGCGAGAAAGGCAGGCGCAGTTGAGCTGAACTGCCACAACATACGGTCTTACGCGCTCGACAAGCACCGCCGCGTCGACGACAAGCCTTTCGGCGGCGGCACAGGAATGGTCATGCAGGCGCAGCCGATCTATGACTGCGTGAAAGCCATAGAAGAAACGCTGCCCGAGGGCATGAAGCCGCGTCTCATCTATATGTCGCCGCAGGGCAGAACGCTTACGCAGAGCATAGTCAAGGAGCTCGCCGCGGAGGAGTCGCTGATATTGCTGTGCGGGCACTATGAGGGTGTGGATGCCCGGGTGCTGGAGGAGCTTGCGTTTGAAGAGATCTCCGTCGGGGATTACGTGGTGACAGGCGGCGAACTGCCGGCACTGATGCTGGCGGACGCGGTGTGCAGGCTGCAGCCGGGCGTGCTGCCGAACGAGGACGCGTACTCCGACGAGAGTCACTTTGACGGGCTGCTCGAATACCCGCAGTATACCCGTCCGGAGGAATGGCGCGGACGCAGAGTACCGGAGATACTGCTCTCGGGACACCATGAAAACATAGATAAATGGCGGCGCGGAAAGTCGCTTGAAGTCACGCGTGAGAAACGTCCGGACCTACTTATCAACAGGGAGATTGGCAAAATCAACAATAACGGTTGAAAATTTTGTGCACAATTGAACGTAAACGGAGAATAATTTGAAAAAAAGCCAAAAAACCAAAAAAAGCAGTTGACGAAAGGGATAATTGAGGATATACTTATGTTGTAAATAAACGGCGGCTTTATGAGACTGCTGTGATTGGAGACAACATTTTAAAAGTATAAAGACGGAGGGATTCTTTTATGTTTGTAAGAGAAGTAGAAGTAAAAAATCAGGTAGGTCTGCACGCAAGACCCGCGACATTCTTCATTCAGAAGGCTAACGAGTACAAGTCTTCTATCTGGGTAGAAAAAGAAGAGCGCAGAGTAAACGCGAAGAGCCTGCTTGGTATCCTTTCTCTCGGTATCGTAGGCGGTACACCCATTCGCATCATTGCTGACGGTTCCGATGAGCAGCTCGCTGTTGACGGCCTTACAAAGCTGATCGAAAGCGGTTTCGAGGAATAATTCACGATATACGGTAATAGTGAGCCGCACCTTCAGGTGCGGCTCATGTTTTTAGGAGAAGTTATGAGAAACACCCTAAAGCTTGTTCTTATATATATATTAATGGTATGTTTTGCTGTGAGCGTTACCGGATGCAGCAGCGGCACATACGAGGGCAAGGAGCTTGTGGATAAGGCAAAGCAGCTGCACACGGAGCTTGAAGCCGCGCACATCACCGTTGAGGACATCAGCGGCGGAGATCATACCGGACCGCACGTTCAGGAGATATGGTACCGCTTTGTCGGCGATGTGATGCAGTATATGTACATCGGGCGCGACCTCGAAACAGGCGAGGAGTACTATGAATTCAACAACGGCACCGAGCTTGACACATGGCATACGGGTGACGCGGAATGGTCGTTCGTGGCAAAGGGCAGCGAGGGGTATTACAGCTATTCCCGCACGAAGCGGCACTGGTTTGCAGACGGTGCGCTGCTGCTGAATGACTATGCGGCGGCGGTCAGCACATCGCGTATTATCACTTTCGGTGATACAAACGGAGTTGTGCTCAACTACAGCGACGAGGCGCTGTTGAAGTATCAGTCCATGCAGGGCATTACCGGACTGGAGCAGAATTATGCCTTTGACGGGGATATGTGTGCGCTGTTTGAAGTCAGCTATGAAAAAGACGGCAGAGATTATAAGTATCTGACCATGATAAACGCTGAAAACACAGAAAAGCCTGTTGAGCGTATCGAGCCGCCCGCCATGTCGGAGAGCATTACCGGGGAAATAACGGAGGGAGAACAATGAACAGACGAAACGATACCGCGCTGGTATTGAATATTCTTGCGTTCCTGTTCGGCGGCATAGGGATAATCGTGCGCGTAGCACGTGATATCCCGGATTTCTGGCTGTACTATACGCAGCTCTCGAACGTCGCTGCGGTCATTTCCTCGGCAATATACATAGCCTTTCACAGCACGCGCAGCAAGAAGCTCGCGGCGTTTGTGAGGGGTGTGAGATATCTCGGGGTGTGCTCGCTCACGATGACATTCATGGTCGTGATGTGCATATTCTTGCCGTTCGGCGGCACGCCTGCAGTCATGGAGAGACTGCTTCTGCACGTAAACGGAGTCCTGCATCACCTTGTGTGCCCGGTGATATCGGTGGTGTCGTATGTGTGGTTCGAGGACGGTGTCAAAAGCCGCAGGGCTTTGCTGATACCTGTGGGAGCGACGGCGGTGTACGCGTTCGCGATGTACGCGCTCAATTTTCTGCGGCTCGCGCCCGCGCCTTACCCGTTCTTTGCGGTGTATGAGCACCCGCTGTGGGAGATAGTCGCGTGGTTCTTCGGGCTGCTTGCGCTTGTGGCGGGTATCGCCGTGGTATTAAGGGTTGCTAACCTGAAATCCCATTGACATATGCGAAGAAAAGATATATAATATAATCATGGCTTCGGTGTGTGCGCAGATCGTGCGTACAGACAAAAGCTTTTCAGGAAAGGAAGGTTAATTGTATGAGAAAACTACGAAATGTTCTGGCATTATTCATGACGGCGGTATTTGCGGCGGTGTGCATGGCTGTTCCCTCTTCTGCGAAAGGGATATCGACCGCGAAGGTCTGGGAGGATGAAACAAATGTGACAATCAAAGCCAAGGCTGACAAAGCATCCACTGCGTATCTGAAGATCGCGGCACCTGGCGAGGGCACGCTCACATTTCGTATCTATGAGCAGAAAATAACAAACGCATCAAAGTACGAACTGCTGAATTCCAAGGGAAAGACGATAAAGTCCGGTAAGCTCTCTTCTCTGGCCAACAAGACGTTCAACGTCACAAAGAAGACCACGCTCTACCTCAAGGTAAAGCTCGCGAAGGGCGAATCCGTGAAGTATTTCCGCTATGAGTTCTACACCTACGGCGCATATCCTACCGCGACGGAGAAGTGGCTCACCGACCATGAGGTCACGGATGATGAGATACAGCAGCTGAAGACTTCGCTTCAGACGTTTGTTCTGTATTATGGCGTATACTTCGACGAAGGAAAGGTTTGTGAGCATCAGGCTCTTGATTTCGTGCTTGACAGTATGGATGGGTTTGTCAATCCCTATGGCTTTGACGACAGCGAAGGTCTGGATGAAAAAGAGGTCGAAGCCGCGAGAAAAGAGTATATGAATCTTGTATCCGGAAAGGCTGTGGATGACACAATCTACCACCTGTTCGGCATTACTCCTTCTCACAAAGCGAACGATGACTGGAAGTACTACAAAAACGGCAATTACTATTATGGCGACGGCGCAAAGGGCTGCCCTGACAGATTTGAGTATCAGTCATACGAAAAGACCGGTGACGGTCGTTTCATAGCAAAGTACATTTACTACGTGATCGATATGGAAAAGAGCGAGGATCTGTGGGAGCACGCGGTGTATGACGAGTATGAGGTCTATGTCCTCTTCAGCGTTCATGAGACGGACGGAAAGAACTACGTGCGTATACACGGCATCTACGACGGCGTGAAGCCTACTGTTTAAGTGAGAAAAGGAGACGCAGCAGTGAGATGTCCAAAGTGCGGCAGTGAGAACTGTTTTATCATAAATGAGGTAAAAGAGAGCGGTCACGACTACTACGGAGGACGCGGCTGCCTTGGCTATCTGATATTCGGTCCCGTGGGACTGCTGTGCGGTCTGTGCGGAAAGGGCAGAGAAACGAAGAACGTCAACTACTGGGTCTGCAACACCTGCGGAAAGAAGTGGAAGGCATGACGCGGGACGGGCTGTGGCAGCGGGCCATGGAACTCGGCGCGGCTTCGGGCTGTCACCAACGGGCGGACAGGAGCTTCTTTCTCGGAGATTACCAGTTTCCTGTCTGCGCACGTTGCACGGGAGTATTTCTCGGGCAATCCGTCTCGTTCGTGCTGCTGCTGTTCCGTAAGCGTGTGTCTGTCGGAGCTGCATGCGGACTGCTGCTCGTTATGGGTGCGGACTGGTTCGCGCAGCACATCGGGCTGTGCGAGTCTACAAACCTGCGCAGGCTCATGACAGGTATCATGGGCGGCATCGGGATCGTGTCGCTGTGGGCTGCGGCAGTATGCGCCGCGGTAAAAGCAATAAAATAAGATCATCTCCCCGCGGTACTACGGATGTAGTACGGAAGGTTTTCAAAAGCGCGATGAGTGCGTGAAGAAAGTCTCTGATATGGCGGGGAGATGGTTTTTGTTTTGTGAAAATGCACAAGATTTTAAGAAAATCTATCTGAAAATTCTACGCGATAAATTTCGAAAAAATCTTGTAATTTATAGAAAAATATTGTATAATACTTGTTGCACGCTGTAAATGCGTTGAAGCCGAAGGTTGCACCAAAAGGTGGGAATTTCGGCGGAGTATGCGGGGTCACGAACCCTGCGGAAGCATTTTCGCAGTCGCAGTTCGCGGAAGGGTCCGTCACAGGCGGATACCCCCGACAGTGTTCATCAGCTCGCGGAAGTATCCCCGGGCACGGAACACACGACATAGTGTATCAAGTAAAAAGCGAAAATGCGACCCGGACACGTTTCATGTGCAAATATTACGAAAGGGGTAAATTACAGTGGCAGCAAAGGAAGTTGTAAGAGTCAAGATCAAGGGCTATGAGCACGGTATCGTTGACGCAGCGGCAGCAAAGATCGTTGAGACAGCAAAGAGAACAGGTTCAAGAGTTGCAGGACCTATCCCGCTTCCCACAAACAAGGAAGTTATCACGATCCTTCGTGCCGTACACAAGTACAAGGACAGCCGTGAGCAGTTCGAGCTCAGGACTCACAAGCGTCTTATCGACGTTATCCGTCCGACAAACAAGACTATCGAAGCACTCAGAAATCTTGAATTGCCGGCAGGTGTAGAAATTTCCATGGAATTCTGATCGAGTTCCCCACCGTGCGGTATAAAGATGTACCGCCAAAGAAAAGAAGTTTCGAGTTATGTCGGAGACATAAGCTCCGACCGCTAACCAAGGCAGAAACGCTGCACTTGGTCATGTCGGGATAACGCCCGACCAATAACCAAAGGAGGAAAAACCATGAAAAAAGGTTTGATCGCAAAGAAGATCGGTATGACCCAGATCTTTGACGAAGCGGGAAACGTTGTTCCCGTAACGGTAGTTGAAGCAGGCCCGTGCGTAGTTGTACAGAAGAAAACAACTGATAACGACGGATACGAGGCTGTTCAGCTCGGCTTCGGCGATGTATCGCCCAAGCACACAAACAAGCCCATGCAGGGCCACTTCAAGAAGAATGATGTTCCGTTCAAGAAGACTCTCAAGGAGTTCAGACTCGACGACATCTCCGGACTGAATGTAGGCGATATCCTGAAGGCTGATACATTCGCAGCAGGCGATGTTATCGACGTACAGGGTACCAGCAAGGGTAAAGGTTATCAGGGTGCTATCAAGCGCCACAACCAGCACAGACTTAAGATGACACACGGTGCCGGCCCTGTTCACAGAGAGCCCGGTTCAATGGGAGCCTGCTCCTCGCCGTCCAGAATTTTCCCGGGAAAAGGTATGCCGGGTCACATGGGCGTCGATACTGTCACAGTACAGAACCTTGTAGTCGTTAAAGTTGATGCTGAAAACAATCTTATCGCAATCAAGGGTGCTGTTCCCGGTCCTAAGGGCGGAGTGCTCTGCATTACTGATGCGGTTAAGGCATAAGGAGGAGGATCACAATGGCAAACGTAAAAGTATATGATATGAACGGTCAGCCTGTTTCCGACCTCGAGCTTAATGACGCGGTATTCGGGATCGAGCCGAACACCGTTGTAATGCATGCGGCAGTAGTTAATTACCTCGCTAATCAGCGTCAGGGTACTCAATCCACCCTCACAAGAACAGAGGTAAGCGGCGGCGGCAAGAAGCCGTGGAGACAGAAGGGCACCGGTCACGCAAGACAGGGCTCGACAAGATCTCCTCAGTGGAGACACGGCGGCGTCGCTTTAGGCCCTAAGCCCAGAAGCTACAGCTACTCATTAAATAAAAAGGTCAAGAGACTCGCTCTCCTTTCCGCTCTTTCGTCTAAAGTCGCAGACAACGATATCGTAGTCGTAGACGCTATAAAGGCGGATGAGTTCAAGACAAAGACCATAGTAAACATGCTCAAGGCTCTCAACGTTGAAGAGAAGGCGCTCATCGTTCTCGACACCAACGACAAGAAGGTGATCAAGAGCGCGGCAAATATCCCCGGCGTTAAGACCACACAGTACAACACTCTCAATGTTTACGATATCCTTAACCACGGCAAGTTCATCGTAGTCAAGGATGCGGTCGCTAAGATAGAGGAGGTATATGCATAATGGAAAGACTGGCTCAGGACATTATCGTACGTCCGATAATCACAGAAAACTCCATAGACGGTATCGCAAACCGCAAGTACACCTTCAAGGTAGCAAATTTCGCAAACAAGATCGAAATAAAGAAGGCTGTTGAGCAGCTCTTCGGTGTTAAGGTCGAGAAGGTAAACACGATAAGCGTTAAAGGCAAGAAGAAGAGAATGGGAAGAAGCGAGGGTTACACCTCCGATTGGAAGAAGGCTGTGGTTACTCTCACAGCAGACTCCAAGACCATCGAGTTCTTCGACGGAATGATATAAGGAGTGATATAAATGGCTATAAAGACATATAAGCCCGTCACCCCCGGCAGACGCGGAATGACGGTCATTGATTACAGCGGCTTATCTAAAGTCGCTCCTGAGAGAAGTCTTCTCGAAACTCTCAAAAAGCATTCCGGACGCAACAGCTACGGACGCATCACCGTTCGTCATAAGGGCGGCGCAAACAGAAGAAAGTACAGAGTTATAGACTTCAAGAGAAACAAGCTCGGTATGAATGCGGAAGTCAAGACCATCGAGTATGATCCGAACCGCTCCGCTTTCATCGCTCTCGTACAGTATGAGGATGGCGAAAAGAGATACATTCTCGCTCCCGACAAGCTCGGTGTAGGCGATAAGGTAAGAAACGGCGCAGATGCCGACATCAAGCCCGGCAACGCTCTCCCGCTCGCAAACATCCCCGTAGGTACTGTTATCCACAACGTTGAGCTTCACCCCGGCAAGGGCGCTCAGCTCGTTCGTTCCGCAGGCAACATGGCACAGCTCATGGCTAAAGAGAACGGCATGGCTCTTCTCAGACTTCCCAGCGGTGAGCTCAGAAACGTTGCAGAGAACTGCATGGCAACGATCGGCGTAGTAAGCAACGCAGACCACGCTAACGTAAACTATGGTAAGGCAGGACGCATCAGACACATGGGCGTTCGTCCGACCGTAAGAGGTTCCGTCATGAACCCGAACGACCACCCGCACGGTGGTGGTGAAGGTAAGTCGCCTGTCGGCCGTCCCGGCCCTGTAACACCGTGGGGCAAGCCCGCTCTCGGTTACAAGACCAGAAAGACCAACAACAGGACCGACAAGTTCATCGTAAAGAGAAGAAACGACAAGTAATCATAATCTATCGGGCTGCTGTTAATAAGGGTGCGTAGTGCCGCGAGCATGTAAAACGTATTTCATTAACTTGCAGCAAAGCTTGAAAGGAAATAAACATTATGAGCAGAAGCATAAAGAAAGGCCCTTATGTCCAGGAAGCTCTCTACAAGCGCGTTCTCGCAATGAACGAGGCTAACGAGAAGAAGGTCCTCAAGACATGGAGCCGTTCCAGCACAATATTCCCTGATTTCGTAGGCCATACGATAGCTGTCCATGACGGACGCAAGCACGTGCCGGTATACGTTACCGAGGACATGGTAGGTCACAAGCTCGGCGAGTTTGCTCCCACAAGGACCTTCAAGGGTCATGTAGGAAGCAAGACCACCAAGAAGTAAGGAGGAGAAACGAATGGAAGCAAGAGCTGAATTAAGACAGGTTCGTATTTCTCCCCGCAAGGTAGGGATCGTCCTCGACTTAATAAGAAACAAGCCCTGCGAAGTAGCTATGGCGACACTCAAGAACACTCCCAAGGCTGCATGTGAGCCGCTCGCAAAGCTTTTGAAGTCCGCTATGGCAAACGCAGAGAACAACCACAACATGGATCTGAGCCGCTGCTACGTATCCGAAGCACACGTAGGCGCAGGCGTAACTCTCAAGAGAATCCGCCCCGCAGCAAAGGGCAGCGCACACAGGATCCTGAAGAGAACGTCCAACATCGTTCTGGTCGTTAAAGAATCTGACTAAGGAGGTAAACAAATGGGACAGAAAGTTAATCCTCACGGTCTCAGAGTAGGCGTAATCAAGGATTGGGATTCCCGCTGGTTTGCCGGAAAAGCAACCTTTGGCGACACACTCGTTGAAGACTACAAGATCCGTGAGTTCTTAAAGAAGAAGCTTTACAAGGCCGGCATCCCCTCGATCGAGATCGAGAGAGACGCTACCAAGGTAAAGGTAAACATCGCTTGCGCAAAGCCCGGTATGGTCATCGGCCAGAAGGGCGCAGAGATCGAGAAGCTCAGAACAGACCTTGAGAAGCTCACAAAGGGCAAGACAGTCCTCGTGAACATCATCGAGGTGAAGAACCCCGACCTCTCCGCACAGCTCGTTGCAGAGAACATAGCTTCTCAGCTCGAAGCCCGTGTATCTTTCAGACGCGCAATGAAGTCCTGCATCGGCAGAACAATGAAGCAGCAGGGCGCAAAGGGCATCAAGACCCAGGTCGCAGGTCGTCTTGGCGGTGCCGAGATCGCTCGTACCGAGACATATCACGAGGGTACCATCCCGCTTCAGACACTCCGCGCTGACATCGACTACGGTGTAGCAAGAGCAAATACCACATACGGCGTTATCGGCGTTAAGGTATGGATCTACAAGGGCGAAGTGCTCAAGGGAGAGGTTCGTGAGAACAGACCCGAAAGACCCGAGAGAAGAAAGAGAAACGACAGAAATGATAAGAACGGCGAAACAAGAAGACCCCGCCGTCCGAGAAACACCGAGAGAAAAGATGAGGGGGGTAATGAATAATGTTACTTCCGAAGAGAGTAAAATACAGAAGACAGCAGAGAGGCCGCATGACCGGTAAGGCAATGCGCGGCAATACCGTATCAAACGGCGATTACGGTCTTCAGGCACTTGAGCCGGCATGGATCACATCCAACCAGATCGAGGCTGCCCGTATCGCGATGACGCGTTATATCAAGAGAGGCGGTCAGGTATGGATCAAGATATTCCCCGACAAGCCCGTTACCGAAAAGCCGGCTGAGACCCGAATGGGTTCCGGTAAAGGTTCGCCCGAGTACTGGGTAGCTGTTGTAAAGCCCGGCAGAGTTCTCTTTGAGATCGCCGGTGTCAGCGAGGAAGTTGCAAGAGAGGCTATGCGTCTCGCAATGCACAAGCTTCCTATCAAGTGCAAGTTTGTAGCAAAGGAAAAGGAGGCTGACGCAGAATGAAGAAGATCACAAAGGAAATCAGAGATCTTTCCGAGGTCGAGCTCGTAAACAGAGCTGCGGAACTCAAGCAGGAGCTGTTCAACCTTCGCTTCCAGCTTGCTGTTAATCAGCTTGACAACCCCACAAGAATAAAGGCGGTCAAGAAAGAGATCGCAGTTATCAAGACGATACAGCGCGAGCGCGAGCTTGCAGCTAAGAATTGAGAGGGGAGGAGAACGACATGGAAGAAAGAAATCTCAGAAAGACAAGAGTAGGCGAGGTCGTAAGCAACAAGATGGACAAGACCATCGTTGTAGCGATCAAGGATAACGTTCGTCACCCTCTCTATAAGAAGATCATCAAGCGTACTATAAAGCTCAAGGCTCACGACGAGGAGAACACCTGCAATATAGGCGATACGGTTGAGATCATGGAAACAAGACCGCTCTCCAAGGATAAGAGATGGCGCCTTGTAAACGTGATCGAGAGAGCTAAGTAAGCGGAAGGAGCGTACAAATCATGATACAGATGCAGACACGCCTCAAGGTCGCTGATAACACAGGTGCCAAGGAGCTTATGTGTATCAGAGTCCTCGGAGGTACTCGCAGAAAATACGCCAACATCGGCGATATAATCGTCGCTTCCGTAAAGAAAGCGACTCCCGGCGGCACTGTAAAGAAGGGCGACGTAGTAAAGTGCGTTATCGTACGTTCGGCTACAGGCCTCAGAAGAAGCGACGGAACATACATCCGCTTCGACGAGAACGCTGCCGTAATAATCAAGGAAGACAAGACTCCCAGAGGTACACGTATCTTTGGACCGGTTGCGAGAGAGCTTCGTGAGAAGGACTTCATGAAGATACTGTCCCTCGCTCCCGAGGTATTATAAGGGAGGACTGAAAACATGAACAATTTACATGTAAAGACAGGCGACGAGGTTCAGATCATCTCGGGTAAGGATAAGGGCAAGACCGGTAAGGTTCTTCAGGTATCTCCCGAAGAGGGTAAGGTAATCGTCGAGGGCTGCAACATGGTCACAAAGCACGTAAAGGCAAAGCAGCAGGGTCAGCTCAGCGGCATAGTAAAGGCTGAAGGCGCTCTGTACGCAAGCAAGGTAATGCCCGTTTGCCCGAAGTGCAAGAAGGCAGTACGTGTAGGCAGCGACGTGAAAGACGGCAAGAAGATCAGAGTCTGCAAGAAGTGCGGCGCTGAGCTTTGATTCATGACTTGACGGAGCGGTCGGATAACAAGAACTTCCGGCTTCCGTCGGTAAGGAGAAAAAACAATGTCAACAATGAAAACCTATTACAAGGAGACCGTCGCTCCCGCACTTTTCAAGAAGTTCGGTTATAAGAGCGTTATGGAAACTCCGAAGCTCAGCAAGATCGTGATAAACGTAGGCTGCGGTGAGGCAAAGGACGATCAGAAGAAGATCGATGCCATCATGGGCGATTTAAGCCAGATCACAGGTCAGAAGCCCGTTATCTGCCGCGCAAAGAAGGCTATCGCGAACTTCAAGCTCAGAGAGGGCAACATCATCGGCGTAAAGGTAACACTTCGCGGCGAAGTGATGTACGAGTTCCTCGATAGATTCTTCAATATCGCACTTCCCCGTGTACGTGACTTCAGAGGTATCAACCCCAACTCGTTCGACGGCAGAGGCAACTACAGCGTAGGTATCAAGGAACAGCTCATATTCCCCGAAATAGATTATGAGAAGATCGACGCTATCCGCGGTATGGATATCAACTTTGTAACAACGGCTAAAACAGACGAAGAGGCAAAAGAGCTGCTCACACTTATGGGCGCTCCGTTTGCGAAATAAGAAAGGTTTAGGGAAAAAACATGGCAAAGAAATCAATAGTTGCAAAACAGCAGCGCCCTGCAAAATTTTCTACCCGTTCTTATAACAGATGCAAAATATGCGGCAGACCCCATGCTTATCTCCGCAAGTTCGGAATTTGCAGAATTTGCTTCAGAGAACTCGCTTACAAGGGACAGATCCCCGGAGTTAAGAAGGCAAGCTGGTAATTTTACATCACAAAATTAAGGAGGAAGCAGAAAATGCAGATCACTGATACTATCGCAGATATGCTGACAAGAATCCGTAACGCAAGTGCGGCAAAGCACCCCACGATAGATGTTCCCTGCTCTAACGTAAAGAAGCAGATCGCGCAGATCCTTGTTGACGAGGGTTATATCAAGAACTTCCGTGTAATCGAGGACAACAAGCAGGGTATCTTACGGATCACACTCAAGTATACTGAGAACAAGTCACAGGTTATTACAGGCTTACGCAGAGTAAGTAAGCCCGGTTTAAGAATTTACTCGAACTGCAAGGATATGCCCAAGGTAATGAAGGGACTCGGTATCGCTATCGTATCCACCTCCAAGGGCATCATGACCGACAAGAAGGCAAGAGAGCTCCATGTCGGCGGCGAGATCCTCGCGTTTGTATGGTAAGGAGGAACAGGCAATGTCAAGAATTGGTAAACACCCGATAACTGTTCCCGCAGGCGTAGAGGTCAAAGTCGACGGTTCCACAGTTACGGTAAAGGGCCCAAAGGGCACACTCACGAAAGAGTTCAAGCCCTCGATGAAGATAACCGCAGACGGCGGACAGATCACGGTAGAGCGTCCCGATGACGAGGCAGCTAACCGCTCTCTCCACGGTCTTACAAGAACACTCATCAACAACATGGTGATCGGTGTTACCGAGGGCTTCAAGAAGGAGCTCGAAATAAACGGTGTAGGTTACAGATGCCAGAAGCAGGGTAAGGAACTTACTCTCAACATCGGCTACTCCCACCCCGTAGTGATCTCCGACACCGATGATATCAAGATCGAGGCTCCGCAGCCCAACCAGATAATCATCACCGGTATCGACAAGCAGAAGGTAGGACAGTTTGCTGCCGAAGTAAGAAGCAAGCGTCCCCCCGAGCCTTATAAGGGCAAGGGCATCAAGTATGTCGATGAAGTGATCCGTCGTAAAGAGGGAAAAGCCGGTAAGGGCAAGAAATAAAACATAAGGAGTGATAATAAATGATCAAGCAGATAGACAGCAACAAGAACAGGATCAAGCGCCACCAGAGAGTCAGAAACAAGATCTCCGGTACAGCAGCCTGCCCGCGCCTTAATGTTTTCCGTTCCGCAAAGAACATTTATGCCCAGCTTATCGATGATGAGAAAGGCGTTACACTCTGTGCGGCATCCTCAAACGAGAAGAGCTTCACCGAGTACGGCGGAAACTGCGAGGCAGCTAAAAAGGTAGGTCTCGCTCTTGCTGAAAGAGCAAAGGATAAGGGTATAACCGATGTGGTATTTGACCGTTCCGGCTATATCTATCACGGAAGAGTCGCAGCGCTTGCAGACGGTGCTCGCGAAGGCGGACTCAATTTCTAATAATACAGGAGGAAAAAGCATTGGCACTTATAGATGCATCAAAGTATGAACTTTCCGAAAAAGTCGTTGCGATAAACCGTGTATCCAAGACCGTCAAGGGCGGACGTATCATGAAGTTCTCCGCACTCGTAGTTGTAGGAAATCAGGACGGTATCGTAGGCTTTGGCCTCGGCAAGTCGAACGAAGTTCCGGACGCTATCCGTAAGGGTATCGAGGATGCCAAGAAGAACCTTATCAAGGTTTCCCTCAAGGGCACAACGATCCCGCATGAGATCGTCGGCAAGTTCGGCGCAGGCGCGGTACTCATGAGACCGGCTCCCGAAGGTACCGGCGTTATCGCAGGCGGTCCCGTTCGTTCGGTAGTTGAAATGGCAGGTATCAAGAACATCCGTACAAAGTCCCTGCGTTCCAACAACCCCTGCAACGTTGTAAGAGCAACGATCGAAGGACTTGCATCCCTCAGAGACGCTGAACAGGTCGCTGCACTCAGAGGCAAGACCGTTAAGGAAATCATAGGCTGAAAGGCAGGTACAAGGATATGAAGATAAAACTCATAAAGTCCCTGATCGGCCGTAAGGACAGCCATATCGCGACTGCTAAATCTCTCGGTCTGAGAAAGATCGGCGACGTAACAGAGCAGCCCGATAACGCGGCTACAAGGGGTAAGATCAACGAGATTAAGTACCTCGTTGAGGTAACAGAATAAAACCAAAGACAATAGGAGGTGTAACAATTGAAGCTACACGAATTATCTCCTGCCGAGGGCGCAACTAAAGAAGTAAAGCGCATCGGACGCGGACACGGTTCCGGTCAGGGTAAGACGGCAGGTAAGGGTCATAAAGGTCAGTGGGCTCGTTCAGGCGGCGGAGTCAAGCCCGGATTCGAGGGTGGTCAGACAAAGCTTGCTATGCGTATCCCGAAACGCGGATTCAACAATATCTTCGCAACAGAGTATGCTACCGTGAACGTATCCGAACTCGAAGCACGCTTTGAGAGCGGTGCCGAGATAGACGCTGCAGCGCTTATCGACAGCGGTCTTATCAAGAAGGTTTATGACGGCATCAAAATTCTCGGAAATGGCGAACTCACAAAGAGCTTTACCGTTAAGGCTTCCAAGTTTACCGCAGCAGCTGCGGAAAAAATCGAGAAGGCGGGCGGAAAGGCTGAGGTGGTATAATGTTTGAAGTCTTTCGCAATGCGTGGAAGGATGTAAACCTTCGCAAGAAGATTTTATACACATTATTTATCATCGTTATTTTTCGTTTAGGCTCGAACATCTTCGTTCCGTTTCTTGATATGAGCGTAATCTCCGATCTCGTGGGCGATGAATCCCTTCTCGGATTTCTCGATACCATGACCGGCGGCTCGCTCTCGAACGGTACACTTCTGGCAATGTCCATCACCCCGTACATCAACGCTTCCATTATTATCCAGCTTCTCGCGGTCGCCATACCGGCACTTGAGAAGATGCAGAAGGAAGGCGACGAGGGGCGTAAGCGGCTCAACTTTATAACCAAAATGACTTCTCTCGGTCTCGCGATAATGCAGGCTATAGGCTTCTATTTCCTGCTCAACACAAGAGGCGCGGTGAAGTATACCGATGGTTTTGAAGGCGTGCTCGCAGCTATCACGATAGTTATATGCTTCGTGGCAGGTGCGTCGCTCATTATATGGCTGGGTGACCAGATCAACGAAAAAGGTATCGGTAACGGTATATCGATGATACTCTTCGCGGGTATCGTGGCAAGAATGCCTACAGCAGCTTTCTCGCTCGTACAGACAATGCAGGCCGACATGAAGAACGCGATCCTCGTTCCTGTGGTAGCGATCATATTCGTTGTTATGATAGGTCTTGTAGTACTGATGACAAACGCCGAAAGACGTATCCCCGTCCAGTACGCAAAGCGTGTTGTCGGCAGAAAGATGTACGGCGGCCAGTCGTCTTATATCCCGATAAAGGTGGCTATGGCAGGCGTTATGCCTATCATCTTCGCTATGTCGGTAATGGCTCTTCCTCAGACAATATGCTCGTTCTTCGGTATCTTCGGAGACGGCGATACATTCTGGGATGGATTTGTAAGACTTTTCAGTCAGTCGAGCTGGGTGTACGCGATACTCTACTTCCTTCTGATAATTGCGTTCAACTATTTCTATATCGCGATACAGTATAATCCCGTGGAGATCGCCAATAATCTCAAGAAAAACAACGGTGCAATACCGGGTATC
>CAMVDP010000023.1 GCA_947166275.1 uncultured Clostridia bacterium
AAACCGCTTAACAGGCTTTGTTAAGCGGTTTCTTAATGGTGGACCCGGGGAGGATCGAACTCCTGACCTCCGCGTTGCGAACGCGGCGCTCTCCCAGCTGAGCTACGAGCCCACATCGGAAAATATTATAGCATATCCCAACCTAAAAATCAAGCATTTCCCCATAAATTTAAAAAAATTTTCAAAAACTATTGTAATTGTATGTTGTAATATGGTATAATAATCAATGAATAACTGTCAATATGCGGAAAGCAAGTGCGAAAATGGAAGAACAGATAATATATGGGCGAAACGCAATCACTGAAGCGCTTAAAGCCGGAAAATGTATAGACACTGTGTTTGTGCAACGCGGCGCAGGAGGACTCGGAAAGCTGATTGCGCTCGCAAAGGAGAATGGAGCCGTCGTAAAGGACGCATCTGCGGACAAGCTCGATGAGCTGACAGGCGGCGAAAAGCACGGTGGTGTAGCCGCCATCGCTGCTTCAGCGGAATATGCCGATGTTGAGGATATACTCGCGGTGTCGGAAGCAAAAGGCACTGACCCGTTCATAATCATTGCTGACGAGATACAGGATCCTCACAATCTCGGAGCCATAATACGGACCGCCGAGGCTGCGGGCGCTGACGGGGTGATAATCCCCAAACGGCGCAGCGCAGGTCTTACCTCCACGGTATTCAAGACTTCAGCCGGTGCAGCAAGCTGGGTGAAGGTAGCACGGGTAGCGAATCTCACTGAAACGATAAAAATGCTGAAAACGAAAGGTATCTGGGTGTATGGCGCGGAGGCTGACGGAGAGCCGTTCCGGAGTGCGAACCTGACCGGACCGGCCGCGCTCGTCATAGGCTCTGAAGGTAACGGTCTGGGACGGCTGGTACGCGAAAGCTGTGACATGATACTGTCGATAGATATGTACGGGCGCATTAACTCACTGAACGCGTCCGTAAGCGCAGGTATACTGATGTATGAGTTTGTGCGCAGCAGACATCCCGCAAAGTGAAAAATACGAAAGGAGACGGCTTAAATGTCGGATTTCTCACTTGACGATATACTCGACAAGTACGGAAAAAAAGACGGCACAAGCACCGGAAGCGATGCGAATGCCGATGATATATTGAGCGACATTCTCGGTGAAGACCCATCACGCCATTCGTCCGGCAACAAAACAAGACCGGATCCGTACGTAGATGTCTTCAGCCCGAAGTCAAAGGCTCCGGTAAGCTCCGGCGACAGTGGGCGGAAACGCGCCGCCGAGGAGAAGCGCCGTCAGGAGCTTGAAGAAAAGCGGATCAAGGCGGAACAGCGCCGCGCAGAGTTTGAGGAAAAGCAGCGTGCCGCCGAAGAAAAGAAGCGTCAGGAACTCGCGCAGAAACAGCGCATAGCAGAGGAACGCAAGCGCTCGGAGATAGAGATAAAGCGCGTGCTTGAAGAGAAAAAGCGTGCGGAGCTCGAAGAAAAGAACAGACAGGCAGACGCGGAGAAGCAACAGCGCGCCGAGCGAGAGAAGGCACAGCTCGAACGAAATGCCCTGATACAGGGCGTCATAGACGAGAAGGAACGCCAGCGCAAGCGTGTAGATACCGAAGCCAACAGGCTCGCATTCGAGGAAAAGAAGCGTGCGGACGATGAGGCCCGCGAAGCACTCAAAGAAGAGCGTCGAAAGATAGAAGAGGCTGAACGGAGCCGAAGACTGCTTGCAGACGAAGAGGCGGAGCGTAAATTCGCTACAAAAAGCGTGGTCGTACAGGATGTGCCCATTGAGCTTCCGACAGACCATGAAGCTACCGCAGAGCTCGGCACCGAACCGACTACGGAAGAACTGAACCTTGAAAAGATGCTCCGTGAGCAGAAAATACAGATAGACTCGCAGAAGCTCCTGATAAAGGAGACCGAGCTTGAGGATCCAGACGACTTCCTCAATTCCATAAACCCGTACGATTTCGGGCGGAAATCTGAGTACACACGCCAGCTTGAGACTATACCTGCGGCTCAGCTCGCGGGAGATACCAGGGGCGTTGATAAAAACGAACTGCGCGAGCTGTTCGGTTCTTCATATTCGGACGAAGAGGATACCCGCACCATAGGAAGCATAGTCGAGGGCTCCACGCGCATAATGCCGGATATCGGCATAAAGGCAGCCGACCCGGCTATTGACCCCGACGGCACCTTCGAGATAGGAGACGACATCAAAGAGTTCGTTCCGAAAACGCATGATACAAAGGAAATGCGAAAACGCTCGGCGGAAGAGGAACGTGTGCTCAACGCGGTCAATACCACTCTCGAACAGAAGAGGCTCGCGGATATCAGAGATACGAACCCCGCCTCAATATATGATACCGGACCGTTTGACAAGATCGTGATACCGACCCGCAACGTAAAGTTCAGCTCCGACCCCGGAAGCGTGATGCGCACGGGCGAGATACCCATGAGCGATCCGGAGATCGCGGAGCAGAAGCTCAAAGAGTTGGCGTCCAAGCGAAAACGAAGGCTCTCAAACTTCGTGCTTGAGGACATCTCGGACGATAACGAGGACATCTTCAGCGATGATGACGACGACATTGAGCCCGCGGACGATGAAGCGGGCATCTGGACCGACCTCGTTGAGACGCAGAAAAGTCTCCGCGTGAGATTCATCCTGCTGCTGATAACCACGATAGCGATAGTCGGCATCGATATACTGCAGAAGCTGCTTATCACGCGCCATGTCGGCATATTCGGCAACGAGCTCGGGCTGATGGAAAGCAAAGCGCTGGTCCTTACAAATCTCGGCGCCGGAGTCCTCGGCATGATGATATGCTCGTCAGTCATCAGGAGCGGCATAGTGAAGCTCTTCAAAGCGCGTGCCGACTGCGACAGCGTCTGCGCGATAAGCTGCACGGTATCGCTGCTCACATCTCTGGTGCACCTTATGGACACCAACGACCTCCAGCAGGACAGAGCGTTTGTGTATGTGCCTGCCGCGATAATAGGGCTGCTGCTCAATTCCGCAGGCAAGTTAAGCATGATAAAGCGTGCGCGCAGGAACTACCGCTTCATCTACTCGAACGCGGGCAAGTACTACGCCGAGGTCATCGACGGGCAGAGTGAAGCTTCGGCGCTCACAAAGGGCGTTGTGGCCGAGCTCCCGTACCTCGTTACCATGCGCAAAACAGAATTCTTTACGGACTTCCTCAAAAAGAGCTACTGCGAAGACATGGCGGACAGAGTATCACGCAAGCTTGTGCCGCTGTCGCTGATCGTCGGGCTTGTCATGGGCGCCCTCGTCTACTTCATACCCAACAGCACCGAAGTCAATGGCGTACGCGTGTTCGACAACAATATATACTGGGCAGTGTCGGTGTTTACCGCGTTTGTGTGCGCGATGTCATCGTATTCGGTCATGTTCATGGTGAACAATCCGTTCAGACGCGCATCAAAGAAGCTGCTCAAGCACGGCAGCGCGCTTCTCGGCTACACATCCGCCGAGGAGTTCGGTGAGACAAACGCTGTCATCATCGATGCTTCCACGCTTTTCCCGAAGTCCGCGGTGGAGATGACGAACATCAAGCCCTGCAAACTACAGAACTCGATAAACAGCATTTCCCTCGACAACGCAATAATCTACGCGGCAAGCCTTGCGGTCAACAGTGACTCGGTGCTTTCGAGCCTGCTGTTCGATATGATAGGCGGCAACAAGGATATGCTCGTGAACATTGACGGCTGTGTCTATGAAGACAACATGGGCGTTATGGGCTGGTACGAGAACAAGCGTCTTATACTCGGCAGCCGTGAGCAGATGAAGCATCACAGCATCAAGATACCCGAGCTCAGCGCGATAGCAAAGTACTCGCGCAACGGCTCGGACAGCGTCTACCTCGCAGTAGGCGGCGAGCTCGCAGTTATCTTCTTTATCAGACTTACCGCAAATCCCACGATACGGCGGGAGATCAAGGAGCTCACTTCGCGCGGCGTATCGGTAGTGCTCAAGACCACTGATTCGCTGATAACCTCGGGAAAGATAACCGACCTGTTCGATATCGACCCCGAAAAGCTTCGTATCATTGGCGCAAGCCTGCACAAGCTTTACAAGGACTGCACATCATATACCCCGAGCGGCTGCGGTGCGCTTTCGTGCGCCGGCTCGTTCGTATCCCTCGCAAAGGGCATCAACGCGTCAAAGAAGCTGCTCAAAGACATCGGCATGTCTAAAGGTGTCATGCTTGCCGGCATAGCGATAGGAACGCTGTTTATGATATTCCTCGCGTTTTCGTCCTATACGTTCATATTCTCGCCGGAAATGATAATCGGCTGGAATTTAGTGTGGCTCGCAATAATGCTGTTCCTGCAAGGATTCAGAAAATACTGATAAAACCGCCTGTTCCGTTTGTGCGGAATGGGCGGTTTGCGTCCCCGCGGCGGTGAGCGCCGCAGGCAATAGCTTCGCGTTCCCTGTTCGGAGTTTGTGATCGCTTCGAATCTTGACCGCGAACAACAAAAATCCCCTCACACATATAGCGTGTGTGAGGGGATTTTTGTTGGCGGAGAAGGAGGGATTCGAACCCTCGAACCGCTTTTGACGGTTACGCGATTTCCAATCGCGCGCGCTCGACCAGCTACGCGACTTCTCCACAAAGTTTTAAGCGGGTTTACAATATGATATTTTACCATACTTGTCCTGATTTGTCAATAGATTTTCGAAAATTTTCTTAAACCCCGTAAAAGCGCAGTCCGGCACTCGTATATTGCAAAATATATGCGGTTTTTGTTGACGAAAAAACGAAAAGATGCTATAATATAATATATATGTCTGGTCGGAGGGTAGAAATGTTACCGCTGAATTTAACAGTATACATCGAGCTTGCCGACGCAAAGCTCATAAACACCTTAAAGTCCGCCGCGCTCCCGCAGGACGCTGTTGTCGAATTTTCGGACAGCGTAGGGGAGGGCGAGTTTTCGCATGACCGCGCGCACCTTGTCATCACCGACAGCAGGTCACGCGCAGATGAGCTTTCGGGTCTCGACAGCAGATCCGTACATATAGTAATGGTGGGCGATCATCCGCTCGATGACAGACTCGATGATGTGTGGCACGCCGATGACAGCTCCATAAAACAGCGCTTTGAGCGGCTGCTCGGGAAACTGAGCCTTGACTACAAAGCATGGTTCTACGAAAACACCCTGTACACAACGATAGACACCGTGCCTGATATGCTGTGGTTCAAGCGGCTTGACGGCATACACACGATGGTAAACAACGCCTTCACCGAAGTTGTCCATAAGACCCGCGACGATATAATCGGCAAGGATCACTTTTATATATGGGACGCTCCGAGACCCGCAGAGGGCAACAACTTCGCCTGCGCCGAGTCCGAGGAGAACGCGATAAACTCCGGTAAAATGTATGTCTGCGACGAGCCCGTCAGGACCCGCGACGGTATGAAACAGCTCACCACCTACAAGACCCCGGTATATGACATGTTCGGGAATGTGTTCGGCACAGTGGGTGTCGCGCATGATGTCACCAACTTCTCAAATCTCGGCATTGAGCTTTCGATACTCGTCGAGAACCTGCCGTTCCCTATGATAATCCTGACCGCCGGAATGAAGGTCGTGCGCATGAACGAAGCCTTCATGGATATTGCCGGCATCGAGCCCGAAGATGTGGAGAGCTTCGACTACCGCAGATGGAGCCGCAGCTACCTCGTCCCCGCAGGTGAAAAGCGCATCGATGCCAAGCTGCACCGCACGCGCCAGGAGCACAAGCTGTTCAGGAACAACGAAGAGCGTTACTACGTCGTGAGAACGCAGGAAATACGTGACTTCTTCGATAACATTTCAGGCCATTTCGTCGTCATGAATGACGTGACCTATCAGCGTACCTATGAGCAGTCCATACTGAAGGCGGCAAACACCGATATGCTCACGGGTATGTACAACCGCAGATACTTTTACAGCTACCTCGGCGACAATGCTTCAAAGCCCATGACGCTGTTCTATATGGATCTCGATCGGTTCAAGTACGTCAACGACAACTTCGGACACGCAAAGGGCGATGAAGTGCTTAAAAGGACATCAAAGGTCATCAAGACCATATTCCCCGGCGCAGTTTCCGCGCGTCTCGGCGGAGACGAGTTCGCACTCGTGCTGGACGGAGTGCTTGAACAGGATAAGATCGACGAGTGCTCGCGCAACCTCGAAAACACCATAAAACGCATTTTCACAGCTGACGGGCTGCCCGTGACCATGAGTATAGGCGTGGCGACCTACGACGGCAGCGATGGTAACATCGACGCTTTGATGCACCGCGGCGACGAGCTGATGTACGAGGTCAAGAAACAGCATCACAACGAAGACAACTTATGATATAACGTCCGGCGACATTTAAGAAAGGAAACAGGAACCATGAATATAAAACCCCAGAAGGGTATGCAGGAATACCTGCCCGAAGCGGCAGCACAGCGCGACAGACTTATGGCGCTGATACTTGATACATACACACGGTGCGGCTTCACACGCATTTACACCCCCGCGGTGGAGAGCGCCGAGAACCTCGACAAGAGCGACGGCGGCGATAACCTCAACCTCATATTCAAAATACTAAAGCGCGGCGAAAAGCTCGAAGCAGCGCTCGCACAGTCTCCCGTAGACGAGAAGGAGCTCTGTGACCTCGGGCTCCGGTACGACCTGACTCTCCCGCTTTCAAGATACTACGCCAACAACCGCAACTCGCTCCCGAACCCGTTCAAGTGCATCCAGATAGACAAGGTGTACCGTGCGGAGCGCCCCCAGCGCGGCAGGCTCCGTGAGTTCGTACAGTGCGACATCGATATCCTCGGCTCCGACTCGATATGCTGCGAGATAGAGCTCATATCCGTGACAGCCAAAGCGCTTGGCAAGATCGGTATAGGCGACTTCTCCGTGCGCGTGAATGACCGCCGTATACTGCGTGATTCGCTGAAAACAATGGGCTTCCCGGAGGACGCGCTCGATACAGTCTCCGTGACCTTCGACAAGCTCGATAAGATAGGCTCTGACGGCGTGGCAGCCGAACTCGCAGAGAAGCAGATGCCCGATACCGCGATATCAAAGCTGCGCGAGCTTATCGAAAGCGGCAATATCACCCTCGACAGCATGGAAAAGTACTGCTCCGAAGACGCAAAGCCTATCATAGACTCGCTTCGTACGATAATTGAGACGGCGGACAAGCTATCCCCCGATTACAAGGTCGTGTATGACCCGTCGCTCGTGCGAGGACAGGGCTACTACACCGGCACCGTGTTCGAGGTCGCAAGCGAAAAGTTCGGCGGTACCGTTGCGGGCGGCGGAAGATATGACGGCCTCATCGGGCGCTTCACCGGCGAGAACATCCCCGCTGTGGGCTTCTCCATAGGCTTTGAGCGCATCTTCTCGATAGTCACCGAGAACAACATCGCCCTCGCAGGCTCACGCAAAAAGACCGCGGTCCTGTATAAGCAGGAAGACATCCTCGACGCGATAGCAAAGTCCGCAGAGCTCGAAGAGTCCTCCGATGTCACCCTCGTCCTTGTGCCAAACCCCAAAAAAGCGGATAAGATCTATACCCGTACCAGGAATGCCGGGTTTGACGACATAGTTAAACTGAATATGTAAGATCAATGTGCGGGAAGCATCCCTTCACATTCGGGAAAGGAACAACATGAAAAACAAGAAGCTCATATCCCTTATCCTCGCGGCGGTCATGGCGCTGTCGGGCTGTTCGCAGTCTGTCGACCCTGCCGTTATTGAGTCTGTCGCACAGTCCGTGGTAGCTTCCGCGCTCGCGGAGACAAGCGTGCCCGATACGACCACCGCTCCTGATGAAACGACCGCCCCCGAAACGACCACCGCTCCTGATGAAACGACCGTCCCCGAAACGACCACCGCTCCTGATGAAACGACCGCCCCCGAAACGACCACCACAAAGGCAGCTGCCGCCACCGAGACATCAAATAAAGCGGAGACAGATAAAGATACTCCCCCGGTAAAGGAACTGTCCGTGGAGCCGGATACGACCACCGCTACCGCTGCTGCTGCAACAACGAAGTCTGAAACCACAACCATCGCACCGGAGTCCGCACCACCGGAAAGCTCTGTAGAAAACGCACCGAGCAAATCAAGCAAACTCAAAATAACAAACGAATATATGTACCAAGTAACTAACCTGAAGACAATGGTTAGTTATGAGAGCTCGAAATACGCAAAAGCTTATCCGATATTCTACAATTTCAACAAGAAACTGTCGACGGGCTTCGATCCGACAAATATCGGCTATAACGTCAACAAAATGATAGCTCTGGAAACAGATCGTTACGGCATCATCGGCGAAGTAACGGGTGATCTCAAAATCAAGCTTCGCGTGTATAACAATACAGACAATTCCGTAAAACTGAAAAAATCATATATCGAGAACGCATGCACGTCTTTAGATGGCAAATGGTTCGAGAACAAACTCAAGCTAAACGAAGACGTAATTCTTGACTTGTCAACACTGCCAACTGTCAAAGAACAAACAAGATTCTGGGTCGTAAGAGCAACTCTGGAAGTCGGCAAGAGCGCGATCGAGGTATGGACTTTCATCTGCACCAACGTTGATGAAACTTGGCTCTGCGCAAAAACCGAACAGGTCTACACGTACAACAAAGCCAAGAAACTTCAGACAGAAAGAAAAGAACTCATAGACCAGTTCATCAAAGACAATATAAATCCAAAGAACGAACTCGAAGTGCTTGGATTTATGCATTACCCAAGACCTGATTTCGACAAACCCGATAAAAACAAGGACGAGACCGAAGAGTGGGTAAAACTTGTAAAATCAATAGACGTATCCGGTATGAG
The DNA here is from genome assembly GCA_947166275.1 of uncultured Clostridia bacterium. Lineage (GTDB taxonomy): Bacteria > Bacillota > Clostridia > Oscillospirales > Ruminococcaceae > Ruminiclostridium_E. The sequence continues at coordinate 8,831 of CAMVDP010000023.1, forward strand.
CGACGATCGTAAAGTCTGGACGGCATATGAATGGATAAATAACAATATCGCGTATGACGACTGGGAGCGACTTAACTGCGTAGGTAAAAACGGTGGAAATATAGGCAGGTCCGTATATTTCAAAGATTCCACCGGTAAATATGACACGTATCAGATCAGATGCGGCGTATGCTGGGATATGGCTAATCTGATGGCAATATTCTGCCGCACATGGGGTATACCAACTGTTGTAATATCAGACAAATCGCACGCATGGTGTGCTGTATATCTGAACGGCAGATGGACAGAATTCGACTGCACAATGTCCAATAAATATATTGTAAAAACACAAGATACAAGTATCCGCACAGAAGACAAATATCGCAGATACGATTATCTGTTGACTGCTGGCAGAATCGACCCTAATGAAACCCTGAAAGCAATAAACACATCTCTCGCATGTTGCCCCGGCTGGAGCGACTTATCAAAATCATACACATCTTAACTAAACTCTTATAAATCTTATCTTATATCAAAATCTGGAACCTTTCCCAAAAAATACAAAACATATCAAGAACAACGTGGGGGAGCCTTTTCTTGAAAGAAAAGGCTCCCCCACGTGCTGTAAACATCAGACCTCCAGCCCGAGAAGCTCTGCGGCGTTGGTGCTGAATATCATATCTTTCTCGGCATCGGATACCGGGAGCTCCTCGACGAGTCTGACCTCATCGGCAGGGTCGCTCCAGGGCAGGTCGCTCGCAAAGAGGATGCGGCGGGTACCATGCTTTTTCACGATAGCGGCGAACAGCTCACGGTCAATATCTGCGGCGACGAATGCGGTATCGAACCATACGTTCGGCAGGCCTGCGGCGTATCGCAGTACGTGCTCCCACTGGTAGTTGCCGCCCATGTGCGCGCCGATTATCTTAAGCTTCGGGTATGTCTCGCTCAGCCATATCAGGTCGTATGGCATAGCACGATGCACGAGCGGTGATACGGGGTCATAGCCCATGTGGAACACAACGGGCAGCCCGAGCTCCTCACAGCGCCGGTATATCCGCCGGCAGTGCTCGTCGAAAATGAACACGCCCTGGTAATCATTATGGAGCTTTATGCCCTTGAAGCCCATGGAATGTATACGTTCAAGCTCGTCCAAAGCGTCGGGCGCAAGCGGGTGTACTGTGCCGAAGGGAATGATGCTGCCGCCGCGCACCTCGCTGACCCAGTTGTTGATCGTTGTCTGCTGGGAGGGCTTGGTGGCTATCGGGAGCAGCACTCCGTAGTCTATGCCGGACTTCGCGAGCATTTCCCGCGCACCGCGGATAGTTCCGTCCGTAAAGCACGGACAGTCGGCGGTAGCGGTGAGCTTGGCGATGACCCGCTCCGCGAGCGAATCGGTGTATGCGTGGATATGTGTGTCTATTATCATGCTTTGGCGTCCTCCGTTCCGGTATGCCTGCCGACTGTATATGCGATGAAGAAGCCGGCTATAAGGACCGCGGCACCGATGAAGGTGTCGGAGTTGAGTCCGAAGCCCGCGGGGAATATAGCGTACAGCGAGCCCGCGACAAGCCCGAGTATCGCGGAGAATACCATGAGCCGCCAACGCTTCATCAGGAACGATATCAGTCTTGCTCCGAGCACAAGCCCCGCGAGAACTCCGATAGCCGTGGGTATCAGTATGGCGAAGTTGAGCGCCTTTATCGACGCTATCACGGTGGCGTAGGTGCCGAACAGCACCATGATGAATGAGCCGGAAACTCCGGGGATTATCATGGCTACCGCCGCGGTGAAGCCTGCCGCAAGGTAGAGCAGGAAGCCGAAAATGCCCTCTGACGAGGCTGCGGCAGTCTCCGTGCCGCCGGTCTGGCCTTCAAGCATGGCGAGACCTACCACAAGAGCAAGCGCGCACAGGAACGGCACAAGGCACAGCGGCGTGAATTTCTGCTTCACGGTGGCGCTGCGGATAATGAGCGGGGCGCTTCCGATGATGAGCCCCATGAAAAACATGTATGTCTCTGTGGGGAACGCGCCGAACAGCCATGTCATCACGAATGAGAACGCCACGATGCCGATGACTGCACCGATACCGAAGAACACCAGAAATACGATGTTTTTCTTTATTTCCTTGAAATTGAGCGAAAGCGCGCCGCACACCTTGTCATAGCAGCCAAAGACTACGAGCATGGTGCCGCCGGACACTCCCGGTATTATGTTGGCTATACCGAAAACGAGTCCGTACAGCGCCGCAAGTACATATTGCATGGGTCTATCTCCTGGAAAGTTTGTTCATTGTCATTCTGATAAGCTCTGCGGGCGCCTGGAGCAGCGCGGTGATCGCGAGAGCTATGAGCAGCGTGAGGATATCCGGCGCCGCAAAGCCTAAAACGCCATTGAGCACAGGCACGAACACGATGATAAGCGAGACAGCCAGAACGGTGCCGGCAGTGAGCCAGGCGAATGTCTGGTGAGACTTCAGAGTATCGATGATACTGCTGTGTCCGAGGTTCGAAAGACTCACGAGCAGCATTCCGAATATGAATACCAGCAGGAAGCCGCTTCTTGAAAGCTCCACAGACACCTCCCCGGTGCTGCCCGAGGATATGAGGTAGTAGATGATCTCCGCCGCGCCAAGCCCGAGAGCCTGCAGCAGCGGGCGCACGAAGAAGCTCTTGCGCAGATGCCCGGAGCCTATGAATACCGACGGCTCGGTGAGGTTTTTGATATCGTAGGTGTTGTCGAAAAACATGAACGCTATCACGGGAACGAACAGCACGCCGATAAACGAGCTCAGTATCGGTGAGATCACAAAATCTCCGCCGGTTATAAGGTCGAACACCGCGAACGCTATCATGGCGAGCAGCGCGGTGAGCGAGGTCGAGATGCAGCGTTTGATGTTAAGGTGCGTCTGGCGCGAGGTGGTCACGATGTCGGTGACGGTCTCGAAGCTGTCGTTTCCGACCACCACATCGCTCTCCTCGAATGCCGCTCCCACAACGTCATTCGCTATGGACACGCCGATATCGGCAAGCTCAAGCAGGTCGCTGTCGGACGCGGTCTCGCCGGTTATCATCACAACCTCTCCCGCAGCCTGCAGGCGGCGTATTATCTCCGGCTTCATGTCGGCGGTTATCCTTGCGAAGGCGCAGACATCGGAGAAGTCGATATCCTCACCGGACATGAGCATATCGCCCGTGACGACGCTGCTTCCCTTGATGCCGACCTTGTTTGCTACGGTGAGCGCGGCCTCGGGGCTGTCGCCTGTGGTCATGATGACCTTGATGCCTGCTTTGCGGCAGCCGATTATCGCCGCGGGTATATAGTCTTTGGTCTGGTTCTCAAGTGCTATCAGACCCATGAAGCTGTATCGGATATCGCTTATCTTTTCGGGTATCTCCGCGCTGTCATCAAGCTTCGCGAAAGCCACTGCGAGAACGTTGCAGCCCTGCTTGCCGTAGTTTACCTGCTTCGTCTGCACGGTATAAAGCATATCCGGCGGTACGTCACACAGCGGAAGCAGCCTGTCGGGCGAGCCCTTGATGCACAGGAGCCTTGCTCCGCCCACTGTCCAGAGGTTGCCGGATGCTCCCTCGGTATCGCTGTACGGGTACTCCTTTATGTGCTCGTTGGCGAGCAGACCGTCGGTATCCACACCGTTGAACGCGGCGTTGAGTATCAGAGCCTTGTCGAACGGGTCGCTGGGCGAGCGCTGGCAGGAAAGTATCGAAATATTCGACATCATTGCGGAATTGGCGGTGAGCACATCCGCGACCTGAAGGCTGCGCTCGGTTATCATACCGCTCTTGTCTATAAGTATACAGCTCGCGGCATTGATATATTCCACTGTACGCAGGTTTTTCACCCAGATATGCTTGTCTATGAGCTTCTGCGCGCCCCTTATGTAGTAAAGCCTTATAAGCGACGCTGTCTCCGCAGGCAGGAAGCACAGTGCGAACGCTGCCGACGGGTAAAGCGTATTGTATACCATGTCCGTGAACGGGATATCGACTCTCACGTTGATGAACGTCATCGCGCCTATCGCGAGCATGACTGCCGCCACCGCGGTGAATATGCCCGATATGCGGAGCACGGTCTTTTCGAGCGTGGTGTAGTACTCCTCGGTCTCCTTCATGGCACCGAACTCCTTGAAGAAACGCGTATCGACGCCGGTACCGGTCACGCGCGCGACCAGCATGCCCGTGACGATCTTGGTGCCTTTGTAGATGCAGCTGCGCTTTATCTCCTCGTTTACGCTGTCAGAGCCGATTATCTTGGAAACGGGGGTCTTGTTCCCGGTGAATATCCCCTCATCTACCGAAAGCTCCTGCATTTCGAGCAGATGCGCGTCTGCCGGTACGCTCTCGCCCGCCCCGAGTATGATGATGTCATCGGGAACTATGAGCTCACGGCGGATATTGCGTATCTCGCCCTCGCGCACTATGCGGAATTCGGTCTTTGCGCGCGCCTTCATGTCGAAAAAGTACCTGTCGCAGCGGGTATTCTTGACTATCTCCGTCGCCGCGAACAGCCCGCAGAGCAGAATGAGCACTATTCCCGTGATTATCTCCGTAAAATCATCGGTCGCGGTCACGCCGTGCCAGATGCTTACCGCCGCTGCCGCAAGCATAAGCAGGAACCGCAGATTGAAGAATGCGCGCAGGGAACTGTATCCTTTGGTTTTCTCGTCAAGCTTGGTATCGCTGTTATAGCCGTAAAGGCCTATGTTTTCCTCGACTCTTGCGCTGTCGAGGCCTATGTAGTCGTTCTTGAAGTCGTATATTTTAGCCAATTGAGGTGTTCCTTTCGATGATACAGTATTGTCATAAATGTCTGTAATATTATACCACATTAAGGCAAAAAGTTCAATACCATAATTTTGTATGGCTGTGCCGCCGCAAAACGCCCATAAATTGACAAAAATGTATATACCTGTCCGCGGCATCGGTACCATAACGAGCTGCCGGATATGAGTAAATCTCCCGCCGGTACTTGCTAAATCGCAGAAAACGTGATATAATGGTTTTATCGGGGGTGATAGTCTGAAAAGAAGATACACGGTGCTGCCGCTGATCTTTGCGGTATTGCTCCTGTCGTCATGCTCCGCCGCATCTGTGGAGGAGCTTTTGAGCCCCCCGAAGCTCGACGGCGAACAGACCGAGATATATGAAGCTCTGCGAAGCTTCACCAACGGTGACATAGTTCTCAAATACCCCAAAAGCGGTCAGTACCGCAGCGCGTTCGTCATCAAGGACATCGACAGCGAGTCCACAGATGAGGCGATCGTGTTCTATGAAATGCCCAACATTTCCGACGGCTCATCGCTCCGCCTCAACTTCCTCGATAAACAGAACGGCAGGTGGGTATCGGTGTATGACTTTGCCGCTTCGGGCAGCGAGGTCGAAAGCGTGCGCTTTGAGGATCTCGGGCTCGGCTCGGTCATGATGATAGTAAACTACCTCATGCAGAGCACATCCGACCGCTATACGAGCGTTATGACGTACACAGACGGCGTGCCTGCCGAGATACTTAATGTCCGTAACGTATTCATGGACATATTTGATGCCGATGGCAACGGTATAAATGACCTCTTCACAATAACAAACGACCGTGTCTCCGGCAACGCCACCGCAAGCATCTACGGCGCAGCCGATGAACGCTTCGTGCGTCTCGGCGCAGTGCCGCTCAACACCGGCTTCGCAGGCATCAAGAACGTGATCTGCGGTACTATCGCCGATCCGAGCCGCAACGCGGTGTTCATCGACTATGCGTTCTCCGACGGCTCATTCGGCTCCGATACTGTTATTTACAGCAACCGTTATTTCTATCTTGCCCCTGCCCTCGATCCCGATGTGACGTTCAGGAATGCCAACACCTACACCCCGTATATCCCGTGCAAGGATGTTGACAACGATGGTGTGGTCGAGATACCATGCACCCGGCCGTTCCCGGAATATACCGAGCTGCCGCGCGCGGAACAGGTGAATATGACCGTCTGGTGCGCTCTCGAACGCGGCGGCACTCGTGTCACCGACAAATACCGCAGCTACGTCGGCACAAGGGGAGACTATATATTCCTGTTTCCCGGCAACTGGGGAAGCGTCACCGCATCGGTGTCCATTGCCGACAGTGCCGTGATCTTCAACCGCTATGACAGCATCTCCGCCGTAAAAGGCGAGGAGCTGCTTCGTATATACGGTTCCGCGGACGGCACACCTCCCAGATCGGAGGAAAATGCCGAGCTTATCGAGCTCGGGAAAAGCGAGCTGTCCGGCTTCACCTACTATGCGCTCCTCACCCAGAGCACATTCTCGCCGTCCGGCGAAAAGCTCGGGGAGCTGTTCAGACTTCAGTAAGAGAGGTATGATATGGAAGAGAAAAGAATTCTCGTCTGTGAAGACGAGGACGCTATACGCGATTTCGTAGTCATTCATCTTAAGCGCTCCGGCTACGACGTTTATGATGTCGACAGCGGAGAAAAGGCAATTGAGGCGTGGAAAAGCGGTATGCGTTTCGATGTAGCGCTGCTCGATATTATGATGCCCGGTACCGATGGCACCCAGGTGTGCAGATTTCTCCGCAGCGAGAGCAGTACCATAGGTATCATCATGCTTTCCGCCAAAAGCCAGGAAATGGACAAGGTCAACTGCCTTATGATGGGCGCTGACGATTATGTCACCAAGCCGTTCTCCCCGTCCGAGCTCATCGCGCGTATCGATGCCATATACCGCCGCGTAAGCATCTCGCGCAGCTCCGAGGAAAGCGGGAATGAGCTTGTATCCGGTCCGTTCCGCGTCGATGTCAGGAGCCGCCGCATTACCAAAAACGACGAACCTCTCGATATCACACAGGTCGAATACCATATCATCGAGTATTTTATCCGTAACGCCGGCAACGCTGTCGATCGCCGCACCCTCCTCAACAAGATATGGGGAGAAAGCTACTACGGCGATGATAAGATCGTCGATGTCAATATCCGACGTATCCGCATGAAGATCGAAGAAGACCCCTCTAACCCACAGTATATCCAGACCGTCTGGGGCTTCGGCTATAAATGGGGCGCGTGAACAGCGCAAAGGAGATGCAGGGGTTCAGACTGCAATAAACAGAAACAGCAGACTCGTTTTACGGGTCTGCTGTATTTTGTTATCAGGTATTTCAGATCCTGTCGGGAGAGCCGTTCTTATTGTGCCGTATCGTCCTTTTGCAGTACAGTCATCCGGTCGGCCATGATATACGAATATACCTGTCCCGCTTCCTCGTAATTGCCGAGCACGCCGCGTATGCGGATATCCGTACCGGGGTCGGGATAGTCGTCGGGGTATGTTCCCTCATCCGGCAGCCTGAATTCGAGCCCCTGCACACAGCAGGCGGTAGCGTCGGGTACTACCACAAAGTAGTAGCGCGACTGGAACTCATCGAGGTACATTGAATCAAAGTAGCCGTCCACGATCAGACTTTTACCGTAGTAGGCAGTGGGATTCACCATAATGTCATAGATCACCGAGTATATCATGGTCGAATTCATAACGGTAAGGTCGATATCGACCGGATCACCGGCAGAAGCTTCCGTAGTATCGGCGGGAACGGTCGTATCGTATGCTTCGGCGACCGACGAAGACTTTTCGGCGCGCAATTCCTCTAAAGAAGAGATCACGGCGCTGTTTTCCGCGCTTGCGGATGACGCGGCCTTGCTTATAAGCGCGTTAATTACGTCACTATCAGAGTTATCCTCGGCGCACGAGCCGAGAAGCATAACTGCAGACAGCGCAAGTGCCGCCGCGGAATATCTCATCTTCATACGTTTTTCCTCCTGATGATAAGCGAAAGTCCGCAGAATAAAAAGAATACGATGATATCTGTCACCACGATGGTGGAGCCGACGGGAGTTCCCGCCATTATCGACGTGAAGATCCCAAGCCCCGCGCAGGTCACAGATACGCACGCCGAGCATATCACCACGCTGCGGAAGCTTCTGAACAACCGCATTGCCGAAAGCGCAGGGAATATAATGAGCGCGGATATCAGCAGCGACCCGACAAGGTTCATCGCGAGCACTATGATAAGCGCGGTTATTATCGCAATGATAAGATTGTAGACATTTGCCTTTATGCCTGTGGCTTTCATGAAGTTTTCATCGAATGTCACAGCGAATATCTTGTTGTAAAACAGCAGGAATGCCGCAATGACGACGACCGACATCACGATGCAGATGATGACATCCGACTCTTTCAGCGTGAGTATCGAAGTCGAGCCGAACAGCGTCGTGCAGACATCCCCCGATATGTTCGCGGATGAAGGGAACAGATTCATAAGCATGTAGCCCAATGCAAGTGCGCCGACGGATATCATGGCTATCGCCGCGTCACCGTTTATCTTTGCGTTCTGACCTGTCCGGAGCAGAAGTATCGCCGATATCACCGTGATGGGCATCACGATATACACATTGTTGGTAAGCCCGACCAAAGCTGCTATCGCCATTGCGCCGAACGCCACGTGTGAGAGACCGTCTCCGATGTAGGAGAAGCGCTTGAGCACGAGCGTCACGCCGAGAAGCGATGAACACAGCGCTATCAGGAGCCCGACAATAAGGGCGTACCACACGAACGGATAGCTGAAATACAGCTGCAGCTTTGCTGCGAAGTCACCCATTGTCGCTCACCTTCCCTTCATTCTGTGTACCCGCGTCCAGAGAGAACATCTTGCCGACATCGCTTGCGAGGTAATCGGCGGTAGTGCCGAAGAAAAGCTGATGCTGTGCGCCGATGTGGAGAATATGGGATGCGTATCTTGTCGCGGCCGTAAAATCATGCGACACCATGATTATCGTAATACCACTCTTATTCAGTTCGGAGATCAGCTCATAGAGTTCGAGCTGCGCCTTGGGGTCGAGACCTGTGACCGGCTCGTCCAGCAGCAGCGTTTTCTGTGCGGCGCAGAGCGCCCGGGCAAGCAGTACCCGCTGCTGCTGTCCACCGGACAGTTCGCGGTAGCAGCGGGTCGCAAGCTCCGTTATGCCAAGCCGTGACATGGTCGTTTCGGCGAGCTGTTTTTCCTGTTTTGTGTAGAACGGCCGGAGCCCGCATTTAGGAAGGCATCCGGACAGTACTATTTCGCGCACCGAGGCAGGGAAATCCCTCTGTATGGATGTCTGCTGCGGCAGATAGCCGATATCACCGACTTTTTTCAGCGCGGGCTGTATCATCATGCCGGATATCGGTTTGTTGAGCCCGAGCAGAGCCTTTATAAGCGTGCTCTTACCCGAGCCGTTTTCTCCGAGTATACAGAGATAGTCACCCTCAGTTATACGGAAGTTGAGCCCGCTCACCACGGTGCTCCCTTCATATCCGAGCGCTATATCCTTGCACAGCAGCAGGTCACCCATTTTGTCATGTCTCCTTATTTGAAAGTGCTTTTGAGCACTTCGTAGTTTTCACGCATAAGCGAGAGGTATGTCGTATCTCCGTCAGCCTGTGCACGGCTCACGGACTGAAGCGAGCTTAATTCCGCGATGGTCTGGTCCTTTGAGGAGGTACTGTTCTTTATAGTCTGCGCTATCAGCTTGTCAGAGCCTTCGATAGTGTATATCGTCTTTATGCCAAGCTCGTCGACCTTCTGCGCGAGGAATACTATCGTTTCGAAGCTTGCTTCGGTCTCCGCCGAGCAGCCGATAAATGCCGCGTAGTAGTCAAAGCCGTAGTCGTCGGTGAAATAGCGGAACGGGAATCTGTCGCCGAAAACGAGTGTTTTTACCGGTGACGACTCCGCAAGAGACCTGAACTCGCCGTCAAGCTCGTCGAGCTGCGCAGTGTACGAAGTAAGGTTTGCCTTGTATGTGTCAGCGTTCGCGGGATCGAGCTCGCACAGCTTGTCGGCTATTTCAGCGCAGATGAGCTTTGCATTCCTGAGCGACAGCCATACATGCTCGTCGTACTCGGGCTCGTCATCGTGGTGATGATGATGCTCATGCTCCTCGCCCTCTTCGTGGTCATGGTCGTCGTCGTGGTCATGGTCGTCGTCGTGGTCATGGTCATCATCGTGGTCATGCTCGTCTTCATCCTCGCCCTGCATGCCTTCCTTGAGCTCCTCGACTCTTGCGTTGTCGCCGATAGCCTCAAGCAGGTCAATGACCTTCATATCCTTGTTGACCGCACCCTTGAGGGCATCATCGGTCCATTTGTCCGATTCGCCGCCTACATGTATGAACAGGTCACAGTCGGATATCTTTATTATGTCATCGGTGGTAGGCTGGAAGTTGTGAAGGTCTACGCCGCTGCCGAGCAGGTATGTGATATCGGCACTGTCCGCTTTGTCGCCCATTATCTGTCGTACCCAGTCGTATTCGGGGAATATGGTGCAGACGATGCTCATCTTGTCTGTGCTGTTATCTTTGGCGGGATTGCTTGGTGTAGCGGCTGCCGAAGCGTTCTGGGCACAGCCGGAAATGCTTGTTATAATAAGTGCTGCTGCCGCGAAAAGAGCGGCTGTTTTGTATCTGAACATAGAATTGTCCTCCGTAATCATGTGTTGTATTGTTGGTATCGAATATGCGATCTCTCAATTGCGGAGCTCCGTTTTCAGTGATATAAGTGTTGAAGCATAGTGCGGGAACGCCATGCGGCACAGTATGGCGGCAGCGATGACAACAACGGCGGCAAACAGTATCGCTGCGACCGCGAATGTCGTGTCGGAGCGCATACTGTGCAGGTATACATCTATCACGCGGCATACCTCGCAGCTGTCATCGTGCGTACAGTCATGCCCCGCGGTCACTGCCACGAACATGAACGGAGCGAGCATGGCAAGGCAAAGCAGCGCCGCGGTCATTATGAACATCGTTCTGCGGTTTGCTCCTGCCATATCTCTCACTCCTTTCTGCAATGCTTACATTTTACCACGAGCTCGATCTCGTCATCTGGCGCTATCTCGCCGCAGCCCGCCACATCCGCCATTATCCGGCGGCTCGTCTCGCTGTCGGCGGTGTAGACGTTTCCGCACACCTTACACCGCATATTTACCTTACCGCCGCTTTTGCCTGAATAGATATACATATACTCACGGTTCACAGGGTCGATGGTCTTCTGTACCCTGCCGTCCTTTTCAAGCTCGCGCAGCAGCCGGTAGACTGTGCTCTCCGACGGTACATCGGTATGACCGTCCGTGCTCATCTCCGATACGATGTGCCTTACGGTGAACGCGCTTCCAATGTGCTTTTCGAGAAATTCAAGCAGCATTTCGCGGTTTTCTGTTTTATATGTTGCCATTTCCATCACCCGTTGAAAATAAAATGCAATTTCAATTTCATTTTTGTATTATATCAGTATTTTTCCGATTTGTCAAGAGCGTCCGCAAAATTTGGGCAAAAAAACAGGCGCAGAGCTCTTCTGTGCCTGTTTTATGTTAATTATATCGAAGTTTTCGGAAGATCAACCGACTGTCAGACCGAAGTCTATCGAATTGATGAACACGATGCCAAAGCATATCGCGGTCGCCGACACGGTCATTATCAGTGACGCGACAGCTGCTTTGTCCACGCCGTCTTTTACGTAGCCGTACCAGTCGTACTTCATATCCACCTTGCCGTTCTCGGCGTGTGAGAGTGCGTTTATCGTGTAGAATATGCCGTACAGTCCGAACGGTATCAGCCCGAGGAACGTCTCGGGAATGCTTATGTGCGCGTTCTTCTCGAAGAAGCAGAACGCCGCTATGCCGAGTAGCGGCACAAGCAGGTGAAAGTACAGATTGGCGCCCTTGAACAGCTTCGGGTAAGACTTCTCGACTACCGGCGCAAGGTAGCACAGCACTGTCATCATCGTAAGCGTGACACCCACGGTGAATACATATTTCAGCACGTACAGCACATGCGGCACATTGTCCGCGCTGCCGTACAACAGCTCGCACATTGCGAAAACTCCAGCATAGACACCGTACAGCATGTTCGACTGCACCGTGAAGTACTTTATCGAGCCCCAGCCGTCCGCCGCGAGGTGCTCGTCCGCGTCTATACCCATTATCATCACGTATGTACCGTATGCGGTAAGCATGAGCGCGAGGAAATTCAGCGCCACGGAAATAAAATCTGCTATCTGCATATCGGTCACTCGTTTATCCTTGCGCGGATTATCTTGCGCGAGGCGGTCTTGACGAACTCGTGGTCGCGGAACACGATGTTCACTATCCTCATTTCGGAGCGTACGGTATCGTTGACCTCTTCGACTTTCTTTCTGATCTCCGTCTGGATATCCTTTGATTTGTAGTCGGGATCGGGGTATATCATCGCGGTTATGAGCTGACCGTCCTCATAGACTACCATTTCCTTTATCGGGCGGAAGGTCGCGAATTTGTTCTCGATCTCTTCGGGGGAAACGTTCTCGCCGTTCGAGAGTATGATAAGGTTCTTCTTGCGTCCTGTGATGTACAGATACCCGTCATCGTCCTTATGCCCGAGGTCGCCGGTCTTCAGCCAGCCGTCCTCTGTGAGCGTGTTGGCGGTTTCCTCGGGGTTTTTGTAGTAGCCCTTCATGACCGACGGACTGCGCACCCAGATCTCACCGTCAACTATCTTGACCTCGCAGCCGCGCACTATCTTGCCGACAGAATCGGGGTGCGGAGAATTCATGATGCCTGTGCATATACGCGGCGAGCACTCGGTCATGCCGTAGCCCTGGGAGATATCGATACCGAACTCCTTGAAGCCCGTGATTATCTCGGGGTTAAGGTATGCTCCGCCGGCGAAGATGCCCTTGAATTTTTTGCCGAACACCTCGTGAGCGACCAGCTTTTTTGTGATAAGGGGTTTCTTTGCCGCAAGCTGCATTCTTCCGAGTATGGTCGAAGCGATCATAGGTACAAAGGTGCAGTAATCGGGCTCAAAAACCTTGAGGTTTTTCTGTATATGGAACAGATTGTCGTTCACGCATACCGTAACGCCGTTCCACAGGCTGTGAAGTATATCTATCGTGAAGCAGAATACATGATGTATCGGCAGCACGGTCATCAGCTTCATGCCGTGGTAGTCGTCCTCGGGGGTGCAGGTGGTATTGTCGATGAGGTTCGCGTGGGCGAGCATTACGCCTTTGCTGACACCCGTAGTGCCCGATGTGAACAGTATCGCCGCGAGCTCATCCTCGGTGACGCTGCCGGTGGGGGTCTTGCCCTCGTTTTCCGATATCATGTCTCCGAGGTACAGCATGCCTTCCGTGGGCTTATGCAGGTGTACGTAGTATTCTATCTGCGGGCAGCGCTCTTTGAACAGCGGTATATCCTTGACATGCTTTTCATCGAGGAACACCATTTTGCTGTCCGAACGGGCGAGCTCGTCCGCTATGTTCTCGGGGTTATTGTTGGTATCGAGCGGAACTGACACGTTGCAGCTGCACTGTACGCCGAACCATGCCGCGAGGTACTCGCGCGAGGTCACGCCGACAAGCGCGATGTGAGTCTTCTCTGTAAAATGAGCCTGTATCCACACAGCGATGCTGTCGCACAATCCGCGGAACTCATGGAAGCTTGTATCGCGGAACTTCTTGTCGATGTACTCTCGAATGAAGGTCTCTCCGTTATACTGCTCGTCCGAGTTGTAGACAAGGTCGACAAGTGTTCTGAGCTCTGTCATTTCTTCTGACCTCCGAAATAGTCGAGCAGATCACCTACGGTCTTGCACTTCATGATCTCCTCCTCGTCGATGTTAACATCGAATTCGCTTTCAGCGTCGCCGAGCATACACATGATGTCATAGGAATTGAATCCGAGGTCCTCGATAAAGCGGGATTCGGTCGTTATGCTGTCGGGGTCGACCTCCACGTACTGTGTTATGATCTCTTTCATCTTGTCAAGCATTGTTTTATTCTCCTTCCATCAGGTCATATCTATGATCTCTTTGATAGTTTTGTCCGGGTTCTCGATACTGCGGAACAGTACGCGTCCGGTGAAGTAATACAGAAACTCGATCTCCTCGGGTGACGCGCACTCGGTCTGGTAGCCGAAGAAGAAGTTGAGTCCGCCGTCGCTGGGGCGGTGCATAGCGGTGATATACATAGGCTTGGGCTGTTTGCCGCTGCTGTACCACCTGCTCTTGAAGGCTATGCCTTTGAGCGACTCTCCTATCGCGGCGAGTGTGCCGGGCTGATAGGTGAAGTCAACGCTCGCGTAGGTGGAGCCGGGAGCTCCGCCGAACTTTTCCGCAAGCCCGCCGAACACCTTGAGCGGATCATAGTCCGCGTGTACGAACAGCTCGTCCTGTGTCTTCTTGATAAGGCGCATGGACTCGAGCACGGTCGTGTTCATCGGCATTATGGTGCGCAAGGGGAATGCGTGCATACGTACGCCGCCGCATTTCTTGTTGTCGAGGGTCGAGCGTCGGCTCACGAGATCGGTTATCGTTACATCGGTGCTGTCGTTGTTGAATTTGGCAAGCACGGTGCGTATCGCGTGGAGGATTATCGCGCTTACGGGCAGGTCATACTGCTTGGCGAACTCCATTATCTTCATGGTGGATTCCACATTGAGCTCGTAGGTTATGGTGTTGCCCTTGCCGTCGGAGCTTGCGAGAAGTCCCCACTTCTGTTTCTTGTTCTTGTTGTCCTTGCGGAGCTGCATGAGTCTTCCGGGACCGGTATAGTCGGTGTACATGGGCTCGGGGAGCTCAAGCTGCTTCTGCCAGTACTCTTCGTCACGCTGCTGTTTCTTGCTGCCCTCGTACTGCATATCCTTCTTTACCGATTCAAGGTAGGAAGACATGGGCTTGGGGTACGGCATACCGTAGAACAGCGAGCAGTATATCTCGATGACATCCTTTGTGAACGCGATGACGGAGCTTGAATCCATACACACGTGATGTACGTTGTAGTAGAAGCCGTTGTAGCCGTCCGGCAGAGTGATTATCACGATGCGCGAAAGCTTGCCGCCGAAGGTGTCGAAGGGTTGGGAGGTCCACTTGTTGAGTGTGTCGTTTATGCTTTCCTCTTTCCATGCCGAGAAATCATAATACTCAAAGTACTCGTTCTGATAAGGAACGACATACTGCCATGTTTCGCCTGTGTCGGGGTCCTTCCAAAGACGCAGTCTCATAGATTCGCAGCGCTCTACCGCGCGATTGAGCGCTTCACGCAGAGCTGCGATGTTGATATCCATTTTCAGATACTGTCCTGCTCCGATATTTTCAACTTCATCGGTAGTACCTTCCTTTATATTGGTAAGGTTCAGGAGCTGTGCCGAGGTCAGGGGATAGCATTCGTAATTGATGCCGCCGATATTTTTCAGCATTTAAGTCACCGCCTGTATAAAAATTATTTCGCAATGCGAACAATTACCGTAGACTATTATATATCATAGTAATACCAAAATCAATTGGCATAAACAACAAATGTGCAAATATTTTTTACGCTTATTTATATACCCGTTTCCTCGGGGTAATATGCGAGCACGATCTTAAGCAGCCGTATCAGCTCGCGGACCTCGCTCTCACCCAGGATATCGAACAGACCCTTGTACTCCGCGCGGATAGCCGTGCGCCGCTCCGCGGACGCCTGTCTGCCCTTATCGGTGAGGCGTGTGCGCACTACCCGGCGATCTTCCGGATCCTTCTCACGCACGATAAGCTGCTTTTCCTCCAATTTTTTCAGTATATCCGCCATTCGTCCCGGCACCACATGCAGCCGTTTGCAGAGCTCGCCCGCGGATGCGCCCTCCTCATTGTCGCAGAGACAGTTCAGCACGCCGTACTCTCCGCGTATGCTGTCGAGTATAGCTATGTTGCTCTTCCGGTTCAGCAGATCGGCGAGCACCTCGTAAATCTTTTCCGCAAGTTTTTCTTTCTCGGTCATTGTATCATCTCCACGCAATATATCACACTAAAATAATAACATATTTTCCCGAAGCTGTAAAGACCTTTGCGGAGATTATTTAATAATGCCTGCTAATGCGGAGATCAGCGCGTCTATGTCTCCGGGTTCGGTATATTTCGACATGGTAATGCGCACCGAGCTGCGGGCTTCGTCATGGGAAAGCCCAAGCGCTGTCAACACGTGCGACGGATCCAGCGACCCCGATGCGCACGCCGAGCCGCTCGATACAGCGATGCCTTGCAGGTCGAGCTTGAGCACCAGTGTTTCGCCCTCGTGTCCCGCGAATGAGAAGTTCACGTTCGAAGCGAGCCTGTGCTCACGGCTTCCGTTGAGCCTCGTTCCCGGCAGCGCCGACAGTTCGCTTATCAGCCGTTCCCGCAGCGGCAGCAGCTTCGCGTTCTTTGCTTCCATGCCCTCCGCGGCATCGCTCATAGCCTGCGCAAGCCCTACTATCCCCGCGATGTTCTCCGTTCCCGCGCGCTTGCCGCTTTGCTGCGCTCCGCCGAGGATGTACGGGTGCAGCGGCACCGTTTCCTTCACGTACAGCAGTCCCACGCCCTTGGGAGCGTGCAGCTTATGCCCTGAGACCGACATCATATCTGTGCTCCGCAGGTCGAGCGGGATGCTGCCGAATGCCTGCACCGCGTCGGTGTGGAACAGTACCCCGTGTTCCGCGCATATCGCGCCGAGCTCCGCCGTAGGCTGTATTGTGCCGATCTCGTTGTTTGCCGCCATTATCGTTACCAGCGCTGTTTCGGGAGTCAGCGCGGCTTCAAGGTCTGCCGTGCGTACAATGCCGTCGTCATATACCGGCAGCCGGGTGACGCGGAACCCCTCGCGCTCCAGTCGTTTCAGCGGCTCAAGTATCGCGTGGTGCTCTATCGCCGAGGTTATGATATGCAGCTTACCCTGTTCGCGCCCGGCTCTTGCCGCAGAAAACACAGCGGTGTTATCGCTCTCGGTGCCGCCGCTTGTGAAGAAGATCTCGCGTGTCTTACAGCCGAGCACCTCGGCGCACGCTGCCCTTGCCTTGCTTAACGCTATCGCGCTCCTGCGCCCGAGAGAGTATATTGACGACGCGTTGCCGTAGCCCTCCTTGATCCATGGGAGCATGGCATCGAGCACGCTGTCGCTGATGCGGGTTGTGGCCGCGTTATCGAGGTAAACTGTGGTTTCGCTCATAGTATTTTCCTTAAAATTAACGCCCTTCCCGATCCCGGGAAAGGCGCAGATGTCTGTTACTTTATCAGTGCTTCGGGCTTGTAGATGCCGATTGAGCTGTCGGTCGTTAGCGTGTAAGCCGCGCCGGTGCTCTTTATCAGATCTCTGAATTCGTCGGTCTTGAGCTCGGTACGGATGGTGTCGACCGTATCCTTTGTCTTCTCGGTGAGGGAGAGGATATCGAGCTTCTGAACGACATAGGTCTTGCTGCCGGAGTCGGACTCAACGGTTATTACCTTGACTTCACCGTTGTTCATAGCCGAAGCCTGCTCAATGAAGTTTTCGGAGGGAGAGTTGTTCGACTTCTTCATTATCTGGATCAGTGAATCCTTTTCAGCCTTCTCTACCACGGTAGCAGATGTCTGTGCAGCTTTACCCGCGTCAGTCTCCGCATCGGCTTCTTCGGTATCCTCCGTGCCGGTAGTTTCTGTTGATGCTGCGGAAACAGCGTTTGCTGCAGCTTCCGCGTCTGCAAGAGCCTGTGCATAATCGCGGTAAACAGCTTCGTATTCCTCGCCCTTTGCTATCCTGTCAGCAAAGCTCTGGGCGCTGTCGCCGCTCTCAAGCTCGTAGGGGAAGTAGTTGAGCGCGAGGTAATCTGTGGAAAGGGAATTGTTTATCTCCTCCGCGGTCGCGGCTTTCGAGCCGCCCTCACCGTAGAGGAACGTGAACAGCGCGTTGCTCTGGGACTCGTTTATCTCGTAATCCCTGAACGATGTCTCGCTTATGCCGTATTTCTCGTAGTAATCGCCGATGATGCTTACGCCGTAGTAATACTGCGCGTACTGGTTCTCATCGTTCCAGAGCGACTTGATGTTTGCATCGATCTCCTGGACCGTTTCGTATGTCAGTGTAAGACCGTACTGGTTGAACAGTCTTTCCGTCGCGATATATCCGCGGCAGTTTTCGAGCGCCTTTTCATTGATCCAGTCGCCGAACTTTTTGCCTTCGATCGTCTGCTTGAAGTAGTCGAAATCCTCTGCTGATGTGTCGAGATCAGGCTGTTCCTCTCTGAGCTTGCTTATAGCGGAGTTGAGAGCCTCCTGCTGTTCGAGGATATAAATACCTGCGCGGAGCTGTGTGCCGTCCACTGTGACGGGGTATGTCTGCGAAAGTGCGCAGGAGCTTGCGGAAACCGCCATTGTACCGCAAAGTACGGCAAGGACAGTGTTCCTTAACGTTTTCTTCATAACTTTAAGTCTTCCTTTCGTTTCTGTCTTTATGTTATTCTCCGGATCTCTTACTGTTTCCGGATACCTTGTGGACCATGTCTGAAATATGCTTTTTCTTCGGACGCAGCGAATCGAGCCACTTTTCGTCAGCTTCGCGTTCCTCCTCGGTATAGACGTAATCGACGGTATATTTCTCGGTGTCGTCACGCTGATATACGGCGCTGTCCGATGGCAGCGACTTTTTGGTAAGCTTGTTCTCAAGGAACTCCTTGAAGAGCATATAGATTATCGCGAACACCGGCACTGCGAGAAGCATTCCCACGAAGCCGAACAGGCCGCCGCCCACTATGATGCCCATAAGCACCCACACGGAGGGAACGCCTATTCTGTCGCCCTGTATGAGCGGTACCATGATGTTACCGTCGAACTGCTGCATAGCGACCATGAATATGCCTATCCAGAGAGCTTTGAGCGGGTCTGCGAGCAGAGTGATGAAGCATACCGGGATGCCGCCGAGGAACGGTCCGAAGAACGGGATCACGTTGGTGCAGGCGATGATGACCGCCATTAGTATCGGGTACGGGGTACCTATGATCGTCGCGCCGATGAAGGTCATGCAGCCTACGAAGAACGCGTCGATGATGATACCTATTATATAATGGCTGAATATATCGTTTACGCGCTTGGACACCCGGAGGAGCGTCTGCACGCGGTCGTTGCGAAGGAGCGCGAACAGGAGCTTTTTAGCCTGAGCCTTGAGCATTTCCTTTGAAGAAACGAAGTACACGGCGATGATGAAGCCTATGATGAAATCCTTGAAGCCGAGCACGAAGCTTATAACGCCGCCGCCGATGCGTGAGCCGAACTCGAACACCTGTCCGGAGATGTCTTTCCAGCTTGACGAGAGGAAGCTTTCTATCTGGCTTATCGGGTTCTGTAGGACATCGATTATCTGCGGGAAATCCCCGAATGTTGCCGAAGCCCAGTTCATGAAGT
>CAMVDP010000024.1 GCA_947166275.1 uncultured Clostridia bacterium
GTTTTTCATAAAATGAAATTAACCACGCAGTCGATAAACCGCGTGGTTAAGCCATTTGTCTGGAGCTGGTGAACGGACTCGAACCCCCGACCTGCGCATTACGAATGCGCTGCTCTACCGACTGAGCTACACCAGCATATTAAAAATGTGATAATTATTAAGGCTACGTTTTGATCTCATAATACCATGTCGTTTTATCGGCACAACTTACGCACCGGGACCACTTTTCCGTGTGTATTCCGCGTAACCGTTGACATACCCTCTGCCCGAATCATACTCTGTGATCTCATCAAGAGAAAGCTCGCCCTTGCCGTTGTACCGGTAATACCTCGCACTGTCGGCTTTGAACTCGACAACACAGTAATCCTCGTCATCCACGCCCTTCGGGTAATACTTCTCGTCGCCGTCATTCCACAGCAGCTCCTTGTACTCCCTGTCAGTGCGGACTACCGCGCGCCCATACAGGCAGACGCCCTCGAACGTCGCATCATCGAAAAAATACAGGCACGAACTGCCATTCTTCAACAGACTTCCCACGTGCTGCGAGCTCGTATTCGTGGATATCAGGTGACCGCCTATGCCCTTATGCCACACACAGAATACCCTGCGGACATTCTGCCTTCCACTTTCATCGGCATAGCCTATTACAGCAAACAGTGATCGGTCGATCACCGCTTTTATCTCATCATTTGTCATAAATATCCCCGAAATCCATTGTTCCGCGTGACCGATGAAGATATTATACCACAAACACTCTCTTTTGTCAATCCCTCGATGAAAATTCTGACGTAAGGAGCGCTCCTCTCCCAAAGCGCTCCTTACACCGACAAATCATCATTCCTTCACCCGAAGCATACATTACACGATCTTCTCGATCTGCTTACGGAGCCAGTCCGGATCACGCTTCGTATACACCGTCTCTGTTATATCGTTTATCTTATGCCCAACGATGTACTTGATCGCATACTCGTCCACACCGTAGCGCTTCGCGGCACTCACAAAGTGCTTGCGCCCGTCGTGCAGCCGATGCTCATGGCTCCCGCCGAGGCTGTTATTCACCGCAGTAAACGCCCGGCAGAACTGCATATAAGAAATCGGCAGAACACCACTGCACGCCCTGCCGAAAAGATATATCCCTCCCCGCGCGACAGCCTCATCATACTGCCGACGGACTATGCCGGCTATCCTGCTGTGTATCGGCACCACGCGATCTTTGCCTGCCTCCGTTTTAAGCCCGCCGCGGAAAGTCATGCCGTCAAGATCCACATCCTCAACCTTGAGCGTAAGAAGCTCCTGCGGCCGCCAGCCCGAGTAACACTGCACGATCACCATGCTTACATACAGATTGTCCGCGTACTCCCAGAACATCCGCATTTCCTCATCCGTGTATATTATGTGCTCCCGCTTCACCGTCGTCACATTCCGGATTATTTCGTCCGACAGCTTGAACGCGCGTGCGTGATTTATCTCTACTATCTCAAACTCCACCGCATAATCGAGCATCAGGTTGAACAGCGTTTTTATGCGCGACTGCACAAGCGGCGGAGCATGGCGCACTACCCCGCGGACCTGCGCTGTGCCTTCATCTATGCACTTCTTTATATGCCGGGGACGAAGCGCCTTAACACGCATATCATACACTTCGGTGCAATACTTCCATGCGGCTTCGGTCTGCCCTATGCTGGTTTTCGAGGAGACAGAGCGGCGATACTCCTCAAACCACATCTCGTACAGTTCCTTCACTGTGATGTCCGTTTCAATGTCATACGGACATCGGTTGTACTCCACAAGCGCGGCGTAAGCCTCATTGTATGTCGGGAAGTACGCACGGGGCTTGAGCGGCTTGCTTATCGGCTTGCCATCATCGTCTCTGCCTGCATTTATCATCACGCGGAATGGATTGCGAAGATTTCTCCCCTTTATCTCGCTTATCTGCCCGAAGCCGTTCGGCAGCCGCATACGCTTCTTACCCGACACGGTGCGCTTCCCCTTCTTCATCGGAAACCCGCAGTGCGGACAGCTTATCGCCGCGTCACTTATCTGAAGCTTACATTCCTGGCAAGATATCAACATAGTATCGACCTCCCTTTTATATCATTTTCTCTCAAAGGTGACGTACTATAATTATATATTTTTTGACCTCGTTTGTCAATTTGAAAAACACACAAAAAAACGCTCCGCGCCTTGACATCATTTACGTAAACAAGACGCACTGCCGTACCACTCATTCGTCATTTTTATTCCCGCACCGTGCCTGCATTTCCGAAATACGGTGATCACATCGGATAAGAAAGCTGCCTTCCGCGCGGGGTATATAAAAATGAAATCGCGCGCGAGAAAACGAGAGAAACAAAGAGAAATAGAGATAATTAAAGAGAACGGGGGATATATATTAAATATTGTTCCGAAACAGGTTGACAAACCACCGTAAAACCGCTATAATAGCAACTGTTCACGAAAAAATTCAGGAGGATAAGATTATGTCAACTACTTACATGCCCAAGGCAGAAACCGTAGAGCGCAAGTGGTACATCCTCGACGCGGCAGGCAAGCCCCTCGGACGTGTAGCGGCACAGGCTGCAACACTTCTCCGCGGCAAGCATAAGCCTACATTCGCACCTCACTGCGACTGCGGCGATCATGTAATCATCATCAACTGCTCCAAAGCGGTATTAACAGGAAACAAGCTTCAGAAGAAGTTCTACAGATGGCACACCGGTTATATCGGTCACCTGAGATCCATTCAGTATGATAAGCTCATGAAAACACGCCCCGAAAAGGCAATGGAGCTCGCTGTCAACGGTATGCTCCCCGACACAACGCTCGGACGCAAGGCTCTCACAAGACTTCGTCTGTACGCAGGCGCAGAGCACAAGAACGCTGCTCAGAAGCCCGAGAATTTTGAATTTTAAGGAGGGTACCGGATATGTCAATGTATGATACAAAGTCCTACTACTACGGTACAGGCAGAAGAAAGCACTCCGTTGCCCGCGTTCGCGTATACCCCGGCAGCGGTACTATCACTATCAACGGCAGAGATATCGATGATTACTTCGGTCTCGATACCCTTAAGCTCATAGTTCGCCAGCCCCTCAACCTCGTCGGAGCTACCGACAAGTTTGACATCGTCTGCACAGTAGCAGGCGGCGGCGTTACCGGCCAGGCAGGCGCTATCCGTCACGGTCTCTCAAGAGCGCTTCTTCAGTACAGCGACGAGCTCCGTCCCGTACTCAAGAAGGCAGGCTTCCTCACAAGAGACCCGAGAATGAAGGAAAGAAAGAAGTACGGTCTCAAAGCTGCAAGACGCGCTCCGCAGTTCTCAAAGAGATAACAGACCATCACAAAAAACAGAAGCACCCGCAGAAGCGGGCGCTTTTTGTTTTCCGGCGCTGCATAAATGATTATTGAAATCGTAGTCCGGATATGCTATAATAGTTAACAGAGTAAACGGGAGGTGTATCTATGGTTTCGGAGTCTATGGCTTATAAAGGATATGATCCCTTTGCGTTCATCAGCTATTCTCACGCAGATACGCCAAAGGTCGAATCACTGCTGCGCGTGCTTCGCAAAAACGGCAGGCGCTTCTGGTACGATCACGGCATCGAATACAGCTCGGACTGGCAGGATACGATCAATGAACGGCTGAAAAGCAGTTCTGCGTTCATTCTGTTCATGACAAACGGCATCGAGCAGCGTGCCGAGATCATTCGCGAGATCCGAACGGCGATAAAACGAAGACGGGAAGATCCCGATTACGGTATCTTTGTTATCATGCTTGAGCGTGTGCCGATCAAGCATCTGTTCGGGTGTGATGAGTTTGCGGATATTTTTGAGCTTTTCAATAATGTTCAGTATATTTCAGCCGCAAACTTCCGCGGTATAACGGTGGATTTTCTCGAAGTGCTTACCGGAAACGGCATCTGGAGATCCTGTATGACACCCGAGGAACTGGCTCAACAGTCGGGACAGTCCGAGATCGGCCTGGTCGGGCTGAACGAGGTGGACGCGGAATCGGAATACATCTATCCCTACGCGCTCCCCGATACCCGTGAAGCGGACGGCATTGCATTCTTCACGCTTAACGTCGGAGAGACCGACCCGAATGCAGTCTATCCTATATGTATGGATAATCAGTGGGTCCCGCCGGGCTTCTTCACAGATAAGGCGTTCCGCGAGTATGGTTTTCGTGCGCCTTCCCTGAGCAAACAGCGCAAAAAGATGCAGCAGTATGAAATAATAAGCGCACTGCTGCATAACTGGCAGGTATTGATAAACCGTGCTTCCGCGTTCAACTCCGAAGCGATCGCAGACTGGTATATGAACGATGACGATAACACCCGCGCATTCTGTGAGCTTCTGCGAAACGGCTCCTTTGTCATTTATCTGATGAAAGAGAAATCTCCTGTCGAACGACCGTATTTTGATGTGAATGGGGAACAGTTTGCGAAATGGAAGGAGATCTGTCGGAACGATCCTGTCTACTGCATACGCATGAGCTGGAACGAGATCGACGGAAACGACAGCGCAAACAGCTTTGAGATCGCACGAACGCTTTCCATGCGCATGATGAACCTGTTTTTGACGACCGCTAATGACAAGCAGCGCCTGAAGGAATTACAGATAGCCATGGGAGTGCCGGAAGAGCAGATCGCGGAGTTCAACGCGCTTTGGCGCAGACTGCGAGATACCGCCATTGAAAAGGACGACGCAAAGCCAGGAAGCTACAGCAGAAACAGCGTATATCAGGATTTTCTGATACAACAGGGATCGCAGGTCCCCGATTGTATTCTCGACTTCGAAAAGCCCTTTGTCTGCGAACTCAAGCAGATCGTAGACTTTACATATATGATCAATCTGCCGGCCGCGCTGCATATAAATCCTGTGTCGTCCTACGAAAACGGTCTCTGGGATTATTATATGTCCGAGCGCCGCAGCGAGCAGAATCTGCGCACGATCTCGGCAGATGAGCTCTACTGCTCCGTGATCGACTTTATGCCTGAATTTCTGAACGAGATGTATGCTGCCGCAGAGCCGGAAGTGAGTCTCGCTGATATTGCCCTGATCAGAAAAACGGCGGAGTGGAAAGCGTATATCGAAGCGCGCGATGCAGGCCGTAAGCGTGCAAGCCTTAACGAGATAGATTTTCACGATGTCGAAGTCGTGTGGCTGCGCTACCGCGATCTGCTGACAGTATGTGCTGACAAGCTTTCTCACTGCCGTATGCGAGAGCAGCCGGGCTGTCTGTCGGTCATCTATTCCTTCGGCGGGTGCAGGCTTACGACCGTCTACCATGAAAACAGCAATGTCATTTGTATCCGCCGCGAACAAACCGAGAAACTGCGTGACAACCCGCGTGAAAACCTCGTGATCGAGTTTGTCTGCGGAGATATCATCAATAACTCGAATGTGCAGAACTGTTTCATAGAAAAGCTTCGTCTCTTTGAGGGTATTCTGCTGCAATCGGGACGTGCGGCATATCAGAAAATTCTGGAGGGTTTAACGGCACATGAGCACGAATTTACAGAAAACAGCTGAACAGCAGCGTGCATGGGCACGCTATCGTACGCTGATGGATGAGCGCCCGGAGCTTTTCGCGACATCCGAAGAGCTTGAGATAATAACGGATGAAGAGGCGGTACTGACATTCTGCCGCCAGAGCGGTCAGACTTTCGGCGTAGTCTATGAAAGCCCCTATTCAATGATGGTCGTGGATCTGGTACGGAACAGGAAAGGAAACTGCTTTGCTTATGAGCGGTTGATCCCGGCACAGACCGGTGCCATAGTGAGCGTGCCGATGTATGAAGGTAAATTCGTACTGCTTCGACAATTCCGCCACGCAATTCGCAGTGAGCAGCTTGCGTTTCCGCGCGGGTTCGGAGAAGCAGGACTCACCGCGGAGCAGAATCTGTATAAGGAGCTCTCGGAGGAGATCGGCGCGGAGGTCTTAAGCTCCATAAGGCTCGGGTCGATAACACCGGACAGCGGCATATCGGGAACGCGTGCAGAGGTGTATTTCTGTACCGTGAGCTGTCCGCAGATCAAAGAGGGGTATGAGGGCATATTGCAGTGCCTCCTGCTTGCTCCTGATGAACTGTACGCTAAAATTGTAGCGGGTGAAGTGACCGACGGCTTTACTCTTGCAGCTCTGACGCTGTATTCATCGATGTATAAGCCGGATGAGACACGTTGAGAATTGCTACGCAGACAGAAACAACTTACCCCGCAGGAACTTCCTGCGGGTTTTTTGCCTGCTTATCCGCGCCTTACATCATGAGCGTATCTCTTGCCGTTGAACAAAGAAGGAGTAAATGATATTCGCGCGTTTTTATATATCGTATCAGCCGCGTTTTCCGTTTTGGAGTAGATCGACTCGGTGATAGTGTATTTGTTTCCGTCATCGCCCTGTATATACGCATAGGCGGATGTCTCCGTTGATTTGAAAAAGGTGACTGTACCGGTGACATGCCCGTCGGATTCCGGGACAGTGCGCTGGCTCCCGGATGTCGGAGCAGATTCCTGTGCTAATTTATTGGCACTTTCAATGGCAGCTTTGAGAGCAGCGTTGAATTTAGGAGCAGGTCTCGGCGCGCTTACTGCAGGAGCAAGAAAGCTCTTGACATCGTCATCGATCAGCTTGGGATGTTCTTTGGCGTATTTATCCATAATAGCGATCGTGCTGCTCATGGATCTGCTCCGGACGCTCTTATACAGCTTCTTGTCGCCTATGATATAGAACTCCTCCTTGGCACGTGTAGCGGCTACATTTATCATGTTTGCTTCAGACACTGCCCACCATGCCGACCCGCGGCGCTTGTTGTTCGCGCCGAGAACGAGGAACACTATCGGGGCTTCTTTTCCCTGGAAGGTATGTATCGTCCCGACATTAGTCGGAGCACCTTTTGGAGTGCGCCGGGTGAAGTGTATAGCGTCAAGCTTATTTGCCAGCAGACTCGCGACCTTTTCGAACGGAGAGATGACATATATCTTGTCTTTGACGGTCTTATCGATTATTGACCTGTCTGCTTCTATCATGCTCTGTATCTTGCGTATCAGGAACTCTCCCTGTGCGACCATGTATTTGTCACTTTTCGGATCCGTCGCGCTGCCGTACAGCTCTTCAGAGACATCGAACCAGCCGGTCTTGCCGAACTCCTTCTTGCCCTGTACCATAAGGTTCTGGTATGATATTTCGTTGGATATCGTGAACATGGGGTACATACATCTCCTGTGTACCCAGAGAGGCACGCCGACCCACGTGTATGAACCCTCATCATCACTGCGGAAAAAGCCGTACTTTGATGCCCGGTCCGCGAGAGTCTGCACCGACGCGGAATCAGAGAGAAAGGTGGGGCTGATCTCAAAGCGTTTGGCAAGGCCCTGTACCACGCCCGGGTCAAGCTCAAGAACCGGCTTTATCTGATAGGGATCGCCCACGACCATGACACGCCTGCTGCGCATCACAGCTCCCACGGCAAAATGCGGGACAGCCTGACCGGCTTCGTCCACAAAAAGATGCCCTATCGATCCGACACCGAGCATACCCGTCATATTTGCGAAGCTTGCAAAGGTCGAGCTTATTACCGGGATAGTAAAGTTGATCCATTCCCACGCGGCTTTTATCTTATCTTTTTTATCCGCGAGTTTCTTGCTGTTGTTCCAGACACCTGCCGCAGCTCTGATATTAGCCCTGTTTTCATACAGGAACTGTTTCCGGACTTTAAGCGCCGCGATAAACAGCTTTGACTGCATGATGCGATAATTCTCGCCGAACCACGGATTTGAGAATTGGAGATCTTCATATCCGAGGTGCATATTGATCATTTTCATATCGTTATCCATCACGAACATTCCGGCCAGCCGTCTTTCCAGCTCGTCTTTTCTGACGTTCAGCTCGGCAAGCTTTTTATTTATATCCCATAACCTTTCTTCCAGACGCTTGATCATCCACTTTCGATCATGTCTTTCAAAAAAACCGGGTTTATAATCCAGCCATTTCTTTAGATCCGCCTGACACTTGTTAAGCTCTTCGGTCAACGCTGCTATTTCATCTTTTATTCTGGTGACCTCCTTAAGCTTATCGAACCGCTCAACACTTTCCGTGATATGGGTAAGAGCCGGTAATTCAGAATATTTCTGTACGTTATTCCTGTATTGTACCACGGCATTATACATATTGAGAAAATCGAAGTATACACCTGTGTCGGGCTTATAGTTTTTATCCAGATCATTACATATTTCGTAAATGTAATTGATCATATTCGTCATATTTTCCTTACGTCCGCCTTCAAGAGAAAACAAACCCCAGCTCTCCGCGGCATTCTCGACAGGAATGACCCTGCTCTGACACTTTGATCTCCCGTTCCTGTCTTTGATCCATGCCGTTTCTATCCTCGAATTTGAGAGGGTATGGAAATAATCCGCTTCGAGCAGCTCACCCCTAAGAGCGTCGTCAATGCCCGACAGCAGCGGCAGCTCTTTGACGATGTTCTGGACAGCACCGTTGTTCGAGCTTGCCACAACTATGCCGTTTTCGGCAATACACTCGGGAAGCTTGCCTACCGAATACCTGTCGTCATCGTCTATCGGCATAACACGATCACTCATCTTAACTATGCTGTATGCCTGCCTTACCACAAGCTCGGCAAAGACATCTTTAAGAAGCGTGGTCTTTCCGGTGCCGGGCGGGCCATTGACACTTCGTATATCGATATCTTCGTCTGAGATTGCGAGATTTACTGCGACCTGCTGCATAAAGCACAGAGCATATTTGGTGTTTCCGGGGAATCGTGCGGTCGGATAGTTACGCGGCTGCAGTATTTTCCTGAAGATCTCCGGATCGAACCTGTCGGAGGCGGAGTTGCTGTTGAGGTCTACTCTTTCTTCGCGTTCTTCGTCGAAACCACACAGATAACTGCACAGAATATCCGGGCATATCGTCTTTGCGGTCTTAATATCTTTAATGAAGAACGAACGCAGAATGTTGACTGACGATTCGAGATATTCATGCTGCTTGACAAAGCTTTCACCGCCGAAATGTCCGATGAGTTTCTTTATTAAGATGTTAAATCCTTCCTGATCCTCGCCGATCTTCATGAAGGAGCTTTTCAAGAAAATATTTATTTCACTGACTTTGTTTTCAAAAGTCGCCTCGTCCGGTATCTCTCCGTATGCTTTTATGTATCCGCTTGCGGTAAACATGGTGAGATCGCCTAAAAAATTCATGCTCTTGTCAAAATACAAAGCAAGTGTGAATTTTTTGCCGATAGGTATTTCCTCCGGCGACGGTCTCAGGTCATATAACGACTGGATGATACCTACGACCTTGTTGAAGTCAAAAACGCCAAGATAAACACCGACGCTGTATCTCCCGCCGCCGGTCCGGCTCTTTATCATACTGTAGAAATCGTCGCCTTTGAGAGCAACAGCTCCTTTTTTGTCTAATTTTCCTTCCTTCAGGTGTTCAAACATTATCCATGAATTCAGTACATCCACTACAGTGCTCATATTCTGTCCTTTCGATCAGCTATATTAGATCCATATACACATTATATCAGAAAAAACAAAATATGCAAGTCCCGGGCAGGTAAAATCACATAAAATAAGGAGTTTTTTGTATAAACCCCTTGAAATCCACTGGCAAAAGTGCTATAATTAGATGTTAACGTTAGGAAAGGACGATAATAATGAGGATTTTTGACGCTCACGTTCACATCTATCCCGATAAAATAGCGGAAAAGGCAGCTCAACACGTCGGAGATTTCTATGGAGTACCCATGGCGTTCAACGGCACTATCGCCACTATGGTCGAAAACTCGAAAAAGTGCGGCATCGAGCGCTGTCTCGTTCACTCGGTAGCTACTACCCACGACCAGGTGCCGAAGATAAATGACTTCATTCACGCAAGCGTTGAAGCAAGCGGAGGTATGTTTGTCGGATTCTGCACGCTGCATCCGTCGATGAGCGCGGATGAGGTCGATGCGGAAGTAAAGAGAGTTATGTCAATGGGACTTATGGGCGTGAAGCTGCACCCGGACTGCCAGAAGTTCAGGATCGACAGCGCAGATGCGTTCCGTATGTATGAGGCTATCGACGGACGGCTCCCGATACTGTTCCACACAGGCGACAATCGCTATGATTACTCTCACCCCGAATATATGCTCGCTGCGGCAAAGCGCTTCCCGAAACAGCGCATGATCGCGGCGCATCTCGGCGGCTACACGGAATGGGATAAGGCGGTAAAGACACTTGCCGGCGCAGAGAACCTGTGGTTCGACGAGAGCAGCACGCTCGACTTCATAAAGCCTGAACTCGCACGGGAGTACATACTCACTTACGGCGTAGACAGAGTGTTCTTCGGTACGGATTACCCGATGTGGAACGCCTCCGAGGAGCTTGAACGCTTTGATCGTCTCGGATTTGACGACGAGCAGCGTGAAAAGATACTCTGGAGCAACATCACAGGGTTTTTAGGATTGTAAATAATTGCGGACGCGTCCTATCGGCGCGGGCAAAAAATAAAAGAGGTATAATTATGAAATGGACAGGACTTAACGAACTCAGAGAAAGCTATCTGAAATTCTTCGAGAGCAAGGGTCATCTTCGCATGGATTCGGCGCCCCTCGTGCCGCAGGGTGACAACTCGGTGCTGCTCATCAACGCAGGCATGACTCCGCTCAAGAAGTTCTTCCAGGGAGTTGAGACTCCCCCGAGAAAGCGCGTCACTACTTGCCAGAAGTGCATACGCACACCCGATATCGAGAATGTCGGCAAGACCGCGCGCCACGGCACATTCTTCGAGATGCTCGGCAACTTCTCCTTCGGCGACTACTTCAAGCATGAAGCTACCGCCTGGGCGTGGGAGTACCTCACAAAGGTGCTGGAGATCGAACCGGAAAAGCTGTGGGTGACTATTTACGAGGAAGACGACGAGGCTGGCGAGATATGGGCAAATGAGATAGGGGTTCCGCGTGACCGTATCGTGAAGCTCGGCAAGAAGGACAACTTCTGGGAGCACGGAAGCGGTCCCTGCGGTCCCTGCTCCGAGATACACTTCGACCGCGGTGAGAAGTACGGCCCGTTTGAGAGCTTCGAGCAGGCAGGCGACTGCGACCGTATCATCGAGATATGGAACCTTGTTTTCACACAGTTTGACAACGACGGTCACAACAACTACACCCAGCTCAAAAACAAGAACATCGACACCGGCATGGGTCTTGAGCGCCTTGCCTGCGTAATGCAGGGCGTTGACAACATGTTTGAGGTCGATACCATACAGAACATTATCAAGCGTATCTGCGCTGTTACAGGCAAGACCTACGGCGCGAACCACAACGACGACGTTTCTATCCGCGTCATCACTGACCATGCTAAGGCTACGACCTTCATGGTGGGCGACGGCGTGCGTCCCTCCAACGAGGGCAGAGGCTACGTGCTCCGCAGACTTCTGCGCCGCGCAGCAAGACACGGAAGACTTCTCGGCATGACGAAACCGTTCCTCACCGAGATCGTCGAGCAAGTCATCGAGGAGAACAAGACCGCGTACCCCGAACTCGTCGAAAAGCGTGAGTACATCAAGAAGGTCATCGCTACAGAAGAAGAAAGCTTCAACAAGACTGTCGAAAAGGGCTCCCAGCTGCTCACTGAACTTATCGGAAAGCTCGGCACCGACGGAGTGCTCAGCGGCGACGACGCGTTCAGACTGCATGACACTTATGGCTTCCCGCTCGACCTCACGAAGGAGATACTCGCTGAAAAGGGTCTGTCTCTCGACGAGGAGCGCTTCAAGGAGCTTATGATAAAGCAGAAGCAGACTGCCCGCGCTAATCAGGCTTTCAAGGGCGGTTGGGATGAAGCTTCGATGAACGCGATATCGGGACTGAAAACCGAGTTCGTAGGCTACACAACGCTGAAATCCGACACCAAGCTGCTCGCGCTGCTGAAGGACGGCGACAGCGTTCAGAACTGCACCGAGGGCGACGAGGTGATAGCGGTCATCGAAAAAACGCCGTTCTATGCTGAAATGGGCGGCCAGGTAGGCGACAAGGGCACGATAACCGCGGGCGACAGCGTTCTGCGCGTTCTCGACACAAAGAAGACTGCGGGCGGCCAGTTCGTCTGCGAGTGTGAGGTAGAGGTCGGCGGACTCACAGTGGGCGACACCGTGACCGCTGAAGTGGACGAGGAGCTTCGCTTTGCCACCGAGCGCAACCATACCTGCTGCCACCTGCTTCAGGCTGCGCTTCGCAAGGTGCTCGGAGATCACGTACACCAGGCAGGCTCGCTCGTTGACCCGACACAGTGCCGCTTCGACTTCTCGCATTTCAGCGCGGTAACTCCCGAGGAGCTCGTTAAGGTCGAGCGCCTTGTTAACGAAGAGATACTCAAGGGCGTGAAGGTAATCACCGAGGAGCTCCCGATCGAGGAAGCCCGCAAGAAAGGCGCAATGGCGCTGTTCGGCGAGAAGTACGGCGATGTTGTACGCGTTGTCAGCATCGAGGACGGCTTCTCCACCGAGTTCTGCGGAGGTACACACCTTGATAATACCGCAAAGGCAGGTCTGTTCAAGATAATCTCGGAGTCGTCGGTAGCTTCCGGCGTGCGCCGTATCGAGGCTGTGACAGGCTTCGGAGTGCTTGACGCACTCGACGGCGCAAAGGCTGTAATGAACGATGCCGCGGCGGCTCTCAAAGTTCCGAACGCCAACGCTCTCGTTCAGCGCTGCGAGGCTGTAATGGCTGAACTCGCTGACGCGAAAAAGACCATAGACAAGCTCGAACGCCAGCTCTCGCAGTCCGCAATGGGTGACATCACAGCAGGCGCGGCAGAGATAAACGGCATCAAGGTATTCTCGGCAACTCTTGAGGGTACGGTAGGCGACAGCCTGCGCAAGGCCGGCGATGACATCAAGTCGAAGTATGACAGCTTTATTGCAGTGCTTGCAGGTCATGCCGACGGCAAGGGCAACTTCCTGTGCATCTGCAGCAAGGAAGCCATAGACAAGGGCGCAAACGCAGGCCAGATCGTAAAGCAGATCGCCGCAATAGCAGGCGGCAAGGGCGGTGGAAAGCCCGACAGCGCTATGGCGGGTATAGCGGATATATCGAAGATCGGCGAAGCTCTCGCAGCTCTTGAAGGCATTGTGAAGAACATGATATCATAAGAACAAACAGCAGACTCGTCTGACGGGTCTGCTGTTTGTTTGTTGCTGTAAAACTGCAAAGTAAAAAACGGTACTGTCTCCCGACAATACCGTTTTGTTGTTATTATGGGCGTGTCTCTAATATTGGTCGTAAATCCTGCCCTATACCGCCAAAGAATAGCTTAACCACGGGCTTTACTTCTTCTCCGGTCTCATTGTGGGGAACAGCAGCACATCGCGGATAGAAGCGCTGTCGGTGAGCAGCATTACGAGACGGTCAAAGCCGAATCCGAGTCCGCCTGTGGGCGGGAGACCGTATTCAAGCGCTGTGATGAAGTCATCATCCACCTGCGCGTCATTACCGCCCTGTGCACGCTTTGCAGCGACCTGTTTCTCGAAGCGTCCGCGCTGGTCGATCGGGTCGTTGAGCTCGGAGAACGCGTTACCGAACTCGGTACCATTGATAAAGTACTCAAAGCGCTCGGTGAACATGGGGTCGGAGGGCTTACGCTTTGCGAGCGGGGAGTTCTCAACGGGGTAATCATAGATAATGGTGGGCTGGATGAGGTTCTCCTCGACGAAAGTCTCAAAGAACGCGATAAGCACTTCACCCTTGGTGGCAGTCTTGCTTTCGAGCTCAACATGCTTCTCCGCGGCAGCCTTTCTTGCGTCCTCGTCGGTCGCCCAGTCTGCGAAGTCAACACCTGCGTACTTCTTCACGGCTTCTATCATCGTAAGACGCTCCCATGGCTTGCCGACGGCGATCTCCTTACCCTGATAAGATACGGTATCCTTGCCGCAGATCTTGAGTGTGACGGTGCGGTAAAGATTCTCGATTATATCCATCATGCCGAAGTAATCGGTGTAAGCCTGATACATCTCGATAGATGTGAATTCCGGGTTATGGGTCGCGTCCATGCCCTCGTTACGGAAGATACGGCCGACTTCATACACCTTGTCGAAGCCGCCGACAACGAGCCTTTTCAGGTAAAGCTCGGTCTCGATACGCAGATACATGTCTATATCAAGCGCATTATGGTGAGTCTTGAACGGGCGAGCCGCGGCACCTATCTCCAGCGGGAGCAGGATGGGCGTATCGACCTCGATATAGCCGAGATCATCGAGATAGCTGCGTATCTCCTTCAGTACGAGCGAGCGGGTAACGAAAGTATCCTTTATCTCAGGGTTCGCGATAAGGTCGAGGTAACGCTTTCTGTAGCGCTCCTCCTTATCCTTCAGGCCATGCCACTTCTCGGGCAGCGGCAGCAGCGACTTCGAGAGCAGGGTTATGCTTTTCGCATGAACGGATATCTCACCGGTCTTTGTCTTGAACACGAAGCCCGTAATGCCGACGATATCACCGAGATCCCATGTTTTGAACGCTTCGAACGCTTCCTTGCCTACCTCGTCTATTCTGACATAGAACTGGATACGGTCACTTCCGTCACGGATATCGGCGAAGCTTGCCTTGCCCATGATACGGCGGCTCGTCATTCTTCCCGCGATAGCGACATCCTTCTCTTCGAGCTCCTCGAAGTTATCGCGTATCTGCTTTGCGGTGTGAGTAACGTCGAACTTTGTGATGGTGTAGGGGTCTTTTCCCTCCGCCTTCAGCTTGTTCAGCTTCTCTATCCTTATACGGTGCTGTTCCGAGAGGTTTTCAAGCATCTCCTCCTCGGTCATTTCTTCCTGTGTGTTTATCTCATCTGCCATTATAATACGTCCTTTTCGTTTTATTGTCGGAATAGCGGTTACTTGCTTATCTCAAGGATCTTGAAGCTGAGCACACCGGAGGGAGTCTCAACGTCAACGGTGTCGCCCTTCTTATGTCCGAGCAGCGCCTTGCCGATAGGTGACTCGTCGGATATCTTGCCGGCACGCACATCCACCTCGCCGGAACCTACGATCTGAAGATCGCGCTCCTCGTTCTCCTCCACATCGAGCACGCTGATGGTATTACCGTGCTGTACGAGGTCGGTGGAAAGGCTGTCCTCATCTATGATCTCAACGTTCTTGAGTATCGCTTCGATCTGCGCGATACGAGCTTCGTTGAGTCCCTGCTCATTCATAGCCTCATCGTACTCGGAGTTCTCGGAGAGGTCTCCGTGTCCGCGCGCTTCCTTGAGCTTTTCAGCTATATCTTTTCTGGTGACGGCTTTGAGATGTTCAAGCTCCGCCTCAAGGTCTTCGAGACCCTTCTGTGTCAACAATGTGGGTTTTAATGCCATGGTAATTATCCTTTCTTTATTTGAATTTATCGTTAAACTTTGTTTACTGCGCTGTCTGAGCTACAGCAGCGACCTTGCTCGCGATGACCTCGACCGCCTTTTTGAGCTGGATGTCGTAGGATGATGCGTAATCCATGGGGGAAGTCTCACGCTCACCGTCATATTCCACCAGAAATTCCGGAGTAAGTCCGTTGCCGTTGTAGAAGCCGTTGAGCCCTGTCGGGTGAATGACAGCCACGGAGATCTCGATCGCGGTACCGTCATTGAAGGTACGGGTCTCCTGCATGGTGCCGTAGCCCATGGTGTTCTCACCTACCACTGCTCCGTCCGCGTGGTCACGGAGAGCTTCCGCGATAAGCTCCGCGGAGCCGCCGGTCTTCTCATCTATTATAATACTGATCGGAAGCTTTGTAAAGTCCCCTCCGGGGGTCTGCGCGACGACTTTTGTCGAATTATTCTTATAGACTGCGGTAGCGATCTCGCCCGCTTCGACGAATCTCGTGAGGATCTCGGACACGGAGCTGTACACCCCGCTCGACACGCCGCGAAGGTCGAAGATATAGCCTGTGACTGGACTTTCTGTGTAAGTGGCAAGAAGCTCGTTCATCTTAGCGCCGGTAGCCTTGTTCACCGAATAGAATGTGAAGCAGAGAATGCCGTTATCCAGCAGTACCGCGTCAACAGTCGGCAGACTGAACGACGCGCGCGCAAGGTCATACTCGGTCTCCTCGCCGTCTCTGCGGACAACGAATCTGCGGCGGGTACCCTCGTCACCGTAGCGCAGCTGCTCACTTGCTGCATCATAGCCCGTTTCGAGCACACTCACGCCCTCAACGGAGATGATGACATCGCCGGGAAGAATGCCGTTGCTTGCCGCGGGGGAACCTTCATACACATCGGTTATCTTGATATAGCCGCTTTCCTCCTTGCCGAAAACCATACCGAGACCGACGATATTGCCGCTCTCGATACGGGTCTTATAGTAGTACTCATCGGTGGTGTAGTATCTCGCTCCGCTGTCGTTGGTACAGGTGAGATAGCCGGAGTAAACGCCGGTCTTCATCTTGTCATCATCAATAGCGTACAGCGAATAGTTCCGCACGTAGGAGTCGATCTCCTGAAGCTTGGTGTATATCTCACCGCGCTGCTGGACATCGGCTATCTTGTTGTTGTAGCTGTTCAGCGACACGGTCATTGTTATTACGAACGTGATCGCGCAGGCGATAGCCGCTATGCTTATGGCTATGCCTATTGATATCTTTCTGTTCATAGCTTATCCTTGTTTGTTATTACGGCTTTGAGACAACGCTGAGCGGGTCAATGCGAACGCCGTCCTTACGAACCTCGAAGTGCAGATGAGGACCGGTAGCCCAGCCTGTCGCACCTACCGCTGCGATGCAGTCGCCCTTGTTGACGACCTGACCGACACTGACATATATGGCGCTGCAGTGCGCATAGAGAGTCTGATAGCCGCTGCCGTGGTCGATAACTACGTACATTCCGTAGTCATAGCCCGGTATGTAGGTGGTCTTGGCGACAATTACCTCGCCGCCCTTTGACGCGTAGATGTTTGCGCCCATCATACCGCTGTTTCCGATATCGATACCGCCGTGGTTGCCCTTCCTCCACGAATCATAGCCGAATAACGTGGTCAGCAGCGTGAACTGTGTCGACACAGGCCATGCCCATTCACCGGTATCATAGACGGTATTGTTCTTTGCGCGCTCCTGCGCACGGCGGATCTCCTCTTCAAGGGCTGCCTGCGCTTTTTCGCGGTCCGCCTGCGTTACCTTCTTCTGGTACTGGAGATTTGCCTGACGCGTTTCGAGGTCGGATATCTTCACGGCGTAGCTGTTGTACTCGTCCCAGTATCCCGCGTTGAGGTCGTTGTAGTACTTTTTCTGCTCGTCGAGCTCGCGCTTCTGACCGAGAAGCTCATCCATCTGGAGCTCAAGGGTCAGCTTGTCATTCTGGAGCTGCTTCTTATCGTTTTCGAGCTGTACCTCATCGTCCTTGAGCTTCTCGATATCCGCCATGAGCTGGTGAGCGAAGTTAAGGTTCTGCTCGCTGACGCTCTTCATTATCTCGCTTCTGATAAAGATATCGTAGAAGTCCGCCGAGCCGGCGATAACGGAGAGATAATCGTCCGAGTCGGTGATGTACATGGCGTGGATTATCTGGCCGAAACGGTCGATATTGGTCTTGTTCTGCTTGTCAAGCATATCGATCTCGGCTTCCTTATCGGCTATACGGAACTCGGTGTCGGATATTCGGAGCTGCACAGCGTTTATCTGCGCCTCCATATCCGCTATCTCCGCTTCCTTGTTGGCAACGGACAGGTTCACGAGGTCTATCTTCTCCTGTGTCGCCACGAGCTTGTTGAAATAGTTGTCCTGCTGCTCCTTGTTGTTTTCGATATCAGCGCCGGCATCCTTTATCTTCTGCTCGATCTCCTTGATCTTCGCGTCGGCATCCTTTATCTTCTGCTCAAGGTCGGACTGGGTGTCGGCGTACGAGCGTACAGAAGCCGGTATCATCCGCTCACTGTCCGTGAGCACACCCGATATAAGCACTGCTCCGCAGCATATCAGCGCAGCTGCGCCGCGGAGTATATTTGATCTTTTTCTTGTCATACATTTACCACCCGGATCAGACCTTGACGTACTTTCCGGTGCTTATGATAGTTCCTATCGCACCGAGAAGCGTTCCGAGGATACAGTTCGCAGCGAGCATATACCATGTCACATCCTCGAACTGGATCATACTTGAAAGTCCGAATATCTGCCAGATCGTGAGATCATCGCGGAAGAGCTGCACCAACGCTTCGTAGATTATCTTCGTTACGAACCATGACGCTGCGCCTGCCGCGGCTCCGATGAACATACCCTCGATGAAGAAGGGGATCTTGACGAAGGAGTTCGTGGCTCCCACGACCTTCATGATGTTTATCTCCTTTGCGCGCGCAAAAACGCTGCTTCGTATGGAGTTGTAGATTATGATCACGCTGGTGATTATCATAGCCGCAAGCAGCGCTCCGGCGATGACCGAGAGTGTCGAACGTATGTTCACGAGCACCGACGCGAAATCCTGCGGCGCGGTCACCTTTTCGACGCCCTCGACCGTGCGGAACTCGTCGGCGGTCTCGCTTATCTTCGAGATGTCCTTGACGGTCACCCGGTAGGTATGGGGGATGGGGTTATAGGGAAGATAATCGTACAGCTCCATGTACTCGGAGTTGCTGTTGCGGTAGTCCTCCCACGCCTGTTCCTTCGAATAGAACACGGTGCTCAGGCTGTTGGGGTTGGTGCTGAGTACGTCCGAGATATGGCTGAGCACCGACTGCTCCACATCGCCGTAGACATACACAAGTATCTCGTTTTTTTCCTCGATATTCGACATTACGACGCCGACGTCCATCGCCACAAGCACCGAACAGCCTATAAGGATAAGGCTTACAAGCAGGACAAAGAAGCTTGCGAGCGACATCATCGCGTTCTTGAATACCGAGCCCACCCCGCGTCGCACGAGGTAGTTGAAATTGCTCATTCTCATTTAAGCTCAGTCTCCTTTGCCTTCTATGTAGCCGTCAAAGGCTATGCCGCCTTCGCGCAGGTTTATTACTCTGCCGCCGAAATACTGTACGAGGTCATGGTTATGCGTTACCATGATGACTGTAGTGCCGCATTCGTTGATATCCAGCAGCAGCTCAACTATCTCATACGAGAGCTTCGGGTCTATGTTACCGGTAGGCTCGTCGGCAATGATTATCTTCGGATCGGTGGCGAACGCTCTTGCTATCGCCACACGCTGCTGCTCACCGCCCGAGAGCTGACCCGGGTACGCCTTCGCCTTGTCGCGGAGCTTTACGAGGTCCAGCACGTACGGCACACGCTGACGTATGTACTTTTTCGACTTGTCTGTCGAGCGCAACACGAAAGCGACGTTCTCATACACGGTCATATCCGGGATCAGCCTGAAATCCTGGAATATCATACCGAGAGAACGCCTGAAATACGGGAGCTTGCGGTTGCGGAGCTTCGAGAGGTTATACCCGTTCACGAACACGCGCCCGCTTGTAGGTTGTATCTCGCGGGTAAGCAGCTTTAAGAGCGTACTCTTGCCCGCGCCGCTGTCACCGACGATGAATACGAATTCACCGTCGTTGATGCGCATATTGACGTCGTTGAGAGCATCAACGCCGCCCTTCACACCGTCAACGTAATGTACGTCGACGTTCTTTAATTCTACCATTAACTGTTATTTCCTTCTAAATCAGAACTTTACCGGATCGGCGGAGAGGTATTTCTTGACCATGAGCGCTATCTTGAAAATGATCGCATGGTCAAACTCACGCAGGTCGAGACCTGTGAGCTTCTTTATCTTGTCGAGACGGTAAACGAGAGTATTTCTGTGTACGAACAGCTTTCTCGATGTCTCGGATACGTTCAGGTTGTTCTCAAAGAAACGCTGGATAGTGAACAGGGTCTCGTGGTCGAGCGACTCGATAGAGCCCTTCTTGAATACTTCCTTGAGGAATGTCTCGCACAGCGTTGTAGGCAGGTGGTATATAAGTCTCGCGATGCCGAGGTTATCATAGCTTACTATATTCTTTTCGGTGTCGAATACCTTGCCGACTTCGATAGCTATCTGCGCTTCCTTGAACGAACGCGCGAGATCCTTCACGCCGATGACAGGCGTACCGATACCGATGTTGACACGGGTGAAGAACTCGGTCTGGAGCGTATCGGCGATGGAACGTGCGAGCTTTTCGAGATCCTTGACATCTATACCGCTCTTTATCTCCTTGACGAGCACTATCTCGCTCTCGGTGATGTTGAAGACAAAGTCCTTGTTCTTATCCGGGAAGAGGTTCTGGATAACATCATACGCCGAAACGTCATTCGACGAGATTATGCTGATTAGGAACACTACGCGGTTGATATCCGCGTTGAAGTGCAGCTCACGGGACTTTATGCTTATATCTCCGGGGAGCACATTGTCGAGGATTATGTTCTTGACGAAGTTGTTGCGGTCATACTTCTCATCGTAGTACTGTTTGATGCTCGAAAGCGAGATAGCGAGAATGGAGGCGTACTTGCCCGCCATTTCGTCCGTGCCTTCGACAAATACCGCATAATCCGGCTTTACATGAACGCCGAAGGGCTTGTAGGTATAGCCGTCACGGATAAAAATGTCGTGCGACTCGCCGAACTCGATGGAGAAGAAGTCATTGGAGGTGCCTATCTTCGACAGCTCACTGCACGCTACGATCGTCGCGTTCTCGTCGATAACGCCGATAACACGTCCGACGGTGTCCTTCATCTGATGAACTACTCCCTGGAATAATCTGTTTGACATGATGTTACCTGTCCTTTCTCTTTGGCTTTCTGCCTTGCCTGCCGCCGCTTATCAAGTCTCTCGCGATCCGCCTTCGGAACGCACGCACACACACGAACGGCAAAGCGTATCGTTTTTCAAAATATACATACTTATATTTTATATGAAAACGATAAAAAAATCAAGTGTTTTATGTGAAAAATGTAAATTTTTCTTGTAAAAATTTTTACATATTGCCAAAACGTATATTCTGTGGTATAATATAACTTGATATACTTTAAATTTAGGAGCTGATCTTATGAGCGAAACATACTATATTACCACCCCGATATACTATCCGTCGGGCAACCCGCACATCGGACACTGCTACACCACCGTGGCGTGTGATGTCATCGCGCGCTTCAAGAGAATGCAGGGCTATGATGTCATGTTCCTCACAGGTACCGACGAGCACGGCGCGAAAATACAGCAGAAGGCCGAAGCAGAGAGCAAAACCCCGAAGGAGTATGTTGACGGTATAGTCGAGAACTTCAAACGCCTCTGGAGCTTCATGGGCATAAGCTATGACCGCTATGTGCGCACCACAGACGACTACCATATCGAGACCGTGCAGAACATTTTCAGAAAGCTCTACGACAAGGGTTATATCTACAAGGGCTCATACAAGGGCAAGTACTGCGTGCCGTGCGAGAGCTTCTGGACGGAGAAGGAGCTTATCGACGGCTGTAAATGCCCTGACTGCAAGCGTCCGGTAATAGATTCGGAGGAGGAAGCTTACTTCCTCAGGCTCTCCGATTTCACCGACAGGATAATCGACCTTCTTCGCAATTCCGACTATCTCCGACCCGAGAGCCGCGTCAACGAGATGATAAACAACTTCGTCAAGGACGGCCTTGAGGATCTGTGCGTATCGCGCACCTCGGTCAAGTGGGGTATCCCGGTACCGTTCGACGAAAATCATACCGTGTATGTATGGCTTGACGCGCTTATCAACTATATCAGTGCTATCGGCTATGAAAACAGCACCTATAATGATTTTGAAAAATACTGGCCTGCAAATATGCACATGACCGCCAAGGAGATCGTGCGATTCCACTCCATCGTATGGCCGGCAATACTCATGATGCTCGAAGTGCCGCTGCCCAAGCGCCTTTACGGTCACGGCTGGATAACCTTCGGCGGCGCTAAAATGTCAAAATCCCTCGGTAACGTCATTGACCCGTTCGTGCTCGGTGAGCGCTACGGCGTTGACGCGGTGCGCTATCAGATACTCCGCGATATGCCCTACGGCTCTGACTCCAACTTCTCCAACGAGATAATGATCGGCAGAATAAACACCGACCTCGCCAACGACCTCGGAAACCTCGTTTCCCGCACCGTTGCAATGGCTGACAAGTACTTCGGCGGCACTCTCATATCCGACAGGAAGACCGACCCGCTGGACGACGAACTGAAAGCTATGGCAGAGGCTCTGCGCGACCCTGTTGCCTCGCTCGTTGAGGAGGCTCAACACTCCCTCGCGCTGGCGGAGATATTCAAGGTAGTATCACGCGCCAATAAATACATCGATGAAACCACGCCGTGGATACTCGCGAAAGACAAGGCAAACGACCCGCGTCTCGCGACTGTGCTGTACAACCTGCTCGAAACGATAAGAATATGCTCGGCGCTGCTGTTCCCGTTCATGCCGACTACCATGCCGAAGGTGTGGGAGCAGATCGGCGCGAAGGAAAGCGACGTGGCTTACGATAAGATCGCGACTTTCGGTGTGCTGCCCGCGTACGTGACTGTTCACAAGGGCGAGGTGCTCTTCCCGCGCATAGATATCGACAAGGAGATAGATGAGCTCAACGCTATGCTCACCCCCGCCAAGACGATCCGCGAGGATGAGGACCTTGACAAGGCAGGCATCATCACGATCGACAAGTTCGCAGAGACAAAGCTCCGCACCGGTGAGATAATCGCGTGCGAGAAGATACCGAAGGCTAAAAAGCTCCTGAAGATCCAGGTCGATGACGGCAGACACGGCAGACAGATAGTTTCCGGCATCGCCCAGTGGTATGCTCCCGAAGATCTTATCGGCAGGAAAATCATTTTTGTAGCCAACCTCGCACCCGCAAAGCTCTGCGGCGAGGAAAGCCAGGGAATGCTGCTCGCGTGTGACACTGCAGACGGCGGCGCAAAGGTCGTGTTCCTTGACAACGATATCCCGAACGGCAGCACCGTAAGGTAAACGGAGAGTATAATGAGTAAGAAAAAGTCCAACAAGCTTAATCTTATTATCTGCGGCGTGGCTTTCGTGATAATGCTCGTGGTGCTGTTCTCCGAGGGTGCAGACAACATTGTGAATGCGCTCATGCAGCTCAACCCGCTTTTCCTGCTGCTCGCGATAGTGTGCATGGTGGTGTACTGGCTCGGCGAAGCGCTCGGACTGCACTTCGCGGCAAAGAGCCTTGAGCCGGAAACAAAGTTCCGCTCGACCCTTCTCGTTACAATGATCGGTCAGTATTTCAACTGCATCACCCCGTTCGCGTCGGGCGGCCAGCCCATGCAGGTGTACACGTTCATGAAGCGCGGTATGCCGCTCGGCTCTGCTATGACCGCACTGCTCAGCCGCTTCATCGTCTACCAGTTCACCCTCACGTTGTTTTCGGCAGTCTTCCTGATATTCAGACTGTCCTTGTTCACCGAAGGCGCGCTGCAGCCCCTTACAGTGCTCGTGACCGTAGGCTTCATAATCAACACGTTCGTCATCGTGCTGCTGTTTATGCTCGCGTTTTTCCGTGCGGCGACCTCAAAGCTCGCCCATGCGCTCATACGCCTGCTCGGCAAGCTCCATATCATCAAAGATGTGGATGATAAGCTCGAGTACATAGACCGCGAGCTTGATACCTACTACGAGAACTTCATGTTCATCAAAAGCAAGCCGGTCATGATACTCAAAATGTTCCTCGTTACTGTGGTGCAGCTTCTCATGTACTTCTCGATAACCTATGTCATCTATATAGGCTTCGGCATGAACGAGACCGATTTCTTAACGATAATTGCGAGTCAGGCGTTTGTCCTGATGATCTCGGCGTTCGTCCCGCTCCCCGGAGCAATGGGCGCAGCAGAAGGCAGCTACGCAGCCTTCTTCAAGGGCATCTTCGGCAGCTACTATACCGGAGTTTCCACCTTCATCTGGCGCTTTCTTACATTCTACCTCCCCATCCTCATCGGCATCGTCATCAATCTCCGTATGACCAAAAAGGGTTATGACCTCTCCAGCGCCGAAGATAATCTTAAAGAAATGTGACTTAAGGAATGTCGTGGAAAAAACTGATAATAACAAATAACAGCAGACCCGTCAGACGAGTCTGCTGTTTTTTTTATTTTACTGAATAATAACGGGTCTGATCACGAAGCTGTCAGAGTCCTTTGAAGAGTTTCCCTGGTCTCATTCTCCATTAAGACTTCTTTCTTTTGGCTTCATCTTTCATGCGAAGGTCATGGTCAAGTATACGCTTGCGGAGTCTTATAGACTTCGGGGTGACCTCGACGAGCTCGTCGTCCGAGATGAACTCAAGACTTTCCTCAAGGCTCATGTGCTTGGGCGGCACGAGGCGCAGAGCCTCATCGCTGCCGCTTGCACGGGTGTTTGTCAGATGCTTCTTCTTGCAGACATTGACTGTGATATCACCTAGTTTGGGCGAAACGCCGACTATCATACCCTCGTAGACATCTACGCCGGGGTCGATGAACATCGCTCCGCGGTCCTGCACATTCCATATTCCGTATGCGCTTGCGGGGCCGGTCTCGAAAGCTACGAGTGAACCGGTGGTGCGCACCGGGATATCTCCCATATACGGCTCATAGCCGAGGAACAGTGTGTTCAGCACGCCCTCGCCCTTGGTATCCGTGAGGAACTCACTGCGATAGCCGAAAAGTCCGCGGGAGGGGATCTTGAACTCAAGTCTTGTACGTGAGCCGACGGGGTGCATTTCCAGCAGCTCCGCCTTACGCACACCCATTTTCTCCATAACTGCGCCGACGCTCTCATCGGGAACGTCAATGACGAGCTTTTCCATAGGCTCACACTTTACGCCGTCTATTTCCTTGTACAACACGCGGGGAGTGCTTACCGAAAGCTCATAGCCCTCGCGGCGCATGGTCTCTATAAGTATCGACAGGTGCATCTCTCCGCGGCCTGCCACATCGTAGGCATCGCGGACTTCGCTCTCGCGCACGCGCAGAGATACGTCCTTGAGCAGCTCACGTTCAAGGCGCTCACGTATCTGACGGGAAGTCACGAACTTGCCTTCTCTGCCGGCGAAAGGACTGTCATTGACAGCGAATGTCATCTCGACTGTGGGCTCGCTGATCTTTACGAATGGCAGCGGCTCTACTGCGGCAGAGGAGCAGACTGTCTGACCGATGGTAATGTTCTCGATACCTGAGAAACATACGATATCTCCGACAGAAGCTTCCTGAACGGGAGTTTTGCCGAGGCCGTCAAACTCATACAGGCTGACCACCTTGCCCTTGAAGGGCTGGACTGCGCCGTGATAGTCGCAGACGGTGACTTCCTGATTCTGTTTTATCACACCGCGCTCGATACGTCCGATAGCGATACGGCCTACATACTCGCTGTAATCAATGGACGATACGAGGAGCTGCAGCTCACCGTCAGGATCACCCTCCGGAGCAGGTATATGTTCGAGGATCATATCGAACAGCGGTATAAAGTTCTCGCCCTGTACATCGGGGTCGAGTGAAGCCGTGCCGTTACGTCCCGAGCAGTAGATGACAGGGCTTTCGAGCTGTTCATCATCCGCGTCGAGGTCGAGAAGGAGCTCCAGCACCTCATCTACGACCTCCTTGGGGCGTGCGTCGGGACGGTCGGTC
This sequence comes from uncultured Clostridia bacterium, assembly GCA_947166275.1. Classification (GTDB taxonomy): domain Bacteria; phylum Bacillota; class Clostridia; order Oscillospirales; family Ruminococcaceae; genus Ruminiclostridium_E. Next base: position 25,588 of record CAMVDP010000024.1, read on the forward strand.
TTGTTAACTACGACAATTACCTTATGTCCGAGCTCAAGCGCCTTCTGGAGCACAAATCTTGTCTGCGGCATGGTGCCCTCGAAGCTGTCAACGAGCAGCAGTACGCCGTTTACCATTTTGAGTATACGCTCGACCTCGCCGGAGAAATCGGCATGGCCGGGAGTATCGACTATGTTTATCTTGACCCCGTTATAGTTCACCGAGGTATTCTTGGCAAGTATCGTTATTCCGCGCTCACGCTCAAGTGCGTTGCTGTCCATGACACGCTCGACAACTGCCTGATTTTCGCGGTAAACGCCGCTCTGCTTGAGCATTTCGTCAACGAGCGTCGTCTTGCCGTGATCGACATGCGCGATTATCGCTATGTTTCTCAAATCGTCTCTTTTCACTGTCTTACTTCCTTTTCTATCTGTTCCGGTTTGTTTCTTTCAAAATGACTGATAAATTATATCACTTTTGTCCGTATTTGTCAATAGCCGTCGCAGCGCGGAGAAATAAAAAAAGTCCCCGTATCGTTGGATACGGGGATCCTGATCTTATGCCATCTGTAAAAATCTCTTGTACTCGGACGGGTCCTGGCATCTCGAAAGAGCGAGCTCGTTGGAGATACGACCGTTTCTTACAAGTCTTGCGAGATCCTGGTCGAGGGAGAACATTCCGTCCTTACGTCCGGTAGCTATCGAGCTCGGGATCTGGAATATCTTACCTTCACGGATCATCGCGCGTATCGGGTCGGTAGCAGCCATGATCTCAAGCGCGGCCACACGGCCCTTGCCGTCTGTGGTAGCACAGAGTGTCTGCGATACAACGCCGACCATGGAGTTTGCAAGCTGGGAACGTATCTGACCCTGAGAGTGAGGCGGGTATACGTCTATGATACGGTCGAGGGTATCAGCGGCACCCGTTGTATGCAGTGTGGACAGAACGAGATGTCCTGTTTCTGCGGCGGTAACAGCTGCGTTGATAGTCTCGAAGTCACGCATCTCTCCGACGAGGATAACGTCTGGGTCTTCACGAAGAGCCGCACGGAGAGCGCCTGCGAAGCTGTCGACATCGACGCCTATCTCACGCTGGTTGAGCATGGACTGCTT
>CAMVDP010000025.1 GCA_947166275.1 uncultured Clostridia bacterium
TTAATCTCGCGGCAGACCTCAAAAAGAACGGCGTAAGGATACTCGGTACATCGCCCGAGACCATTGACCTTGCAGAGGACAGAGATCATTTCCGCGCAATGATGGACAAGCTCGGCATTCCGATGCCGGAGTCCGGCATGGCTGTGAATGTCGATGAAGCACTCGCCATCGCGAACAAGATAGGTTACCCGGTAATGGTGCGCCCGTCCTACGTTCTCGGCGGACGCGGCATGGAGATAGTTCACGACGATGACATGATGAAGGTATACATGTCCGCGGCAGTCGGTGTAACTCCCGACAGACCGATACTCATCGACCGCTTCCTGCACAACGCTACCGAGTGTGAGGCTGACGCGATATCCGATGGCAAGCATTGCTTCGTTCCCGCGGTCATGGAGCACATCGAGCTTGCAGGCGTACACTCCGGCGACTCCGCCTGCATTCTCCCATCCAAGAATTTAAGCAAGACACACATAGACACTATCAAGGATTACACCCGCAAGATCGCAGTAGAGATGAATGTCTGCGGTCTGATGAACATGCAGTACGCTATCGAGGATGACACTGTATACGTTCTCGAAGCCAACCCGCGTGCTTCGCGTACAGTACCGCTTGTATCAAAAGTCTGCAGCATAAACATGGTAAAGATCGCCACTGAGATCATGACCTCGGAGCTCACCGGCAATCCCTCACCCGTTCCCGATCTGAAGGACCGTCAGATACCGCATTACGGCGTGAAAGAAGCGGTATTCCCCTTCAACATGTTCCAGGAAGTCGATCCGGTACTCGGTCCCGAAATGCGCTCCACCGGCGAGGTACTCGGTATAAGCCCGTCCTTCGGCGAAGCATACTACAAGGCGGAGGAAGCTACCCAGACATGCCTGCCCTCCGAAGGTACTGTATTGCTCAGCGTATGCGACCGTGACAAAGGCGAACTCGTTGAGATCGCGAGTGCGTTCGACAAGCTCGGATTCAGGATACTCGCTACCGGCAGGACTTACGAGATGATAGTTGATGCCGGAATAAAGGCAGAGCGCATCAACAAGCTCTACGAAGGCAGACCCAACATCACCGACGCAATCACAAACGGTGAGATACAGCTGATAATCAATACTCCCGCAGGAAAGACCAGCGTGCATAACGACAGCTATATCCGTCAGGCAGCTATCAAGCACCGCATACCGTACATCACTACCATGGCTGCTGCGAAGGCAAGTGCCGAGGGTATACGCGCGGTAAAGGAAAACACGCACATCGGTGTAAAATCGCTGCAGGAATACCACAACGAAATAAAATAAAAACCGGACATAAAAAACAGCAGACCCGCGGGTCTGCTGTTTTGTTTTATCAGTAAGATCAGAATGTAAAATCGAGTGGCTCTGAATGCTTGTTGTCAGGCTCGATCGGAATAAGATCATCACCCTTTGTGTCAGGCTCAAGGGGCTTGAGCTCAAAGTCGCCTGATATATCGCCTATATCGCCCATGTCGCCCGACATATCGTCTATATCGCCCATGTCACCCGACATATCGTCATCACCGGAGTCATCGGACGGCGGGAGCTTGTCATCAAACTTGAACACTTCCTCCTCTTTCTTCGGAGGCTTCACGATAACGGGACGCGCTACCTCGCCTATCTGCGATATATTCTGGAGCTCAACGGTATGATTGCTCGGTGTGATCTGAATATCGGTCTCGCCGGAGGGAACGTCAGCAGTCGCGTTCGGATCGAGCTCGGTAACACTGCCGAACTGTCCGTAGTATGCGGTCTCACCGTGTTTGCGCAGATAGTGCTTATCAAGCAGCGTGTCGCTGATACGGGTAAGACCGAACTGGAAATTCGTGTTGTACACTGCCATGTGAGCTATCTCTTCGAGTACGACAGCGTTCTCGACAGCCTTCTCCGGAGTTGAGCCCCATGTGAAGGGACCGTGCTGTGCCACAAGACAAGCCTGCACTTCCATGCAGTCAAGGTTTCTTCTTGCGAATGTGTCTATGATCGCGTAGCCGGTATTCTTTTCATACTCGGTCTTTATCATGTTCTCTTCGAGCGGCATGGTACACGGAACGTCGCCGTAGAAGTAATCCGCGTGGGTCGTACCGTACGCTACGATATCGAGACCTGCCTGCGCCCATACTGTGGCAAAGCGCGAGTGTGTATGTACAATACCGCCGAGCTCCTCATACGCCTGATACAGCGCAAGGTGCGTCGGAGTATCGGATGACGGACGGTATTTGCCTTCAACCACTGCGCCTTCCATATTGATAACGACCATGGACTCGGGCGTGAGCTCGTCATACGAAACACCTGACGGCTTGATGACCACCAGTCCTGTTTTCCGGTCTATTGCTGACACATTACCCCAGGTAAGTATTACAAGCCCGCTGTCACGCAGCTGGATATTACATTTGCAGACGCGTTCTTTGAGTTCTTCTAACATAAAAGCCTCCCGAATGTGGTAGAATGACTAAATAATATGCTTAAAGCGCATACTCACACTAAATATTATACACCTAATACAAATTTATTTCAACCACATTCTGAATTTTCTACAAATGTTTATAAACGCAATATCTTTTTTTGGTTATTTTCACCAAGTGAAATTACATAATCATACGTTCAAGCCTCTTTGCCCTCTCATAAGCCAGATCTAAAAAACTGCGTATATCAAGATGCGCATAATCCCAGTTCATAGACTCCGTCGTTACAGCGCCCGTGTAGCCTGACGCCTTTATGCCGTCAATGACCGTGCTCCATTCCACATTCCCGTCAAAAGGAAGCCTGTGCTGATTTCTGCTCCCGCCGTTATCGTGAAGATGCAGCGCTTTGAGCCTGTCACCATAAAGTGAGAGCAGATCAACGCCGGGAGCATAGTTCGCATGGTGACAGCTGTCATAGCAAAGCCCGGCATGAGGTGAACGAAACCGCTCAAGCACCAGGGTCAGATTGCGGATATTACGAAGATTTTCAAACGCTATGTCAACTCCGTACTCCCCTGCTCTGTCTATGAGCCTTACGAGCCTGTCGGTGCCGATCTCATTTACGGGAAGATCATCGTCCGGCAAATGTATGACCACCATCGGTATCCGATACACTCGGCAGTCATCGATGCACTGCAGATACTCGGTAAAGACGCTCTCGCCTTCCACGCTGTCGGAAAACAGAAAGTTCTGTGCGTGAACGGGGGCGTGCATGTTCACCACCGAAAGCCCCGCGCTGCGGGCAAGTTCAGCGTCCTCGCGATACCCCTCACCGCGTCCGAAGCGGTCGCTCCACCACAGCATGACACAGTCGAAGCCCGCGTCCTTTATAAGCCTGTACCGCTCCCGGAACGACACATCGTACCCGGGACCATATCCAAAACAATCATAAATGCCAACGCTCATAAAGTCTTCCCTTGCAGATTCATTCCCGGACGGTAATGAAGTATTCCTTCTTCACTCTGCCGTTTTCATCGAACTCCACGCCGTCACGCAGCAGCAGCTCCCGCTGCATGTTTCCACCGCCAAACGCAAACGCCTCCGACACCTCACCGAAGCGGTTCACCACGCGGTAGCACGGTATGTTATCGGGGTCGGGATTGACATGCAGAGCATACCCCACGACCCGCGAAAGCCGCTTGTTCCCAGCAAGCTGCGCGACCTGTCCGTATGAGGCGACCTTGCCGCGCGGTATCGAACGCACAACATGGTATATCATCTCAAACGTGTTCATTCGTTCTCTGCCTCGATGCCGTCAAGCTCCGCCAGCCACAGTTCCGCTGACGCGTCGGACGGCATTGTGAGTGCTCCGCGCGGCGACAGGCTTATCCCGCTCACTCCTGCGCCGTCCGGCATACAGGAGCGCTTGAACTGCTGCGAGAAAAAGCGCCTGAAAAACACCCGCAGCCACTTCAGTATCTCTTCCTCGTTGTACATTCCGTCAAATGCCCTCACTGCCACGCGGAAAAGCTTTCTCGGCGAATATCCGGAGTGTATCGCGTAGTACAGGAAGAAATCGTGAAGCTCATAAGGTCCGACTTTATCCTCGGTCTTCTGCGTTATCTCGCCGTTCTCGGCAGGCAGCAGCTCCGGACTCACCGGGGTATCAAGTATGTCATGCAGCACGGCGCACAGCTCATCATCACCGCAGGTATCAGCGTAGTTCTCCACTACTGCACGTATCAGTGTTTTCGGCACTGATGCGTTCACGCCGTACATCGAAATGTGGTCGCCCGCAAATGTCGCCCATCCGAGAGCAAGCTCGGACAGGTCGCCCGTGCCTATAACGAGACCGTTCTCATCGTTAGCGATATCCATGAGCACCTGCGTGCGCTCGCGTGCCTGCGCGTTCTCATAAGCGGTGTTCCGCAGTTCCGGGTCATGGCCGATATCCGCAAGGTGCCGCTTGACGCTCTCGGTTATGTCCACCTCGCGGAACTGTGCTCCGATAAGCTCGCAAAGCTTCTGCGCATTCCTGCGGGTGCGCCCCGATGTACCGAAGCACGGCATTGTCACTGCCGAGATGTCACTCCGCGAACGGCGCATCATCAGCATCGCCTCTGCGCACACAAGCAGCGCCAGTGTGCTGTCAAGCCCGCCCGAGATACCAAGCACGAGCTTCTTCACACCTGTATGCCTTACGCGCTTTACAAGCCCCGCAGCCTGCATACGAAGCGTAAGCCTGCACCGCTTCCCGCGTTCGTCCTCATCATCGGGCACAAACGGCAGACGCGGAAATTCCCGGGTAAGCCCGGTATCAAGCATCGCAAGTCTGAATTCCGTATTTCCGACACAACCAGTCCAGCAGCCACACTCGCTGCTCCTGCGGCGGTACATAATCCCTCCGAGGTCGATGTCCGCAGTTATCAACCCGTCATCAAACAGCTCGCTCTCCGCAAGCAGTTCACCGTTCTCGGCTATCAGGCAGTGTCCCGAGAACACGTTGTCCGTCGTGCTCTCACCGCTGCCGGGTATCGATAAAGCATACGCACAGCACAGCGCTTCTGACTGTGAGACGACGCGCAATCTCCGCTTATCCGCTTCACCGAGCCTTTCGGCATATCCGGACAGGCACAGTATAACATTCGCGCCGTTCACAGACAGCTGCCCCGATACAGTCTCCGGGCTCATAAGCTCGCTGCCGAACTCCACACCGATACACAGATCGGGATGATCCGCGCATCTCAATACAGGTCTCACACCCTCACATGAACGATCGCCGGCACGGAAAAAACGTCTTTCGGAGACAGTAAGACCGATCTTCGGGAATACACCGATCACTTCACCCTTCGTGAAGACTGCGGCACAGTTCTGCAGAACACCGTTCTCGCGCATCGGCAGTCCCACCGCGCATATCATGTCAAAGCCCGCTGTCTCGCGAACTATCCGCTCCAGAGCGCTTTGTGCGCCGTCAAGCAGTGTGCTCTGGAGAAACAGATCCCCACAGGTCGCACCGGTCACGCACAGCTCCGGCAATGCCAGCACTCTTACACCCCTCATGTACGCGTCAGTAACAGCGGATATTATGCTTCCAGCATTGAATGTGCAGTCACCCGGTCTTATCTCCGGCGTTACCGCGCCTATCTTTATAAATCCGTCCTTCATACGAACCTCCGTCATTAAGCGAACGGCTCCCGGGATAACGGGAGCCGGACAATGTTATTTCCCGCACGGTGTCATTCAGTTCCGTGCATTGTATATCCCGACAAGTTTTGCCTTCTGCGCCTTCGCCTCGTTAAGAAGATCGCTGTAATCCCCCTGTTCGCGCCTGCGAAGCTTCTCGGTAATCTCGCTTACAGGCTTGAACAGCGGTGTCAGCGATATATTGCCGTACATACCCTTGAGGGCATGAGCTACCTCGAACGCTTTGTCAAAGTCTCCCGCAGCTATCAGTTCTTCAAGCTCGTCTATGCGGGAATCTGAAATACTGCTGTTTACAAGGTCAATGTAAAACTCCTCGTCATCAAGACATCTCGTTACGCCCTCTTCTACATTCGCTCCGAATTCCTTAAGGTTTTCCAAAGTCAGCATAATTTCACGCTCCGTTCTCAATGCTGCTTTATCATAGCTTCAATGAACTTCTCAAATTCCTCCGGCGGCACCGGCTTCGAGAAGTAGTAGCCCTGTATCACATCACAGCCTGCCTTCTTCAGCAAGTCATACTGCTCCTGTGTCTCAACGCCCTCCGCAACAACGGGGATATTCAGGAATCTCGCGATATCGATCATAAGCTGGATCATTTTCATGCCCTTCGCGTCTTCGCACATCTTCTGTATGAACAGCATGTCGAGCTTCATTGCGTCAATGTACAGCGAGCCGAGCATGTTCAGTGACGAATATCCCGAACCGAAATCATCCATCTCGATCCTGAACCCGTCCTCGCGCAGCTTATTCACCGTCTCTGTCATCTGCGCGGAGTTGTCGGTATATGCGGACTCGGTGATCTCAAGTATGTAATCATACGGTTCAAGCCCGTTCTCCTTCACAAGTCCCAACAGCATGCTCTCAAGCTCGGGATCATAGATGTCAAGCCTTGAAACATTGACGGAGACCGGTATCGTTATGCCGAACTTATCGCGCCATTCGCGCATCTGCACGGCGACCTCTTTCCACACATACTGGTCCAGCTTATGCACAAGACCGTTCTTCTCGAACAGCGGGATGAAGCTTGCCGGGTGTACGAAGCCATATTCCGGATGATCCCAGCGTATAAGCGCCTCCGCACTTGACAGCACGGGTTCATCACCGGTAATGTTGTATTTAGGCTGATAGTAGACCTTGAACTGACGATTGGCAACGCCCGCGTCCATGTCTCCGATAAGCTTTTCGGCATATATCGCACGCTTACGCATTGTATCATCATAGATCGTGAAGCTCGTGCTGTAGCTGACACGCAGGGAGTTGCAGGCAAAGTTTGCTCTGTCGAAGCGTTCCTCTACATCCGCGCTCTTGTCGCAGTTGCGATAAACGCCCATCCGCAGGTGTATCCTTGAATTTCCGACAGCCGAGTTGAGCCCGGAGGTTATGCTGTTGAGTATACTATCGTAGTCATCGCAATGCTTTATATACATCAGGAACACATCAGAATCACAGCGACAGGCTATACCTTCGCTCTCCGAAATGATACGTCTTAACTGTGCCGCGACCGCCGCTATCACGGTATCTCCGTAACTTCTTCCATTGAGCTCGTTTATAAGGTGGAAACGGTTTATATTGAACGCGACCGCGTCCATCGGCACATCGGGATAATAGCGGTCATACCGTCTGCAGTGCTGGAAGAAGTATTTCTTCGTATAGAGCCCGGAAAGAGTATCGGTCTCCGTTGCGCTTATCATTATGTTATCCTCGGCGAGCTCGATCGAGCGCCTTACTCTCGCGAGTATTACCTCGGGCATATCATAAGGCTTCGGAATAAAATCTGCGGCACCGAGCTGCAGGCTCTTGACTTCGGCAGTACGCTCCGATGTGAGAACGATAACGGGTATCCTCGAAAGCTCGTGATCGTCACGGATAATATTAAGAAGTTCATAGCCGTCTATTTTCGGCATTATCAGATCGAGCAGTATGATCGACAGCGTTTTCTGACGTTCTCTGATAAGATCGAGCGCTTGCTCACCGTCCTCGGCATATATTACGTCATACTCTCCCTCTATGATCCTGCCAAGCAGCCGTCTGTTGATCTGTTCATCGTCAACGATCAGCACAAGCCTTCTGATATTGTCTTTTTCGTTTCTAACAGACTCCGACATGTATATCGCTCCTCCGTTTGAACAAATGGACCGCAGCCCTTTCATAGTACAGCTTTATCGTTTGTATTATACCACATTCCCCTGCAGAATTCAAGTAGCTGCGCAAAAAAAAGCAGGACCACCAAAGGTGATCCTGCCGTAAGTATTATCTTATCAGAGAAGGCTCTCGCCCTCACCCATCACTGCGATATCCACAGCTGTGGCATCCTCTACACGGAATATAGCGAGCTTATTGCCCGTTTTTTCATTATAGATCTGCTCCAGATGTGCTGCGGCTATCATTTCTGCGGCATACTTCGGGTCTGTCTCAAAGACTGCTCTGCCGGTATACCTTAACCAGTGACCGTCCTTTTTGCAAGCGACAATCTCAAGCTTCGGATTTGCTTTGAGCTGTCTGTAAACAGCTTTGAACTCACCGACTCCGAACAGAAGCTTGCCGTCTGACTCGATATGCGCACCGAGCGGACGAAGTTTAGGTTGATCACCGTCGACCGTAGCGAGGAAGAATACTCCCGCCTCGTTCAGATAATCGTTGATCCTGCTCATTCAAACTCGCTCCTTAAGCATTCTTCTTCTTCCATGCGGAGTAACCGGTGATAAGCTTCTCGGGCCATGTTCTGCCTGCCCACTTGCCGCCGTTTACCTTATAGTAGTAGGTGAAGTACTTCGGACTCTTGTTGGTATAAGCGTTGGATGTTTTGATGGTAGCCTTTTCACCGCTGCGGAGCTGTCTTGCAAACAGAACGAATCTTGTATCGATGTTTGCACCGAAAGGATAGTAGCATGTCGAGAGAGTAAGGAACTTATCGCCGTACTTGATGTTTACATCGGGGTTGTAGAATACGCTTCTGTCAAATACTTGCTCGAAATACTGATAGAATATGCTCTCGTTCTTGAAGTTGCGGATCTTGTAGTAGTTGAATACGTCACCGTGTGTCTTCTGGGTATTAACGAACATACCTGCAAATACAACGTATGTGCTCTCGCCGCCGAATGCGGACTCATAAGTGATAGTGGGATGAGTTGTATAGAACTTGAGGCTGCCGTATCTTGCCGGATAGTAGTTGGTGATCTTCGCAAGACCTACACCGGTTCGGATATTGTGACCGTAAACGATGAGGTTGTCGGGACGCTGGGTCTTTGTTACCTTTACGGTAGCATCTGCGAATGTAGTACCTACCTTTGTCGGGTCATACGCGCCGTAGAAGTCATGTGTAAGGTAGAACTTGTTATCGGTAGCCTGTACAACAGGGATATCGATAGGTGTATCCTTAATAGTGAGCCAACCGATGAAGTCAGTGTTGAGCTTGGACATGTAAGCGATATCATGCTTGATAGCGTACTTTGTCTTGCCATATCTGTAACCGGACACATGCTCTTTAGCAGTTGTAGCGGTGTTTGTGGCAGCTGTGGTAGCTGTTATCTTGCAGGTCTTGATACCGGACTGTACCTGGGCTTTGACCTGACCGTTCTTCTTTATGAGTGCAGCGACCTTGAACTTGTATGTACCTGCGGGAAGGTTCTTGATAGTGAACTTTGTACCGGAGATGTTCTTATAGGTCTTGTACTGCTTTGTAACGCTGTCATACAAATAGATACGATAGCCGGCAGCCTTGCTTACTTTCTTCCATGTAAGCTTGATCGTGGTCCCGGATACGGTAGCCTTGAAGTTAGCGGGAGCAGAAAGCTTTGTTGTAAGAGACTGGGGCTTTGTCATAGTCTGAACAACATACTTCTTCCCTGACTTCACGAGAGCTGCTATCTTGAACTTGTATTCCTTGCCGGCTTTAAGATTTGTCACCTTGCAAGCCGCGCTGGAAACATCCTTATACTTCTCGTACTTCTTGGTGGACGCGTTGTACATATATACTCTGTAAGCATCTGCGCCCGTTACTTTCTTCCATTTGATCTTGACATTGGTATCATTGATCGTTGCAGAAAGCCCTGTCGGAGCCTTGAGCTTTGACGCCGCGCTGATAGATGCCGTCAGAGGCTCCGCAACATACGGAACGCCCGTAACAGCCATGATACCTGCGAGCAGCACGCCTAAAATCCTGGATTTCTTCATTTCACAAACCATTTCCTTTCGCCTGCGGCGATCCGCCGCTTTAATAACTCTTCAGGTCACAGCGTTCTGACTGTGACAGCTATATAATTATAACACATAATGTTCATCTTGTCATCACTTACGGGGAAAATCTTTTGAGAATTTCCGCACCGTTTTTTATGCAATATGACAAAAACAGCCGCGAGCATTCCGCACTCGCAGCTGTTCATGTTGTTTGATGCTGTGATCAATAAGCCTTGCCCCAGTATACCATGTGCTTTGCGGGCTTTCCGCAGCACACGCACTTGTCAGAGAGCTGTTCCTGCTCGAAAGGAATACAGCGCGAACCTACGCCTGTCTTTTCCTTTACCTCGTCCTCACACGCTTCCTCGCCGCACCACATAGCCTTGATGAAGCCGTCGCCCTTCTCTTCGAGCACTTTGTTGATCTCATCGAGCGTAGTGCACGCGTATGTGCGTCTCTGTCGGTTCTCAAGCGCCTTTTTGTACAGCCCGTCATGTACTTCCTTGAGCTTCTCCTCGGTTGCCGCCTCAAACTCATCGAGCTTCACGAACGACTTTTCACCGTTATGGCGTGTCACCATAACACACTGACCGTTCTCAATATCCTTCGGACCAATCTCTATACGCACCGGAACACCCTTCATCTCATACTCGGCAAACTTCCAGCCGGGCGAGTTATCGCTGTCGTCAAGCTTTACCCGGATGCCCGCCTTTTTGAGCCTGTCACGGAGCTCCGCAGCCTTCTCGAGCACACCTTCCTTATGCTGTGCGATAGGAACGATGACTGCCTGTATCGGTGCCACAGCCGGCGGCAGCGCAAGTCCGCTGTCATCTCCGTGAGTCATGATTATCGCGCCGATAAGACGGGTCGTAACCCCCCAGCTCGTCTGATGCGGGTATACAAGCTGATTATCCTTGTTTGCGTACTGTATCTCGAACGCTCTTGCGAATCCGTCACCGAAATAGTGCGATGTGCCTGCCTGAAGAGCCTTGCCGTCGTGCATCAGAGCTTCTATCGCGTAGGTAGCTTCAGCTCCCGCGAACTTGTCACTGTCAGTCTTTCTGCCCTTGACGACCGGCATTGCCAGCGCGTCCTCACAGAACTTCGCGTACACGTTGAGCATGCGCTCGGTCTCCTCTATCGCTTCCTCCGCGGTAGCATGTATGGTATGACCCTCCTGCCACAGGAACTCTCTGGAACGAAGGAACGGACGGGTGGTCTTTTCCCAGCGCACCACGTTCACCCACTGATTATACAGCTTCGGAAGGTCGCGGTAGGAATGTACTATATTCTTGTAGTGCTCACAGAACAGCGTCTCTGATGTCGGACGCACGCAGAGCTTTTCCTCAAGCTTCTCGCTGCCGCCGAGCGTCACCCACGCGCACTCCGGAGCAAAGCCCTCAACGTGATCCTTCTCCTTTTCGAGCAGGCTCTCGGGTATGAACATCGGCATGCACACGTTCTCATGTCCCGTCTCCTTGAACATTCCGTCGAGGATATGCTGGATATTCTCCCAGATAGCGTAGCCGTACGGACGGATAGCCATACATCCCTTAACGCTCGTGTACTCGATAAGCTCTGCCTTTTTTACGATATCGGTGTACCACTTGGCGAAGTCCTCATCCATTGAGGTTATCGCGTTTACCATTTTCTTTTCTGCCATTTTGTTTTTCTCCGTTTCGGTGTGATATATAATTTCTTACTTATTATATACTATTTTTTTCTTTTTTGCAATACCTACGGCGTAAATATTTACGTTTATACCCGTCAGAGCACATAAATAGCGCGACCGCGGTACTATCCGACAATACTTGACAAATAATCCATTTTGTGGTATTATATATCAGATGTATCTATATATTGTATGTGAAGGAAGATAATAATGTCAAAACTCTTCAGAAATACTGCAACGCTGCTTACAGTGGTCATGCTGATCTCCTCGTGCTCATCGCAGAATTTCACGATCATCGATCATGATCCGAACAGGATAATGGAAAACGAGCAAAGCACTGACGACATCTCCACCGCAAATGACAATGTCGTTATCGAAGCGGTGAAGCTTCCCGAGGCAACATCCGCCGAAGCCGAGCCTATACCGAAGACTGTTTCCGAGCTCGCTACCGTCATCGCGCCTGCGGATCCGCCGGATATCACGGCAAATCTTGCTTTGGATGCCAACGATATCACCTCGAACGATCCTCCCCTTATGGAATTATCCGTCAAGACCTCAAAGAAGTACACATACGAAGTACAAAGCACCACAGGGGCTCTCTCAATACTCGGTCCTAATCTCGTATATGTCGGTGAGAAATTTGATTTCGACTATATTTACCCGGGCGACCATGAAAAAGCCAGAGTGCGCTGGAGCGTAACCGGCACTGCCGGCAGCATCGCTTCCGACGGCATGTTCACAGCAAAAGAAAAAGGCACCTGTACCGTTATCGCAGCAGATATCACAAGCGGTGTCACCGCAGCACTGCGGGTCCACTGCATAGCACCCGGGGACGATGTGGACTTCATCCCGCTCGTGAACAATATCCCGATAGCAAACAAGAGCTATCCTCTCCCTAAAGACTATGAACCCGGTCTTGACCCGAACGCGCAAGCAGCATTCGCCAAGCTCCAGGCTGACGCAAAAGCCGCCGGTCTCAATATCTTCGCGATCTCCACTTATCGTTCCTATACATATCAGAAGCAGGTCTACGCCGGCTGGATGAAGCTTTACGGCAACGATGCCGACCTTGTTTCGGCACGCCCCGGATACTCGGAGCATCAGCTCGGGCTTGCAATCGATGTCAATTCCCTCGAATACTCGTTCGCAAATACCGCTGAAGGCAAGTGGATCGCGGCACACTGCTCCGATTACGGATTTATACTTCGCTATCCTTCCTTTGATGCTGCAAAATACACCGGATATTCGTACGAACCGTGGCATCTGCGCTATGTCGGCAGAAGTGTCGCCAAAGCAGTCGAAGCTTCGGGCAAAACGCTCGAGGAGTGCCTGCGGATAGATTCCTATTACAGATGAGGGTGAGTCGGTATGTCCGATATCTTCTCGCGCACCGCGCTTATATTCGGAAGTGATGCCATAGAACGCCTGAAAAGTGCCCGTGTCGCGGTATTCGGAGCGGGCGGCGTAGGAGGGTATATTATTGAAGCCCTCGCAAGAAGCGGTGTCGGTGCCATAGACATCATCGACAATGACACTATCGTCGAGTCAAACATAAACCGCCAGATAATCGCGCTGCACAGTACTCTCGGCAGATACAAGGCCGATGCTGCCGCAGAGCGTGTCAGAGACATTGATCCCGATTGCGTCGTTACTGTGCACAGGATGTTCTACCTTCCGGATAATGCCGACAGCTTCGACTTATCGGAGTATAGCTATATCGCAGACGCCGTAGATACCGTGACCGCAAAGCTGACTCTCATAGAGCGCGCTGCTGCAGTTGGAGTTCCTATAATATCAAGCATGGGAACAGGAAATAAGACCGACCCGACCAGATTGGAGGTCGCGGATATATATGCTACTTCAGTCTGTCCGCTCGCTCGCGTAATGCGTACAGAGTGCCGCAAGCGGGGTATAAAGTCGCTCAAAGTTGTGTACTCGCGCGAAGAACCTGTACACAGCTCTGCAATAAACGAACAGACCGGTAAGCCTGTTCCCGGCTCCACGGCATTCGTACCGCCTGCGGCGGGGCTGATAATAGCACGGGAAATAGTGACCGATCTGATCAAAAACGGAGGATAGAATTATGCCAAAACACATTTTTGCGCTCACTGCAGCCGAAGCTTCAACATTAGCGCCGGAAGAGCATGACACATCCGTGTCCAAGCTCGTTGATAAGCTCAACAACGTAAGAAACGGTTTGATCGTAGTAAGACTTACCCCCGCTGATATGCTCAATTGGTTGAGAAACGCAGGATATATCGAGGATCGTGCCGCACCAGACGGAAAGATATACCCGCTTCCCACTCAACAGGGCCGGACAATCGGTATTCAAGAAAAACAGGACGATTCACGCACTTCAAATAACTGGTATTCCAGTCTCACTCCCAATGCTCAGCAATTCATCATTGACAGTCTTGACGGACTTACAGATTATTTAGCCGAGATCAAAAGAAGTCAGAGAGCGGAAAAAGCAGCTTTTTCACTTTCCGCACAGCAGGCAGCCGCGGTGAATATATCTGACGAGCCGATAAATATCGTAGCTCTTGTCCAGGGAATAAATCAGCAGATTGACGAAAATGCCATGCACAAGCTTTCAAATGACGCTATTATCTCATGGCTTAAGAAAAAGGGACTTATTACATCCGTTGTAAATCCGAACACAGGCCGTGAAAAAACGGTGGTGACCGATCAGGGCAGTTATGCCGGAATTATCATCGGCACCGCGGTAAACATTAAAGGTGAATCATACAGTACCATACTATATCCCGTTAACATACAGCAGTTTATTATCAAAAACATTTCCGAGATAGCACAGGAAGATATCGATCTGTTCGAAACTAGTATAGCGCCTTTGGAATAATAAAAAAGCTCCCCGATACAGGGAGCTTTTATTATGTCTGTGATCAGTCGGACACGTAAGGGATAAGAGCTATCTGTCTTGCTCTCTTGATAGCTACTGTGAGCTCTCTCTGATGATATGCGCAGCAGCCGGTAACTCGGCGGGGCAGTATCTTGGAGCGCTCTGTCATGCACTTCTTGAGCTTTGCGATGTCCTTGTAATCTATGAATTCAGCTCTGTCAGCGCAGAACTGGCAGACCTTCTTTCTGCCGCGCTTTACAGGGCGTGCAGGTCTCTCGGTCATTTCCTTCTTTTCAGCCATTGTTTTTTCCTCCTTTATTAGTTTCGTAAGTTCTCATTAAAACGGGTAACCGTCTCCATCGACGCCCGAGCTGCCGGAGCCGCCTGACGGTTTCTTGAAATCATCGGCTTTGTAGTTTCCGTTAGAGGAAACAGGTGCCGCATCATTTCCGCCGGAGTATCCTCCGCCGTTACCTGAATATCCGCCTGCGGGACCGCGATCCGAATAATCAGGGGGAGGTTCAGGGAATCCCGCGTCACCGCGGTAACCACCACCCGAGCCTTCAGGCTTCTTATCGCCTGTGAATGTAGCCCGGTCAACGATGATCTCGGTCACATATCTCTTGATCCCGTTCTTATCATCATAGTTTCTGGTCTGGAGCTCGCCTTCGATCAGTATCGGACGACCCTTGAACCAGTACTTGGAGATGAATTCAGCCTCGTTGCGCCATGCGACACAGTTGAAGAAGTCAGCCTTCTTCTCCTCGCCTTTGGCCTGCCAGCGTCTGTCGACTGCGATGCTGAAAGAAAGAACAGGGATGCCGTTAGGTGTTGTCTTGAGTTCAAGATCGTTCACGATACGGCCAAGCATGATCACCTTGTTAAACATCGTCTACCTCCTTGTGTTTGCGTCACTTGCGTAATACTACAAGCGAACGAAGAATTCCGTCGGTGATGTTGATAACACGCTCGAACTCATCCGGGAATTCGGGCTTGCCATCAAAGTGGTAAACCACATAGTAGCCTTCAGACTCATAGTTGATATCGTAAGCGAGCTTTCTCTTGCCCCACTCATCGACGTCAACAAGCTCCGCGTGCTCCTTGATAAGATCGGAGAACTTGGAAATAAGAGCCTTGACAGCGTCTTCACCGTTCTTTAACGAGAAAACAATGACTGCCTCGTACTTTTCTCCTGTTTTAGCCATATTGTACCTCCTTATAGACTTTCGGCCCACGGTCTCTCCGTGAGCAAGGATAGTCGAGCACAAAACTCGACTGTAATATTATAGCAGGTTTTACCTGACTTGTCAAGACATTTTTCAGAAATTATGTCACCGCGAGCGCGGATATCACGATCGATGTCTTCTCACCTTTTTTCGGCACTATTTCTATGGTATTCAGCCCCGAATCCTTGAATTCGATGATCTCCTCGGCCTCGACATAATCTCCCCAGCCGTTTCTGAACGCCGTATCTATCGTATCAAGCACCATGCCGTTCACAAGAATATCGAAGCGCCCGCCGCCTCTCACCTGCTTACCGAAGAATATGCCGACCGACTTCGCGTTCACCTCGAATTTCAGCGATCCGGTTCCCTCGAAGTTACCGTCCTTTGATGCCACTCTCCAGTACGCCCCGAAATTTCCGAAGCTTTTGTCCGTATGCTGCTCCCAGCCTTCAGCACTGACGTTCTCGGTGTCTCCCGGTACTATCAGCCTTGCAGAGGAGTACTTGTCCGTCACACAGGGCGTCGAAAGGTCGCTTTCCCGCTCTGTATCTATGTTTCCGAGCTCATCCAGCACCTTCCCGAGATACGATGTTATTATCTCCGTCAGCACCTTATGCCCTGTCTCGTTCGGGTGTATGTTGTCGTCCGAAATATCCGTCCACTTGATATGCCCATGCTGTATCACATCCATTATCGCGTCATGGTAGGATATCATCGGGATGTCATACGCCTCGCAAATCTCCTTGTGGTATTCCTGAAAGCTCGTCCCGTCGTCCATTGTCATCGCTATCGTGACCACGGCAGGCTTGCTCTCCGCAAACCACAGCTTTCGCAGTACACCGTCGTATGATGCCTTGTTGCGCTCGGTGTTCTCGGTGGTGTCGTTCACCGAGAAGTCCACGAACACCAGATCGGGCGAATGTGACAACACATCGCGGTCGGTACGGTACACACCGATATATGAGCCTGTAGCGCCAATGCCCGCGTTCACGTATGTTATGTCAGACTTCGGGAACTGCCGCTTCAGCCACTCCGTAGTAAGGTACGCGTAGCATGATGTAGGTGTAGCCGACGACCCCTGTGTTATCGAGCCGCCGAGATATGCCACGGTTATCGGCTCCCCGGCTGCCGCGCGTTCAAATACCTTCGCGAGCCGCGCCTTATTCCCGGGTACGAGCTCCGAAAGCGCCTTCATTCTGTCGGTGATGCCTTCCGCGATCGAATAAGGGGAATCCTCCGGTATCACCGGCACCTCCGCAGTCGTGATCTGTACAGTCGTTTCGTCCTGCGCAGTCGTGACGGCAGTAGTTTCAGCCGGTGCCGCTGCTGCACACGATGATATCATCAATACCACGCATAACGCTGAAACAGCTCTTAACTTCTTCATGTTCATATCCTTTCTCTGCCGTCAATGCGGTGATATCAGCTTCACGATATCGTTGAACGTCACCACGAGCATAAGCAGCATCAGCGCAGCAAAACCGATAAAATGCACTAAACCTTCCTTCTCGGGCGGGATAGGCTTCCTGCGTATCGCCTCGATCAGCAGGAATACGAATCGCGCTCCGTCAAGCGCCGGTATCGGCAGCAGGTTGAATATGCCGAGGTTTATTGTGATAAGCGCCACGATCAGCAGAAAAGAGCTGAAATCCATCAGTTTTATAGATCTCTCCAGCGATGTCGCCATTGTCGAGACGACCCCGACAGGACCCGATAAGTCGTTTAGCCCGTAAGTGCCGGTCACGAGGTCGATGAAAGATATCCATATCAACCGAGCCTCGGTGAGGAACATCTTCCCCGCCGCAGCTGTCACAGTCAGCGGATCTTTCGTCTCCGGGAATACCGTGAAATCCACCTTTATGCCGGCGGATTCAGTCTCTGTGCGCTGCGTCAGATACCTGAACGGCACGTTGAGCGCCACTCTTTCACCGTTACGCAGTACGGTCATGTCAATATTCGCAGTCTTTGCCTGTTCGTCAATGTTCAGCATCTTGTTCTGCAGGCAGTACGAAATATCCATGGTGGTCCAGATCGCCATACCACCCATTTCCACTATTTCGTCACCGGACTGCATCACCTGCGACGACACGGAATTATCCGTAAACGCCGCGACTCTGGTAGTAGCGATGTTATCCTGGGAGCAGATACTCACAAAGCACACCGCAAACCCGAGAATAAGGTTCATGATCGCGCCCGCTACTATGACTATCATACGCTGCCACACCGGTTTGTTGCGGAAGTCGTCCGGATCATCGGACTCGAAGTCCTCACCGAGCTGTACAGCTCCTCCTATCGGCAGCAGCTTGAACGACCATGTTGTGGTCTTTGTCGTTTTGCTGAAAAGCCGCGGTCCCATGCCTATCGAAAACTCATATATCTTCATTCTGAACGCCTTCGCGGTCAGGAAATGCCCCATTTCGTGAATAAGGATTATCACAAAAAATATGAGCAGAGTGATCACTATATTAAGGATATTGCTCAAAACTGTCATATCTGTCTTTCTGCCTCACAGTTGGTATATTCTCTCGCGGCTGAATCAGCCTCCGCTATCGTTTTCAGCGTGACTTCCGAAGTATGCGGTATTGCGGCGCAGCACCCACATACAAGCTCGCCTATCCGGTAAAACGGTATCCGCCCGTCAAGGAACGCGGCAACAGCAGCTTCATTCGCGCCGTTGAGTATCGTGGGAGCTGTACCGCCTTTCGATATAGCTCTGCGTGCTTCCGCAAGACATACGAAAGTCTCCTCGTCCGCGTGCTCGAAAGTGAGCGTACCGACATCAAACAGCGAAAGCTTGCGCGAACATGACGGCAGCCGCTTCGGATATGTTATCGCGAACTGTATCGGTATCTTCATATCCGGAACGCCAAGCTGTCCTATCACTGCGCCGTCCTCGTACTCCACTGCCGAGTGCAGTATGCTCTGGCGGTGCACCACAACTTCGATCTGATCCGGTGTCACATCGAACAACCGCACGGCTTCTATGAGCTCAAGCCCCTTGTTCATAAGTGTCGCGCTGTCAGTGGTGATCTTCCGCCCCATGCTCCAGTTCGGATGATGAAGAGCCTGCTCAAGGGTCACTGTCTTCAGCTGTTCTTTAGTATACCCGAAAAACGGGCCGCCTGACGCGGTGAGTATTATTCTTTCTATCCTGTTGCCCTCGTTGCCCATGAGCGACTGGAAAACGGCTGAATGCTCGCTGTCTATCGGAACGATATCCACGCCGTTTTCAGCCGCGGCAGCCTTCACCAACTCGCCGCCTGTGACAAGCGTTTCCTTGTTCGCAAGCCCCACCCTGTTTTTTGCGCCGAGTGCCGCCAGCGTAGGCTCAAGCCCCACCATGCCCACTACGGAGTTTATCACCATTCCACAGGACAGTGCCGCTGTCTCGCAGAGCGCGTCCTTGCCGTATGTTACAAAGATATCGGTGTCAGCGAGCCTCGTTTTCAGCTCCCTGTATGCGCTCTCTTCCGTCATGCAGACAGTTTCCGGCAGGAACTCGCGAGCCTGCTGTTCCGCAAGCTTGTAGTTGCTGTGGGCAGACATCGCCCTGATCCGATAGCCATGCGTTCTCGCGACATCGAGCGTCTGGGTGCCGATCGAGCCTGTGGAGCCGAGGATCACAAGATCAGGCAGCTCCGGCAAATCGGGGAGAGAAGCTTTCCTTTCCGAAGAAAAGCCTTTCTCTCCCCCCAAGTTATCAACTTTTTTTGAAATATCACCGAAAAACATACTTCACATCCTTCAGACGAGCTCAACTATCGGGAAAAACGCCTTGCACAGCAGATATATGAACGGCGCGACAAAAAGCACGCTGTCAAATCTGTCCATGACTCCGCCGTGTCCGGGAAGTATCTCACTGAAATCCTTGACCCCGCACTGACGCTTGAGAAGCGACGCTATCAGGTCTCCGAGAAGCCCGAGGAATGTCGATACCACCGCCGAAGCAACGAGTATCGGGATATTCACTGCGAAATGCTGTTCTCCGGTCGACAGCTGATCCCAGAGCTCATATCCGTATCCGATCATTATCGCGGATATAACTGATGTGATAAGTCCGCCGAAGAAGCCCTCCCATGTTTTCTTGGGGCTTATCTCGGGGCAGAGCTTGTGTTTGCCGAGGAATGTTCCCACAAAGTACGCGCCGCCGTCCGCTATCCAAGCCATCATAAGAGTGTAAGCGACAAGGAATATGCAGTGCTCCTGCCACTGGAAGCAGAAGAATGCCAGCGTTGAGATCGAGAACGGTACACATATAGAAATGAAAGCTATAAATCCGAGTTCCTCGAACTTTATCTCCTTATGACGCATAAGAGTGCAGGCAAACAGCATGATCAGGAACAGGAACGATACAGGGATAGCATACTGGCGAAGGTCGCCGTAGCAGAAGAAAAGCGGGAGCAATGCGGAAAACAGAAGGCTTAACACGGTTATGCTCCTGTATTTGGTGTACTTTGCCGCCGAAATGACTTCAAATACCGCCATAACAGAAAGAATGTCTGTCACAGCAGCCATTACATGCGGCGACAGGCCTCCCAAATATATTATAAGCAGCGCGACAGGCACTCCTATCGCTGCGGTCAATATCCTTTTTGCCATTCTTTATAGTATCTCCCCGTTTTGTTATCAAAGCCCGCCAAACCGGCGGTTTCTCCCGGCGAATACCGCGATCGCCGAGTCAAGGTCTTTTTCGGAAAAGTCCGGCCAGAGTACGTCCATGAATACGTATTCGGCGTATGCCGCCTGCCAGATCAGAAAATTAGAGATCCGCTGTTCGCCGCTCGGGCGTATCAGCAAGTCTACATCGGGCAGCCCGGAAGTATACAGATTAGAAGATATGCTGTCCTCTGTGATGTCAGAAATGTCACCGCCCTGTGCCGCAAGCGTCTTTACCGCATGCAGTATATCATCCCTGCCGCCATAGTTCACCGCAAGGCAGCAGGTGGTACCGTTATTGCCGTCAGTTTCACGCTCAAGCTTCTCCATCTTTGCCTTCAGGCTGTCGGACAGAGGTGTGCGATCGCCGATAAAGCGCATAACAATGTTTTCCTCGTACATATCGAGACCCTCGTCAAGATACTCCGAGAAAAGCTTCATTATCGCGTTCACTTCGTCCTTCGGGCGTTTCCAGTTCTCCGTCGAGAACGCGTAGAACGTCACACACTCGATACCGAGGTCAACACAGTGCCGAAGACATTTCCTGAACGCCTTCGCGCCCTCTATATGACCCGCGGTGCGCGGCAGCAGACGCTTTTTCGCCCAGCGTCCGTTGCCGTCCATGATAATGCCGATATGCCTCGGCAGTACCGCTTTTTCCATTATACGGTCATTATCTCTTTCTCTTTTTCTGCGCAGATCTTGTCGACCTTCTCACAGTACTTGTCGGTTATTGTTTGTATCTTCTTTTCGCCGTCCTTGACATCATCCTCGGTGATCTCGCTGTTCTTCTTCATCGCCTTGAACTTATCCATAGCGTCGCGGCGGCAGTTTCTTACAGCCACCTTCGCATCCTCGCCATACTTCTTGATCTGCTTGCAGAGCTCTTTTCTGCGCTCCTCGGTAAGCTGCGGGAACACGATACGTATAGCCTTGCCGTCATTGGTAGGAGTGATACCGATATCGCTTGCCATTATAGCCTTTTCGATAGCCTTCAGCGAGGAAGCGTCCCACGGCTGTATAACAAGGATACGAGCCTCTGACACGGATACAGCAGCCATAGCGTTGATCTGTGTGGGCACGCCGTAGTAATCCACTGTTATTTTATCAAGTACAGCGGGGTTCGCGCGACCTGCGCGTATCGTTGTAAATTCCTTTTCAAGCGCGTTGACGCACTTATCCATTTTCTGTTCGGCATTGTTGATAGTCTCTTTCATGGTTATATTCCTTTCCTGTGAAAATTATGACTGATTGCTTACAAGCGT
This sequence comes from uncultured Clostridia bacterium, assembly GCA_947166275.1. Lineage (GTDB taxonomy): Bacteria > Bacillota > Clostridia > Oscillospirales > Ruminococcaceae > Ruminiclostridium_E. Next base: position 21,479 of record CAMVDP010000025.1, read on the forward strand.
TCCGACTTTTTCGCCCATGACCGCGTCATAGATGTTATCCGGACGGTGCAGGTCAAATACTATCAGAGGTATATTGTTCTCGATGCACATTGCCGCAGCAGTACCGTCAAGCACTCGCAGACCGTTCACGAGAATATCCTTATGACGGAGAGTCTCATACTTCACCGCGTCGTCGAATTTCAGCGGATCCTTGTCATAAACTCCGTCGACCATTGTCGCCTTGAGAACTATTTCAGCATTGATCTCCGCCGCACGCAGCGAAGCCGCGCTGTCTGTGGAGAAGAACGGGTTGCCTGTGCCGCAGCCGAAGATAACTACTCTGCCCTTTTCGAAGTGACGCATCGCTTTCTCGCGTATATACGGCTCACAGATAGCGTTCATAGCGATCGCGGACTGCACTCTCACATCGCAGCCGAGCTCCTTGAGCACATCACCTACCGCAAGCGCGTTCATGGTCGTTGCGAGCATACCGATGTGGTCGGCTGTCACTCTGTCCATATTCTCGCTCGTCCTGCCGCGCCAGAAGTTTCCGCCTCCGACTACTATTCCTACCTGAACGCCCGCATCGATGCACTTCTTGACGCTTTTGCAGATCGTGGTCACTGTTGGGATATCGAGTCCCGTCTTTTTCTCACCGGCAAGAGCCTCACCGGAGAGTTTCAGAAGAATACGCTTGTACTTTGGCTGTGCCATGGCAATTACTTCCTTTCCCATTATTAATAATCAAGAACACGCAGTGTTCCGAAAACGTTCAGGTCTCTGCACTTTCCGGCAAAGTCATTTTCGTTAAGCTCGCCTGTCACGAACGCACATTCGCTGTCGGGCGCGCCGTCACGGGAGAGGAACCTTACCTCGCCGAAGACACTCTCGACCGTCTTTCTGTCCGCCTCGGCACGTACATAGAAGCGGTTGGAAAGCTTTGCGAACGGGATAACGAACTCCTGTCCGCTGTCCTTCCACGACATGGTCTTGGAGGTGTGGTCGGTCTTCAGAGCGTTGGTGATATCCGCTACCACAGCACTCGCAGTGGGGAGCTTGCCCGCGCCCTTTCCGTAGAATACCACATCACCGGTAGCATCGCTTCGCACAAGTATCGCGTTGAACACATCATTTACTCCCGCGAGCTGGCTTTCCTCGTTTATTACTGCCGGGCATGTCATTATAGCCACGTTGTCACCGCGCTTTGCAGCAAATCCGATGAGCTTTATCACGCTGTTCATGCTCTCGCAGTACTTAACGTCCTCAAGCGTTATCTTCGTTATGCCCTCGGTATGTACGCCATCGGGGTACACATGTCTGCCAAACGCGAGCGACGCGAGTATGCAGATCTTACGGCAGGTATCGTGTCCCTCTACGTCCGCGGAGGGGTCGCGCTCGGCATAACCGAGTTCCTGCGCTATTTTGAGGGCTTCATCAAAGCCCATGTTCTCCTTTATCATCTTGGTAAGGATAAAATTGGTGGTACCGTTGAGAATACCGGCGATCTCCTCGATCTCATCTGTGGAGAGACACTGGTTCAGCGGACGGATTATCGGGATTCCGCCTCCTACGCTCGCTTCAAAGAAGAAGTTCACGTTGTGCGCTCTCGCTATTTCAAGCAGCTCCGCGCCCTTGGACGCTACGAGCTCCTTATTTGATGTCACCACGCTCTTTCCGGCTTCGAGACAGGATTTCACGTATCCGTAGGAATACTTCACGCCGCCGATGACCTCGGCTACCACATACACCTCGGGGTCATTCACGATATCGTCGAAGTTCTTGGTGAACTTGTCTCTGTATCTTTCATCGGGACAGTCCCTTATCTCAAGAATGTACTTGATATCAAGCTCATCGCCAACCTTTTTCTCCAGCGATGCCTTGTTCTTGTAGAATACCTCGACGGTTCCCGAGCCTACGACTCCGTAACCGAGCACTGCGATCTTTTTCATACTTCCGTTCCTTTCGGTCTGCAAATTTAGTCTGTATTATTATACCACAAAATTCCTCCCAAAACAAGTATTTTTGTAAAATTTTTATATAAACTTGCAAGGTCAGAAAAAAACAGCTCCCGCAGCGTCCGCGGGAACCGTTCAATGCTATTTCAGCAGTTTTTTCAGATATTTGCCGGTATACGACTCCTTCACTGCCGCAACTTCCTCGGGAGTGCCGGTCGCGACAACGGTACCGCCTCTGTCACCGCCTTCGGGTCCCAGGTCGATGATGTGATCGGCAGTCTTGATGACATCGAGGTTATGCTCGATAACGATGACCGTATTTCCGCCCTGAACAAGAAGCTGCAGCACCTCAATGAGCTTGTGGACATCCGCAGTATGCAGTCCCGTGGTCGGCTCGTCAAGTATATACACTGTCCTGCCGGTAGCGCGGCGGGCAAGCTCCGTTGCGAGCTTCACGCGCTGCGCCTCGCCGCCCGACAGCGTCGTGGCAGGCTGACCTATCTTGACATACCCGAGTCCCACGTCACACAGCGTTTTCAGCTTCCGGTATATCTTCGGCACGTTCTCGAAGAATTTGCAGCCCTCTTCGATAGTCATTTCCAGCACATCGTAGATATTCTTGCCCTTGTATCGCACTTCAAGCGTCTCGCGGTTGTACCGCATACCCTTGCAGACATCACATGGCACGTAAACATCAGGCAGAAAGTGCATCTCGATCTTTATGATGCCATCGCCCTGGCAGGCTTCGCATCGCCCGCCCCTGACGTTGAACGAAAACCTCGCGGTTCCGTAGCCCTTCATCTTCGCATCGTTCGTGGACGCAAAAAGGTCGCGGATATCCGTGAAAACACCGGTATACGTCGCAGGGTTCGAACGCGGAGTGCGCCCTATCGGAGCCTGATCTATGGCTATGACCTTGTCGAGCTGCTCCGCTCCCGTGACCTTTTTGCACTTGCCGACATGAGTGCGGGCGCGGTTTAGCTCTCCCGCAAGATAGTTATACAGTATCTCGTTCACCAGCGAGCTCTTTCCGCTGCCGGACACGCCGGTGACGCAAGTAAACACTCCGAGCGGGATATCGACATCGATGCCTTTCAAGTTGTTCTCCGAAGCGCCCTTTATCGAAAGATACCGCCCGTCTGGTATGCGTCGTTTTTCCGGCACCGGTATCTTCTTCGCACCGGAGAGGTACTGCCCCGTTATCGAACGCTCGCACTTCATTATATCCTCGGCAGTGCCGCATGCCACGACCTCGCCGCCGTGTACGCCCGCGCCCGGTCCGATATCCACGATGTAATCCGCCTCGCGCATGGTGTCCTCGTCATGCTCCACGACTATGACCGTGTTACCGAGGTCACGCAGCTTCTTCAGCGTGCCTATCAGCTTGTCATTGTCACGCTGATGAAGCCCTATGCTCGGCTCGTCGAGTATATACAGCACACCCATGAGCGAGCTGCCTATCTGGGTCGCGAGCCTTATTCTCTGGCTCTCGCCGCCCGAAAGCGAGCCAGCCGCGCGCGATAGTGTAAGGTATTCAAGTCCAACGCTGCGCAGGAAGTTCAGTCTTGCTTTGATCTCTTTCAGTATCAGCTTTCCGATGATCTTGTCACGCTCCGAAAGCTCCATATTGCACACGAAATCGTATGCTTCACCTATGCTCATCTTGCACAGATCGCTGATGTTGATCCCGCAGACCGTGACTGACAGCGACTCCTTTTTCAGCCTCTCACCGCCGCACACAGGACACTCGCAGTCGTGCATGTATGTCTCTATCTCCGCCCGGGCAGACTCCGTACCGTCCTTGTAGCGGCGCTCAAGATTGTTCACCACGCCCTCGAAATCGGCATTCCGGTAGCCCCCGCCAAAGGAATCGATGACATCGACACGAATTCGCTCGCCAGCCGTGCCATAAAGGAAGATACCGAGCTGCTCCGGTGTCAGATCCTTCACGGGTGTGTCCAGCGATATTCCGTAATGCTTTGATATCGCGTTGTAGTACATCATCGCTATCGAGCCATCGTCAAGGGAGTTCCAGCCGCATGCTTTGATCGCGCCCTGGCGGATAGTCTTATTCTCATCGGGAATGATCAGCTTCGGGTCAACGCGGTGGAACACGCCGAGTCCTGTACAGTTCGGGCAGGCACCATACGGGTTGTTGAACGAGAACATACGCGGCACGAGCTCATCTATGCTGATATTATGCTCCGGACAGGCGTAGTTCATCGAGAAGTGCAGTTCCTCACCCCCGATGATGTCCACGTATATCAGCCCGTCCGTAAGCTTTCCCGCGGTCTCAAGGCTGTCCGTCAGTCGCGAGTCCATTTCAGGCTTCACAACAAGTCGGTCCACCACGACCTCGATCGTGTGCTTGATGTTCTTCGCAAGCTTTATCGGGTCGGACAGGTCGTGCATCTCACCGTCTATGCGAACACGCACAAAGCCCTGTTTTCGCAGATTCTCGAGATTCTTCGCATATTCTCCCTTGCGTCCTCTCGCGATAGGAGCGAGTACCTGGAATTTCGTGCCCTCCGGAAGCTCCTTTATCCTGTCCACTATCTGGTCTATCGTCTGCTGATGTATCTCCCGACCGCAGACAGGACAGTGCGGCACGCCTATGCGCGCATACAAAAGACGCAGATAGTCGTATATCTCCGTAACTGTTCCCACCGTCGAGCGCGGGTTGTGAGAGGTGGTCTTCTGGTCTATGGAAATTGCCGGCGAAAGCCCCTCGATGCTCTCAACATTGGGCTTTTCCATCTGCCCCATGAACATTCTCGCGTAGGACGAGAGACTCTCCATGTAACGTCTCTGCCCGTCCGCGTATATCGTGTCGAACGCGAGCGAAGACTTTCCCGACCCCGACAGTCCCGTGAACACCACGAGCTTGTCACGCGGTATCACAACGTCGATATTCTTGAGGTTGTGCTCCTTCGCGCCGTGTATAACTATCTTATCGTTAGCCATTCAAAAAATCCCTTTCAATGTTCCTCTTTGAGCTCTTTTATAACGAGAAGTTCATGGAGGGCACCAAGAGTTGGCTCGACTTCTTCAAGCTTCGT
>CAMVDP010000026.1 GCA_947166275.1 uncultured Clostridia bacterium
GGCGATGTACCGAGTATCCTTACGCCGTTCTTTTTGAGGTCTGCCGCGAGATTAAGCGGAGTCTGACCGCCGAACTGCGCGATAACGCCGACAGGCTTCTCCTTCTCATATATGCTTAAAACGTCCTCAAGGGTGAGCGGCTCGAAGTACAGCTTGTCGGATGTATCGTAGTCGGTGGAGACCGTCTCGGGATTGCAGTTGACGATGATCGACTCGAAACCGAGCTTTTTCAGCGCCAGTGCCGCGTGAACGCAGCAGTAGTCGAACTCGATGCCCTGTCCGATACGGTTGGGGCCGCCGCCGAGTATCATTATCTTCTTCTTGTCGGTGTTTACGGGGCTTTCGTCTTTGTCGAGATGATAGGTGGAGTAGTAATAAGCGCTGTTCTCGGTGCCGCTTACGTGAACGCCTTCCCATGCTTCCTTGATGTCGAGACGGTTGCGTTCGGCACGGATATCATCTTCCTTAATGCCGAGTATCTGCGAGAGATAGCGGTCGCTGAAGCCGTCAAGCTTCGCCTGCTTGAGAACATCGGGAGCGGGCAGCTTTCCGCTGTTCTTCATGAGGGCTTCTTCTTCCTCGACGAGCTCCTTCATCTGCTCGATGAACCAGTGCTTGATCTTTGTGAGCTCGTACAGCTCGTCTACCGTAGCGCCTTTGCGCAGTGCTTCGTACATGATGAACTGGCGCTCGCTGGTGGGGTAGGTGAGCTTGAGCAGCAGCTCTTCTTTGGAGAGTTCGTTGAAGTTCTTTGCGAAGCCGAGTCCGTAACGTCCGGTCTCAAGGCTGCGGATCGCTTTCTGGAAAGCTTCCTTGTAGGTCTTGCCTATGCTCATGACCTCGCCGACAGCTCGCATCTGCGTGCCGAGCTTGTCTTCGGCGCCCTTGAATTTCTCGAATGCCCAGCGCGCGAACTTGATAACTACGTAGTCGCCGTCAGGTACGTACTTGTCAAGTGTACCGTACTTGCCGCAGGGGATGTCCGCAAGCGTAAGCCCGCAGGCAAGCATCGCGGAAACAAGTGCTATCGGGAAGCCGGTGGCCTTGGACGCGAGCGCCGATGAACGGGAGGTACGGGGATTTATCTCGATGACCACTATTCTGCCGGATACCGGGTCATGTGCGAACTGGCAGTTGCAGCCGCCGATAACTTCTACGGCGCGTACTATCTTGTATGAGTATTCCTGGAGCTTCTTCTGTACATCCTCGGAAATTGTGAGCATAGGTGCCGAGCAGAACGAGTCACCGGTATGTACGCCGATGGGGTCGATGTTCTCGATGAAGCAGACAGTTATAACGTTGTTTTCAGCGTCACGTACGACTTCGAGCTCAAGCTCTTCCCAGCCGCTTATAGACTCCTCGACAAGCACCTGCCCGACAAGGCTTGCCTGAAGTCCGCGTGCGCAGACGACCTTGAGTTCGTCCACGTTGTATACGAGTCCGCCGCCTGCGCCGCCCATGGTGTAAGCCGGACGCAGAACTACCGGGTAGCGGAGCTGTTCAGCTATCTTCACGGCTTCATCCACCGAGTAAGCTACCTCGCTTCGCGGCATCTCGATGCCGAGCTTCTGCATGGTATGCTTGAATTCTATTCTGTCCTCGCCGCGCTCGATAGCGTCAACCTGCACGCCGATGACTTTTACGTTGTACTTATCGAGCACGCCGGCTTTTGAGAGCTCGGAGCAGAGGTTGAGTCCCGACTGTCCGCCGAGGTTAGGGAGCAGAGCGTCGGGGCGCTCTTTTTCGATTATCTGTGTCAGCCGCGCAAGGTTGAGCGGCTCGATGTAGGTGATATCCGCAACATCCGGGTCAGTCATTATTGTCGCGGGATTTGAGTTCACGAGAACTATCTCGTATCCGAGTTTCCGAAGCGCTTTGCACGCCTGTGTTCCCGAGTAGTCGAACTCACACGCCTGTCCGATGATAATGGGGCCGGAGCCGATTATCATTATTTTGTTGATGTCCTGTCTTTTTGGCATAAGCCATTCCCCCGTTCATAAATGCAATAAAACATACTAAAATATTATAGCATATCACAGAGAAAATTTCAAGATTATTTTTTATGTTTTGCAAATTTTTGTTCCTGTGCGGAGCGCTCGCTGTCTGAACATTTTCTTATAATGTCATTTCAGATATGATAACAACGAAAACCCGCTTCTCACGTGCTGTGAGGGGCGGGTGAGCTGTTATGCTTTGATCAGCGTCGTATTTTCATTGTTTGTTCCGAGTGGTATTCCTTCACGGTTCTCCCCGCTGACGGCTGTACTTGCGCTTGGTAGCGAGACCGCCGCGGATATGGCGTTCCTGCTTGTTCTGTTCGAGGAGCTCACGGACCTGGCGGTGGAGCTCCGGGTTTACGCGCTCAAGCCGCACGGTTATATCCTGATGCACGGTGCTTTTGCTTATTCCGAATACTCTTCCCGCGTTCCTTACGGTCGCTTTGTTGTCGATCATATACTGTGCGAGGCTTACACATCTTTCTTGTTTAGAGCCTGCGGCGGCTCCTGTCCCTGTACTTTTGATGTATGACATGATATCGCCCCTTTATGTTTTTTTGGTCTTTCAATTTATATGCGTGGGCGGGCGAGTATATGTTCTTAAAGGATGTACTGTGAAAAGCAACAAAAATTCCGGCGTGTGCACACTTGAGGTGGGTACTTGTGCACAACATTTCGGTATAAGGCTTGATTATTTGCAGATATTTGTTTATAATTAAAATGTATATGTCTATATCTGAAAGGAATGTTATGATGCTTAAGGAAAGAGATACCGACAAGGAGATAGTAAACCCGAAGGAAGACGAAAAGAAGCTTCTTGAGGAGCTATATGATACGTGCCTGAGCGAGGGTAAGATAGACCCTTCGCTGTATGTGGAATATGATGTCAAGCGCGGACTTCGTGACAGCACAGGTAAGGGCGTGCTTACCGGACTCACGGAGATATCGGATGTTGTATCATACGATGTCATAGACGGCAAGAAGATACCCTGTGACGGGCGTCTCTACTACCATAACTACAACATCGTGGACATGGTAAAGGGTTTTGCGGGGCGGCGTCATAACTTTGAGGAAGCGACGTATCTGCTGCTGTTCGGGGCGCTTCCGAACGCTGACCAGCTGAAGCGCTTCGATAAGCTGATAAGCGTGTATCAGACGCTTTCGACGAACTTCACACGCGATGTCATCATGAAAGCGCCCAGCTCCAACATCATGAACGCGCTGCAGAAGAGCATACTCACGCTGTATTCTTATGATGACGACCCGGAGGATATATCTGCGCAGAACGTGCTGCGTCAGTCAATACAGATAATCGCGAAGATGCCGCTGATCTCGGTATATGCGTACTGTGCGTACCGTCATTTCAAGCTGCACGAGAGCCTTATGATACGCAACCCGCGTCCGGACTACTCCACCGCCGAGAATATACTGTTCATGCTCCGCGAGGACGGCGAGTTCACTGAACTTGAAGCCGCGGTGCTGGACATTGCGCTTGTGATACATGCCGAGCATGGCGGCGGCAACAACTCCACCTTCACAACTCACGTTGTCACCTCGTCGGGCACTGACACTTACTCGGCAGTGGCGGCTGCGATCGCGTCACTGAAGGGGTTCCGTCACGGCGGCGCTAACCTCAAGACCAAGCACATGCTTGAGGACATCAAGACACATGTTCTTGACTGGAACAGTGAGACGTCGATCCGCGAGTACATCGAGAAGATCGTAGACAAGCAGGCATTCGATAAGACCGGGCTCGTTTATGGCGTCGGACATGCGGTATATACCCGTTCCGACCCGCGTGAAGTGATACTCAAGGAATATGCGAAGAAGCTTGCGGCAGAGAAGGGCAGAATGGCGGAGTACAAGTTCTATGACCGGGTGGAGAAGATAGCCAAGGAAGTCATAGCAGAAAAGCGCCACCTGTTCAAACCTATCTGCGCGAACGTGGACTTTTACAGCGGATTTGTTTATGACATGCTTCGAATCCCTGAAGAGCTATTCACGCCGATATTCGCCATTTCCCGCATATCCGGCTGGTCGGCTCACCGTCTCGAGGAAATAATCAACAACGGCAAGATCATACGTCCGGCGTATAAATATGTTGCCGAGCATCTTGAATACATACCGTTGGAAGAAAGATGATCAGATGAAATATATAATATTTGACCTTGAATGGAACCAGCCCGTGAATTCTGAAAAGTCAGACAAGCTTCCCCATGGGGAGATAATACAGATAGGATTCATAACCGCGGACGATGACATGAAGCTTACTCACCGTGAGGAGCTTATGATAAAACCGCAGGTGTACCTCACGATGAACCCTTATGTGAGCACGCTCACCGGGATAACGCAAAGTGACATAGACGGCGGTATGCCGTTTCCGGACGCGATACACAGAATGGCGGAGTTTTTCACGGAGGACACGGTGCTGATAACATGGGGCGACGATGATATCCCGATACTGCAGGATAACTGGGCGTTCCATGAAATGGGCGTGTTCACGATGCCCACGCACTATAATCTTCAGCGCATATTCTCTGTGCAGACCGGCTCGTTTATGCGTCAGACCGGACTTCGCACAGCGCTTGAAGCGCTCGGTATCACCGAGGATGTCAAGGCGCATGACGCGCTCAATGATGCGTACATGACGTACCTGATAGCGTCAAAGCTCGACATGGCTCTCGGCATTGAGCGATACTCCGGCTTTGAGGCTGAAGTTGCCGCCAAACGCCCGCCGTGGGAGACCGAGAAGCCGCTGTTCGTTGTAAGGTCTGCGTACGGCAGGAACCCGAGCGGTATGTGCGCAGAGTGCAGGCGTATACATTTCAGCTGTCCCCGCTGCGGTAAGGATTTCTTCGGAACCGAGCCGATACGGCAGGGCAAGAATACCTTTGTGGCGGTGGGCGAATGCCATGATCTCGGACAGCTGTTCTTCCGTTTCACGTACAAGGACGGTTATATCAACACGGCAGCGTTCGCTATGAACGACGAGTTCGATATGATCTACAAAGGCCGGGTGCGAAGCAAGGAAAAGCGCGACAAGCGCCGCGAGATGTTCCGTGATACGGCAAGGTCACAGCGGAAAGCGAAGAAGCCTGACAATGACTGATATATACTCACTTACTTACGACGGGCTGCGTGAGAAGCTCGGAAGCATTGGCGAGAAGCCTTCGCGTGCGGATATCATATTTCCCGCGGTGTACGGCGAGCTTGCCGGATCCTTTGACGGGCTGCCGCTGAAAGAGGAGACGCTTGATACACTGCGCTCGGAATTCAGCTTCGGAGCACCGGAACGTTTGCAGACACTCACATCCGAAACTGCCGACAAGTATCTATGGCGGTTGTCCGACGGCTGCACTGTGGAGTCGGTGCTTATGAAGCACGAGTTCGGGTATAATATCTGCGTATCGACACAGGTGGGGTGCAATATGGGATGCGCGTTCTGCGTAAGCGGGAGACTAAAACGCCGCCGCGATCTCATATTATCCGAGCTTGTCGGGCAGGTGGTCGGTACAGTCCTCCATTCCGGCATCAAACCGGGCGGCATATCGATAATGGGTATAGGTGAGCCTATGGAGAACCTTGATAACGTACTTGACTTCATCGGTATCATGGCGTACCCGAAAGGCTTCGATATCGGTATCCGGCATATCACTATCTCGACCTGCGGGGTGGTGCCGGGAATATATAAGCTCGCACAGAGCGAGTACCCCGTGAACCTCGCGATAAGTCTGCATGCGCCCGATGATGAGCTTCGCGGACGGCTGATGCCTGTAACGCGCAGATATCCGATAAGTGAGGTAATGTACGCGGCACGTGATTACTCGGAGAGACTGAACCGGCGGATAACGCTTGAGTACGTCATGCTGGACGGGGTAAACGACAGTGACGAGTGTGCCGTGAAGCTTGCGGAGCTTATCGGGGATATGAATGCCTACGTAAACCTGATACGGTACAATCCCGGCGAGAACAGCGAGTTTGCGTGCAGTCCGCACGAGCGTATCATGGGCTTCTATGATACCCTGAAAAAGCACGGCGTGGGAGTGACTATGAGACGCTCTCTCGGTGATACGATAAATGCCGCCTGCGGTCAGTTATCCGCGGGCAGCAGTGATACATAAAAGAACAAAAGGAGGGGCAATAATGCTCGAACTGAAAAACATATCATTCGGCGCAGACAGCGATGGAAAAAAGGTGGAGATCGTTCGCGATATAAGCCTTACTGTGCCGGATAACAAATTCGTGGTCATCACAGGACCGAACGGCGGCGGCAAATCCACGCTCGCAAAAATAATCGCGGGTATCGAGAGGAACACTGCCGGAAGCATCATTTTCAACGGTGAAGATATCACAGAAAAAAGCATTACCGAACGTGCAAGACTCGGTATCGGATTTGCGTTCCAGCAGCCGGTGCGCTTCAAGGGGCTCACCGTGCTCGATCTGCTTCGTATCGCGGCTGGCAGACCTATCAAAATGGACGCGGCGTGCGAATACCTTTCCGAGGTGGGGCTGTGTGCTAAGGATTACATCAACCGCGAAGTGAACGCGTCGCTTTCGGGCGGTGAGCTCAAGCGTATAGAGATAGCTACGGTGCTCGCGCGCGATGTGAAGCTTGCGCTGTTCGATGAACCTGAAGCGGGTATCGACCTCTGGAGCTTCAACAACCTGATACGCATTTTCGAGAAGCTTCGCGAGTCGGACAAGGAGCGCACTATAGTTGTAATCTCGCATCAGGAGCGTATCCTTAACATAGCTGATGAGATAATCGTTCTTGCGGACGGCAGAGTTGAGAAGCAGGGTTCAAAGGACGAGATACTGCCTGAAATAATCGGTACGAAATATGCTGCCGGTGAGTGCTACAAGCTTACGGAAGGGGTGAAGGGAAATGCTTAAAATGGACGCTGTACAGCTGCAGCTTATGCGTGAGGTGGCTGACCTTCACGATGTTCCCGAGGGCGCGTATAATTTCCGTGCAAACGGTGAGTCTGTGGGCAGAAACTCCACTGCCAACATCGATATCACATCAAAGACCGAGGGCAGCGGCATTGATATCCGCATAAAGCCCGGCACAAAGAATGAAAGCGTGCATATTCCCGTTGTACTCAGCGAGAGCGGACTCAAGGAAACTGTGTACAATGATTTCTACATCGGAGAGGACTGTGACGTTCTTATCGTTGCAGGCTGCGGTATCGATAACTGTGGCAAGCAGGATTCCGAGCATGACGGTATACATCGTTTCTATGTCGGAAAAAACTCCCGCGTGCGTTATGTTGAAAAACACTACGGTTCCGGAAACGGTGACGGCAAGCGCATACTCAATCCTGTGACCGAGGTTTACATGGAAGAGGGCAGCTCCATGGAAATGGAGATGGTCCAGATAAAGGGCGTTGACTCTACCGAGCGCGCCACGATAGCGGAGCTGAAAAAGGACGCGAAGCTTGTGGTGCGTGAGCGCCTTATGACGCATGGCAGCCAGAACGCTGTGAGCACGTACAAGGTGTCGCTGAACGAGGACGGCTCAAGCGCTGATGTGGTATCGCGTTCGGTAGCACGTGACTCGTCATATCAGAAGTTCGATGCGTGCATCATCGGCAACGCAGCGTGCAGCGGTCATACCGAGTGCGACTCGATAATCATGGACAAGGGCAGGATACTTGCTCTTCCGGCACTCGAAGCAAACAACGTTGACGCGGCGCTCGTGCATGAAGCTGCGATAGGTAAGATAGCGGGTGAGCAGCTGATAAAGCTGATGACACTCGGACTTACCGAAGCTGAAGCCGAGGAGCAGATAATCAACGGATTTCTTAAATAAGTCATTCTCCGATGTTTTCTCGGTATACGGACATTGATATATTAAACAAAGAAAAGGCACGGATCTGATGCAGCGTCTCGCTGCTCGCCGTGCCTTTTGATTCCTGTCTTGAGAATGTCTTGACCAAGTCGTTATTCTTTATCGCTCCTGCCTTTATATTTGTAGAATTCAAGGCAGAGCATCGTAAGGTCATCGAACTGCGGAGCTTTTCCCACAAAGTCGTCGACGCTGTTCTTTACGGTCATCAGTATTTCTTCGGAAGTACCGAGCGCAGCAGTGTTCAGCGCGTCAAGCATCCTGCCGGTCCCGAAAAGCTCATTGTCTGAGTTTGTCGCTTCAGCTACGCCATCGGTGTAGACGAAGATCTTGTCTCCCGGAGACATCATTATTTCGTATTGACGATATTTAGCCTGCTCTATGCCGCCGAGCACAATGCCGTGTTTATCCTTCAGAAGTGAGAAGCTGCCGCCGCCGGACCTGAGCGCAGGGTACTCATGACCGGCATTCGCGCATACCATGCGTCCGGTCTCAAGGTCGAGAATACCTATCCACGCCGTAACGAACATTTCGGCGCTGTTGCCTTCGCAAAGACGCTCGTTAGCTTTTTTGAAGATCTCGGCAGGTTCAAGTCCTGATTCAGCAAGCCCTTTTATCGTTGCCTTGCTGCGCATCATAAACAGCGCCGCAGGTATGCCTTTTCCGGAAACATCGGCTATCACGAGCGCGATCTTATTCTGATCGGTAAAGAAGAAATCGTAGAAATCACCGCCGACTTCCTTTGCCGGGTACATTACCGCATGTATCCCGAATTCGTTACGTGAAGGGAATACGAAATTCTGCGGCAGAGCAGATATCTGTATGCTTCTCGCAAATTCGAGCTCATCGTTCATCCGGTTCTCTGCCTCTGCGATATAGCGTTTGAGCGTGCTTACGGTAGCGTTGATATCTCTTGACAGAGAGGTGAACTCTGCGGAGCTTTTTACTGATATGACCTCATTGAGGTTGCCTTCGGTTATTTTTGAAAGTGAGGTATTTATCTTATCAAGATTTTTTACGATAAGGTTCTGCACGAGTATATAGATCATCATATAAACGAGCGTGAACAGGAGTATACCGCCGAATGCGGTCTCATACGCCGAGATATTCCTGCTGCGGTACGCGTCGTCGTAGGGCACTGCAACAAGTATGCGTCGGTCATCCGTTATTTTCATAAAGCAGCAGAACTTTTTGCCGGTTATCATTGACTCGAAGAACTCGCCGTTGCCGCGCAGGCAGTCGTAGTCATCGAGGTTTTCTCCATTGTAATGGTCAGAGAGTATCACACCGTTCATGTCGGAAACGATAATTATGCCGTGGTTCCCGATATACTGGAAATCCTGCGCTTCGGTCCCTTCGCCGATCTGCACTGCCATTTTTGCCACGTCTTCGGCTGCAGATTCCATATCGCTCTGGAGAGTCTGTGTAGTCTGCTGTGTCTGGATAAGAAATGAGAAGGTAAAATTGATGCTGAGCAATGAAAAGATAAAAACGAACAGCCATACCTGAAATCGTGTTGCAATGGACAGTTCCGATTTTTCGGGAATGTGGAATTTGTTATACTCTCCGGACATCCACGAGAGCAGTATCGACGACAGTGTCATTCCTATACCCGTAAAGATTATCATAGGTATCGCGCAGGTGTGTACGATCTCGAACGCGCGGTTAAGATCTTCGTTGTGTGTAACGAAGACCGCGAACATGTGAAATACTTCCGTAACGCCGCCGAAGCACAGAGCGTATCCCGCTGACGGCTTCATTCCTTTGAATACGTATTTGTTCAGCCCGGCAGCGACAAATCCGGCGAGCGATGTCGCAACGCTGCAGGCGATAACAGTATATGAACCCACAGAGAAGAACGTGCCGGCAATAAAGCGTTCGATACCGCCGATAAGACCGGCAACAATACCTGCGATCGGACCGAAAAACAGACCTGCAGAAAGCGGAGCGATATCGCGGACATTAAGCACCATCTGCTCATAATCTACACCATAATGTGTAGATATGATGGCGGCAAGTCCGAAAACGACACCTATGATCACCTGTATCAGCGGTTTATTGACTTTTTTCCCCGCAAGTCTCCAGACAAGTATGTTAAGCAGGCACATCAGTCCTGTCACCAGCGACATTTTTATTATCATATCAACCATAATCATCAAACCTTTTTTACTCTGCTTATACGGCGTAAATCTTTCCGAAACATATTTATTATATCAATATTGTGTTTTTTTGTCAATAGCCCGTGTTTTTATTCGTATTGCCGTTGTTACTGCGTTTGTTTTGTCTGAAACAATGCGTTTCAAAGTATTGATTATTATTCCGAATTGTGATATAATGTTCCAAAGCTGAATAATTATTCTGCATATATCGCAGTTTGAAATAAAAAAGGATAGTGAATTATGGAAACACAGTTCAAACAGGACGATCGTCTGCTGAAAAAGGAATACTTTAAAACGCTGTTCCCGATAATGTTCTCGGTGCTGGGAGCAACGATAAACACGCTGATCGACAGTATACTTGTATCACAGAGGCTCGGCGGCAACGCGCTTGCGGCAGTGAATCTGAGCATGCCGGTGTACCTTGTGCTTTGTACCGCGGGCTCACTGATATCGGGCGGAGCTTCGATATGCTCTGCGAGAGAAGCGGGCAAGGAAAACATGAAGTCTGCACAGGACCATTACCGCATAGCTTTCATGCTCACCGCGGTGGTATCGCTGCTGTTCACTTTTCTGGGTACAGTTTTCTGCCGCCCGTTGTCGGATGTTCTCTCCGGCGGCGGAGTACTTGCGGACCAGGTGTTTTCGTACTGCCTCGTCACATTTATCGGCTCATCGGCGTTTGTGTTCCTGTACATGCCGTTCAGCTATCTGCAGCTTGAAGGTAAGACTGACGCGATATCGGTGTCTGTGTTTATCATGGTCGCGGTGGATGTCGTGCTCGATGTGGTGTTCATGTTTGTGTTCGATTTCGGACTGTACGGAGCTTCCGCGGCAAGTGTCATCTCCTCGCTTGCGGCAACGATATTCGGATTTATCGCGCTGTCCGGCAAAGGCTCGAATTATCGCATAGGTGTCGTAAAACCGGAAGGCAGGAAGCTCGTTGATATTATGAGATACGGCTCGACATCGGCGCTCGGTAATCTTTTCGACGCTTTGAAGCTGTTGGCTCTGAATATGATAATACTTGATTTCGCGGGAGAAAGCGGTTCTGCGGTATGGGCAGTCCTGAACACACTTTCCGAGCTGTCGCTGATGATAGTTCTCGGTATACCGAGGACGGCGTCACCGATGATAAGCGCATACTCCACAGCGAAGGAGAACGGCGGTATTCGTATACTTACCAAGATAGAGGTGCGTACGGGGCTTGTGTTCTCGACGGTATACGCAGTGATGATAGCAGTGTTTAACGTGCCGATAGCTATACTGTTCGGTATAAACGGAGATCTGCTGCTGCCGCTTATCTGCCTTGGCATAAGCGTGATCTTCTCAACACTCTGCTGTATATGGGAGAAGCATTTCAACTCTGTGGGAATGATAGCCGAAGCTAATTTAGCTCTGGGCTCAAGGTGCTGTATAATGCCGATAACCGCTGCTTTTGTGCTTGCTGTGTCGGGTATGGATATATGGCTGTTCCTGCCGCTTTCCGCGTTGGCTTCGGCTTTTGTGATCGCGGCGATGATATTGGTATGCGCATTGCGGAGCAGAAATACGGACAGACCGCTTTCGCCGGTGCTGCTTCTCGATGACCACCTTGAAAAGGAAAACAAGATTCTTGATATCTCTATCTCGGCTGATATGGATGAGGTTTGTGACGCAGCAGAGAAGATAAAGGATTTCTGCGCAAATAATGATATGGACATGAAGCTCACGATGAAGCTCGGTCTTGCTATCGAGGAGCTGCTCAATGTTATCATACAGAAGACCCCCGACCTTGTGAGCGTGGACTTGCGAGCCTTTGCAGTGACCGGTGGTACGGGCATACGCATACGATGCGTTGGCAAAAACTATGACCCGTTCACGGACAAGGATTCGGACGATGATTTCCTGATGGGCATAAATATCATAAACAAGCTAGCCGAGACAACTAATCACATATACACGCTCGGAATGAACATAATCACGATCATATTTGAAAGATAACAGTCTGATGGAGAACAAAACGGCACAGTCCCCGGACATGAAAGTGTATAATAATTACGTATTCGACCTTTACGGCACGCTCATTTCTATACATACGGACGAGGAGGAGCTCCCGTTCTGGCGCAGAATGGCGGAGCTGTACTCGGTGTATGGTGCGGACTATACTGCGGCAGAGCTTCGCGCGCAGTACAAACGATACACACGCGAGGAAGAGAGAAAACTCATAGCCGAGACCGGCTGCGAGCTTCCCGAAGTGAAGCTTGAACGCGTGTTTGCGCGGCTGCTGACAGAGGCAAAACGCACACATGATACCGCGCACGGTGTCGGTGACATTGAGAGTGCCGCGTACTGGTTCGCGAATTCGTTCCGCGTGCTGTCACGGCAAAGAATGAAGCTGTACCCCGGAGTTACGGAGCTGCTTACTCTGCTGCGTGAGATGGGCAGGGGAGTGTATATGCTCTCGAATGCGCAGGCGGTGTTCACGTACCCCGAAATAGAGCAGATGGGGCTTGTACCGTATTTCAATGACATATTCATCTCGTCCGATATCGGAGTTAAAAAGCCTGAAGCGTCATTCTTTGAGAAGCTTATCGCGAAACATGCGCTTGACCCCGCTGATACGATAATGGTGGGCAACGATATGTACGCGGATATGGGGATCGCGCTTGCCTGCGGTACAGCCGGAGCATACATAAACTCCGACAGGCTCTCCGCCCGTGAGCGTGCAAAGCGCAGAAAAGCTCTGACATTGCAGTATGGCAGCGATGAGCGCATACACGAGTTTGACAGTATTTTCGCGCTTTATGAGACCCTGTGTACAGAGTTCGCTGTCTCCCGGTATTGAAGTCTCCCGATCTGTCAGTCATAAAAATACACATTTCTGTTGACATTTTACAAAAAACAGTGTATAATGTTAATAAATAATGTGAATGTGACAAGTCGTATGTCACGTTTGTAAAAAGGGGGCATAAGTATGCTTGAACAGGTCGAACAGATAAAACTTAAAAAGTCGGAATATGAAGCGGAGCTTTCGGAGATGAACCAGAGGCTCATTGATCTCGCAAACGGCATAAAAGCGGCGAAGATACCGGTCGTGATCACCATTGACGGCTGGGCTGCGGCAGGAAAGGGATCACAGATATCTAAACTGATAAAGTATCTTGACCCGCGCTTTTACAAGGTCGATCCGATACGCATACCCAACGAGCAGGAAAAGCGCAAACCGTGGATGCACAGGTACTGGCTGAAGCTCCCGGCACAGGGAGAGTTCCAGATATTCGACGGAAGCTGGTTCAGAGATGCCGCCAAATCATATATGCACGGAACGATAGATAAGAACGGCTATCATAGATACATAAACGATATCAATACCATGGAGCGTCAGCTTCACGATGACGGTTACCTGATCATCAAGTTCTTCCTGCATATCACACAGAAGGAGCAGAAGAAGCGTCTCGAAGCCTTGCGCGATGATGAATACACAAGCTGGCGCGTGGATAAGTCGGACTTTATCAACAACAAGAACTACGAAAAGATCGCAAAGCGTTACGACAAGCTGCTCGAAGCCACGAACACAGACGCCGCTCCATGGTACATCATCCCCGCGAATGACAGGTTCACGGCGCAGTTTATGATCATGAAGACTGTATCCGAAGCTGTGGAGGGCGCTATCAATGCCAGAAATGAAGGCAGAGTGCACACGATGTCTCCTATGTTCCGGACAGCCGGACTTGCTCCGCAAAGCTTCTCGCTTGTAAAGACCCGTAAGCTCGCAAAGATCGACATGGATAAGTCTCTGACCGAGGAGCAGTACCGCCGCAGACTCAAAAAATACCAGACCCGTCTGTTCGAGCTACAGAATATCTGCTATCAGCGCAAGATCCCGGTAGTAGTAGCCTACGAGGGCTGGGACGCGGCAGGCAAGGGTGGTAACATCAAGCGTGTTGCCAACGCACTTGATCCGCGCGGGTACAAGGTAAAGCCGATAGCGGCACCCGAGCCGTCCGAGAAATCGCGTCACTATCTGTGGAGATTCTGGAACAGGCTTGAGAACGACGGGCATTTCACGATATTCGACCGCACATGGTACGGGCGCGTAATGGTCGAGCCTATCGAGGGGTTCACTCCGCGTGAGCGTGCCGATATGGCGTACCGTGAGATAAACGAATTCGAGCGCCAGCTCACAGACTGGGGCGCAGAGGTGTTCAAGTTCTGGATCAACATAGACAAGGACGAGCAGCTTCGCCGCTTCAAGGAACGTGAGAATACCCCGGCAAAACAGTGGAAGATAACCGATGAGGACTGGAGGAACCGTGAGAAGTGGGATGAATATGAGAAGGCTGTTGACCGCATGATCGAGCTCACATCTACAGACTTTGCTCCGTGGATCGTCATTGAAAGCAACGATAAGAAGTATGCTCGTATCAAGGTGCTCAAAACGATATGTGACAGACTTGAAAAGCGACTGAAGGAATAAAAAGATCCCCCATATAGGGGGATCTTTTGTTATTCTGTCTTTTTTCGTTTTTTGATATCTATCTGCGCCAGTATCACAGCTATGAACACGAGCACGCAGCCGCCGAGCTCCCGCGGTGAGAGGTTCTCGCCGAGCAGCAGCCATCCTGATAACGCCGCGAATACGGATTCGAGGCTCATCAGCAGCGTCGCGACAGTAGGCTCCGTGTATCGCTGACCAAGTATTTGCAAAGTGTACGCAATTCCGCAGGACATAACGCCGCCGTACAGTATCGGCAGCCACGCGGCGAAGATCGCGTTGATATCCGGTTTTTCGAAGATGAACATACATACGAGCATGATTGTGCCTGCAGTGAAGAACTGAATACATGACATCAGCGTGCCGTCGATGTTTCTGGCGTTGAACCGGTCGACAACCATGATGTGCGCCGCAAATACGAACGCGCACGCAAGCACGAGCAAGTCGCCCGCCGAGACTGTGAAGCCTTCTTTGATGCAGAGCAGATAAAATCCGACAATTGCTATAATGCAGCAGATCCATATCTTGATCCGTGTCATGCGGAAGATAAAGACTCCGAAGACCGGCACTATGACGATGTACAGCGCGGTTATGAAGCCTGCTTTTCCCGCTGTGGTCATTGCGATACCGAACTGCTGGAGCATACCCGCAGCGAAGAAGATCACTCCGCAGATGATCCCTCCGATGACGGTAGTTTTTACCGATGCTTTCGGCGTACTGTCTTCCGTTGGCTCTCGGTGTATGACACGCATAAGCGCGATGACGGGAAGAAGTACGAGACCGCCCAGCAGCGTGCGGCAGGCGTTATAGGTGAACGGTCCGACATAGTTCATGCCGTCGCTCTGTGCTACGAACGCAACGCCCCATATCAACGCAGTTATAAGCAGCATTATGCTGCCGCGGAGTTTAGGTGACATATATCCGATCTCCGTTCACAGGACTTTGGAAAGGAATGACTGCAGTCTGGGGCTCTTCGGTGAAGTGAAGAATTCATTCGGTTCGTTTTCTTCTTCGATCAGACCGTCCTCCATGAACAATACTCGCGAAGCGACCTCGCGGGCAAATCCCATTTCGTGCGTTACTACTATCATGGTCATACCCTCCTCGGCAAGCTGCTTCATTATGCGAAGCACCTCTCCGACCATTTCGGGGTCGAGGGCGGAGGTGGGTTCGTCAAACAGGATGACATCGGGGTTCATGACAAGTGAGCGCGCAATTGCGATACGCTGTTTCTGACCACCGGAAAGCTGACTCGGATAGTCATGCGATTTGTGTGCAAGACCGACTTTATTCAGCATCTCGTTTGCTTTTTCATCTGCTTCATCCTTCGTCATGAGTCCGAGCTTGACGGGAGCGAGCGTAAGGTTCTTCTGTATGGTAAGGTGGGGGAACAGGTGGAAGTGCTGGAACACCATACCCATTTTCTCGCGCACCTTGTAGAGCTGTTTTTCGGGAGCGTTGGTGATATCCACGCCCTCGAAGGTTATCGTGCCCGAGGTAGGCTGTTCAAGGCGGTTGAGACAGCGAAGGAACGTGCTTTTGCCGGAGCCCGACGGTCCTATGATAACGACCTTTTCGTTCTTTTCGATGTTGGTCGTTATGCCCTTCAGTATTTCAGTACCGTTGAAAGATTTACGCAGTTCATTAACCTCTATCACTCTTTTTCAGCCTCCTTTCAAGCTTCGCTACCAACGAACTCAATCCGACGACGAGTATCAGGTAAATAAGCGCGACCGCGATGAGCGGCAGGAAAGCTTCGTAAGTGACGCTTCGTATAATATCTCCGCCCTTGGTGAGGTCTTCGAGCGCGATATATCCCGCTACCGATGTTTCTTTGAGCAATACGATACATTCGTTCGCGAGGGCGGGGAGGATGTTCTTGAACGCCTGCGGCATGATTATATACAGCATAGTCCGCGGGTAGTTGAGACCAAGGCTCGCGCCTGCCTCAAACTGTCCCGGGTCAATGGACATAATGCCCGAGCGCACTATCTCTGCGACGTATGCACCGGAGTTTATACCGAATGCGAGAACGCCGACGACGATTTTGTCTATGCGTACAGATGCAAAGATAACATAGTAGATGATGAGGAGCTGTACCATCACAGGAGTTCCTCTTATCACGGTAAGGTATATCTTCGCGAAAAAGTTGAGCACTTTAAGCTTTCCCGTCTTGTCATGAGTCGAGCGAACGAAAGCAACAAGAAATCCAAGTACCATACCGAGAAGTACGGCGAAAAATGTGATGATGAGGGTGGTCTTGAGACCGTTTGTGAGATACTTCCACCTGTCGTCATAGATGAAGGTGTCGTATAATTTCTGTAAAAACTCGTCCAATTGGATAACCTCTCAAAGCTTATGACGCTCTAACAACGACAGCCTGTGTCGAAGTAGCGTAGCCCTGTGTGAAGCTTACGTTCTTGAGTCTGTCTTCGGTGACGGACATACCGGCAACGCCGACATCAGCCTTTCCGGAAGTAACAGCGGTGATTATGGAGTCGAACTCCATGTTCTCTATTTCAAGCTCAACGCCGAGCTTGTCGCATACTGCGCGCATCATGTCAACGTCGATACCGACGATCTCGCCGCCCTCCATGCTCTCATAAGGCGGGAATTCCGCGTTTGTTGCCATGATTATCTTGCCGCTGCGGGAAATGGAGCTGTCAGCCACGTAGGAAGCGTGGTCAGCGTCTTCGCCGATCCAGTGGGAAACGATGTTGTTGAGCGTGCCGTCTTCTTTGAGCGCTGTGAGTGCTTCATCGAGCTTTGCGCCGAGCTCTGTGTCTTCCTTCTTGTAGCAGATCGAGTATTCCTCGTTTGCGAATGGCTCATCGAGTATGCGCAGATCGGGGTTCTTCTTGACGAATTCCTTTGCCGTTTCGATATCGATCATAACAGCATCGACCTTCGCCTGCTTGAGAGCCTGGATAGCGTCTGCGCCCTTGTTGTAGCCCTCGACATTGGCGTTCTCTACATCTCCTGCCATGATATATCCGGTAGTACCGAGCTGGGTGCCGATATTTTTGCCCTTGAGGTCATCGAGACTGTTTACGGTATTGGTAGGAACGCTGTTTCCGCAGCCTGCAATACATAATACGGCTGTGAGAATGCCTGCACATAAAGTAGTTTTTTTCATATTATTGTCCTCTCTTTCGTTTTGTGGGTAATAATATATACACTTTAGTATTATAACTCAAAAGGTCGAAAAAAGCAATAGCCCGACAGATGTTATTGTTTCACAATTATTGCGGCGGCAGCGGGCCGGTTTTGGTACAGCATTTACAAACAGATGATCCGGGGTTTCCGTAAGTGCGGAAATGCGACATTGTGCCGGATATTTTGCTTTGTATATTATTTACGAAATTATGAGTCTGAATTTGGCAAATATTGAAAAAGTGTTGACATTTTTGTGCTTTTTTGGTATAATAGTACCGACTGAAAATATGTGACAGTGCCAGTGATACCATTGTTTTGAGCGAATGAACAGACGGGAAGGAAGACTGAATTGAACGAACAGGAAGAGACCATAGACCTGCGGGTGCTTTTGAAGATCTTTGTCTCGCATATGTATACCATAATCGCGATAACGCTTGTGGCTGCCATAATAGGCTTCCTGCTTGCATATTTCGTGGTTCCGAAAAGGTATACTTCCGAAGCACTGATGTATGTCGAGAGTTCGTCATCCAAGTCCATCGACTCAACGATAAACATCAACGATATAAACGCTGCGCAGAAGCTTGTAAATACTTGTGAAATACTCTTCACGAGCGAATACGTCTTCGGCGAGCTCAGCGAACATCTCAACGGCAGATACACCAAGGAACAGCTCGGCAAAATGGTAAAGATAGAATCCGTGAACAACACCGAGATATTCCGTATCTCCATAATAAGCGGAAACCCGACCGATTCCTACGATATTGCCAACGAGCTTATAACGCTTGCTACGAATGAGTTCCGCCGTGTCATAAAAGGCGGTTCTATTGAGACTGTTTCAATGCCTACTCTCCCGGAAAAGCATACTTTCCCGAGTGCGGTGACATTCACGATCGTCGGGGGAATGATAGGCTTTTTGATCATATACGTGTTTTTCCTTATGCTTGAGCTGCTGGATACCAAGCTGAAGCCGGACGACGATCTCACCGCGATATACGATCTTCCGGTGTTCGCGGAGATCCTTGATTTTACCGCGACAGACAAGTCCGGACACAAATATGCCGATTACGACAACAGCGAGCCTGACGGTCCGGATGATATAAACCGAAACGAAGCGGGAGGAAAACATGGAAAGTAAAAGCAACAGACTCCCGATGGGCCAGTCGCGGCGGTTCATTCTTTCGGACGAAACTCAATTCGCTATCAAGGAAGCATATAAAGCCGCGCGTACCAATCTCGTATTCTCGCTTGCGGAAAATGATAAGAAGACCGTCGTGATAACGAGCTGCTCCCCCTCCGAGGGAAAGAGCACGAACTGCCTGAACATGGCGATCACTATGGCGGAGACGGGCTCAAATGTACTGCTTATCGATTCGGATATGCGTAAGCCTGTACAGCACCTGTTGCTGCGGCTCGATAACAAGATCGGACTGTCATCGGTGCTCGGCGGCATCGTACGTGATGTTTCCAAGGTGATCGACAGGAACGTGCGTTCGCATCTCGATGTGCTCACATCGGGACCGATACCGCCGAACCCTGCCGAGCTGATATCCGGTTCAAGGATGACACAGCTTCTCGATCTTGTCGGAGAGCATTACGACTATATATTTCTCGATACTCCGCCGATAAATGTCGTTACCGACGCTGTGCTTCTCAACAATCGTACCGCGGGCATAATTTTCGTGGTCAAGGAAGGATTCACACGACACGAGGAGATCAGGGAATCTCTGCGTAAGATACGCATGACAAATGGTCGTGTACTCGGCTTCATTAAGACAAACTGCTCAGCAAAACCGCTGAAGAGCGGGTATAAGTATAAATACAAGTACAAATACAATAGCTATGGAGATTACAGATAACAGGACACTGACAGATTTTCATTCTCACATTCTTCCGGGTATAGATGACGGCGCGAAGGATGCGGAAATGTCAGAAAAGATGCTGCTTGCGGAAAAGGAGCAGGGTGTGGGCAGGATAGTGCTGACCCCGCATTTCTACCTGCAGGATAACTCGGTGGAGCAGTTCCTGGAGAAGCGTGCACGTTCAGCCGAGAAGCTCGCCCCGCTTACGGAGAAACATGGGATCGAGGTTAAATACGGTGCTGAGGTGCTGTATACCGGGTCTCTCGCGGACAAGGAGCTTGACAAGCTCTGTATAGGCGATACGAGATACATAATGATCGAGCTTCCGTACCGACAGCTTACCGACCGGTTCATAAGTGAGTTCCGGAGCTTCGCGGGGAGCCTTTTCCCGGATCTGATACCGATACTCGCCCACGCGGAACGCTATCTGAACTTTACAAGCGCTCGGAGCATTTACGAGATAATGGAGTCTGACATACTCGTACAGCTCAACAGCGGAGATTTCAGAGCCTTTTCCGGAAGCTCACGGTTCATGTATGACCTGCTGCGCAAAGATCTTGCGCATCTTCTGGGTACGGACTGTCACAACATCACCTCACGCCCTCCGAACCTTGCGGCTGCACAGAAGGCTATCAGTAAAAAGATGTCGGCTGATTGTTTCGACAGACTGATGCGAAACGCGGAAAAAGTGTTCGCGGGAGAATTGCTTTAGGAGTTCCGATTGTGATATATGTTTTTCTTCTTCTGGGCGTTATACTGCTTGGGATACCGCTTTGCAGGAATAAGACCGGAAAGATGGTCTACTGCGTGCTTGCGGGGATCGCTCTGTTCGTACCCGCTGCTCTGCGAAGAAGTGTCGGACATGACTACAACAACTACGGGTGGATGTATATCCACAGTATGTCTGACAGTATCGAAGAGATCGCGGCGGACAGAACGGAAAAGGGCTATATGCTTATCAACAAGCTGCTTGCCGACTATATCCCTGAATACCAGTGGATATTCATTCTGGAAGCTGCGTTTTTCGCTGTATGCGTTGCGGTATGCGCTTATATGTACTGCAAAAGACCGTATCTTGGTATAGCTTTTTTTCTCACATTCGGAGTTTACTTCAACACACTCAACTTTTTAAGACAGATGACTGCGGCGTTCATAATACTGTACGCCTTCAGATTCATAAAGAAAAAACGATTCGGAAGATTTCTGATATTCGTGCTTCTTGCTACATGTTTCCACCGTTCGGCGCTGGTGATGATACCGTTCTACTTTATCCTGAAGATAAAGATGAACTATGTCAGTCTCGGTGTTTATGCGGGACTTACGGCAGCGTTCTTCGTGTTTTCGTGGCAGATCATCGATTTCCTCTCGGGACTTCTGGTCAGCTACAAGACATATACGCTGGCTTCAAATGGACACATCGCTTTCGGCGTGGATCCGGTATATATGTTTTTTTTCGCAGCGTTCTTCATACTCGCATTCCTGCTGCGAAAACGGCTGGCAGAGAAGGATCCGTTCAATAACGTGCTGCTGAACTGTCTGTTTTTCATGCTTTTGTTCGAGCTTATCGGAGTCAAGCACTCTATACTGTCCAGACTTGGCGTGTACTTTATAGTTCCCGCGGTGCTTATCTTCATGCCGAGAGTTTTTGAGGCTTTGCTTGAATGGTGCAGGGAATTGTCCGTGAGCAGCGCGGTAAAGAAAAAGGCATGTACTGTCGCGGCTGCGGCGGTATTTGCAGCCGTGAACATCACGATGTACGGGCTTATGATCGCAAACAGCTATAATGGCGTAATGCCATACCGTACTATGTTTGACAGCTTTGAAACGGAGGAGTCCCGATGAAGAGCATGTTTATGGGATCGTCCGACGTACAGGACAAGAGCTCTCCCGGCGGAAGAGATACTTTCGGGGAGAATATAGCGGTATGTACAGCCGCATCGCTCGCAGGTACGTTCTATTTCTATGAATACTACTATGAACAGTGGTTCAGCGTGCACAGCATAATGTGCATCGCAATAACTGCGGTCATAGCGCTGATCTGGATGGTGTGCGCTTTCAGGAGCGGCAGAAACTGCAAGCTCGGATTCATAGTTTACGCGTTTCTGTACTGGAGCGTCCCGTATATCTATATCCTCTACTACTCGTCACGAGATAACCTGATGGATTATTCAGCGGCGCTCGCATTTATGAACAGACTGTTCCGGGCTATACTGTACAATCCGTTCTCGGAGGCCGCGGAAAAACTCGGAACGTCATCAGTAACACTTGCCGCGATACTGCTGGTACTTATCATGCTGATGTATGTCTGCGGCAATCTGCTGCCGAAACTCTCGCGGAAAAAGAGCGATACCGACGGTGAAGATGAAAGTGCCGCGATATCCGCTGATAACAACGATAATTACTTGCATTAAGCAAGTTATTATAATAAACCAAAACTACAAGGAGGATAACAGCAAATGAAGAAATCCAGCTCAAAGCTCATTGTGAGCGGACTGATTGCTGCTATGATGATCTCTGCTTCGGCAGTTTGTGTATCCGCTATTGACTACGGTCCCGTGAAGCCCGATAGCTATACTCCGGTTTCTCCCGCGACGACAGTTTCGGACAAAGACAAGGATGAAACGGCAGCCAATGACGATGCTGTCAAGATCGACGCAACAGGTGTGGTAACGGAAAAGATCATGGAGTCAGTGATAGAGAAAGCGATCGAATCCGGTCAGACAGAAGTGAGCCTCACAGTAGCTCCCGATTCTGACACCAATAAGGTCACAGTTCAGGAAAGCGCGATAGCAGACATCGCAAAGAGCAACGTTAATGTGACTTTCAATATCCAGCCTGCTGAAGGTGTCGCTTATTCGGTCACTATCGATCCGAAAACCATCAAGTCCGCAAAAGCGGTCAATCTTGCGATGGATATTATGACCGGTCCCGCTATTTCGGCAGTCGCATCGTCCATGGATCTCGAACTACCTGATGATGATATGGTCCTTATCAAGCCTCAAATGAAGGGAAAATTCGGCATGGAGCTCACGGTAACGCTTCCCGCTGCCGCATTCAATGGCATGGATCTTAAAGATGTAGCCGTGCTTTACATTGATGATGACGGCGTGGCATCACTTGAGAACATTCCCGTAAAGGTCAATACCGACGGTTCAGTGTCGGTAGTACTCTCTCACGCATCTGCGTACCTTCTTGTTTCCTCGGATTTTGCAAATAAGGCACTCGATATCGATGATGACCCCGCGGAGCTTGATGACGATGATGATCCCGCGGAGCTTGATGACGATGAAGATTATGATGAAAGCGACGGGAACGTTGCAGCGATCATAGACGAAGGTGACAACAACGACAGCACACCTATCGTTGAAGCTGGCGAGAGCGGCGACGAAAACCCTGGAACAGGTGTTGGACTTGCTCTCGGTGCAGTTGCTGTTTCCGCTGCTGCGGTATTTATCACGAAAAAGAGAAAGTGATAGACTTTTCAGAATAAGCAGGCGCTCAAACTACAAAAGTGCGTCTGCTTATTTTACAGGCATGTCAAGGGGAGCAAAATGAAGAAAGATAATGCGCCAAAATTAGGTACGATAGAAAGAACACTTGAGAGTCTCTCGACCCGTAAGCGCACGTCAAAAGTATACTTTTTTATCCTGATGATACTGTATATCAGTACCACGCTTCTGATTTCGCACATAGCGCGTTCGCAGGATATGATCCAGTTCGCGGGATTGATGATCCCGGTCTCGGCATTCACGGGAGTACTTTCATCTCTCGGAAATATCTGCATAATACTGATAGTGGTGCTGTTCGATAAGGTAGGCTTCATCACTGCGCTTACGATCATTTTAGGATATATGCCTGTACTGCTGTATAATCTGCTTGTAAGCCATACGGTAGCGAGCCTTCCGGGAATATTCTCCAATATCTTCACGGTGATCGCTTTGGTCCTGCTGTATACTAATAATGTCATGATATCGCGGTATCAGAAGAAGCTGCGCGATCAGGCAATTACGGATATGCTCACCGGACTTCCAAACAGGTTCGCGTGTTCGGAGCTTATAGATGACCTTATTAAGCATGGCAACCTTTTTGTTCTGGTAGCGATCAATCTAAACAACTTCAAGAGCATCAACGATACTCTGGGACTTGAAGCAGGAAACGAGGTCCTTAAGATAATCGCGGCAAGGTTTAAGGAAGCTGCGGATTCCGGTGCCACAGGTACGCTTGACTTCATAACGCGACAGAGCGGCGATGAGTTCTCGCTCATTATCCGCGGTTCATACTCTGACAATGAGATAAGAAAGACGATAGAGTACTATCAAGCGGAGATGGAAAAGAAGATCACGGTAGACAACTGTGACTTTTTTATCACGGCAAGCTTCGGTTACGCCGGATATCCCGCCGACTCCGACAATCTCAACGGTTTGTTCGCGTGTGCGGAAGCCGCACTTGAAGAGGTAAAACGCTCCAACAGCAGTGAGCACATCCTTCGATATACCGCGGATATGCTGAAAACCGGACGTTCTCTTGAGATCGAGCGTATGATAAGGAACGCTATCGAGAATAACACCATATTCTTCAATCTTCAGCCGCAGTTTGATATGTCCCATAAGCTGCGTGGATTCGAGACCCTTGCCCGAATGAAGGACGAAGACGGAAACATCGTAAGTCCCGGTGAGTTCATTCCCGTCGCGGAAAAAGCAGGACTCATAGATAAGGTGGACAGCATAGTCTTCAGAAAATCGGCTATGTTTATCGGTGATCTCATAAAAAAGACAGGCTCTGATATAACATTGAGTGTAAACGTGTCGGTACGGCATCTGATGAAGAATGATTTTATCAACGAGTTGATGAATATTGTAAGCACATGTGGTATCCCGGCAGAGCAGATCGAGATCGAGATCACGGAGTCGGTAATGATCGAATCTGTCGATAAAGCGCTGCAGCGTATAAACACCATAAAGGAACTCGGACTGCAGATCGCCATAGATGACTTCGGAACAGGGTATTCATCGCTCAGCTATCTTAACAGATTTCCGGCGACACTGCTGAAGATCGACAAGTCGTTCATTGACAAGATGAATTCCGGAGAGTCATCAAAGCAGTATGTAGCGGCGATAATCTCCATCGGTCATATCATGAACTTTGATGTTATTTCAGAGGGCGTTGAGCAGCCGGAGCAGCTCGAAACACTTCGCGAGATAGGCTGTGACTATATCCAGGGCTTTATCTGGGGAAGACCGCTTGCACCGGAGGCTGCCGAGGAGCTCGTGATGAATGCTTCGCAGTCATGATCGCATAATTATGAAAAACAAAGGCTCTTACCTGTTGAACGGGTAAGAGCCTTTTATGTTGCTTTATGCTTTATTTATTATTCTGTGCAGATGTAATGTTGGCATTTATCTTGTTGCAGTCGATCGGTTCCCAATCACTATCTTTGGATGTGTGTATTTCGATGTCAGCAGCTTCTATCTGATCTGAATAGCTCTTGAGAATGCTTGCCTCGATCCTGAGCTTCGGGTCAGAGCTTTCCTTCATCGCGATATAGCTTTCACTTTCGGGGTCGATTATATAGTACAGATTGAGAACGTCCGGCTTGTCATGATCTATAACGACACGACATATCCTCGTGCGAGCTTCTCCGCCGTATTCGCTCAATGTGTAAAGCATACATTCATCTGTGGAAGTACCCTTGCGGACATATGCCCTGTAGACATTGAGGAAGCTGTTGATCGGAAGGCTGCTGTTGAACGCGTTTGCGGATTTGATCGCGAAGTTTTCGCTTTCCGTCTTGATGAAGTCGGTGTTTATGAGCAGAGACAGGACAAAGCCTATCGAACATGCTGCTGCCACAGCTGCAACAGGTATCATCATAAAGAGAAGCTTTTTAATGCTGAACGGAGTTTTCTCTTTCTTTTCTTCTGTCGGCGTTTCGGCAGGTTTCTGAATGTCGTTGTCCGGGATAACAGGTCCCGCAAGATCTGCCTCGACTGCGTCGCCGGGAGCTTTTACGGTTTCTTCATCGTCTTCGCCTTCGTCAAGGAGCGCTTCTATTTGTTCTTTAGAAACCTTTGTTGTGGACTTCGGTGCAGTAGAAGAAAGCTCTGCAGCTTCTTCACCGGCAGCGGGGTTTTCGGTATCGTCATTTGAAGCCGGTTCTTCAGCATCGGAAAAGTCAATACCACTTTCACCTGCAAGCATAGCTTCGATCTGTGCCTGAGACAATTCACCGCCGTTTGTGTCGTTGTTGCTTTCAGAAGGAGCATCTGCATCGACCTCGCCTGCGAGCATAGCTTCTATCTGCTCCTGTGACAGCTTGCCGCTTCCGGAGGCAGGCTCCGGCTCGGGTTCCGGTTCGGGCTCTGCGGGCGCATTTGC
>CAMVDP010000027.1 GCA_947166275.1 uncultured Clostridia bacterium
TCATGATCGCTGCGGGCTGCGCTGTACGCGTCGGCATCGACGGAAAATCGAAAAAGTCATCAAACACATCTCTCTTGAACAGATCCGGTACTAACATAAGTCAAAACTCCTTTCAAATGCCATTCGGCATCGTATGATTATTATTGGACTCGGGCGGGGATCTCATTCATTTCCCCTTTTCCTTTGTTCTGACCATAGTATATCACAAACTTTTAGCACTGTCAATAGGAGAGTGCTAATTTTGACACATATTTCACAATTGTCACATGACTGTCACATTTTTACCGAAAGTATTGCTTTTTCTCACAGAATATGGTACAATACTTTTGATAATAATACTTCGCTGTGTCACAATAAACGGTTGATTTCAGTTAACTGTAACCTGTAACCTATTAACTATAAAACATCAACCAAATGTTGTGACAAAACCTAATAATTAAAAGAGAGGGCGCTCTATGCTTGACCTGTCAAAATACCCCGACCTGCCGAAAGAACCCGCCGCTTTCACCTGCCCCGAATGCGGAAATGATATCAGATGCGAGTATATCTCTTTAGCACTCGTTTCAGAATATCCCGAGCTTGATGATGCGATCGATGACGGCAGCTTCTTCGAGGTGGTCTGCCCGCACTGTAAGACGGTCCATCACTATCAGCAGGGGTTCATGTATATGGATAAATGCAGGCGGATCATGATCTACGTTTGCAACAGCGAGACTGATACAAAAAAACTTATGGACTCTATCGGGGATAATTTAAAAGCCGCCGCGTCACAATACTATATTGTGAGAATAGTTCCGGACGTTTACAGCCTCCTCGAGAAACGCAACTTGTTCAGGCTCGGTATGGACGACCGAGCTGTCGAGGTCATAAAAATGGACATAAAAGGCAATCTCCTGACCAACGGCAAGATACAAAACACAGACACCCTGCGCATTTATTATGAGGTGGATAAAACCGGAAGGCATTATCTCAATGTAACGGACAAGGCTTACGGGATTGATGGATGCGTGGATGTCAAAAGCGAGATGTATTACCTGACAGAGCTTATGGCGAACCGTAAACTCAACGGTATAAGGTTTTACGATTGGTTAGAAGTAGACGAGATATGGGCGAAAGCCAAAGGCGGCATTTTCAGCAACCCATCGGAATAATACGATTATGAAGAAGCTTGAAATATTAGACTCCACACTGCGTGACGGCTCACAGGGCGAGGGCATAAGCTTCTCGGTCTCGGACAAGCTCGGCATAGCGCAGGCGCTCGACCGCTTCGGCGTGGATTATATTGAAGCGGGCAATCCATACTCAAACCCCAAGGACGCGGAGTTCTTCGAGAAGGCGGCAAAGTACCGCTTCACCTCCGCAAAGCTCGTGGCGTTCGGCTCCACCGTGCGAAAGGATACCGAGCCTGCCGACGATGAGAGCCTGCGTGCACTGCTTGCGGCAGGTACAAAATACACCGTAGTGTTCGGCAAAGCCTGGGATCTGCACGTTGACTGCATACTCGGCACCACGCTTGAGGAAAACCTCGCAATGATAAGCCGCACCATTGAGTTTCTGCGCAAAAACGGAAGGACCGTATTCTTCGACGCGGAGCACTTCTTCGACGGCTACAAGGCTCACCCCGAGTACGCGCTCGATGTCCTGAAGACAGCAGAGAAAGCCGGCGCGTCAACGCTCGTGCTTTGCGACACCAACGGCGGGTGCTTCCCGGACGAGATATCTAAGACGGTAAAGGCTGTCTCGAAAACAATAAAAACTCCGCTCGGCATACACTGCCACAATGATACCGGCTGCGCGGCGGCAAACACTATCGCCGCTGTAAAAGCGGGTGCCTGCCACATACACGGCACCTTCATGGGCATCGGTGAACGCTGCGGCAACGCGAGCCTGTCCACAGTGATACCCGACCTGCAGCTGAAGCTCGGGTACAGCATCGTGAACCCGGAGCGGCTTGCCACTATCACCCGCACGACGCGTTATATAAGCGAGGTCGCAAACCTGCGGCTCCCGTCAAACCTGCCGTATGTCGGGAAGTCCGCCTTCGCTCACAAGGGCGGCATGCACGCGGACGGCGTCGCCAAAGACCCGCACACCTACGAGCACGTTGATCCGTCACTGGTGGGCGCGCACAGGAGCCTTCCGCTGAGTGAGGTGTCCGGCAGATCATCGGTGCTCACCCGCGTGCAGGAGCTCGACGGCTCGCTCACAAAGGACAGCAGCGAAACACGTATGATAACCGAGAAGATAAAGGATCTTGAGCACGCGGGCTTCCAGTTCGAAGCCGCGGAGGCAAGCTTTGAGCTGCTCGCGCTCAAGGAGCTCGGTAAGTTCACCCCGCACTTCGAGATCGACCACTACCGTATAATCTCGTCGATGGACAGTCTCGACGGCACTACCTACACCGAGAAGGCAAATGCGCTGGTCAAAGTGAAGGTGGGCGACAAATACGAGATCACCGCCGATGAGGGCGAAGGTCCGGTCAACGCGATAGATAAGGCTCTGCGTAAGGCGCTTGAGGTGTTCTACCCCGAACTCAGGAAGATGCACCTGAGCGATTTCAAGGTGCGCGTAGTGACATCGAACGACAGCACTGCCGCGATAACCCGAGTGCTCATCGAAAGCACCGACGGCGAGAGCACATGGACCACCATGGGCGCGTCACGGGATATCATAAATGCCAGCGTACTCGCGCTCACCGACTCTCTGGAGTATATGCTGCGGAACCGCTGACCGTCCGTGTCAGCCAAGCGCGACATCAAGCGACATCATCACCGCGAAGCCTGCCGCGAACGCTGCCGCTCCGATATGCGGACGGTCGCTTCCGGTCATCTCAGGTATAAGCTCCGTGACTACGACATATATCATGGCTCCCGCCGCGAAGCTTAACAGATACGGCATCGCGGGGATCATAACGCTCGCCGCCGCGATCATGGCAAGCGCGCCCAACGGCTCCACCGCGCCTGAAAGTGTACCGGTGACGAACGCTTTCGCGCGGGAAGCTCCCGCAGCATGAAGCGGCATCGAGATTATGGCGCCCTCGGGAAGATTCTGTATCGCTATCCCCAGAGCAAGTGTGAATGCCGCCGCGGCAGTTATGTCCGCAGTACCGCAGAGGAGCCCGGAATACACCGCTCCGACTGCCATGCCCTCGGGGATATTGTGTATCGTCACCGCAAGAAGCATCATCTTCTTGTCGGCGAGCTCCCCATTCACCGGCATCGGCAGCACCTTGTCAAGCAGCAGCAGAGCTCCGACACCAAGCAGGAAACCCGTAACGGCAGGTATGAATGCGAACCTTCCCATCTGCGCGCACTGTTCCGTCGCAGGTATCAGCAGGCTCCACACGCTCGCCGCTGTCATGACACCCGCCGCAAAGCCGTCCATGACGCTCTCCGCAGCGCCGGAAAGCTTGTTTTTCATCATAAATACACACAGCGCTCCGAGCGTTGTGCCCGCAAACGGGATAAGTATCCCCTTTAAAACCTCACAGAACATGACATTCCCTCCGAATAAAGCTTTTCTTATACTTTATTCGGAGGGAATGATGTATGTTACAGCTTATTTTCCGGAGTAGATGTCACGCTGCGCCACCGCGAGCCTGTCGCAGCGCTCGTTCTCCGCATGGCCGGCGTGCCCCTTTATCCATGTGAACTCCACATCATGCACTTTCAGCAGATCAAGAAGACGCTCCCAGAGGTCGGGGTTCAGCGCGGGCTTCTTGTCAGCCTTGACCCAGCCGCGCTTTCGCCATGATTCAGCCCAGCCCTTCGTGACGCTGTCGACCACATACTTCGAGTCGGTCTGAAGTATAACGTGACATGGGTATTTGAGCGCTTCAAGCCCGGTTATCACGCCCATAAGCTCCATGCGGTTGTTGGTGGTGTGCGCTTCGCCGCCAGAAAGCTCGGCCTCCTTGTCGGCATAACGCAGTATCACGCCGTAGCCGCCGGGGCCCGGGTTCCCGGAGCACGCTCCGTCCGAAAAAATGTAAACCGTCTTCTTTTCCATCAGTTCTGAACTCCTTTTGCTTTCCTGCGTTTTGCCGTAATACGGTCAGCTATCGCAACTGTGGTCAGATTAAGCACAAACGTGAGCACTGCCGAGCTTGCGGTTATTATCGCGGTGACAAGTATCATATCGGGCGTGAACGGCACGAAGCCGAAGAAGCCTTCAAAGAAAATGTGTCCGCAGACAAACGCACCGATCAGTGCCGCAAGCATACCTATCTTCCATATTCGCATCGGGTGACACGCAAGCAGCACTATCACGAACGATACAGAAGCAAGTATGAAAGCCGATATCGTACCGAGCTGCTCGGTAGTGAAGCCGAGCTCACCGCCGCAGATGATACCCGCGGACAACGCGAGGACCGCCGAGACTCCGTTCGGTATGGCGCGGCGAATAACGTTTGAGATGAAGCTTCCGCGTATCAGCTCCTTATTGGGCTGAAGAGCCAGCAGGAAGCTCGGTGCTCCGATGCACAGCGCGTTTATCAGCGTCATCTGTATCGGCTCGAACAGGAACGGCAGCTGTATTATCACGAACAGCACCGCCAGCAGCAGACTGTAAGTGGTCTTCGACAGAAACAGCGATGCCGAGCGCTCGACGTTATTTATAGAGCGGCGGCCTTCTGCCACTACTTTCGGCATGGACGCGAAGTTGCTGTCCAGCAGGACGAGATTTGACACGTTACGCGCAGCCTCACTGCCGCTCTGCATAGCTATCGAGCAGTCAGACTCCTTGAGCGCCAGAACGTCATTCACGCCATCGCCGGTCATGCCGACAGTGTGCCCCTTTGCCTGAAGCGCCTTTACGAGCTCAAGCTTCTGCGGCGGAGTCACGCGCCCGAATATCGTGTAGTCGTCCACGACCTCGCCGATGTGCTCCACCGAGGACGCGTCTATGTAACGGCCGGCGTTCTTCACGCCTGCCTTTCCTGCGACGCAGCTCACGGTGACCGGGTTATCACCGGAGATTATCTTTATCTCCACACCCTGTTCCGCGAAATAACGCAGAGTGTCCGGAGCCTCGGCGCGTATCTTATCCGCTATCGCGACGAGCGCTACCGGCTTTATGCCGTCCGGGAGCGCCTTATCAGCAAATCCGCTCTCCGCCCGGGCAAGAAGTATCACTCTGCGCCCGCCCTCGGAGAATTTCTCGACTGTCTGCCGGATCGCCGGATATTTATCTGTCAGTATGAACTCGCCGGCTCCCATTACAAGCGTTCCGAGATCGGGGAAATGCGCCCCGCTCCACTTGCGTGCCGACGAGAACGGTACTGTCATGTCGGCGGTGTGGGAGCTTTCGCCGCCCCAGCGCTCTTTCACGGCGCAGAATGTGGGGTTGGTATCGTTCAGCGCTGTCGCAAGCGCAGTCATAGCTTCATCGATGTCGGCGCTCTCGTCGAGCTTCATCGTTTCCACGACCTGCATACTGCCCTCGGTGATCGTGCCGGTCTTGTCAAGGCAGAGCACATCCACACGCGCAAGCGTCTCGATGCAGTACATATCCTGTACCAGAGTTTTGTGCTGCGCAAGGCGTATCGTGCTCACCGCAAGGACTATGCTCGTCAGCAGCACGAGACCCTCGGGTATCATGCCTATCACCGCCGCCACAGTGCTTACCATGGCGCGGTTGAGCTCCTGCGGCGGATCCGCCCAGAATATGCCGTTCACGACAAGCAGCGCCATGAGCGGAACGATGATTATCGAGATGCCCTTGAGTATCGTATTGATCGCGTTCATCATCTTTGACTCGGTCTTCTTGACATACTTCGCGCTGCTGGTTATCTTGCTCGCGAAGCTCTCCGCGCCGAGACCTACCGCTACCGCGCGGCATTCGCCGCTCACCGCGAAGCTTCCCGAGAGTATCTTATCGCCCGGTTTTTTGAAGATCGGGTCGCTCTCGCCGGTGATGAGACTTTCATTGACCTCGCACTCGCCCGAGACGATAAGGCAGTCGGCCGAAGCCTGATACCCCGCCCGGAACGTCACGAGCTCGCCCTCCACTATCTCGGAGTTCGGTATCTCCGTCTCCGCTCCGTCACGTATGACATGGGCTTTAGGCGCCGATATCAGCGTGAGCCGGTCAATGGTGTGCTTGGCGCGTATCTCCTGGAATATGCCGATCCCGGTGTTGCAGAAGATGACACCGATGAACATCGCGTTCTTGAACCCGCCCCCGAATATCAGTACAAGCACGGCAAGCACTACGTTCAGGAAGTTGAAGAATGTCAGTGTATTCTCGCGCACTATCTGCGCCACGGATTTTGTTTTTATCTCACCGGTGCCGTTGACCTTGCCCTCGGCGGCACGCTTTGCGGCTTCTTCGGACGAAAGTCCGTATTCTATGTCTGTATCTGTCATGGTTATCTCCGCTTTCATTGTATTCCGGGGGTCTCCCCCATAAAACGACAGGCTCTGTCACAACATCTGGTTGATTATTTTAGTGTACAGTTAACTGTTAACTGAAATCAGCCGTTTGTTGTGACACAGCGAATCGACATTATTATTATACTACTTTACGGCGGATTTGTAAATAGCAAAAAACATTGACAAAATCCCTGTATTTTGGTATTATATTATAATAGATTGATTTTGCGGAACAAAGGAGCAGTATTATGAGACTTCTGCTTGCGGAGGACGAGAGAACGCTTTCGGACGCTCTTGTCACACTTCTCTCACACAGCAATTATTCCGTCGATGCCGTGTACAACGGTCAGGACGCACTCGATTACCTCGAAGCGGGTAACTATGACTGCGCGGTGCTCGATGTTATGATGCCGAAAATGGACGGCGTCACAGTCCTTAAAAAAATTCGCGCACAGGGCATAACTATACCGGTGCTGCTGCTCACCGCGAAAAGCGAGATCGATGACCGGGTGGAGGGACTGGACAGCGGCGCGGATGACTACATGACAAAGCCGTTCTCCACCAAAGAGCTCCTCGCGAGGGTAAGAGCCATGACACGGCGTATGCCGGAACTTACGGACAACCTTCTCAAAGCAGGGAACGTAACGCTCAGCCGCTGCGACTACACGCTTGCGGGACCGTCCGGCAGCATGAGACTCGCAAACAAGGAATATCAGATGCTTGAAATGATGATGATGAACCCCGGGCAGGCTATATCTACCGAACGATTTCTCGAAAAGATATGGGGCTATGAGAGCGATTCGGAGATAAACGTCGTCTGGGTCAATATATCGGGACTGCGAAAAAAGCTTGCCTCGGCAGGCGGCAACGTGACTATAAAGGCGGCGCGCGGCATTGGGTATATGCTGACAACCGCGGAGGAATAACAATGGGAATGACAAGCGACCAGAAATTCGCGATCGAGTACGACGGCGGCGCAGCTATCGTGTCAGCCGCCGCAGGAAGCGGAAAGACCTCTGTGCTCGTCGAACGCGTCAAGCGCATAATACTTGACCGCGGCAACGGCATCAACGCAGATGACATCGTTGTTGTCACCTTCACAAACGAAGCCGCCGCGGAGCTTAAAGCAAGAATTGACAAGGCACTCGACGACGAGCTCACATCGATGGCGGAGAGATCCCGTGCTTCCGGGCTCACTCCGGAGGAGAAAAAGAAGCTTGAGTATCTCAACGACCAGCGGCTGCGGCTCGCGGATGCGCATATCAGCACGATAAGCTCGTTCTGTCTTGAGCTGCTTCGCCGCAACAGCGCCGAAGCCGGCTTGCAGCCCGGATTCAGCGTGATCGACGAATCCGAACAGAAGCTGATGTACGCGCGCGCTATGAGAACGGTGCTCGAAGACCTGTGCGCAAACGGAAGCCCTGATGAGCGCGACCTGCTCTACACCTGGTTCTTCGGCGAGAACGATGATGCGCTGCAGGACGCGATAACAAAGCTGTACGATTTTTCGCGTGACCTTCCCGACCGCGATACCTTCTTCAAGGAGCAGACAGCGCTGTACAGCGATCCCGATGACCCGCCGCCGCATGTACAGGCACAGCTCGATGCGTATGTCCGCAGGAACATCACTGCCAACTTCGCGGGAGCGCTGGCGCTGCTGCCGAAGCTCACAACACTGGCGACAGGCACGGGCGCGGATAAAGTGCCGGGAAAATGGGAGGAAAGTCTTAATGCCGCCAAAGGTGTGACCGACCTTAAAACGTGCATCGAGCTGTATGACAAAGTCACATCGTACAAAGCTCCTGCGCTTCGGGGCAAAAAGAATGAAGAGCTCGATGACGAATTGAAAAGCACATCATCCGCCATGCAGAAGATGTGGAACGACGCTGTCGCCTGCATGAAGCTGATAAAGCGGAGAAGCCCCGACATGACGCTTTGCAGGCCTGTACTCGAAGCGCTCATCAAGCAAATGAAGAACGTGGAACGTGTGTTCGGTCAGATGAAGCGTGAGCGCGGAGTCGTGGACTTCCAGGATATCGAGCTGATGGCCATAGATATGCTGCGCGATCCGAACGGCGATCCCACCGAACTCGCGAAAGAGATCGCGGCTTCGATAAAAGTCATCATCGTTGACGAATTCCAGGACAGCAACGATATACAGTACGAGATCTTCAGGCTTATCTCCGACAACAAGAAGAACCTGTTCTTCGTCGGCGATGTCAAGCAGTCGATCTACCGTTTCCGCGGCGCCGACCCCACCGTGTTCACGCGGCTCACCGAAGACCCGGACTTCAAGGTGATCGAGCTTCGTGAGAACTTCCGGAGCTGTAAAGAAGTCATAGACTCGGTAAACATGATATTTACCGGCACGATGACAAAAGAGCTCGGAGATGTTGATTATAACGACAGCTGCGCGCTGCGGCTCGGAAGCACATACTACAATACCGACAGCGAGCTCAACAAGACCGAGCTTGTAATATTCAGGAACGAAGAACAAAGCAAGAACGACCTGCGCAGCACCGAAGCCGACTACATCGCATGGCGTATAAAAGACATGACAGACAGCGGTTTCAGAGTCACAGAGCGTTCCGGAGATACCCGTCCCTGCGGATACGGCGACTTCGCTGTCATAATGGGACGATACAGAAGCAGCATAGATATCTACAAACAGGCGTTCGACAAAGCCGGACTGCCTTATGAAGCCAACGAAAGCGAGGATTACACCGGCTATTCCGAGGTTAAGCTCGCAATGTCGCTGCTCAAAGTCATCGACGATCCCTACAGGAGCGCCGACCTCGCCGCAGTGCTTATGACAGAGCCGTTCATGTTCTCCGCGCAGGAAATGGCGGAGATTAAGCTCGCGGGGGGCAGCTCGAACAAATATCTATGGCTGGGGCTGCTGAAATACGCTGAGACCCACGAACGTGCCGCTGCCGCAGTCAGGGAAATAAACGACCACAGAGCGTTCGCCGCGGAAAACTCGGCGGAACGCCTGATACGCAGGATATGCGACGAAAGTATGCTCGTACCCGCGATCCAGTCATCGCCCAGCGGTGCAAAACGCGGCTTCAACCTGCACAAGCTGATATACTATGCCGAGGTCTTCTCCAACGGATCCTGTATCGGGCTCGGAGACTTCATAGCAAGCATGGACGCGCTTTCTGCGGGAAAGGTACGGCTCCCGCAGGCTAAAGGCGCTTCAAAATCGGGCGCTGTGCGCCTTATGACGATACACGGCTCTAAAGGTCTCGAATTCCCGATCTGCTTCGTGTCTAACCTGTTCTCGCGTCCGATACCTCTCAAAGGCGACATACAGTGCGACAACAAGTATGGCATCGGCATGAAGATAAACAGCTTCGATAAAGCGGCAAAGCTCAAGACCGCAACGTTTACGACAGTCTCGGACGAGATAAAGCGCCGCAACGACAGTGAGAGCATGAGGCTGCTTTATGTCGCGGCGACCCGCGCAAAGGAAAAGCTGATCTTCACCGCGCCGGATGACGGCTCCGAGCCGGGGCAGCACTTTGGCTGGGTGTTCGCCGCGGCGAAGGCTCCGGGTGCAGATAAGCTGATAAAGATAATTCCCGTAAAGGACAATATATACTCCCGTACCGCTTCCGCCTGTGACACCTCCGCGAAAGCCGCGCCAAAGCCGTTGTACAGGCCGTATCCGTACCCGGATGTATCAAAGGCTCCCGCCAAGGTAACAGCGACACAGATAGGCGTGAAGAGCGTGGACGACTTCTCCTCCGAAAGCTCCGTTATGGACAGGTTCCTTCGTTTGCCTACCTTCACGGACAAACCGAAAGAGAAGAGCAGGCTCTCCGGCAAAGAAGCCGGCACCGCGTATCACAAGGTTATGGAGCGGCTCGACTTCAGCATGGACCCGAAGGATATACCGATGATGCTTGACAAGCTGCTTGAAGACGGCGTGCTCACCGACGCGGAGCGGGTCAACATCTCCTGTGACGAGATCGGGGCATTCCTCGCAAGCGACCTGTGCAGACGCGCTGCCGCAAGCAAGCGTATGGAGCGGGAGTACCCGATATTCTGCGAGTACACCCCGGCACCCGGAGAGTGGAACGTCGCCGACTGGACCGACGAGGAAAAGCCGTATATACAGGGCATCGCGGATATGTTCTTCGTGGAGAACGACGAGATCGTGCTTGTCGACTACAAGACCAACCGGAATACAAGCATGAAGGAGCTCACCGAGGAATACGAGGGGCAGCTCGCGATATACGCCCATGCCCTTTCCGAGGCTACAGGCATGAAGGTGAAGCAGAAGCTTCTGTATTCCTTCGAGCTCGGCGCGATAGAGATAGAATAGAGAACCGTGATGTGTGCGGGATCGCGCACGCAGCGGGATAAGGAATGAGAGAAATGACAGACTGGCACACGCCCGACATAGAAAGCGTCCGGGCAAACGCATGGACCGCAGACTGCGGTAAGCGCTTCGGAAGCGATACCGCCCCCGCTAACATCTTCCTGCTCGGCGGCAAGTACGATATCAGGGTCACGCGGGCAGGCGGAGCTTTGCTGCGGTATTACGACGGCAAGACCCCCAATCGCCGCGGGTATGGATTCCCGCTCTGCGGTAAAGACTCCGATATCGCCGATATACTCGCGCTGCTTCGGGATGATGCCGAGGAACACGGTATACCGTTCGGGTTCTGTCTGTGCGATGAACGGCAGAAAGCCGCGATAGATGCTGTGTTCAGAGTGGACTGGAAAAGCACGGACGATGACAGCGACTACATCTACAAGCGCGAAAGCCTTGCGACGCTCGCGGGGAAGAAGCTCCACCGCAAGCGTAATCACATCAGCGGCTTCCGCAGGATGTACGATGATATCGAGTACCGCCCGCTCGGGAACGACAACTCCGCCGACGCGCTATATGTCGCGGAGAAATGGTTCGCCGGACGCGGCGACAGCGCCGGGGACGATGAACTCGGCGAGCTTGACTGCATACGCACCGCGCTCGGGAATATCAGTGCGCTCGGGCTGTTCGGCGGAGTGCTGTATGTGGGCGGGAAGCCTGTGGCTATGACGGTAGCGTCAGCGATATCAGGCTGCATCGTCGATGTGCATTACGAGAAGGCCTATGGCGAATATGCCGAAAACGGCGCTTTCACGGTCATCAATCAGTGCTTCGCGTCGTCGGACGCAGTCACTGCCGAGTATATCAACCGCGAGGAAGACATGGGGATAGAGGGGCTTCGCACAGCAAAGGAATCCTACTATCCCGCGTTCAAGGTAAGAAAGTATTACGGGGTGTGCAAATGTTAAGTTCGGTACTCTCGCACGAGGATTGCGCGAAATGCAGATTCTGCTGCTCGTTCAGACGGCAGAGTCTCTGGGAGACTCCGCTGTTCGGTGAGGAAACGGCGGCACGGCTCGCGAAGCTGTACCCCGAAGCAAAGTTCAAACCACGCGAGGGCGTGCTTACGATAGACATCGATAACTGCTACAAGACCGACGACCCGGAAGAGGAAGCGCTCTGCCCGTTCAACAGGAACGGCTGTGTACTGACCGGCGATGACAAGCCGTTTGACTGCTCAATATGGCCGCTTCGGGTCATGCGGGTGAACGGACACAGCGCGATATGTCTTACCCCGACATGTCCGGTGATTTCCGCGAAGCCGCTCTCCGTTATGCGCGAGCTTGCCGCCGACGAGACCGGAGATATAATACTGCGTTTCGCCGCAGCTCATCCGGAGATAGTCAAGGAGTACCGTGAGGGCTTCCCCGTACTGCGGGAGGAGAAAGACAGATGAGCCGCGTGACGCTGTATGTTACCGACCTTGACGGCACACTGCTGTGTGACAGAGGAACGCTGAAGCCGCGGGCTGCCGCAATGCTGAACAGCTTCATTGACGGCGGCGTGAGGTTTTCATACTGCACCGCGAGAGGACTTGCGAGCGCCGGCGAGATAATGGCGGACGTTAAGCTCAACACGCCGGTGCTGCTTATGAACGGGGTGTTCATATATGACCCGCTCACAGGCGAGTACCCGGTGAAGAATATGTTCGGTGAACGCCAGCGTGAGCTGCTGCAGCGCGCTGTGACCGATAACGGTGAGACTCCGATGGTATTTGCGTTCATCGACGGAGTCGAGCGGATGAGCTACATCAGCGGCGCGGAGAACCTGAAAACGCACCTGTCCCGCCGCAAGGGCGACAAGCGCAGGCGCCCGGTAAAACGCACGGAGAGCATGTTCACAGGCGACATCTTCTACGCCGCGTTCCTCGACCCGCGCAACAAGCCTGCGCTTGACGCGGTCTTCACCGAGAAAAACGGGTTCCGCGTATCGTGCTACACAGACACCTATCCGCCGCATCAGCTGTGGTATGAGGTGTTCGCCGCAGAAGCCGGTAAAGCTAACGCTGTGCGCAAACTGAAGGAGCTCACGGGAGCGGACGAGCTGGTGTGCTTCGGCGACAATGCCAACGACATCCCGATGTTTGAAGCTGCCGACCGCTGCTACGCTGTCGGGAACGCGATACCCGAGCTCAAAGCCATTGCCGACGGCATCATCGGCACCAACGAACAGTACGGCGTACCGGTGTTCATCGAGCGGGAGCTGTTTCCCGAGATAGAGCGCCGTGAGTTCACAGACTGCCTGCCTGACAAAGAGCGCTTCGCATGGGCGGTGAGCAGAGCTCTGGAGCGTGAGCGTACAACTATAGGCACGCTGAATGAAAAAACGATACACAACGCGCTGAAATACTACTACTGCGACGAAAGCGGTCATGAAGCGCGGTTCGGCGGATTTTACGCGGACGGCGCGTGTGAGGACGGCTTCCTCGAGGTACAGAGTGCGAATTTCACCTACCTTGCGAAGAAGCTGCCCAGGATGCTTGCTGTGAGCCGCGTCACGGTGGTCTATCCATTCGAGCGGATGACGCACCTGTACTCGATAAACGAGCAGACCGGCGAAGTGATCTCGGAGTCCCACAGAACAAACAACTCATACTCGAAGCTGTTTTTGGAGCTGTACCGGCTCAAGGCATTCCTCACAAACCCCAACCTCACGATACGCATAGCGGAGCTTGAGATCGACAAGAAAGTATACTACAAGGACGAACGCAAACTGCGCCGCAGAGGCATGAAAAAAGAAAAATGCCCGACTGCGCTGCTGGGCGAGAGGGTACTCGGCTGTGCGGAGGATTACGCGAGATTCCTGCCCGAGGGACTTGACGGGCAGTTCACGCGTGCGGAGCTGCAGAAGCTTACGCGCTCCACTGATGCGGGGCTGATGCTGTCGGTGCTGGAGTTCGTCGGGACCGTGCGCCGCTGCGGGAAGCGCGGTAACAGCATATTGTACGAAAAAACCGGGGGAGAAGCCTGAATGGCTTCTCCCCCGTCTGTTATCACAGGAAAAGTGTCCCCTGTCCGGTGAGCTTGAATACGAGTTCAAGGATCAGTATTATCACCGGCTGATGAAGCATGTATATCCAGAGGCCGTGCCTGCCTATGAACGCGAGCCCGTGGAACCGCGTCATGTACAGGCTCTT
This sequence comes from uncultured Clostridia bacterium, assembly GCA_947166275.1. Taxonomy (GTDB): domain Bacteria; phylum Bacillota; class Clostridia; order Oscillospirales; family Ruminococcaceae; genus Ruminiclostridium_E. The sequence goes on from CAMVDP010000027.1 coordinate 13,889, forward strand.
CGTGGTCCGGCTCCCGCCCTGGAGATAGCCGCCCGCGGAAGCTCCCGCAAGGAACAGGAACAGGTACGGGATAAGCGGAAAATAGTCCGCACTGTAGAAATCACGGGATGTGAAGCCAAGCGGGAACAGCCAGTAATGTCCATACATTTCGCCGGGTACGTTCAGCGAGAATACACCTTCAAAGCCCATATACCCGCGAGGGATGTTGTACGTCACCGCGAACAGCAGCAGGAACACCACAAGCCCGATCACCCACGGTATGCGCTCGGTGAAATCCCCGATGAACCCGTAGATCATCGCCGCGATACCGAGGAAGTGAAGCACCCCGAAAACGATCGTCTCGCCCGGAAGAGCCACCGCGGTCACGAACGTGAGCAGCATCGCAAGAAAGAAATATATCGCTCCGCGCTTGAAATTGTTTTTCGAGTAGTTGGACGATATGCCCGCTATGAAAATGAAAGTGCCTGCTATGAACGGCTGTATGAACTTCATAACGACATCGACCATATCGGGCAGGTCATGCGCGTATACAAAGGCCAGATCGTAATACAAATGGTATAATATCATAGCGACATACGCTATGCCCCTGACTTCATCAAGAATACCTATTCTTTTTCCCATCTTATCTCCTTCTATCCCCGTCTGCTGCGGGACGGCTATGGCAAATGTTAACATATATAGCTATTTTAGCATATTATTGCCGCTTTTGCAAGAGTGAAAACATAAAAACTTCCGCATAACGCGTCTGCGTCATGCGGAAGCCTTATTCTTGTACTTTTCAGCCCTGTCCGTTCTCGATATTGCGCTTCTTGGTAAGGTAGGCAACACCTGCCGCCGTTACAGAAACAAGTCCAGCCGTCATGAACGGCAGTCCGCCTGTCGCAGGGTTGCGGTTATCGGTGCCGCCGTTGTTGTTCAGCTCGACTTCATATACCTTTGCCTCGTCATCGTCTGCTGTATCCTCAAGGTCGTCAGCCACGTCATCATCATCTGTTACCTCGGCGATGCTCACGTCGTCCTCGTCCGGGTCGTTGTCATTGACTACGATCTCTTCCTCGTCCGTCACACCGTCAACGGCTCCTCCGGTAACGTCATCCACAGCCTCGCCCGCACCGTCGAGCACATCGTTCGCCGCGTCTCCGATTCCGTCGGCTATATCGGAAATACCGTCACCGACTCCGTCTATGACATCGCCGACAGTGTCACCCGCGTCGGAGACCGCACCCGCAGCTCCGTCAGCCGCAGATGCCGCCGAAGCGTGCATCCCGAGCGCAGAAGCAATAAATACAGCGGTCATAAGCGCCGTAATTTTTCTTTTCATAAATGTCCTCCGTTCGTCCGTCAAAATGTTATCCTGCCGGACAACGTTATTGTTTGCCGGACGATGCGGTTTATGAAATGAAAATATCGGCAAATATGTTAATTATCAAACATCTGCCTGATGATACGTGTGCCGTGCTCGTTCCAGAAAGTCATGTCATGGCCGCCGGGAGTTTCGATATACTCGTGCTTCACGTTGCGCGAGTCAAGAAAATCGTGCATTTCGCGATTGTTTTCAAGCAAAAAATCCTCGGTGCCGCAGCACAGATATAATTCGGGCAGCTTAACACCCGCTGCGAGCAGCTTATCTACCAGAGCCTCGGGGTCATTGACGCTCCCGGGGATCTCCGACGGTTCGCCGAAGCACTCACGGTAGTAATCAAAATTTGCCATACCGTCATCAAAGCCCGGCTTGATCGTCGCGAGCTGCCGCGTCACGAACGCCGAGGACATCGCACCGACCTTTCCGAAGCGCTCCGGGTAGACAAGAGCGGTGTGCAGCGCTCCGAAGCCGCCCATTGACAGCCCCATGATGTATGTGTCATCCGCGCTGTTCGCGAGCCCGAAGGTCTTGCACAGATAGTCCGGTATCTCCTCACCGATGTGTGTGCAGAACTTATGCCCGGTGGAAAGCCCGTCCAGCCAGAACGAGTTTTCGCCGTTCGGACATACCACAGCGAAATTATACTTAATGGGAAGCTCCTCGGGGATCCAGTTCCACGCCGTCCCATGATAGCCGTGCAGCAGGAACAGCGTCTTCATCGGGCGCTCGTAATATACGCTGTGTTCGGCTTTCCTGTCGTTCGGCAGGAACATTTCAAACGCGACATGACGCTGTATAGCTTCGGACTCATATTTAACTGTAATATATGCCATGTTTTTCTCCTTTAGTATAAAAACGGCCGCGCACATTGTCACTGTGCGCAGCCGATCGGATCTGACGCTTATTCTGCTCTGCCTGTACGGCTTTCCTTGAGGATAACATCGTGAGAGCCGCCCTCGACTATACTTGTTGAGGACACAAGTGTGAGCTTTGCCTTCTCGCGGAACTCCGGAATGCTCAAGCTGCCGCAGTTGCACATCGTAGAGCGCACTTTTGCGAGAGTGTTGTCAACGTTCGATTTAAGTGAGCCGGCGTACGGTACGTAGCTGTCAACGCCTTCCTCGAATGAGAGCTTCTTGTCACCGCCCATGTCATAGCGCTGCCAGTTTCTTGCTCTGTTTGAACCCTCGCCCCAGTACTCCTTGACGTATGTGCCGCCGAGCATGAGCTTGTTTGTGGGAGATTCATCAAAACGCGAGAAATAACGTCCGAGCATCACGAAATCCGCACCCATTGCCAGCGCGAGAGTGATGTGGTAATCCTGAACTATGCCGCCGTCCGAGCATACCGGAATATAAACGCCGGTCTCCTCGAAGTACTTGTCGCGCTCCGCACATACTTCGATGAGCGCGGTAGCCTGTCCGCGGCCGATGCCCTTCTGCTCACGGGTGATGCAGATAGATCCGCCGCCTATGCCGACCTTTACGAAGTCCGCACCGCAGTCGGCAAGAAATCTGAAGCCTTCCTTATCTACCACGTTGCCGGCACCGACCTTGACGGTATCGCCGTACTTCGCACGGATCCAGTCGATCGTGAGCTTCTGCCATTCGCTGAAGCCTTCAGAGCTGTCGATGCAGAGTACGTCTGCACCAGCCTCAACGAGAGCGGGTACACGCTCGGCGTAATCACGGGTATTGATACCTGCGCCGACTATGTAGCGCTTCTGAGCGTCGAGGAGCTCGTTCTTGTTCTCCTTATGAGAATCATAGTCCTTTCTGAACACGAAGTACAGAAGCTTGCCGTTCTTGTCCACTATCGGGAGAGAATTGAGCTTGTGATCCCAGATTATGTCGTTCGCTTCCTTGAGGGTAGTCTCCTCGGGAGCGGTGATGAGCTTCTCTAACGGAGTCATGAAGGTGCTTACCTTCTCGCTCCTGTCCATTCTTGAAACACGATAGTCTCTGCTTGTTACAAGACCCACAAGCTTTGTGGCTGTGGTACCGTCTTCAGTGACCGCCATTGTCGAATGCCCGGTCTTTTCCTTGAGCGCCAGCACATCAGCGAGTGTCATGTCGGGGCTTAAATTCGAGTCGCTCGTCACATAGCCCGCTTTATGAGCCTTTACGCGCGCCACCATAGCAGCCTCGTCCTCTACCGTCTGCGAGCCGTAGATAAATGATATACCGCCCTCTTTCGCAAGCGCGATAGCCATTTTCTCGCCCGAAACGGACTGCATTATAGCCGATACCATGGGTATATTCATGTTGATAGCGCTTTCCTCGCCCTTTTTAAACTTCACCACGGGCGTCCTTAACGAAACGTTCGCGGGGATACACTGTGAAGAGGAATAGCCGGGGATGATAAGGTACTCGCCGAAGGTATGCGAGGGTTCCGAATAAATATAAGCCATATCGTGTTCTCCTTTTCATACAATGGGAAGCATTCTTCCGTCCTTTGTTACTGTAATCTTACCCTTTATTATAATACTTTCGCGCCTTGAAGTCAACCTTTTTTTGAAAAATTGGACATTTTTCGACCGGATATCTGCCTCCGGACTCCGGCAGAGCACTTTTTTGCAAGTTGCCGGAAGGATTATTGCATTTTTGCTTGATTTTTTTGTCGGAAAGTTGTATAATAGTTTATAGTGTTGTACAGGAGGAGAGAGAAATGTCCGTAAACCTTATCGCAGAGATCGAAAAACGAATACCTGAATTTTCAAAAAGTCAGAAATATATTGCCAAGTACATCATCGAGCACTACGAGAAGGCGGCCTTCATGACTGCCGCAAAGCTCGGCTCGGCTGTCGGCGTGAGCGAGAGCACTGTCGTGCGCTTCGCGGACGAGATGGGCTTCGAGGGATACCCCGAGATGCAGCAGGCACTCCGCAGCTACGGCCGCAACCGCCTCACCACCCTGCAGAGATTCAACATCTCCATGGACAGGCTCGAGGACGGGAATCTGCTCAAATACATGATGACCCAGGATATCGAACGTATACGCTACACTCTCGAAAATACGTCCGAGGCAGGCTTCAACGCCGCCGTCGACAGGATCATCTCCGCGCGCAGAGTCTACATCTTCGGTGCCATGAGCAGTGATATCCTCGCAAGATTCTTAAGCACCTACCTGAACCTGTCCTGCGAGAGCGTGGTGCATGTCCAGCCGATAAACTCCAGCGGTATACTCCAACAGCTAATAAATCTCGGCAGCGAAGATGTATTCATCTCGATATCATTCCCGCGCTACTTCAAGAACACACTTACTGCCACAGCCTACGCCAAGAAGTGCGGCGCCAACATAATCGCCATAACCGACTCGGAGGCTTCTCCCCTCGCAGAGTTCGCAGACCAGCTCCTGCTCGCACGAAGTGACATCATAAGCTACGCGGACAGCCTTGCAGCTCCGCTCAGCCTTATAAACGCTCTTATAGCGGGTGTCGGCATGAAGAACAGTGAACGGCTCGAAAAAACGCTTGCCCGACTCGAAGACCTCTGGGAGGAAAACGAGGCTTACAAAAAGGACGACGACGGCGACAAATAACGCAGAAACAGCAGGCTTTGATCCAAGGTCCTGCTGTTTTTTGGATAATAACGGAAAACTGTTGATTTTTTCGGAAAACAATGGTATAATATTGTTATATAATCAAACAGGAGGATCGTTTTTATGAACGTGATCGAAGTAACAAAAGCAAACTTTGAAGCCGAGGTGCTGAAGTCCGACAAGCCCGTTATCGCAGACTTCAACGCCGACTGGTGCGGTCCGTGCCAGATGTTAAAGCCCGTGATCGAGGAGCTCGCTGCGGAGAGGACCGACGTTAAATTCGTCTCCGTCAACGTGGACGAGCAAAACGAGCTCGCATACGAGTACAATGTTTCGTCAATTCCCTGCCTCATTGTTTTCCGCGGCGGTAAAGAAGCCGGACGAAGTGTAGGCATGAAACCGAAATCTGAAATAGTAAAGCTTATCTGAAAGGATGTCAGAATGTACGATATCATAATAATCGGAGCAGGTCCCGCGGGCATGACTGCAGCCATCTATGCACGCCGCGCATCGAAGTCCGTTCTGGTGCTTGAAGCGCTCTCATACGGCGGGCAGATAATCAATACTCCCGACATAGAAAACTACCCCGCAGCAGCGCACATATCCGGCTTCGAGTTCGCGACCAAAGTGTACGAACAGGCTGCCGCGCTCGGAGCGGAGTTCGTGTTCGAAAAAGCCGTGGACATCATCGACGGCGGCAGCGAAAAGACCGTCGTCACAACAGATAACAGCTACACCTGCAAAGCCGTCATAATCGCCACGGGCTCCCGCAACCGCAGACTCGGGCTCCCAAATGAGGATGAGCTCATCGGGCGCGGGGTCTCCTACTGCGCCACCTGCGACGGCGCGTTCTTCCGCGGAAAGACCGTGGCAGTCGTGGGCGGCGGAAATACGGCGCTTGAAGATGCGCTGTATCTCTGCGACCTCGCTGCAAAGGTCTACCTCATACACCGCCGTGACGCTTTCAGAGGCGACGAAAAAACGGTCTCCGCACTCAAAGCGCGTGAGACCGCCGAGATCATATACAACAGCACGGTTACGGCGCTGCTCGCCGATAAGAGGCTCACCGGCATCGAAGTCACCGACAAGGACGGAGGTGTGCGCACGATAGAGACCGACGGGCTTTTCGTGGCTGTCGGGCGCGTGCCGGAAAACGCAGGCTTCGCCAAGCTCATAAAGCTCGATGAAGCAGGCTATATCGCGGCAGGCGAGGACTGCCTCACCAACGTTCCCGGTATATACGCCGCAGGGGACGGCCGCGCCAAAAATGTGCGCCAGCTTGTAACGGCTGCCGCCGACGGCGCTGTATCAGCCGAAGCGGCAGTGCGCTACATTTCAGAGCTGTGAGCGTTACTCCTTCTGCTTGACGCCGTCTTTCATACGCTGCTCAAAATCAGCGCCCGGCATGGGCTTCGCGTAGAAATAGCCCTGTATCATGTCGCAGCCCTGTGCGGCGAGGAAATCCACCTGATCGCGTATCTCCACGCCTTCGGCAACAGTGCGCATATTGAGGCTCTTGGCGAGACGTATCGCCTCCGCGACAACGATCTCGCCGCGCCCGTCCTCGCTCTTGCCGCGGAAGAACTCCGCATCGAGCTTGAGAACATCAAGCGGCATATCTTTCAGCGAGTTGAGCGACGAATAGCCCGACCCGAAATCATCCATAGACACCGCAAAGCCATACTCCTTTAGCTTAGCTATTGTTGAGATCATGGCTTTTTTGTCGTCAAAAAACGCGCTCTCGGTCAGTTCTATCTCGATGTAATTATGCGGACAGCCCGCCGCATCCACCATGTCACGTATCTGCTCCGCGAGGTCGCTTTCGATGAAGTGCGCACGTGAAACGTTCACGGAAACAGGCACGCAGTTGAAGCCCCTGTCCAGCCATGCTTTCTGGTCGCGCGCCACATGGGTTATCATGTAGTGATCTATCTCGGTGATAAAGCCGTTCTTCTCGAAGATCGGAATGATCCTTCCCGGCGGCACGAAGCCGAACTCCGGAGACTGCCAGCGGATCAAAGCCTCCGCGCCTTTGAGCCTGTCCGTGGTCGGGTCATATTTCGGCTGATAATAGACAACGAACTCTTCGTTTGCGAGAGCGGAAGCCTGACGCTCCTGCACCGCTTCCTTCCATTTCTGCTCTTCCACGAGCTTCTCGTCAAAGAATGCCACTCCGGAATCATCGCTCGCTTCAAGTGTGGAACGCGCCGTGCAGGCTTTGTTGTGCTCAAGCTCCAGATCGAGGTCCTTCCTGCGCAGCACCTTGCCGTCCGGCATTACCGTGCCTTCGGGCTCGATAATGTCTATGCCGGCGTGGAACGAGATGCGCCTGCCCGGTGAAATGCCTTCAAGCACGGATATCAGTGTCTTTACGCGGCTCTCAAGAGCTTCTTTATCCGAGAATGCCATGACAACGGCAAAATGCGATGATGTAACGTGGACGCACATCTCCCTCGAAGTCATGCTTTTATTTATGGTTTCATACACAAGCCGAAGCATCTTCTCGCCCTCTGCCACCGAGTGACAGGCGCAGAAATTTCTGTAATTCACGAAAACAAGGTCGATGACGGCATACCTCAAGGGGCGGTTCTTCATCTTTTTGAGTATACCGTGACCTTTTATCAGCAGCCACATCCAGTTGTGCCCGTTTGTAACGATGTCGGTGAAGAACACGTTAAGCGTGCGACGTCTTCTTAACGCGCCGCTTATGATATTGATAAGCAGCGTCACAAAAACAACAAACGTAAGCGCCGAAATAACCGAAAGTATCGTCAGGAACAGGTCAACGTCCTTCATCCTGAACGTCATGCTCGCCTGTACTGCTATTCTTCCGCTGCCCGCGGGAGCTTCTATCAGGAACGGAAGGTTAATGACATCGCGGTTTTCCCTGACCAGATCCCGCAGATCCTCGTCTTCGTATTCCTCGTCATCATCCTCTTTCAATTCAGCTTCACGCTTCATCGCGCCTATTACTCCGAACATATTGAGGCTCGCGGTGCCGTCACCGTTGTCAGAGAAGATCCAGACATCATTCTCCCGCAGTATCTTCACATCATCGGAAGCCGCACGGACCGTAAGAGTTCTCTCGGTGCCGTTCACATTGATGCTGCCGCTGCGGTGCAGCTCGGTGCCGTCCTCCGCGAAAATGACATAGCTTCTCCCCGTTGCGTCAAGGTATTTGTATATCCCGTCACCTTCGCTGTTCCCGACCTCATACATCCTGCCGAGATTGACCGCTTCGAGATATTCGTCATGTATCTTGCTCTCACTGGTATAAACGATGAACTGCGCTATAAACGCGACCGCACTTGCCGCAAGTATTATCGCGAAAATGACAAACAGCACGATCGATACCCACGCGTGGCTCTTTTTCAGCTGTTTGAAACGCTTTTTCTTTATATTGTCCATTCCACTGACCCCTCTCCGTTGAACAGGATAAGTTTACTTCCATTTATTATATCAGCAAATCCCGATAAAGTCAACCGCCGTATAACAAAAGAGACACCGATCTTCCGGTGTCTCTTTATTGCTGTTGGTTCAGGGTCTGAACAATACCGCTGTAATTATGCCGCCGATCAGGCACAGTGCCGAGATGCCGAGCAGGATATAGCCTGAACCGTCACTGCTGCCGTTGCCCATGGGACCGTTCATCTGCGGTGCTCCGTTCATCTGCCGCCCACCCTCGGTATTGAATGAGCGCTCGTGCGCCGCAGGCTTCTGAATACTGTCGGATGATGCCGAAGTGCCGCTTTCATCCGCGGCGGGGTCATTGTTTCCGGGAGTACCGGAAGGTGCGCTGTCTGATGTGTTGTCGGTATTGCCGCTGTCAATCCTGCCGCGCCCGAATCCGCCGTTACCGCCGTTCATCGATCCCATATCGCTTATCACGAGACCTCCCGTATCGATAAGCGCAGAGCTGTCAGCTGCCTGACCGTCAGTGGTGGAGGGTATTGTGCCGTTGAGCTGACCGCTCACACTTTCCGCACGAAGCGTACAGAACGATCTGATAGCTTCAACGCCCTTCTGAAATTCCTCATAGGTGCAGAACTTTGTCGGATCCTTCTGAACATAGCTGTCGATCATGGCAGCGGTATCATCTATCAGCTTCGCAAGGTCTGTACTGCCGATGAATTCAGCAAAAAGCTCATGGTACATCTGTGTATACTCTTCACTGCCGAATATCCACGCGATCATCGGACGGTCGCTCATACCGCCGGACACGGGTGTGTCTATCGGTGAATTGACCGACCCGGAAGCGTCAGAACCCGAGAATGTGCCGAACGCGAGGTTGTAGTCCCACGGTATCATCGAGAGCTTGCCGTCCTCCTCGTACAGATAATAGTTGTGTATCATCTGCCCTGTATAGCTGTCGCCGTTGCAGAGGAAATTGTGGACGACAAAGTACCTTATGACTTCCTCAATGTTGACTGTATTTTCAAGATCAGTCTGCTCCGAGAGGTTCTTGAGCGAGTTTATCAGGCGGGTCTTGTCAGCCTTGCTCACTTCAGTTTTGGCATTGTCGAAGATATTCTGGTAGCTGTCCGCATCGTCGTCGATGTATTTCAGCTTAACATCATCGCTTCCCATGCCGCCGAAGCCGCCTTTGTTCATGCCTCCGAAGTTCGGCATGCTTCCGTCGCCGAAGCTTGGCATGTTCCCGTCGCCGAAGCTTGGCATGTTCCCGTCGCCGAAGCTTGGCGTGTTCCCGTCGCC
>CAMVDP010000028.1 GCA_947166275.1 uncultured Clostridia bacterium
GAGTCGCCCTCCACGATGTATATCTCGCGCTTGCTGACGTCCTTGCTGCGGCAGTCAACGAACTTCTCGACGCGGTTGGACAGGTCGATGGTGCCTGTGAGCTTTTTCTTCACGCCGGCGCGTATCTTGTCGGCGTTCTCGCGGGCGCGCTTGTTTATCATTATCTGCTCGCAGATACGAAGCGCCTCGTCGGGGTTCTCTATGAAGTAGACTTCAAGACAGTGCTTCAGCCAGTCGCGCATAGCTTCGTACACGAACTTGTTGGTTATCGACTTTTTGGTCTGGTTCTCATAGCTCGTCTGGGTGGAGAAGTTGGACGAGATGAACACGAGACATTCCTCGATATCGCTGAATTTTATGGAGCTTTCGCCCTTATTGTACTTGTTTGTGCTTTTGAGGTACGCGTCTATCTGCGAGGTAAGCGCCTGCTGCATAGCCTTGTCGGGTGAACCGCCGTGCTCCAGCCACGAGGAGTTGTGGTAGTGCTCGATGAGCTTGACCTTGTTGGAGAACGCGAGAGCCACATGGAGCTTTACCTTGTACTCGTCCTTGTCTTCGCGGTCTTTACCCTGTCTCTGGGCGCTCCAGTCCTGCGGAGTGCCGATGGCGCTGTCTCCCACGAGCTCATTCAGATAGTCTGTGATACCGTGCTCGTAGCAGTATTCCTTCTCGTCGAAGCTTCCGTCATCGTTCTCTGCGCGGCTTACGAATACCAGACCGTCGTTGACTATGGACTGGCGGCGCAGGACGTCGTCGAGGTAGTCCGAGCCGATGTCGATGTCGGTGAACACATCGAGGTCGGGCTTCCAGCGGATGACTGTGCCGCTCTGACCGGTGGACTTGGTGCGGATAAAGCCCTTGCCCTCCTTGTCTCCGGTGACGTTGAAACCCTTCTCGAAACGCAGCGAATAGTGCCACGTGCCGTTGTCAGCCTCGACTGTCATGTATTCCGCGGCGAACTGTGTCGCGCAGAGTCCGAGACCGTTCAGACCCAGCGCGAAGGAGTAGTTGTCCTCGGAGTTGTTGTCGTACTTGCCGCCCGCGTAGAGTGTACAGAACGCGAGCTCCCAGTTGTACTTGTCTTCGTTTTTGTTGAAGTCTATCGGGATGCCGCGGCCGTTGTCCGCTACTTCGAGGGACAGGTCGGCATAGCGCGTTATGACGATGCGCTTACCGTAGCCCTCACGCGCTTCGTCGATGGAGTTCGATAGTATCTCGAATACCGAGTGTCTGCAGCCCTCGATGCCGTCCGAGCCGAAAATGACCGCGGGGCGCAGGCGCACCTGATCGGGGCCTTTGAGGGACTTCAAGCTGTTGTCGTCGTAGTTTTTCTTTGCCATCTTATCACCTTTGCGTAGTTTTTGAAAAATACCATAATATTATATCACAGTTTTCGGGAAATTTCAAGCTTTTTTTCAATATGTTGTCAGGATGCCTACGCTGTACACTACATGAAGTGGTAAACAACCGTATTTTGCCGCATGTCAGCGGTTTTTGTGCAAAATCGCAAAAACAGTTGCAAAATTCAGGAAGCTGTGGTATAATATATATACATTCTATTTACTGTTAGGAGGAACTCATGAAATTTATTAAACGACTTACGGCTGCTCTGACCGCACTTACGGTATCGGCAGTAATGCTTACTTCGATCCCTGCGTATGCGGAAGACAAAAAAGACATCACGTTTGTAAAAACCGGTATAGGTGAGATCTACAGGAAAGGTTATTACTTCGGTGGGTTCGGTATGAGCGAAGGTCTCATTGATGAACTGTATTGGGCTCACCCCATTGATAACGATTCTGTGACATTCGGGGAGGCTTATTTCTATCGCCTTACCGATGAAGCTCTTGAGACCTTCAGAAAGACAGGAAAGCTTGTTTTCAAAAAGGTGAGGGTGGACAAATCGCTTAAAAATGTAATAGCTGTCCCGGTTTATGAAAACTGTTTCTTCGATAAGGACGGCAAAGGCTATACCATTTATTTCGATACCGAGAAAAACCTTCTGACAAAAAAAGACGAGTTTGATAAGGATGAGGTCTTCGTTTCGGAATACTATGATACCGCTTATGGCGAGATCAATCTGAAAGCGAAATACAAACAGGGCGAAAAAGAACATAAGAACTATCTGGAAATGTACTATGACGGAGAAAAGAAGTGCGAAAAGACTTTAAATTTCGATTCTTATTTCGTCAATCACTACGGTTATATTTTTGCGGCTGCATATCGCAATGATTACATTGATATTGTATCAATTGATCCGAGCAACGATTTCAAAGTGAATAAATTGATGAGAATAAGGGATTATGACGAAGTATCGCTGCTCAATTGCAGAGATTCTTACGAATACCTGTTCTATCTTGCGTTGAATCGTGATGAAAACGGCAATGTCACTGAACAGTTCCTTATGAAGCGTGATTATGACACAAAAGAAACGAGTGTCGTAACGAAACTTGATCCTTCCATTAATATATTTAACGATTTTGTATGTCTTATCGACAGCGATGGAAATAACAGCTATCTGTTCACTTTGTGTGACAGCGAATTCAGGGCAGATCGTCTGCTGAAATACGACTCTGTCAAAGATGAGTGCACAGAGATCGAACTTCCTGAAAAGATCGCTCCTGTAAGTTTCGACAAAGCTCCTTATGATGATTATTACTATATACGTGATAAAAACGGAAAGACGATCACGATGAACTGCGTGACCGGTGAGTTCGCTGTATATACTGATTTCATATTATATGATACCTCGACCGGCCTGACTGTTATCCAGAATGAAGATGGTGTCTTTACTATCAGAACTGCAGATGGCAAGACGTTAGAGTCAGACACCTACTCCGGCGATATAGGAATGCTGTATGACGGAGAATATGCGTACATCGAAGGCGCCGGCGCGAAGTACTTCAATGGCTGTATCCCTGTTTGCAAGGATGGCAAAGGATGGTTCGTTGATACCGAGCTCAATCGGGTAAGCAGGTATCTGAAGACTGATTATATCGCTGCTGTAGGCAGAGGCCTTTACATGTATGCCTGTGACGATAAATACTATTTCCTTACTATGACTGAAGACTATGATTATTATCAGATGGACGATATCAAGCAAGTATTTGTCCATGAGGTCACCGATACAGAAATCGTTCTCAAGTGGAATTATTTAAGAAAAGCCGATTTCTATATCCTGAAATACCGTGAAGAGGGCGGTGAGTGGAAATATGGATACGTTCTCGATAATTACGCAGTGCTCTTAGATCTGAAGCCGGATACAAAGTATGAGATCTATGTGAAGGGCGCTGTATTGTCTGATGATCAGGAGAGTTTTACTGACTTTGATGGGGTGACAGCGTTAAGTGTTACAACAAAAAACCAATAACGGCATATTTTGACAGAAACTCCGCAGGTGTGACATCTGCGGAGTTTTTTGCGCCGGGAGAAAAAAACTTGCTGTACATATTGCAATTCCTACAAAAATCTGCTATAATATTATTGTTAATTTCAGGAAACCGATAAACGGTTTCCGAATAATCTGAAAGGAAGTTTTATCAATGGGCAAACTCAACAAGAAGAATGTGGAAGACCTTAACGTAAAGGGCAGAAAGGTACTCGTGAGAGTCGATTTCAACGTTCCTATGAAGGACGGCGTTATCACAAACGACAATCGTATCGTGGCTGCACTCCCGACTATCAACAAGCTGTCGGAGAACGGTGCGAAGATCGTGCTTTGTTCACATCTTGGCAAGCCGAAGAACGGTCCCGAGGACAAGTTCTCACTGAAGGCTGCCGCTGACAGACTCGCAGAGCTTGTTAAGTGCAAGGTGACATTCGCAAAGGACGATAATGTAGTAGGAGAGAATGCAAAGAAGGCTGTCGCAGCTATGAACGATGGCGATATCGTGGTTCTTGAGAACACACGTTTCAGAGGCGCAGACGAGACCAAGAACGGCGAAGGCTTCGCTAAAGAGCTCGCAGACCTCGTTGACGACGACGTATTCGTAATGGATGCTTTCGGTTCGGCTCACCGCGCTCACGCTTCCACGGCAGGCGTTACAAAGTTCGTCAAGGAAACTGCAGTCGGCTACCTTATGAACAAGGAGATAGAGTTCCTCGGCAACGCTGTTGAGAACCCTGTAAGACCGTTCGTTGCTATCCTCGGCGGCGCTAAGGTCGCTGATAAGCTCAATGTTATAAGCAACCTTCTCGAAAAGTGCGATACACTTATCATCGGCGGTGGTATGGCTTATACCTTCCTCAAGGCAAAGGGCTATGAGGTAGGCACATCGCTCGTTGACGACGAGAAGATCGACTACTGCAAGGAGATGATAGCAAAGGCTGAAAAGCTCGGCAAGAAGCTGCTCCTCCCCATTGATACCACAATAACAAAGGCTTTCCCGGATCCTATCGACGCAGCTGTTGAGACGACAGTTGTTGACTCCGACAAGATCCCCGCAGATATGATGGGTCTTGATATCGGAACAAAGACAATGGAGCTCTTCGCTAATGAAGCAAAGGCTGCAAAGACCGTTGTATGGAACGGACCTATGGGCGTGTTTGAGAACCCGATCCTCGCAAAGGGAACAAATGCTGTTGCAAAGGCTCTCGCAGAGTCCACCGCTACAACTATCATCGGCGGCGGCGATTCCGCAGCTGCAGTTGTTCAGCTCGGCTATGCTGACAAGATGAGCCACATATCCACAGGCGGCGGCGCTTCCCTCGAATACCTCGAAGGCAAAGTGCTCCCGGGTATCGACGTTATCCAGGACAAGTAATGAACATAGATCTTGCAAATCTTGATATCACGAGCATAGTGACACTGGTCGTATGCGGACTGGTGGTAGTTGCCGCGATAGTAAGATTCATCATCCATATCGTTTCGAACCGCAAGGATAAGTGATTTAAAGGAGGCTGCGACAATGGAAAAGCTCAAAGATTTTCTCGCGACTGACAACGGAAAGCTCGTAGGAGTTATCCTTGGGATCATTCTGTTCTTCGTGTTTGTCGCGGTCGCATCCCCGAAAAGCATCAATCTTATCATAAACAGCGGTTCGGACCCCGTTATCAGTTTCAAGTCTGCCAAGCGCGTCAACAAGGCAAAGCGCAGGAAGGACAAGAAATCCAATAATTAAATCACAAAGGAAAACACCATGAAAAAATCTGTAAGAAAAGCAATAATCGCGGGCAACTGGAAGATGAACAAGACCCGCCCCGAGGCTAAAGCTCTGCTTGATGAGCTCAAGCCCCTCGTAAAGGATATCAAGAGCGTGGAGGTCGTTGCGTGTGTACCGTTCACAAACCTTGAGACAGCTCTTGAAGCAACAAAGGGTACAAACATAAAGATAGGCGCACAGAACTGCCACTTCGAGAAGAGCGGCGCGTTCACCGGCGAGATCAGCGCGGATATGCTCAAGGAAATGGGCGTTGAGTACGTGGTACTCGGCCACTCCGAGCGCAGACAGTATTTCGGTGAGACCGACGAGACTGTGAACAAGCGCACAAAGGCTGCTCTCGCTGCTGGCTTAAAGCCGATAGTTTGCGTGGGTGAGCTTCTCTGGGAGCGCGAGTGCGGCATCACCGAGGAAGTCATCGCTCGCCAGATCAAGCTCGATTTCTTCGATATCCCCGCGTCCGATTTCGCAAAGTGCGTCATCGCGTATGAACCCGTATGGGCCATCGGTACCGGCAAGACCGCTACCGCTGAGCAGGCGGAGGAAGTCTGCGCGTTTATCCGTGCGCAGCTCGCAAAGAAGTATGACAAGGCAACAGCGGACGCTGCTACTATCCAGTACGGCGGCTCTATGAATGCCAAGAACGCTGCGGAACTCGTGGCAAAGGAGAACGTTGACGGCGGTCTTATCGGCGGCGCGTCGCTGAAGGCTCCCGATTTCACCGAGATAGTTAAGGCTGCTGAAAACGGCTAAAGGTGAGAGAGTGTGTATACTCTCAAAAGGACTTCGATAGCTTCGCACTGAATGCCGGAGCATATAAATCAAGAAAGGTAACAAAAGATATGAGCATGAAACTTGTACTTATCCGTCACGGCGAAAGTGAGTGGAATAAGGAAAACAAATTTACCGGCTGGACAGACGTTGAGCTGTCCCCGAACGGCGTAGAGGAAGCAAAGAAGGGCGGCCGCGCTCTTAAGGATGCTGGCTTTGACTTCGATATCTGCTACACCTCGTACCTCAAGAGAGCTATCCATACCCTCAACAACGTGCTTGCAGAGATGGACAGAGAGTGGCTCCCTGTTATCAAGGCTTGGCAGCTCAACGAGCGTCATTACGGTGCTCTCCAGGGACTCAACAAGTCTGAAACCGCTGCGAAGTACGGTGAGGATCAGGTTAAGATCTGGCGCCGTTCCTTCGATGTGCCGCCTATGGCGCTCACAGAGGACGATCCCCGCAACCCGCGCAAGGATCCCAAGTACAGAGATGTTGACCCGAAGCTCCTTCCGCTCCAGGAGAGCTTAAAGACCACTATCGAGCGTGCGGTTCCGTACTTCGAGAAGGAGATCAAGCCGCAGATGAAGGCGGGCAAGCGCGTACTTATCGCCGCTCACGGCAACTCGCTCCGTGCACTCGTCAAGTACTTCGACAACATGAGCGACGAGGATATCATCAACGAGAATATCCCGACAGCTATTCCGCTCGTTTATGAGTTTGACGATAATTTCAAGGTGATAAGCAAGTCTTATCTCTGCGATCCCGAGGAGCTCAAGGCTAAAATGGCCGGCGTTGCTAACCAGGGTAAAGCTAAGTAAGGTAAACAACAAAAAACAGCAGACCTTAAGGTCTGCTGTTTTTATTATCGTATGTTTTACGCGCTGACTTTTCTGACGATAGAGATCGGCGTCTGCTGGGAGCACTGGTCATGCGGGTTGTCGCGGAACACCTGCTCTCCGAACGCAGTGGGCAGATCTTTTCTGCTCTTGCCGAGGACGGTGGCGGCGATATCGTTGGCATCTATGATGATTACGTCGCAGCCACAGTGCTTTGCGAGCGCAGCCGCAGCTTCATCGGGCTTGTCCGGTGCCATTTTCGCGTAGTGGTTATACGGCGGCAGGGTGTACTCGCAGGGACCGTCGATAGCTCTTGCTTTCATACCGCAGATGTTGTAGAAAACGCCCTTTTTGCCGAAAAGCTTGCCGATAGCAGCACAGAACGCAGCCCAGAGCACCTTGGGTCTGCCGACTTCGCGTATGCAGAGCTCCATGGTCTGAGGCATACCGAGACCTATGCCGTAGTTTGTCTTGACTACGAAGTGGCTGAGGAACTTTGCAAGCCTTGAGACCTTTATCTCGTCGATGGGGAAAGCGCGTCCCTGTGTGATCGCGATTATTTTCTCGGATATGATGACTGTATCGCCCTTTTCGAGGTAGGGGCAGACATACTTGTCCAGCACATCGGTCATAACGTCATCTTTCATGATAACGTGCGTTTTTATCGGATATCGCGCGTATGTGCCGAAATCCGTGTCTATGGTAAGATTTTTGCCCTCGTTGGGGTCGAACGGCATTTCCATTTTATCATCCCTTGCTGTTTTAATAGCATATATTATACCATATATACTGCGAATAGTCAACAGTTTGAGCAACATTTTTTGCGTATTTCGCGTATGAAAGTACGGACGCTGATATATACTCTCTGTAATGCGTGTGGTGCTGTGCATTATGTGCGATTTGCTATTTTTACATCTTTGATTTTTTGTACAAAAAGCCTATGTTAAAAGTTTAAAAAATGTGGTATAATAAATATATGAAACTATACCCGTAAGCGGCACTTTTTTACTGTCCTGTCGGGCGTAAACAAATTCACAAGCTACATCTGTTTCGGCGTTAAGGAGGTTTTGCAAATGGATACGGCAGATTTTACGGTCAATGATTATGTGGTTTACAAAGGAGTGGGTGTCTGCCGCATCGAGGCAGTAGAAAACAAAACCTTCGACGGCGTAAAATACGAGGACTATCTCAAGCTTATCCCGGTAAGCTCGGGTTCATCGTCATACTTCATACCTGTCTGTGCGGCAGAGCTGAGACTGCGCAGACCTATGACTGAGGAAGAAGTCAACGAAGCTATCGACAACTCCGCTGAAGGTGAGATAATGCTCGCGCCCAATACCAAAGAGCGCAGAAGTACGATCGAGATGATACTCAAGGAGGGTGACTGCACCCGCATAATCTCGCTCATCAAGACGATACATCTGCATACCCAGTCGTGCAGAGACAGTGGAAGAAAGGTGCTCGTTTCGGACGAGAATGCTCTTCGCATGGCAGAGAACATGATATACCCCGAGTTTTCGTTTGTGCTCGGCATCAATGAAAACGAAGTCGAGGGTTACATCGGAAAACGCCTCGGAAGAGCTGTAAGCGCCTGATATACTTCGCGGTAACATTTGCCGTTATCCCGTACAGAACGGGGTAACGGCATATTTGCTTGATGCGCGCATTTTTGTATATGACTTGACATTTTGCATAAAAGGGAGTATTATAATATAAGCGGCGGAATGCCGTTTATCACGGATATACGGAGAATGATATGAATATTATCATAGTCGGCTGCGGCAAGGTCGGACAGACGCTCGCCCAGCTGCTCAACGAAGAAGGAAACGATATAACCGTCATAGATATGAACCCCGCCAAAGTTAACGAGACTGCGGCACGCTATGATGTTCTCGGCGTGGTAGGCAACGGTGCGACTCACCTTACCCAGCAGGAAGCCGGAATAAAGAATGCAGATCTGCTGATAGCGGTCACCGGCTCGGACGAGCTGAACCTGTTGTGCTGTCTTATCGCGAAGAAAGCAGGTAACTGTCACACAATAGCGAGAGTGCGCAGCCCTCAATACAGCAGTGAGGCTCCGTACCTCAAGGAGGAGCTTGGTCTCGCAATGGTGATAAACCCCGAGCAGGCAGCTGCGGCGGAGATCGCGCGAGTGCTGCGCTTCCCGTCGGCAATGAAAATAGACACCTTCGCGAAAGGGCGCGTCGAGCTGCTGAAATTCAAGCTCCCCGAAGGCAGCCCGCTCGAAGGGCTTGCAGTAAAGGAGATATCCACGAAGCTGCACTGTGATGTTCTCGTCTGTACTGTAGAGCGCGGAGACAAAGCCTACATAGCAAAGGGCGACTTCCGCTTCATGGAAAAGGACGTTATATCCATTATCGCGTCGCCAAAGAATGCGAGCAACTTTTTCAAAACGATAAAATACAAGATGAACTCGGTCAAGGATGTGATGATCGTCGGAGGCGGCAACATCACGCACTACCTCAGCGAGATCCTCGACCGCGCCGGCATCGGCGTGAAGATAATCGAGAAGGAGCAGGCAAAATGCGAAGAGCTTGCCGAAAAGCTCCAGTTCGCGACCGTCATCAACGGCGACGCCGTGGATCAGCAGGTGCTCTTTGAGGAGGGCATCGAAAGCGCAGGAGCTTTCGTAGCGCTCACCAACCTCGATGAGGAGAACATACTGCTGTCGCTGTTTGCCAAATCCGTCAGCAGCGGAAAGCTCGTCACCAAGGTCAACCGTATCGACTTCGACGACGTCATCCGCCACCTTGAGCTCGACACCGTCATCTATCCGAAAAATATCACCGCGGAGACTATCGTGCGATACGTCCGCGCGATGAAAAATACGATAGGCAGCAACGTGGAAACGCTGTACAGCGTTATAAAAGGCAAAGTCGACGCCGCGGAGTTCATCATACGCGACAACTCGCCCGTGGCAGGCAAGCCGCTCATGGAAATGAAACTGAAACCGAGCATTCTGGTAGCGTCGATACTGCGCGACAAGAAAGTCATAATCCCGCGCGGCGGAGATACGATAGAAGTCGGCGACTCGGTGATAATCGTGTCCGACTTTCCTCTCCACGACATCGCGGAGATACTTGATATCTGACGGAGCGTAAGCGAAATATGAATTACCGTATGATAGCGAATATCCTCGGATGGCTGATGATATTCGAAAGCATGTTCCTTGCCGTACCGACGATAGCGGCGGCAGTATTCTGGGAAAGCGAGTTCTTCGTATTCCTCGGGACAGCGCTGTTCTGCCTCGCGGCAGGTCTGCTGATTACACGGAAAAAGCCAGCGAACACCGTTCTTTACTCACGCGAGGGATTTGTGATAGTATCGCTGAGCTGGATAGTTCTGTCGCTGTTCGGCTCGATACCGTTCATGCTCTCGGGAGCGATACCGTCCTTCGTGGACGCACTGTTCGAGGCAGTCTCCGGATTTTCCACAACCGGCGCGACGGTGATAACCGACGTTGAGGTCATGCCGAGATCCATACTCATGTGGCGCAGTTTCACCCACTGGGTCGGCGGCATGGGAGTCCTCGTGTTCATCATGGCGTTCCTGCCGCTTTCGGGCGGGCAGAACATGCACATCATGAAAGCGGAGTCTCCCGGACCATCCGTCAGCAAGCTCGTACCGCATGTCAAGACTACGGCTATGCTGCTGTACTCGATATACTTCGCCCTGACGCTTATCATGTTCGTGACGCTGATGATCGGCGGCATGGATCCGTTCGAGGCACTGAACACCGCGTTCGCCACAGGCGGCACCGGCGGCATGGGCCTAAAGAACACCAGCATGGGCGGCTATCCCGCGCATATCCAGATAATCATAACCGTATTCATGGTGCTGTTCGCGATAAACTTCAACTCCTACTTCTTCATCATTCACGCGAAGTTCAGGGAGGCGTTCACCACCGAGGTCTTAACCTTCCTCGCTATAGCCGCTGCCGCGACGACAGTTATAGCGTTCAACATCAACGGCATATACAATAACATGTCCGACTCGTTCCGACATTCTGCGTTCACCGTGGCTTCGATAATGTCAACGACGGGCTTCTCGACCGAGGATTTCAATCTGTGGCCGGAGCTTTCACGCTCGCTCATAGTCATGCTGATGTTCGTCGGCGGCTGCGCCGGCAGTACAAGCGGCGGCATCAAGGTTTCCCGGATACTTATCCTGTTCAAGAGCATGAAGAAGGAGCTTGAGCTCCTCGTTCATCCGAAGCAGGTCAAGAAGATAAACATCGACGGACATCCGATAGAGCACGAGGTCGTGCGTTCGGTCAACGTCTACATGGTCGGATATGTGCTTGTGTTCGCAGTGTCCATGGTGATACTTGCGTTCGATAACATGGATCTGATAACGAACTTCACTGCCGTCGCGTCCGCGATGAACAATGTGGGACCGGGACTTGAGCTTGCTGGTCCTGCGTCGAATTTCTCGATATTTTCCGAGCCTGTGAAGCTCGTGCTTATATTTGACATGCTCACGGGAAGGCTTGAGCTGTTCCCGATACTGCTGCTTCTATCGCCCACGACATGGAAGAAGTGACAGGGAAAAGGAATACCTGATGAAGAAAATTTTGATAACCAACGATGACGGTATAGACGCGGACGGCATTGTGCGTCTTGCGGCATCCGCCGCGAAGCTCGGCGAGGTCTGGGTGGTAGCACCTGACAGCCAGCGAAGCGCAGTCTCTCACAGCGTCACGCTGCGCCGCGGTGTGGATGCGTGGAAGGTGTGTTTTCCCGTGCCGGGAGTTCACGCTTTCGCGTGTGACGGTATGCCCGCGGACTGTGTGAGGATCGGCGCGCTCAACATCGTTCCCGGTAGACCCGACCATGTTCTTTCGGGTATCAACTACGGCTACAATGTCGCGTCGGACATACAGTACTCCGCCACCGCGGGAGCGGCATTCGAGGCAGCGTTCCGGAACATGCACACGATAGCGTTCTCCGAGCACGCCTGCGAGCTTCATGAAGTGACTGACAGGTATCTCCCGGAGATAATGGCAGAGCTGATGACAAAGCCGCTCGGAGTCAATCAGATCTGGAACGTCAACTTTCCCGGCTGCACACTTGCGGAGTGCGGCGGGGTGCTGTGGGACAGGACTGTGTCCACAGACGCGTTTTATCGGGACAGGTATTCCGAGACCCGCGTTGCGGATGACAGGATAACATACATGGTGGACGGCATACGTTGCTGGGAAGCATCGGAGGGTACCGATCTGCGGGCAGTGCTGGATAACTGCGTTTCGGTAGGTATTGCTACGAATATTTCATGATCTGAGGCGACGAGTGTGATAAGAGAGATAACAGACAAAGACTTTGACGGGCTGATGACGCTTTATATGCAGCTACACGGAAATCCGTTCCCCGAGAAGACCGACGATGTTATGGCGAAGTGGAAGCGTGTGCTCGACGACCCCGATCACCATATCATAGTGGCGGAGGAGGACGGGAAGATCGTATCGTCCTGTGTCTGTGTGATAATTACCAATCTTACCCACGGTCAGCAGCCTTATGCTTTCGTGGAGAACGTTGTTACCGATGAAGCGTACAGAAAACGCGGTCTTGCGACAGCATGCCTTGACTTTGCGAAGGATATCGCCGTGCGCGAGAACTGCTACAAGATGATGCTGCTCACGGGCTCGAAGGAGGAAAGCACACTGCGCTTCTACGAGCGTGCGGGATACAACCGCAACGACAAGACCGCGTTTATTCGCTGGCTCTGATGTACAGGTACGCAGGGGGAAGCTCCTGCGTTTTTTTGTATAAAATTTTTTTCTCGGGGGACTTGAAAAAAGCGGAAATATATGTTATGATATACATATTAAAGTAAACGTTTACACGAAGACGTATTTAAGCATGAAAGGATAATAATACTATGAAATTTTCCGACGGTTTCTGGCTGAACAAGCCCGGCTACAATGTAAGCTTCGCAACGCAGATGTACGAGATAACGGCAGACGAGCGCTCGGTATCGGTGTTCGCTACCGCGTCGTGGGTGGGGAACAGAGGACAGACTCTCGGCGGTCCCT
The DNA here is from genome assembly GCA_947166275.1 of uncultured Clostridia bacterium. GTDB lineage: Bacteria > Bacillota > Clostridia > Oscillospirales > Ruminococcaceae > Ruminiclostridium_E. The sequence goes on from CAMVDP010000028.1 coordinate 12,822, forward strand.
GCCTTGAGATAACATTCACATCGACGCTCGAAAACTCGATCAAGGTCACCGTTGACCACTACAGGGGGCAGCTGCGCAGAGGACCGGAATTCGAGCTCCATGAGGACGCAGGCTTCAGACCCGTTATAAACAAGCTTGAAAACGGCGGGTACGAGCTGATATCCGGTAAAACGAAGGTGGTCATCGGCGGAGTAAAGGGTGCGTGGGATATCGCGTACTACTACGGTGACAAACCCCTCACCAAACAGGGGTGGCGTACCACGAGCTATATCGAGGAGGGTCTTGGCCGCACCTCTGCGCGAATGGCTGCCAAGAGCGGTGAGAGCTTCTACGCCGACAGCGAGACCGGGGACAACGCATTCATGCGTGATATGTTCAACATCGCCGTGGGTGAGAATATATACGGCTTCGGTGAGAAGTTCACAACTTTCGTCAAAAACGGTCAGACCGTCGAGGTATGGAACAACGACGGAGGTACCTGCACCGAGCAGAGCTACAAGTCCATACCGTTCTATGTGTCGTCGCGCGGGTACGGCTGCTTCGTGAACCACCCCGAGAAGGTGATGTTTGAGGTCGCGAGCGAGACTGTATCCAAGGTGCAGTTCACCGTACAGGGTCAGCATCTTGAATACTTCGTGTTCGGCGGAGATACGATAGCCGACGTCATAAAAGTGTACACTGACCTCACCGGCAAGCCTGCTCTGCCGCCCGCGTTCACCTTCGGTCTGTGGCTCACGACATCGTTCACCACCGACTACGATGAAAAGACAGTATCGTTCTTCATAGACGAGATGGAGCGCCGTGATATACCGCTCGAAGTGTTCCATTTCGACTGCTTCTGGATGAAGGAATATCGCTGGTGCGACCTTACGTGGGACAAGAGCATGTTCTCCGAGCCTGCAGAGATGCTCAAGCGTCTCAAAGCAAAGAATATCGAGATATGCGTATGGATAAATCCGTATATCTCCCAGCGCTCGGTAATGTTTGACGAGGGGCTGGAGCATGGCTACTTCATCAAGAAGAAGGATGGCTCTGTATTCCAGACGGATATGTGGCAGCCCGGCATGGCTATCGTGGATTTCACCAACCCTGAAGCGTGCAGCTGGTATGCGTCGAAGCTCCGTACTCTCTGCGAAATGGGCGTTGACGCGTTCAAGACCGACTTCGGCGAGCGCATACCCACAGATGTGGTATACTTCGATGGTTCCGATCCGTACAAGATGCACAACTACTATACTTACCTCTACAACAAGACAGTATTCGGCGTGCTGAAAGAGTTCTACGGTGAGAACAAGGCGTGTCTGTTCGCGCGCTCCGCTACGGTTGGTGGTCAACAGTTCCCGGTACACTGGGGCGGCGACTGCTTCTCCAACTACGAAAGCATGTGGGAGACAGTGCGCGGCGGTCTGTCACTGTGTATGTCGGGTTTCGGCTTCTTCAGCCACGATATCTCGGGATTTGAGGCTACGGGTACACCTGACCTGTATAAGCGCTGGTCGGCGTTCGGACTTATGTCCACCCATTCGAGACTGCACGGTAACAGCTCGTACCGTGTGCCGTGGAACTTCGACGAGGAAAGCTGCGACGTTGTCCGCCATTTTACAAAGCTGAAGGGAAGACTCATGCCGTACCTGTTCAGAAACGCGATTGAGACGCATGAGACCGGCGTGCCGATGATGCGCGCAATGGTAGTTGACTACACCGGCGACCCTGCGGTGCTTTCGCTTGACAGGCAGTATATGCTCGGTGATACGCTTCTCGCAGCGCCGGTGTTCAACGAGGAGGGAACTGTGCAGTTCTACCTTCCCGATACCGGCGAATGGACGGATATCCAGACGGGCGAGCAGCTTCCCGGAGGAAGATGGTACGAGAAAACGTATGATTACTTCGGTATGCCGCTCTATGCGAAGCCTAATTCGATCATAGCTTACGGAGACTTCACTCGGAGCTTCACATATGACTACGCGAAAAACGCAAAGCTGGTCATCTACGGACTTGAAGACGGTAAGAACGCCGAGACCGCAGTATATGACAGCGAAGCAAAGCGCGTGTTCACAGCAAAGGCAGTTCGCAGCGGAGGCACGATAACTGTCACCGTTGACGGAAGCGCAGAAAATGTCATATTTGAAAGTGCGCAGGGACTTGACATAGTCCGTGGATAATAGTATAATATGTGTGTGGTTTTCCGGGTCTGTCCGGAAGCCGCACACTATTTTTATAGTCAGAATGTATTCATTATGACTTGCAAAGGAGAGGTTTCAATGAAGAAGTATATTGCGGAATTTATCGGTACCTGTGTACTCGTGACACTGGGATGCGGGACAGCGATGCTGGTAGGATGTGACGCGGTGAACGGCGGCGGGTATATCCTGACAGCGCTTGCGTTCGGACTTGTTATCGTAGCCATGGCGTACAGCGTCGGTAACATATCCGGCTGCCATATCAACCCCGCGGTATCGCTTGGTGTGCTTATCAGCGGCGGTATGAGCGTAAAGGATTTCGTAGGCTACGTTATCGCGCAGTGCCTTGGTGCATTTGCAGGTTCGGGCATACTTGCCGCGATATTCAGTACCGGCGCTGTCGAGGACAAGACAGGCGGTTTCGGTGCGAACGGTCTCGGAGGCGTGAACGGTAGCGTGATCGCGGGTCTTATAGTTGAGTTTGTGCTCACATTCATCTTTGTGTTCGCAATTCTCGGCGTGACCTCGAAGAAAGGTAATCACGGCTCGTTCGGTGGTCTTGTGATCGGTCTTACGCTCACTTTGGTACACATTCTCGGTATCGGTCTTACCGGTACGTCTGTGAACCCTGCGAGAAGCATAGCTCCTGCGGTATTTGCTGCTATATTCAACTCTAATGACGGTGCGGTCGCTTCGCTGTGGGTATTCATTGTGGGTCCGCTTGCAGGCGCAGCAGTTGCTGCTGTCGTTTACAAGATGCTTGAAAAGAAGGCAGACTGAAGTAAATAAAAAAGGCGTGTATCGCTTGAAGCGATACACGCCTTTTGTTGTTGTCCGGTATTTAAGATCAATACATACCGCCCATGCCGCCCATACCGCCTGCGGGAGCAGCAGGAGTCTCTTCCTTGATATCGGTTACGAGGCTCTCGGTGGTGAGCACCATAGCAGCTACGGAAGCTGCGTTCTGGAGTGCAGAGCGTGTTACCTTTGCAGGGTCAACGATTCCTGCGTCGATCATGTCGGTGTACTCGCTCTTGAATGCGTCGAATCCGTATGTCTTCTTGTTCTTTGTGCTCTTTCTGATGTTCTCGATGATAACGGAGCCTTCAAGACCTGCATTTGCAGCGATCTGACGAACGGGCTCTTCAAGAGCGCGGAGCACGATCTTTGCGCCTGTCTTTTCGTCGCCTTCGAGAGTTGTGATGAGCTTCTCAACGGGAGCCATAGCATTGATAAGAGCAGTTCCGCCGCCGGGTACGATACCCTCCTCAACGGCAGCCTTTGTAGCTGCGAGAGCGTCCTCGATGCGGAGCTTCTTCTCCTTCATCTCGATCTCTGTTGCAGCGCCGACTTTGATGACAGCTACGCCGCCTGCGAGCTTTGCGAGTCTTTCCTGGAGCTTCTCCTTGTCGAACTCGCTTGTGGTAGCTTCAAGAGCGTTGCGGATCTGCGCTACTCTGTCCTTGATGTCGTTCTTCTTGCCTGCGCCGTCAACGATCGTTGTGTTCTCCTTGGATACCTTTACCTGCTTTGCTGTGCCGAGCATATCCATGGTAGCGTCAGCGAGTTCGATACCGAGGTCGCTTGTGATGACCTGACCGCCTGTGAGCACTGCGATATCCTGCAGCATCTCCTTGCGTCTGTCGCCGAAGCCGGGAGCCTTGACTGCTACGCAGTTGAAGGTGCCTCTGAGCTTGTTTACGATGATAGTAGTAAGAGCTTCGCCCTCGATATCTTCCGCGATGATGAGGAGCTTCTTGCCTGTCTTTACGATCTGCTCAAGAAGCGGGAGGATATCCTGTATAGCGGAGATCTTCTTGTCTGTGATGAGGATATACGGGTCGTCGAGCTCGGCGATCATCTTATCCATATCGGTAGCCATGTAAGGCGAGATATAGCCGCGGTCGAACTGCATACCTTCAACGACCTCGCTGTAAGTATCGGCAGTCTTGCTTTCCTCGATAGTGATAACGCCGTCAGAGGATACTTTGTCCATAGCTTCAGCTATGAGCTTGCCGACGATAGCGCTTCCGGAGGAAACGGTAGCGACTCTTGCGATATCGTCGCTGTTCTTTACCTTCTGGGAGGTCTTTGCGATCTCCTTGACAGCAATGTCAACAGCCTTCTCGATACCTGTCTTTACGACCATGGGGTTAGCGCCCGCAGCGACATTCTTCATACCCTCGCGAACGATAGCCTGTGCCAGCAGAGTAGCAGTAGTTGTACCGTCGCCGGCAGCGTCGTTTGTCTTTGTGGAAACTTCCTTAACGAGCTGTGCGCCCATGTTCTCGAAGGGGTCCTCAAGGTCGATCTCCTTTGCGATGGTAACGCCGTCGTTGGTGATCAGCGGAGCGCCGAACTTCTTGTCGAGCACTACGTTTCTGCCCTTCGGTCCGAGAGTGATCTTGACTGTATCGGCAAGCTTGTCGATACCTGCCTGTAATGCCTTGCGAGCTTCCTCGCCGTAAATTATCTGTTTAGCCATGATGTATCTGTCCTTTCCTTATCTTATTCTACGATAGCGAGAATGTCGCTCTGGCGAACTATTGTGTACTTTTCGCCTTCGAGCTTGACTTCTGTGCCGGAGTACTTGCTGATGAGTACCTTGTCACCGAGCTTGACTTCCATCTTTATCTCCTTGCCGTCAACGACACCGCCGGGGCCTACTGCGCAGATCTGCGCTACCTGGGGCTTTTCCTGTGCCGCGCTTGTGAGGATTATACCGCCCTTGGTGGTCTCCTCGGCTTCAAGGAATTTGATGACAACTCTGTCTGCCAGCGGCTTTATCTTAAGTCCGCCTACTGCCGCAGCCTTTGCCGCTGCCTTCGGTGCAGCCTTGGGAGCCGCAGCCTTTGTTGTCTTCTTTGCTGTTGTCTTTGCTGCCGTTTCGGCAGTCTTCTTGGGTCTTGCCATTTTAATTACCTCCTATGATAAGTATAATTATTACCGTAACTCATGGGACATTAGCACTTGCTTTGTCCGAGTGTTAGCACTCTTTCACTCCGAGTGCCAACCGATATTCATATTATAGTCTTTTGCAAGCAAAAAATCAAGTATTTTTTTGCAAATTTTGAAATTTGTGACAAATCAACAACCGTATTGCGAATGGCATGGATAAATTTGTTACAATGTACCAAATCAGGACTTGACTCCCTTGCTGCCCTTTGCGCCGCCGAAGCTTGCATTCTCAAGAATGTTGGTATCGAACGAGAAGTTTATGGACTTGTTCTCACGCTCACGCTTGAAAGCAAGCGCTATCATGCGGTCAAGAAGCTCACTGTATTTCACGCCCACCGGCTCCCAAAGGTAGAACGACAGGCTTCCCGGTATGGTATTTATCTCGTTGAGGTATATCTTCCCGGTCGCTTTATCGAGCATGAAGTCGATTCGTGCCACTCCGAGGCATCCGAGCGCTTTGAATGCTTTGATAGCCAGGGTTCTGACCTGCTCACGCTGTTGAGGCGTGATATCTGCGGGTATCTTCCGCTTGAGCGATGCCATGCCGCTCTTGCCGCCGGAAGTCTTCGACGCGCCGCCGACGTACTTATCCTGATAGCTTAATATCTCATCGTTTGCTATCGGCTCCTCACACTCGCTCGCTTCGGCTTCCTCGTAGTCTCCGAGCACAGAGCAGTTTATTTCCTTAAGCTCTGTTACCGCGTTCTCTACCAACACCTTTATCGCGAACGTGAACGCATAGTCAAGCGCTTCTTCAAGCTCTCCGCGGTCTTTTGCCTTGCGTATGCCTACGCTCGAACCGAGGTTGACGGGCTTTACTATGACAGGGTACTGCGTGCGGCTCTCGATGAGCGAGATGACATCGTCATGCTCTTTGGTGAACTGCTTCACGTTCACAACTGTAGCCGGCAGCACAGGAATACCATTGTCCGCAAATACGCACTTCATAACATATTTGTCCATTCCTACCGCGCTCGACAGCACATCGCAGCTCGCATACGGTATCCCGAGGGTCTGAAGGTATCCCTGGAGCGCGCCGTCCTCAACGTTCGTGCCATGCACCGCCGGCAGAGCCACATCAATGACTGCCGCCACATTGTTACCGAACTTTTTCATCGGGTAGTGAAGCAGCTCCACAGTGCCGTTATTTCCCACGGGCAGCACTCTGTCGCTGCTTTTGAGGAGCTCCGGGATATTGCGGTATGCTTCTATCTTGCCGATGTTCTCGCCTATGTAGAACTCGGTGTTCTTGGTAATATAAATTGGAATGATATCGTATTTCTCTCTGTTCAGCGATCTGCACGCCTGCAGCGCGGTAATGACCGATACCTCATGCTCAACGCTCTTGCCGCCGAAAAACACTCCGACTCTAATTTTCATTGCTTATTTCCTTTCTTATCTTATGTTGCCCGCTTGTGACGGGAAACAGAGCTTTTAATCGTTTATATTTATCTTCGGCACGGTTATTTCGGGGATCTTCGGAACTTCTATCGGATCCATGCTGAAGCTGTAGCTTACGCTGAAACTCGGGTCAATTGCCGTTACTGCCGTCGTAGTTGCTTTCTCATGCCGCTCGGGAGACTGCGCGCCAGCTTCATCGGCAAAGATGCAGACGATCATAAGAATAAAGAAGATACCAAAAATGGAAAGAGCCACAAGCAGCCCCAAGCAGCCCGCTTTCATCGCCGTTTGTTTTTTATCATGCGTATTCGCTATGTTCGTGTTTTCGAGCCGCATTCGCTCGTTTTCAAGCCTTTTCTTCTCCTCGTCGAGCTCGTTCAGGCGCTTCACTCTTTCCCTCTCGTCGAGGAGGTCCTTGTCCTGAAAGTAATACCCTCCGCAGTGCGGGCAGGTCTTGTTTTCGGTGGTCTCTATCTGCGAACCGCAGAAATCACAGTAAATTTTCATGTTTTCACATCCTGTCAGAAATTATCCGGAAGATCGTTCTCAAGCAGTATCACGCGTTTGCGCCCGGGCTGTATGGAATACGCACTGCGCATGGCTTCGTTGAGATCTTTCGCGATGATTATATGGTTTTCGGGGAATCCTTTGGCGAGAAGCCCCTCCTTTATCGGCGGAGCCTGACGCTCACCGACGAGTATAGCGATATCGCAGCAGTCTGCCGCGTCCTCGCCGAGCTCCTTGTTGAGCTGATATTCGCGCTCTCCGAGCTCTATCATGCCCGGAGTCGCAACGATACGCAGAGCGTCGAACATCGCGAGAGTCTTCAGTGCCGCTCTCGCACCCGCGGGATTTGAGTTGAACGCGTCGTCGATGATCGTCACGCCGTTGCCCTTGTCGAGTATCTCCATGCGGTGCGGTACGCACTCAAGCCGCTTGACGGGGTAGACGAGCTCATCGAGAGATATGCCGAGCTCATGTGAGACCGCGATAGCACCGAGGATATTCTGTACATTGTGTTCACCGAGAAGCTTTGTGTGGAATCGCTTTTCTTCGCCGCCATGACGCACGGTGAAGTCGGTGCCTTTCTCGGTCACAGTGATGTCCGATGCGGTGTAATCCCATTCGCCGCCGTTTATGCCGTAGGTGATGTGCGCTTTATCGATGGGTTTGTTACGTATGAATTCGTTATCGTAGTTGAGGAATACCGTTCCGTCCGTCACG
>CAMVDP010000029.1 GCA_947166275.1 uncultured Clostridia bacterium
ATAGCGCACGGCGCACTCGGTCATGATAACGCACTGGGCGAAGAAACGCCGATGCAGCCGGACACGGTGTTCAGCATTGCTTCGATAACGAAGGTGTTCACCGCGACCGCGATAATGCAGCTTGTCGAGGACGGCGTCTTCAACCTGAACGATCCTGTGAGCGACTGGCTCCCGCAGTTCGGGAAAAAGCCGTTCAGTGATATAAAGATCATCCACCTGCTTACGCACACATCAGGACTTTACCCTGACCGCGGCTGTTTTGACGAGGTTTTTCCGAAGTGCAGCTGGGAGCTTGTAGAGGACGGCTTCAGACTGTGGGATAAGACAGGAGAGTACGACTGGATAAGTGCAGGCATATCCGCGGGACTGCGCAGACCTGTGGGCACCGAGTGGCAGTACAGCTCGTTCCTGTTCTGTGTGCTCGGCGAGATAATAACCCGCGCGAGCGGCATAAACGCGCAGACCTACATAACCGAGAATATTCTTAAGCCGCTTAAGATGCGCGACAGCGGCTTTAATCCGGAGCTTACGCCGGATACCGCGAAAAGGTGTTTTGTCTTTGATGAAGAAGAAAAGAAATATCTGAACAACATTATCTCAGGCACAGTTCCGGAGAGAGATGATGAAGGCAGGATGTGGGACAGCATTCCCGCAACGGGCGGCGGTCTGAACTCCACGGTGTATGACCTGGTGCGCTTCGGCAACGCATTCGTATACGGCGGCAGGCTCGACGGCGCACGTATACTCGGCAGAAAGGCTGTCGAGAAGATGAGCAAGGTGCAGCTCCACGGAGTTCCCGACCACTGCTGGGGCGCGCAGGAACCGGACAGAAAGTACGGTGTCGGCTTTGATATCCGTCATACCCCCGCGTTTACGTACTCCGACCACACGATAATGCACGAGGGATCGGGTGCTTCGTCAATAGACATCGACCTCGATGAGCAGCTCGTCGCAGCATGGTTCGTGCCGTTTGATACGGTACCGGGCGGATGGTGCCCCGAGCCGCTGTACAATGTTCAGAACATCATCTGGTCGGGGCTTATATGAGCTGGCTGAAGCATAAGCTTGAGATTTGCAGAGCGGTCGCGTTCGTCACATACAATGAATGGAGCGCGTACCGCTCACATTCTCTTGTATCGGTGTTCGTAGGTCCGGTGTACTTCATCGTACAGTACTTCATCTGGACGGCGGTATATGGAGACAGCTCCTCATTCGGCGGCATGGAGCTTGAGCAGACTGTCCGTTATTTCGGAGTGTCTGCACTCATCGGCTACCTCACCATGGATTTTGCGGACTGGAACCTTCAGATGCTCGTGCGGACAGGAAAGTTCCTCACATTCGCGCTGCGGCCTGTGCATCACAGGTTTTTCGCGCTGTCGCAGAAGCTCGGACATCGGGTGCTCGGGTTTATTTTTGAGTTCCTGCCGTGCTTCCTGATTTTTCTGTTCGTGTTCCGCATAGATATCATACCCGTGCATATCGGGTGGACAGTGTTGTCGGTGGCGCTTGCGTTCCTGATGAATTTTTACGTCAACTACTGCATCGGGATGACGGCGTTCTACTTTGTTCAGGCACGCGGCATACGTACGGTGTATCAGCTCGTATCATCGGTGTTTTCCGGCGTGCTGGTTCCGCTTTCGTTCTTCCCCGGATCGGTGCAGTGGGTGATGATGTTCCTGCCGTTCCAGTACACTAACTATATCACAGCAATGGTGTGGTCCGGCAGTGAGAGTATCGGTGAGCTCGGGCTCACTATTCCGCAGGCGGTGATGTTCCAGGGCGTCGCGACAGTAGTTGCCGCGCTGTTCAGCGAGCTTGTCTACCGCGCGTCGATCAAGCGGTTCACAGCAGTCGGAGCGTGAAATATGAGATACATAAAGATATACCTTACCTGCGTGCGCATTGCGTTCTCGCAGGCTGCGGCTTACCGCACGGATTTCATTCTCGGCAACGTCATCACGCTGCTGTCGAACATACTTTTCCCGCTGGTGACAGTGGTCATCTACGCGAACGGCGCGGAGTTCCCCGGCTGGACGATGTGGGAGGTACTGCTGATACAGTCGGTATTTTCAATGTCGAACGGCTTGTCGGCGATGCTCACGAACGGGGTGCTGTGGGTGACGTTCGATCACATCCGCGAGGGAAGCTTCGAGATCGTGCTGCTGAAGCCCCTGCCGCCGCTGTTTTACCTCATGGCGATAAACTTCTCGACGGGAAGTCTCGGACATTTTGCCGGCGGTCTTGTACTGACTATAGTTTCAGCGCTTAACTCGGGAGCCGACGCTTGCGGCATACCTGCATTCCTGCTGCTGTTCGCGGCGGGTACTGCGGTAATGTGCGGGCTTGATCTGATCATGGCGGCGATAAGCTTCAAGTGGGTCGGCAATTCCCGAATACCTGAAATATTTGACAGCATATCCGAATTCGGCAAGTACCCGCTCGGCATTTTTCCGAAGCCTCTGCGGATACTGGCGGCGTTCGTGATACCGGTGGCTGTCGTGGGATTTTTCCCGGCGTCCGCGCTTCTCGGACGATCGGAAAGCTATATGCTGCTCGCGGTCATACCCTGTGCGGTTTTCCTCGCGTTCGGGATATGGCTGTATAACAGGATGATAAAGCGTTATGAAGGGGTGGGAGGATAATGCAGGCGATAAGGGTAGATGACCTCACAAAGACCTACACAACGTACAAGCGTGACAGCGGGTTTGCGGCTGCGCTGAAGAGCTTCTTCAGGCGCGAGAAGGTGACCGTGAATGCGGTCGACGGTGTGTCGTTCACGATAGAACAGGGCACGGTCTGCGGCATACTCGGTCCCAACGGCGCGGGAAAGTCCACTACGATAAAGATGCTGTGCGGAGCGCTGTTTCCCACGAGCGGGAATATCGATGTACTCGGCTTTTCGCCTGCGCGTGACCGGGCAAAATATGTCCACCGGATAGGCGCGGTGTTCGGGCAGAAATCCCAGCTCATCTTCGATATCCCGCCGATCGACAGCTTCGTAATGAACAAGGCTATCTACGGCATTTCCGACGATGAATACAAAAAGCGGCTCGGTGAGATGACGGAGATGTTCGGCGTCGGTGATGTAATATACAAACCCACGCGTGTGCTGTCGCTCGGAGAACGCATGAAGTGTGAGTTTATCATGTCAATGCTTCACGCGCCGGAGATAGTGTTCCTTGACGAGCCTACCATAGGTCTCGATGTTATCGCGAAAAACAAGATACGCGAAGTCATCTCGGAGATGAACAGGAACGGCACCACATTTATACTGACCACTCACGACCTCGAAGATGTGGAGCAGCTCGCGGACAATGTGATAATCATAAATCACGGGAAAAAGGTGTTTGACGCTCCGCTCGAAAAGCTGAAGAACACACTTGGCAGCAGGAAAATGATCGACCTTACTCTTGCGAAGCCGTTTCCAGGCAGCGAGATAAACGGAGTACCGGTCACGGCAGGAGATGACGAGCTACACATCTCGCTTGAGATAGATGTCGGAGAGCGCAGCATCACGGAGTTCCTGTCGACCCTTGCGAGCTATGCGGAATTTACAGATATCTCGGTTAAGTCGCTTCCTATGGACGCGATAATCACGAGGATATATACAGAATGACATGACTGCGGTCGTGTAAAGAAAACGGAAGTGTTATAATGACTGAAAAAAGAAATGTAAACTATACCCCGGAGGAGCGCGGAAAGGTCATCGTGCGCACGGGTATCATAGGCATAGTCGCGAATGTCATGCTTGCGGCGTTCAAGGCTTTCATCGGCATCGCGTCAAGCTCCGTTGCGGTAGTTTCGGACGCGCTGAACAATTTGAGCGACGCGCTCTCAAGCTTTATCACGATAATCGGCACGAAGCTTGCGGGCAGGAAGCCCGACAAAAAGCACCCGCTCGGATACGGAAGGCTTGAGTATATGTCTGCGCTGATAGTCTCCGCCATTGTGCTCTATGCGGGCGCGACGGCGTTAGTCGACTCGGTGAAGAAGATAATATCTCCCGAAACGCCGGATTATTCAGTGGTGTCGCTCATCATACTCGGCGCGGCGATAGCTGTGAAGATAGTGCTCGGATTATATACGAGATCAAAGGGTAAGGCGGTCAATTCGGGCTCGCTGACAGCTTCGGGCTCGGACGCGCTGAACGATGCGATATTGTCATCGTCGGTGCTTGCGACCGCGCTTGTATACATGTTCTTTCACATCAGCCTTGAAGCCTGGGTGGGCGCGGTGATCGCGCTGTTTATCATAAAAGCGGGTATCGGGATGATATCCGACGCGGTGAACGAGATGCTCGGAGCGAGGGCTGACGCAGAGCTCGTCAAAATGATAAAGACTGCCGCGCTGCGGGTGCCTGGAGTACAGGGCGCGTACGATCTGCTGATAAACAATTACGGCCCCGACAGAAACATAGCGTCGCTTCATGTCGAGGTCGATGATGTGCTCACCGTTAAGGATATCGATAAGATAAGCCGTGAGATACAGGCTGAAGTATTTCGTGATACTGCCGTCATCATAAGCGCGGTGGGAGTGTATTCCGTGAATACCACCGATGACGAGGCGGCAAAAATGCGCGATAAGATACGAAGCATAGTGATGTCGCATGACGGCGTGCTGCAGCTCCACGGGTTCTATGCCGATGCGGAGAAGAAGCAGGTGACGTTCGACATGGTGCTCGACTTCAAGGTCGACGACCGCTTGAAACTCTCGGACAGCATAAAGTCCGAGATACTTGCGGTGTATCCCGGGTATGACATTAATATCACGCTGGACATCGATTCCAGCGATATCTGACATTCACCGGGACGGCGCGGCTTTTTCAAGTACAAGATCGGTGACCGCCGCCTTTGCGATGTCTTCGGGCTGTGCGTCGGTGGATATCCAGGCATCAACAGCTGTCTCCGGCAGTATAAGCGGCATTCGGTCGTGTATACTGCATACCTGTCCGGCAGGTTCCCGCGTGAGCACGACGAACACGGGATACCGGAATCCGTTTGTTTCCTCGAACCGGTACAGCCCTGCAAGCCATGTGATATCGGAGTCACGCGGCTGTATCGCGTATTTTTCGCCCGTGCGTATTTTGCCGTCGGAGGTCTGATAATGCTGCCATTCGAAGTACCACGACGCAGGAATGACACAGCGGCGGCGATACCACGAATCGCGGAATGTGGGTTTCTCCGCGGCGGACTCAACGCGCGCGTTCACTATCGGGTTCTTAAGCCCGTTTATCGAAAATCCCCACTGCATGGGGAATACGGCACGTTCACCGCTCCGGGAGCGTGCGATGACTGCCGCGATATCGGTGGGTCGTATCTCGCCTGACATCGTGACAGGGCGTGACAGCTTGATCATCATCTGCTGCGCGAACTGCGCATGCTGCGCTTCGTCGATGAAAGGCTTCAGTTCCTTGTCTATATCAGCGTAAAACCGCGTGCACATACTATCACTTCATTTCTATTTTCACTATATCTTCGAACCGTATTCGCTTGCCGTCTACGGTTATTATTTTCCTCACGGCATCGTCTATACAGTTCACGACACCCGTTGTTTCGATATATTGTCCCCGGAAGCCATAAGCTTCGTTGTTCTCGTCCACGCAGGGAACAAAGTGCGTTACAGTCACTCTCACGCAGTTCTCGCGGACCGCGCTGCCGTTGCGGACGAGTTCTCGCAGACTGCCGATGACTTTGTTGAGCTCCGCGCATTCGTCATCGGAAAGCTCGGCTCGCTCGACGTACAGCTCATCTTTTGACTCGACTGCCTCGGTGAAGCCTTTCAGCGCGTCAAACGGGCTGAATATCTTTGCGCGTTTGCCGTGCGGCATTGCGGGATGTCTTACCGCGAAGCTGTCGTTTACCGCGTGAACGGGTCTGCCGCGTTTCAGAATATCTGCATATTTGAAATCGGCGGGGGCAGGCATATATCCGAGCATATTCGTTCTCCTTGGCTGTCGGTCAGGCTCTGTGCCCGCCGATCTGCATATTGCGCTCCTTCAATGTTGCGCCCTGAAGATAATTCGTACCGTGCAGGGCAGCGTTTGCGCCGAATTTAGCGCGCACCGACTGCATTGCGCCCTGAAGCCTGCGCTCTTTTTCCATTCTGTCGTAATCGGTGAAAAAGTCCAGCTGATATGACCCTTCGTCAGCGACCACATCTGCCGCGCATACCGTAAGCTTGCGGAACAGCAGCCGGTGGTCAGATTTTTTGTCGAAATCCGGCAGCAGCACCTCTGTCATGTACCGCGACAAATTCGTCCGTTCCATTGTCCGGGCAGTGCCGTTGGCGTGTTTCGGGTGCAGGCGGCCATAGAAATCCACGCATACCGGTCCGTTGTACTGTGGACAGTGCTCAAGCGATCTCCAGTCGTAGCTCACCCACCATACGAATATCTGCGAGATCAGATCTTTCGCGTACATATCGGTGGCAAGCACATCTATCATCTCGCGGAACACTATCCGGGCTTCATCGTATTCATACGGGCGGGGCAGCACCTGTCCGTGGGAGAGCGAATGGTCGTTAGTGTGGTAGCTTTTGATATCGTTCATTGTCACAGGCTCGATACCCCATGCGTGGTCTATCATGATCTCGCCGTCTATGCCGAATGTCTTGTAGAACCACTCCTCGTTTTCTGTCGAGAACCGCGCCACATCTCCCATCGTGTGCATGCCTGCGCTTTCGAGCCTTGCTGCCTTGCCAAGTCCGACCTGCCAGAAATCGGTCAGCGGTCTGTGATCCCACAGCAGGTACTTGTAGCTGTCTTCGTTGAGCTCCGCGATACGCACGCCGTCCTTGTCGGGATTTGCTTTTTTGGCGACGATGTCCATAGCGATCTTCGCAAGATACATATTCGTGCCGATGCCGACAGTTGCGGTGATGCCGGTGACCAACAGCACTTCACGTATAATTGTCATAGCCATGACATGCGCGGGGTGTTTCCCGGTGCGCGCCGCTTCATCCTCGTAGACATGAAGGTAGTCAGTGCAGTCGATGAAGCTTTCATCGATGCTGTAAACATGGATATCCTCGGGCGCAACGTAGTGCAGGAATATCGAGTATATCTGCGCGGAGACCCGCTCATACTCTGCCATTCGCGGCGATGCTATGATGTAGTTTACGACGCGGTGAGTGCTCATCTCGTAGTTTAAGATCGTTCTTTTAGCCTCGAACAGGCGCGGACGGCCGGGCACTCCGATAGCCTTCAGCGCAGGCGATACCGCGAGGCATATAGTCTGGTCGGAGCGCGACGGGTCTGCGACGAGAAGCTTTGCCTTCAGCGGGTCGAGCCCGCGCGCAACGCACTCGACGCTCGCGTAGAATGACTTCATATCTATCGCAATGTAAGCGGATTCAGAATTCCTCGCCATAGCGCACGTCCAGCTTTCCCATAAAGTCCGCCGATGTTTCTCCGGGCACACGCAGGTCATATCCCTTGTACGCCATTATCTGTAATTTCAGGTCAACGAGCTCGTGCGGCACATACAGCCGTGACGCAAGCTCGAAGTATGTCGGGCATTCCGCGAGCGCGTCCGTCATATCGCTGTCCGCGAGCAGCAGCTCTGCTGCGAAGAAGTTGGCTTCGCGCTCGCAGTCGCTGGCTTCGTTGAAGTACCCGTAGTCGAGCAGCCCGCGCTCGCCCGTATCCGCATGCAGCATGGCATGACCGAGCTCGTGGGCGGTGATGATCTTCCGGAATGTGTCGGTAAGCTCGCTGTTCACGGTTATCACGCTTACGCCGAGCTTGCGGAAAAAGAAGCCTTTGCAGGCGTGCTTTGCCGCGCCCATAGGCTCGTACCCGAGTACGATATCCAGGTATCTGCAGAGCCGTGCCGGGTTGCTGTCGCCGTATTTCTCGGTTATGCCGCTCACTGATCTGATGATAGCATCAAAGTTCACGGTTGTTCCTCCTCGTTCCGGCGTTTGGCGGCCTCCTCACGGCAGCGTATGTAGCTCTTGTTCATGGCTTTGAGGAACTTGTCCTTTTCCTCCTGCGGAAGCTCGCCGCCCGCGAAGAACGCGGCAGCCGCGGAGAACAGTCCTGACATATCATCGGCGGCCTTGTCTCCGTATTTTTCGCGGATATCGTTGACATAGCTTTCCTCCAGCGATGTTATCCGCGGGAGCTCTGCGCTGTCGTCGGTGAGAACGGCGGGGTCTATCCTGAAATAATTGGCGATACGCTGTAAATTCTTGCCGTGAGGGGTGAGCACGCCCTGCTCATACTGTACGACGGAGCGTTTTGCTATGCCTGTTTCCGCTGCGAGCTGCATCTGGGTGAGGTCGTTTTCCTCGCGAAGCTGCTTCAATTTATCTGCAAATGTCATATCGAAGTCTCCTTTCACAAAATGCACACTGTGGTGCATTTTCTATATTATAACCCGTATTTCCATGTTTGTCAATAGGTTTCAATAAAAAAATACACCCGAAGGTGCATTTTTGTTATGTGCGTTTATCGCATGACATTATATTCAGAATATCTGTCCCGGAAGCTTCAGCTTTTCTTTCGGCGGGAAATTTTTGTCGAACACCTCAACATCCGCGTCATCGACGTAGTAGCCTGCCGGAGTCTGATACACTCCGGTGACATCGTTCAGATACCCCGGGATCAGTTCCTTGCACAGGAAGAATGAAGCGTCCGCGTCCTCGGGAAGGTCGTGATACCGTATGCCGAAAGTGCTTGAATAGTTGAATCCGCTTTTTCCGTAGAAGTTGATGTTTCCCTCAAACAGGACAGCTCCGTATCCGAGCTGTGCCGCCTTTTCCAGCGAGTAGTCAAGCAGTATCTTGCCGTAGCCCATGCGTTTGAGTTCCGGGGTAATGCAGATAGGTCCCATTGTGAGCACATCTGTGTTTCTGCCGTCGTCGGCGTTGATGACGGTTTTCATGAACATATTCTGACCGATGAGCTTTCCGTCCTTCTCCATTACAAAATCGAGTTCTTTAACGAACGCCGGGTCGTCGCGCAGCACATGGATAACATAGTGCTCGGTGCAGCCGGGACGGTAGACGTTCCAGAATGATTCTCTTATCAGGTTTTCGACCGCTCTGTGGTCTTCGGGTCTTTCAAAGCGTATTGTAATATTTTTGTCGTTCATTTTGTTTTTCCTTTCCGTTCAGTCTTTAAGAGCAGCTTTTTTAGGTGTGGATTTCAGCACATACAGCAGATACGCCGCTGTCAGCACTATGCGGATACCGACATTGATCATCTGGCCGCCCTGCTCGTTCCCGGCGAGATCAACAAGTATCTGCGCAGAGCCGAATCCCGCGAGGATATTGTTCAGCGAGTGGAACGCGATGCAGGCGATAAGGCTTCCCGTTCTGATGAAGATGAATACCAGCAGTAAGCCAACGCCTACCGCGTAAACTATTTGTAACAGATTGCTGACGATGTCGTACCCGTTGAGCAGATTTACGATATGTCCGATACCGAATGTGACGGCGGAAACGATGACAGCGGCAGTCATATTGTTTTTTGCCATGCCTCTGAACAGGAACCCGCGGAATATGGTCTCTTCGAGAAATCCCACGAAGAGCATATACACCGTATGCGTCGCGAGCGCAGCAGGCTCATACTGCGGCGCGAAGCCGAATATCACGCCTACTGCCGCGATAATGGGCAGCGGGATATAAAACAGCATTTTCGCCGCGGACACTTCCGACTTACAAAGTCCGAGATGATCGTAAAGATTATTCTTTGCGATGAACGCGATCAGCACTGCAAAAAGCGCAATACCGAATACCGCCTCGGCAAGAAACCCGAAGCCTATCATATCCGAAAGCTGTGTCATCACAGTCGAGCCGACGACATATATCACGATAAGCACTACCGCGAATATGACCTCGTTTTTATCAAAGAGTTTTTTCATTTCTTTCCCTTCCCTTTAAGAACACCGACGATGCCCGTAAGCGTGTTTTCTATCAATTGCGCGTAGTGTTCTTCATCAAATTCCATTTCATTGTTTGCGAGCATGCTTGCCGCGCCGTGGATACAAAGAAAAAGCATCTCAAAGGCTTCTTTTGCTGTATCTTCGGACAGCCCGGTTTTTTTGCCGAACGACTGTATCACCGGTGTGAGCTCGTCCGCGTAGATCAGTTCATGCAGGTTAGTGTTGCGGAACTTTCCCGACTGGAACAAAAACCGGAACAGGTGCTTTTCCTCGTAGGCGAACCTGATATACGCGAGCCCCATAGATGCTTTTTTGCCCGCAGCGGACATTATATACTCCGTGTGCAGTTCATCGGCTGCAGCGTAAACATCGGCTTTCAGCTCATCGACAGTCTTGTAGTGATACATAACGGGTTGTGTGGAGCAATCAAGCTCTGCGGCGACTCTGCGGACGTTGAGGGCTTCATATCCCTCGGTACGGACTATCTTCAGTCCCGCTTCTGTCACCATTTTTTTTGTTATCTTCGCTTTTGGCGGCATCAGCATCGCTCCTTAAAATAACATTTGTTATATAACGCTTGTATTATAACACGGTGCTTATGATTTGTCAAGCGTTTTCTGAAAAATATTTTCAGAAAACTTCAGGCAGCTTCCCGGGATTGACTTGCGGTCATAGATATGATATAATTACGCTGTATCACAGCATTTGGTTGATTTCTAAAACTTGCGGTGTAAAGCGTATTCTCCCCCCGCCGGAGGCGGGAGGAGAATACAAATAATAACTGTCAATCAGATATTTTTATGATTTTATCAACCGTTTATTGTGACAGAGCCTATAATTATCTACAATGACAGAAAGCATAAGCGTGAGAGGATATGACATGAGCGAAACATTGACAGTGAACGGCTCGGCGTACCGCGTGAAAAAACTCCTCGGAAGAGGGAAGGGCGGATACTCTTATCTCGTTACGGACGGGAAAAACGAGTATGTGCTGAAAAAGATACACCATGAGCCGTGCGATTATTATACATTCGGGGACAAGCTCGGCTCGGAGCTTCGTGACCACGAAACTCTGCGAAACATCGGCATTCCGATGCCGCGTCTGATAGGTGTCGATAAAGAACAGGAGCACATACTGAAAGAGTACATAGCAGGCGAAACGGTATCGGAGCTACTGCGCGCGGGGAAATACGATGCGCATTGGGCGGAGCAGGTGCGTGAGATGTGCGGGAAGCTGTACCCTGCAGATCTCAACATTGACTACTTTCCGACGAATTTTGTACTGCGGGACGGCACGCTGTACTACATAGACTACGAGTGCAACAAGTATATGGAAGAATGGGACTTTGAGCACTGGGGAGTAAAATACTGGTTCCCGGTGAGATCTGTGAATTACAGCGAAAGCGATTATGATGCGGTCTGCGATTTTCTTATCGAGCTGAACAAAAACAACGAAACGCATATCAACTGGAACTGGGCACGGTTCGAGTGGATGTATGAGCACCCGGAATTTGACAAGTCGCTGAAAAGCGCTGTAGGCTTGTGGAAATGCGGCGAGCGCGTGGTCGGGGCAGCGATATATGATATGTATTTCGGCGAGGCTTTCTGCGGTACGCTGCGGGAATATGAGTATCTGTATCCCGATATTCTTGGATACGCAGAACAAAACCTTCGTGATGATTCCGGTATTGCAGTCGCAATATGCGATGATGATCCGACAGAGCTTGAAGCTGCAAATAAAGCGGGATTTACTGTGATCGAACAGGACGAAACTATAATGAAGATCGGGCTTGACCGCGATTTCCGGTCGGAGCTGCCGGCAGGTCTGAAGATATCAGAGTTTGACCCCGTCGTTCACGCGTACGATTTTCAGTGGCTCCTGTGGCAGGGATTTGATCACGGTGCGGATAAGGTCGGATTTGAGCAGGCGGAAAAGATAGTCCCGCAGGTACGAAAACATCTTGACACGCGCCTGAGCCTTGCTGCAGTGAATGATGACGGAGAATATGTCGCGTATTGCTGTCTGTGGTATGACAAGAGAACAGACTATGCCTATGTCGAGCCGGTCTGCACTGTGCCGTCATATCGGGGCAGTGGCGTGGCAAGGGCTCTGATATATGAAGCTCTCGGCAGGGTCAGGGCGCTCGGTGCGGGTAAAGCCTTCGTGATCTCAGATATGAGCTTTTACAGCAAGCTCGGATTTAAGGAATACCGGCACTATACATTTTACAGGAAAAGCTGAAACAGAGATAACAGAACGACCGCGCAGGACTTAATGGCCTGCGCGGTCGTGTGATGAGCCGGGGTTTTGTTCCATTATGAGGTCAGCCGCTCGCGAAGCCGGTCTATCTGCACTTCGGTCAGCCCGCAGGATAGCAGATACTTTTCAGCGCAAAGCTTCAGATCGGTGCTTCCGGCGTTTTCGTTAAGAAGCTCGATGAAACAGTCGAAGAGCGTCGAAACTATCAGGTCGTACTGCACGGCATCCTTGTCGCGGCTCACGCCGTAATAGTTGTTGAATGTAAGCATGTAATCAGCCTTCATCTCGTCAAGGGTCGCGCCGCACAGCGCTTCAAGCATCGCCAGCACAAATCCCGTACGGTCTTTTCCTTCTGTGCAGTGGATCAGCAGCGCTCCGTCAGAATCAAGGTACGCGGTGAAGCCCTTGCCCAGCTTTTCTTTGTAGACATCAGAACCGTAGTCGGCGGAAAGGTTTATGGCAGCGACTCTGCCATTTCCGTACAGCTCCCTGAAATGCGGTGAGTTGAAGTCCGGTGCCGACATATACTCCGCGATCTCGGTATCATTGTCAGCGAGATCGATTATGAACTTCACGCCGTTCTCGGACGCGAGTCTGTCTGAATATGCCGCTCTTGAGTGGGAGTTGTCACACGGAGAAGCACTGCGGTAAAGCCTGCCCGGTCTGATATCTCCTACCGTCACTTCCCGGAAGTTGGCAAACTGCGCGTCGGTGCTATAATCCTCGCGATCGTCTGTATAGATGAGCTTGAACGATGTCTCGATGTCATAGCAGCCGCATTTTTTACACAGCGTTATCACAGCTTTTGCGCCTTCGGTGAGACCGAAGTCTTTCCAGATATTTGAGCCGCAGTTCTGCTGGAGCTGTATGACATCGTACCCCGGATATGCTATCAGAAGGTTATTCCCTCGCTTTACGTAGAAACCGCTCAAAAATGGCAGCTGCTCAAGCTTCACGCCGTTGTCAAACTCAATATCGACCGTGTCGCCGGGCTCAAAACCAAGCTCCGTGAATGCTTCGGGGCTGCATTCGAATCTGATGCCGCCGAACTTTTCTTCGGGAGACACCGGAAGCTCGACACTAAGCTTCTGGACAGTGATGACTCTTTCTGTGACGGACGCGCTGTTCTTATCTGTTCCGCAGCCCGAAATTGCGGCTATAACGACCGCTGTACAGACAAAGAGCGCTGTACTGATATATTTGTGATCCATATATTCTTTCTCCTGACTTGATGTGCTCTCCTTATATTATGCTCTGTCCGGGGCGATTTGTCAATACAATATCGGATAATAAATAAGAACGGCAGCACTGTGAGAGTCGGAAAAGCAGACATGAAAACGCTCCTCACTATGCGGGATCATATCAGCGAGCTCCATTATTGTGCTTCGGAATACAAAAGAAATTGACAAAAAGCAAGATTTATGGTATTATAAAGTATATATAGTATTTCAGAAATGGTTCGGCAGGAGCGTATGTTTTTGCAGTGCTGCTGTCGCGTGTTGATCATATATAATGAGGTCGCACTATGAAAACATCAAAAGGTTTTAAACTCACCACTAAATATCTTGTTGTTGCAGGTGCTTTTCTTGTGCTCGTTAATGCAACGCTCGGCTTTGTTCTTGCCAACCTCGCGGACGGAGCGATCAAAACACTTATAAGCTCTTGGATGCTGGATATCGCCAATACCGCCGCGGGGCTGCTCGATGGTGATGTGCTGAAAGAAGTTACCCCTGAAGATAAAGGAAAGCCGGAGTACGATGCAGTCATGAAAACGCTGACAGGTTTCCAGTATAGTATGTCGATGTCATACATTTATCTGGTGCAGGATCTCGGGGATAAGAATTTCGTGTTCGGACTTGACCCGACCATAGAGGACGCCGATGATTACGGCACTCCTGTCGCCTATACCGATGCGCTGTATACCGCGAGCCGGGGCGAGTCGGCAGCATCGCTCACCGCCTACGAGGACGCCTGGGGATGGTTTTACAGTGCGTACAGCCCGGTTTTCGACTCCGAGGGAAATGTTGCGAGCATCGTTGCCGTGGATTTCAGCAAGGAATGGTATGACAAGCAGATCTTCTCGCTGACGCTTACCACCGTCATTGTCATAGCGGTGTCGCTCGTTATCGGCGGAACGGTCGTGGTGGTGTTTGCTCACAAATACAAAAAGAGCATCAACGTGGTGAGTGAGCAGATAATCAGGCTTGAAGACCAGACGGAGCATTACGCGGCTGAACTCAATGTAGCCACAAAAATACAGTCCGATATGTTGCCTAAAGATTTCCCGAAGAATGATACCGTGGAGCTTTATGCGGCTATGACTCCGGCAAAGGAAGTGGGCGGCGACTTTTACGATTTCTTCTTTATCGATGATGACCACCTTGCGCTCGTTATGGCCGATGTGGCGGGAAAGGGAGTTCCCGCAGCGCTGTTCTGCGTGGTCGCGAAGGCGATCATACGTGATAAGGTAATGCTTGGCGGGACTCCCGCTGATATACTTCGCAGCGTGAACAATATCCTTTGCCAGAATAACGGTGCTGAAATGTTTATTACAGTATGGCTCGGGATACTCGATCTTAAAGCGGGAACTGTGGAGTATGTCAACGCCGGTCACGAATACCCTATAATCGTGTCCGGAAACAAGTCCGTCGAAGTCGTTGAAAAGGAAAACGGTTCACCGCTCGCGGCTGTGGAGGATCTTGATTTCGTCAATGAAAGGATCCAGCTCGAAAAGGGCGACAACCTGTTCCTTTACACTGACGGAGTGCCGGAAGCAAAGGCATCTGACGGTTCTCGCTTCGGTATGAAGAGACTTGTTGGATTGCTTGAAAAACAGGCTGCCATGTCTCCGGAACAGAACGTTGTCGGGATCAAACAAGAGGTGGATTCGTTCCAGCTCAAGAATGACCCGTTCGATGATGTCACCATTATGAGCGTTCTGTGGAAAGGCAGCGTCTGACTTACAGGCTGATATCCATGATGTCATATTATAACGGTCCATATAAGAGCTCCCCGGCTGTTGGTACAGTCGGGGAGCTTTGCTCCTAAAGAGGACAATGTTATGGAAGAGTTGATGTGCCTGCCGCGTCGGTTTAATCGTCCGCTTCGACAACGACCTGTATTTTGATGGTGGTGCTGCCGCTTTTTGCGGTTATTACTGCAGTACCCGGGGATTTTGCCTTGACCTTGCCCTTTGATGATACGGTCGCCACCTTGCTGTCGGAGGTGGAGAATTTTACGGAAGAAGCTTTCTTGCCGCTTACAAGAGCACCAATGTTGATCTTGTCGCCGTCCTCAAGATATATTATCATCATCGAGTCGGAGGTGGCAGTCGTCTTGGTATCGCTGCCGGAGCTGCTGTCGATAACGGTCGCTTTATCTCTTGTACCGTTCCAGCCGCCGCTCGTGGGTTCGTTGTCGTTGTATCCGTATGAGCCGGTAAATGATTTGCCGTCAGAGGACATCACAAATTTAAACTTTCCTTTTCCGTTTGTCTGTGTCCATATGCCGGAAAGGACATTACCCGAGACCGTACCGCTTATCGTGCCGCTGATATGTTCATAGGTTCCCGTGACTTTTGAGCCGTTCTGGGTGAGTTTCATATCACCCCATTCCGTATGCCATGTGCCAGTCCATGAATATGTTGCCGCAGAAGCGCATACGCACATTGCGGTCATTGCCATGACTGCTGCCATAACGACTGCGAGTATTCTTGTAAACTTCTTCATTGATCTGCCTCCTTGAAGTCCATAAGCCATATTTTTCGATATATACGAAAAAGCAACATTTCGTATATAACCTAATTATACCATATATTGTGGTGTTCTGCAATTAAATATCATATATTTAGCGATATGCACAAGCATTTTGGGGATATTCACCAAAACTATAAGCGTCGGAGGCGTGTGTGCCTCTCATGCGTTTCAGAGTCTCGTAAATATCGGTATTCTTTTTGATAACCGGTAGAATAAATTCTGGCTTTTGGAAATGTGGCCTGATAATTTTTGATATTCCCTTGAAAAAATATGTATTTATTGATATAATAACAGAGTGGATTATTGTAAATAAAAAAATGCTCCTGTACAAACGGGGGTAAGGCACAATACTTGTGCGTATGATTTACAATGTTTTGCTGTGTCACGACATATTGTGGTGAAACAGCGATAAAACAAAAGGAGCGCAGCCATGAGCATCGAATACAGTTCTGTACACGAGTTTTCAAGAGAGGAGCTTGAAGCGTTATTCCTCTCGGTAGAATGGTCTTCCGGTCACTTCCCCGACAAGCTCGTTATTGCAATGAAGAATTTCGGCACCGTTTTTTCCGCGTGGGATAACGGCAAGCTTATCGGACTGATATGCGCAATGGACGACGGCATCATGACTGCTTATGTCCACTATCTGCTCGTTTCTCCCGAATATCAGGGCTTAAAAATCGGGAAAACTCTTGTTGAAATGATAAAAGAGCATTACAAGGATTATCTCAGGATCGCTCTGATCGCATATAACGACGAGCTTGGCTTTTACGAGAAATGCGGCTTTAAAACGAGTGAGGATTCCTCGCCGATGTTCATAACTTCACTCTGGACATGAATCTGTCTTTGCGCAGCGGAAAGAAGCAAAAAATGAAAACGATCGCTTTCGGCGCAGTCACCGGAGGCGGAAAACAGCAGTCATACAAAGGAAAACAGAAATAACCGTATATTGGTCAGTCATTCGGTTTCATATAGAATTTGCCTATAAGTCTTTCTGTACGGACTACATTTACAAACGCTTCCGGGTCGATCTTCTCGATCTCCTTTATCAGACGTTTGAGTTCTCCGGTACCAACTACGGAATATATAAGCTGGCGCTCGGAATTGGTGTAAGTTCCGTGGGCTTCTATACGTGTCGCGCCGTGGCGGGCGATCTCATTTATCTTGTCTGCGACCTCTTTCGGAAATTTCGTAACAATAAACATAGTGTTTTTCTTGTACCGTGTGTAGATCGCATTTATGATCTGCGTTGATGCGAACTGGAAAATGATAGAATACAGCGCCTTGTCCCAACCGAACATGAACCCGTCAGCAGTGAGCAGGATCGCGTTAAATATCAGAATGTAATTGAATGCGTCAACATGGTATTTTTCCGATATTGCTATCGAGATGAAATCCGTGCCTCCGCTCGTTGCACCCGCGATAAGGCAAAGCGATATGGCAAATCCGTAGATAACACCTCCGAAAACACTTGCGAGCAAGGGATCCGATGTAACTGCATAGTGAGGGATCAGGTCGGTGAGCAGAGACATGGAGATTATCGTAACGAATGAAAAAAGCGTAAATCGCTTGCCGATTTTTCTGAACGCTACAATGGCAGGCACAAGATTCAGTCCGATATATATCGGTGTGTATGGCAGCGTTATTCCGAAGAATTCCGAAAAGATGCTTTGTATCAGTATTGTGAGTCCCGAAAATCCACCCGGCAAAAGCCCGCCCGAATGAACGAAAGTGTTGATGTTGAGAGCCAGTATCGCTCCTCCTGCCGCACACAGGGATATTCTTCCGGTATCTTCAAGTATTCTTTTTCCGGTTTTTTTCTTACACATATTTATTAACCTCGCTAACTTTTGTATATAGCTTCATTTGTACGGTTGAATACAAAAACAGCTGTACCTTCTTTCGCGCAGTAATTTCATATAAAAGAGACAGCAATATATATTATCAACGGAAGTCTTCTGTGATCCCGCCGTCACGCTTATCGCTGCGAAGGGAGAAATAAAACTCCGCGAAAATGCACTTTCTGTATTTCTGCACCAGTAGATTCCCTCATATTATATCACAGATCTCATAAATAATCAATGCTTGACTTATGATCTCGGAATATGTATCAGTCAGTACTACGTCTTAAGGAATTATCTGTACGAGTGTGTCGTGGGAACCGTAACAGCGGGTCATTGTTTAAGGGAGCGCTGCTTTACTGTAATAATTACCAAATATAATGCCCATTATCCGTTAATTTTGAAATAGATATTGACTTTTTACCCCACTTTTGATAAAATATTTGTGCAATTTTGTATATTGGTATATATTTATATAGTATATAAGCGAGAAAACAAATTCGAGCTTTTTACTAGTGGGGGATAATGTGATTTACTCAAAGATAATAAAACGCTTCATAGATATCTTTCTGTCAACGATCGGAATTATAGTTCTTGCGATACCTATGGGCATTATTGCATTAGCTATTATTATTGATGATCCCGGTCCGGTTTTCTTCAAACAAAAAAGGATTGGGATACATAAATCTACGTTTTCTCTTTTGAAGTATAGGTCGATGAAGATGTCTACCCCACATGATACTCCTACACACTTGCTTGCAAACCCGGAACAACACATAACAAAAGTCGGTAAATTCCTTCGTAAGAGTTCGTTGGATGAACTTCCGCAGTTATATTGCATCTTTATATCCAAAATGAGTATAGTCGGACCTCGTCCTGCGCTCTGGAATCAGGACGATCTGGCTGCTGAACGCGATAAGTACGGTGCAAACGATGTTAAACCGGGTCTTACAGGATGGGCTCAGATTAACGGTCGAGACGAGCTTGAAATACCTGTTAAGGCAAAGCTTGACGGAGAATATACTGCCGCTCTTAATAAAGGCGGATTCAAGGCTTTCACAATGGATTGTAAGTGTTTTTTCGGTACATTTGTCTCGGTACTGAAGCATGACGGGGTCGTTGAAGGCGGTACGGGTACAATGAAGAAAACTGAAGGTGAGAGCAAATAGTGGAAAACAGGTATTCTGTATTAATGTCTGTATATAAAAATGATTCCCCCGAGTTTTTAAAACCGGCTCTTAAAAGCATATATGACGATCAGACAAGAAAGCCCGATGAGGTCGTTATTGTATTTGACGGACCACTCACAACCGGTTTGCTTGAAGTACTGGATGAATTCAGAATTGGCAGGGAAAAAATTGTAAAATATTATCCGCAGGAGATAAATCGCGGCCTTGGTGAGGCACTCAGAATAGGTTCGGAATTATGTACGGGTGATTATATTTTTCGTATGGATTCTGATGATATTAGTGCCCCCATAAGATTTGAGAAACAAATTGATTTTGTTGAGAGCCATCCAGAAATTGACGTTGTTGGTACTGATATTGCCGAGTTTAACCAATTCCCGGAAGAAAATGATAAAAGGATACGAGTTTGTCCGGCACTTCACGAAGATATTGTAAAAATGGGAAAGAAACGAAATCCAATGAGGCTCTGTGAAAGAATTTCTGTAAATTCACAAACTGTAATAAAATTTTTGATTACTAGGAGCAGCCAGCGAGCTGCTCCATTTTTCTACAGTA
>CAMVDP010000030.1 GCA_947166275.1 uncultured Clostridia bacterium
AAACCTGTATCATATTCGCCCGCGTGTTTGAATTCCACCAAAATAAGGATTTCAATTACAATGAGCGCGATCCCGAACAGTACGAGAAAAGCCAAAATTCCGATGAGGTCATCCGAAGATGCTCGATAACTCGAGACCGACTTCAGGCCGGCATATGTGATCACAAATATGATAGCCGACAAGATCAAGACAGCGATCTTATAGTTGCTGATCTTACGTAGCGGCTCAACCAGCAGTGAAGTTCTCGTTTGCTGACGCTGTGCTTCGTTTTGTCTCCACTGCTCCAGGGACGAGCCTACGAACCATCTGGATATAGACGCTGTGGCGTGGCTCGAAGAATTCCTCGCGGAGTACTTCGGCACTGTCATCGTCGTATCGCATGACCGCCACTTCCTCAACAACGTCTGCACCCACACAGTGGATATCGACTACGGCAAGATAAAGATGTACGTCGGCAACTACGAGTTCTGGTACGAGTCCTCACAGCTCATCCAGCGCATGATAAAGCAGCAGAACAAAAAGAACGAGGAGAAGATCAAAGAACTCCAGACGTTTATCCAGCGCTTCTCGGCAAATAAATCCAAGTCCAAGCAGGCGACCTCGCGCAGAAAGCTGCTCGATAAGCTCACCGTCGAGGAAATGCCCGCATCCAGCCGCCGCTACCCGTTCATCGGCTTCGACATGGAGCGCGAGCCCGGCAAGGATATACTCCAGGTCAGCGGCATCTCCAAGACCGTTGACGGCGTGAAGGTGCTCGATGACGTATCCTTCACTATAGGCAGAGAGGACAAGGTCGCATTCCTCGGCGAGAGCGAGATCGCGATAACCACGCTGTTCCGCATCATCACCGGCGAGATAGAGCCCGACGAGGGCAGCTACAAGTGGGGCAGCACGATAACCACGAGCTACTTCCCCATTGACTCCGACCACTTCTTCGCAGGGTGCGAGATGTCGATACTCGACTGGATCAGGCAGTACAGCGATGATATAACCGAGACCTATCTGCGCGGCTTCCTCGGCAGAATGCTGTTCTCCGGCGACGATATCTTCAAGCCCGTAAACGTACTGTCCGGCGGTGAGAAGGTAAGATGTATGTTCTCACGCATGATGCTGTTCAAGTCGAACGCGCTGATACTCGACCGACCCACCAACCACCTCGACCTTGAGAGCATCACTGCCGTCAACAACGGTCTGCGCGACTTCAAGGGCGTTGTACTGTTCGCGTCCCACGACCACGAGATCGTGCAGACAGTTGCTAACCGCATCATCGAGATCAAGGACAAGGGCTGCTGGGACAAGCTCGGAACCTACGAGGAGTACGTCGAGTGGCGCCGCACCCAGACAGGCGGAACATTTACTCTGTAATTCAGAGCTTTTTGCTCACCTCGACCACAACGCCCAGCACCCGGACATCCGCGACAGCATCATTTTCGAAGCGGCGTACGGGATAGTAAGGATTGATCGAGTGCAGCTCGACCCAGTCTTCACCGTACTTTATCTTCTTGACGAACGCTTCCTCTCCTATCATGACTACGGCGACACTGCCGCTGTCAACGCTGTCACGGCGCTTTACGAGTATGCGGTCACCGTCCTCGATGGTGGGAGCCATACTGTCGCCCCGGACGTTTATCCAGAGTAACTCATTGTCCTCGCCGTGGTGCTCCACGTAAGTCGGGATATAGCAGACGACATGGCTGTCGGCGTATGCACCGAAGCCTGCGCTAACGCTGTCGTATACCGGCACCCGGCAGATTCCGCGGTCGATTATCTCGGCATTGTTCGGCTCGGGCTTCCCGAGAATATACATAACTGTGGTTTTAAGCCCTTCGGCAAGCACATCGAGCTTGTCGAGGGGTATGTTTTTTATGCTCCCTGTCTCATAGCGCTGGAGCGTGGAGCGGCTCAGCCCCGTAAGCTCCGCGAGCTCCTGATATGACAGCCCGAGCTCTTTGCGGCGCTGTTTTATCCTCTCGGCGGCGGTGTCGTTGGACATTGTTGTACCTCCTTTTTCCCGTTTCTCTCCCCCGTATCGTGAGGAAAAGAAGTGTTTCGACAATTTACTGCACCTTTTTTCTGTATTATACCACATTTTTCTCATATATGCAACAATATTTTCAAAAACAGCAAATATTTGTTGCATAAATGGGTTGACAGCGGTTTGAAAATATGGTATTATATAGTTGTCCCAAATATGCAACATTAAAGAAGCGATTTCCCCGTATCGCAGACGAAAGGAGGAACATGTACAGGTGCAATGAATGTGGGCTCGGCGGCAACCTGCCCGCCCGCGTTTACGACCACGACGGAAGCTTGTATGCAACGTGTGAGCACTGCGGCAGCGAACATATAGCGTTGGCAAAGGAGCCCTGCGATATATGCGGCAGAATGCTGTTTGAGGGTGACACGGCATATCAGGCGGGAGACCTGCTGATATGCGATGATTGCCTTACCGAGGTGCTCGTGTGAAACGGAGAGGACAAATGAACATAAGGAAGACACTGGAATCGTATAAGGAGATCGACGACAGGATCAACCTCGGTCTCGAGGAGATAGCACAGCTCCGCTCGCTTGCCGAGCGCGTGACCCAGCGTTTGCCCGCACCCGGAGAGTCCCGCCCCACAGGCGGATACTCCGACAGAGTCGGGAACTACTCGGTCAGGATAGCGGATCTTGAGCTTCGTATAGACAGAGAGATCGACGACCTCATAGAACTCAAGGAAAAGATACTTGCAATGATATCGTCTCTCGATAACAACGCCGAGCGAATGATAACCGAGCGGCGGTATATAATGCTCGAAAGCATGGAAACCATTGCCGAGAAGCTCGGGTACAGCGTACGACATATAACACGCCTGCACCGAAGCGCCCTGCAGCATCTGGAGGAAATGTACGGCAGTACCGAGAAGATAGCATAAACCGACCCCGACGGGTTTATTCCCGCCGGGGTCTTCTGTGTTATTCGGGCTTGATGCTTTCCTTCCCCGCGCCGCAGAGCGGACACTCAAAATCAGCGGGAAGATCCTCAAACTTGGTTCCGGGTGCTATGCCGTTGTCCGGATCACCCTTTTCCTCGTCGTACTCCCAACCGCAAAGCTCACATACGTACTTCATGGTGTTTTCTCCTTTCATGATAATTATGATCCATCACTTTTCCGTGATAATTCCGTATTTTCCGGGCCGCCTGTCACGGAACAGCCCCCAGCTCAGACGCATCTCATCGATCTCGTCAAGGTCGTACTCCGCCGTTATCACCTTGTCTCCGTCTCTGCCCGCATCCGCAATGATACCGCCGGTACAGTCGGTCATAAATGACGATCCGTAGAATGTCAGCGCCGACTTCTGCCCTCCGTTGGCATCACAGGGCTCCACATTCTCTGTGCCGAAGCGGTTAGCCGCTATCACCGGCATCACGTTCGCCGCAGCGTGACCCTGCATGGCTCTGCGCCAGTGAGGCATGCTGTCCGTGTCGAGTACAGGTTCGCTGCCGATCGCCGTCGGGTACAGCAGTATCTCCGCACCCTCCAGCGCCATGCACCGCGCCGACTCCGGGAACCACTGATCCCAGCATATCCCTACTCCGATACGTGCGTATTTCGTGCTCCACGCTCTGAAACCGGTATCGCCCGGCGTAAAGTAGAACTTCTCCTGATAATAGTGATCGTCCGGGATATGCGTTTTCCGGTACACCCCGAGCACCTCACCGTCCGCATCGATCATCGCCGCCGAATTGAACAGTCTGTTGCCGTCCCGCTCATAGAAGCTCACCGGGATCACGGCTTTAAGCTCCCCTGCCAGCTTCGAAAAGTGGCGTACAGCATCGTTTTCAGCCGTCGGCTTTGCAAACCTGTAATACTCGTATCTGCGCTCCTGACAGAAGTACTGCCGCTCAAACAGCTCCGGCAGCAGTATCACCTGCGCACCGTTCTTTGCTGCTTCACGCACCAGATTTTCCGCAAGCGCGATATTCTCCTGAACGTCCCTTGTGCAGTGCATCTGCACCGCCGAGACTGTGATGTTCTTCATAGTCGTTTCCTCGTCTGATGTGTCCGCGTGTTTTACACGAGGCTCACAGATAAACCCTTTTCGGTGACGTCGTGCGCCTTATTCGGGGATCTGCTGCGTTATGCAGTGTATATTGCCGCCGCCGATTATTATTTCGGACGCGGGTATCGGTATTATCTCACGCTCCGGCAGAAGCTCCCGCATGATATCCAGCGCCCGCTTGTCACTCTTCGCATTCTCGCCGCCGAACTGCGGCAGAAGCACGATATCGTTCGCGAAGAAGAAGTTGACATACGACGCTGCGAGCCGTTCGCCCACCTCGCGCACATCCTCGCCCTCCTCGAAGTCGAGTCCCTCAAGGTCGTGCTCCGTCACGCACACCGGCACATCCGGTATCGGGAGCTTATGCACCTTTATCTCGCGTCCTTTGGCATCCGTGCAGCCTTTGAGCGCCCACAGGCATGCTGCCGACAGCTCATACTGCGGGTCGGCTGTATCGTCCGTCCACGCCAGCACCACCTCGCCCGGGCGTATGAACGCACACACGTTGTCAACGTGCTCATTCGTCTCGTCGCCCCATATCCCGCGAGGCAGCCATATCACTTTCTCACCGCCGAGATACCTGCACAACGTCTGTTCTATCTGCTCCTTTGTCATTTCCGGATTGCGTCCGGGGCTTAACAGACAAGCTTCCGTGGTGAGTATCGTTCCCTCACCGTCAGAGTGTACCGAGCCGCCCTCAAGCACGAAATCTCCCGCGCTTATACAGCCATACCCGGTCTTGCGGCAGAACTCCTCCGCAAGCGCGTCATCAAGCTCCCAGTGCGCGTACAGCCCGTCATAAGTGCCGCCCCACGCGTTGAATTTCCAGCTTATCCCACGGACTCTTCCGTAATTTCTGTCCTTCACGAACGTCGGAGCGGTATCACGCGCCCACGCGTCATTCGTCGGTATCTCCAGCAGCTTTATCCTCGATGTCTTGTCCAGCAGCCGCTCCGCCGCTGCTCTGGTGTTTTCGCTCACAATGACGAATACCGTCTCATGCTTTGCGATGATGTTGATGATCCGCGAAAACACTTCCTGCGCCGGGACAGCATTATACCCCCATGAGCCGG
This sequence comes from uncultured Clostridia bacterium, assembly GCA_947166275.1. Classification (GTDB taxonomy): domain Bacteria; phylum Bacillota; class Clostridia; order Oscillospirales; family Ruminococcaceae; genus Ruminiclostridium_E. The sequence goes on from CAMVDP010000030.1 coordinate 5,118, forward strand.
GACGCTCGGGAAATATCATTATAGCGGCGCGCTGCCGCTCAAATTCGCCGGGCATATAATAACTCACGACAATCTCTCCTTGAAATCGCTGTAACCAAAGCGCTTTATCAGTTCGTACTCCCCGTTTTCGCGCAGTATACCGATATCGGGAAGCGGCATGCCGTTGAAAGTGTTGTTCTTGACCATGGTATAAAGCGCCATGTCCTCAAAGCACAGCCTGTCGCCCACACCGAGCGGCGCGTCGAAGCTGTAGTCGCCAATGATGTCACCCGCAAGGCAGGTGCGCGATGAAAGGCGGTACGTATTCGGCTTCTCCCCCGCTTCCCCGCTCGTGAAAAGCGGCGGACGATACGGCATTTCGAGCACATCGGGCATGTGGCAGGCTGCGCTTGCGTCGAGTATGGCGATGTCGATGCCGTTGCGTACAGTCTCCATGACCTCGGTGACCAGCCAGCCCGCATTCAGCACTACCGCTTCGCCGGGCTCAAGGTACACTCGCACCCCGTATTTTTCGGAAAACTCCCGTACCAGCTTCACCAGTCCGTCGATATTGTAGCCCGGCTTCGTGATGTGATGCCCGCCGCCGAAGTTCACCCATTTGCATTTATGCAGATACTTCCCGAATTTCTCCTCCACAGCTCTCACTGTCTTTTCGAGCGGCTCGAAGCCCTGCTCGCAGAGCGTATGGAAGTGTATCCCGTCCACGCCTGCAAACTCCTGTTCATCGAAGTCGTCTATCCTCACTCCGAGCCGCGAGCCGGGAGCACAGGGGTCGTATATCGGCTCGTCCTGCGTAGAGCACTCCGGATTCACGCGTATGCCGACGCTCTTGCCGGCGCAGCGCGTACGGAACTTCCGCAGCTGTGCAAACGAGTTGAACACGATGTGGTCTGATACTGCGGCTGTTTCATCGAACTCGCTGTCCTTGTACGCGGGGCAGAAGCAGTGCACCTCACCAGTGAAGCACTCCCGCCCGAGCTTCGCCTCATACAGCCCGCTCGCCGTAGTGCCGCTCAGATACTCCGATATCAACGGATATACCGCGAACACCGAGAACGCCTTCTGTGCCAGCAGTATTTTACAGCCCGAGCGCTCCGCGACATCCCGCAGCATACGCAGATTGCGCAGCAGTGCCGCTTCATTCAGCACATAAGCGGGCGTGGCGATCTCCCCGAGCCGGGGATGAGCAAGCAGTTTCCCGTTCATGTCTTAATCCACCAGTACAGGGTTCTCGTTCACCTGCCACGGCAGACCGTACTTATTGAGCGCATCCATATACGGGTCGGGATCGAATTCCTCGGTGTTGAACACTCCGGGACCCTTCCATGTACCGCTCGCTACCATGGCTGTGCCTATCATAGCGGGAACGCCGGTCGTGTAGGATATCGCCTGAGAGCCGGTCTCCTTGTAGCATTCCTGATGGTCACAGACATTGTAGATGTATATGCTTTTCTCCTTGCCGTCCTTTACGCCGCGGAAGATACATCCGATGTTGGTCTTGCCCACAGTTCTCGGGCCAAGGGAAGCCGGGTCGGGAAGCAGCGCCTTGAGAAACTTTATCGGCACTATCTCGCGCCCCTCGAAATGTACCGGCGATGTGCCGAGCATTCCGACATTCTGTAAGCACTGCATATGCGTAAGATACGACTGCCCGAAAGTCATGAAGAAGCGTATTCTCTTCACGTTCGGTATATTCTTCGCGAGCGACTCTATCTCCTCGTGGTGCAGCAGGTACATATCCTTCATGCCTACACCGTCAAAGTCGTATTCGCGCTTTATCTCCATGGGCTTTGTCTCCACCCAGTGACCATTCTCCCAATAGGAACCGTTTGCGGAGACCTCGCGCAGATTTATCTCGGGGTTGAAGTTAGTTGCGAACGGATAACCGTGGTCGCCGCCGTTGCAGTCGAGAATGTCGATGTAGTGTATCTCGTCGAAGTAATGCTTGAGCGCGTAAGCGGAGTACACACTTGTAACGCCGGGGTCAAAACCGGTGCCGAGCAGAGCTGTAAGTCCCGCCTTTTTAAACTTCTCCTGATACGCCCACTGCCACGAGTAATCAAAATACGCTGTGAAGCCCTTTTCCTTGCAGCGCTTTTCATATATCGCGCGCCACTCGGGATCATCTGTGTTCTCCGCCTCGTAGTTGGCGGTGTCGACATAGTTCGCGCCGCACTCAAGGCACGCGTCCATGATCGTCAGATCCTGATACGGCAGAGCTACATTGAGCACGGTATGAGGCTTGCACTCCTTCATTATCTCGCAGAGCGACTCAAAGCTGTCAGCGTTCACCGTCGCCGTGGTGAGCTTCGCGCTCGTCCTGCCGCGGAGCTTCTCCGCAAGCGCGTCGCACTTTGACTTCGTGCGGCTCGCTATCATTATCTCGGTGAACAGCGGGTTCTCGCAGCACTTGTGTATTGCGACGGTCGCAACTCCGCCGCAGCCGATGACCAGTAATTTCATTTCTGTTTTCCTCCTGTATATTATTCCTCTTCAAACAAGAGATCATTTTCTGTTGACTCGTCGTCTTCGCAGATCATTTTCCAGCCTATACCGAACACTTTATTCCACGCCTTCGCGAGCTCCACGACAGCCTTTGCGCCTTTCGGGGTCCTGTAATAAATGTCCGAATAACCTATCGCGTCCTCATCATGGGATAATCATAGTACATAAAGTATGTAGGGCGATATCCCTTCGTTTCATCCGTACCGTACATTCTGCATTCTATCATCATCGGTCTGCCGTTTACCGTCAGACCTTATGTGGCATTAAGAATATCCGCCGTCCTTCTGCCCGAATTAAAAACCAGCGACAGTTTATCGAAAAACCGATCCGGGAATAAAAATAAAACATTTCGGATTACCCTTGAGTATGTACCATGACCCTGTCAGGTTTTTTAAGCTTCTTCACATATACAATCCGTTTCCCTGTCCGTTCAGCAGCATTTAGCCCCGCAGTTCGGGCAGAAATTCCCGCTCTCGGGGAGCCTGCTGCCGCAGTTCGCGCAGAATTTCGGACGCGGTGAAGGCTGTACGTTCTCCGGCTTCGGCTCACATCCCGCAGCCGGCGCTGATACCGCCATCTGTCGGAGCGTTTTGTTCCGTTCCAACAGCGCGTTAGCCAGTGCGAGAGGGTCGGATCCGTCGGGGAGCGGCGGGAGATCGGGCATGGACATGTTCTGTATATCCTGCATTGATATCCCGTTTTTCGCGGCAGTCTCCTGCGCCTTTTTCAGCGCCTTTTCGAGCTCCGCCGCGGCAACTGCGGGATCGGACATCCTCTGCATCTTCTCAACGTTATCGATCATTTCCTGAGAATTCTCATCCGGCAGGAAATACTCGAATACCACGATACATTCTTTTCCCGACCTTGCTTTTATTTCTTCGGAAACCTCCGCCTCGATCTTCGCGCCCGTATCCGCAAGCTCATCAAGCGCGGCAGTGCCGCTGTACGACATGATATGATCCTTTATCGACATAACAGCTTCGTCCTTTATCAGCTGTGCCTCGCCCGGGTCATCTGTCCTGATATCTATTATACCACCAGCCTCAATATTGACCATGAGACGTTCATGGTCGGAGAGCATAAACGGTATCCTGTTTACCGAAAACTCTTCTCTTATCATTTCTTCTCCGCTCCTTCCTCTTCTTCGAGCATATCCTCGACATACTTCGGAAGCATGAACGAGCCCGTGTGCAGATTGGTGGTATAGTACCATGTCTTGATGCCGCGGGCGTTCCAGCGTTTCGCGTCAAGGTCGCGCAGCGGGTGGTACTTCTTCGACGCGAAACCGAACAGCCAGTAGCCCGACGGGCAGGTGGGTATGTGCGCCTGGTACACCCTGCTTATCGGGAAGGACTTGTAAGCCTTGCGGTGCATGGCGCGGCAGGTCTCCTCGTCCTCGTCGAAAAACGGGCTGCCATGCTGATACACCATGATGCCGTCATCCCGCAGAGCCTTGTAGCAGCTTCCGTAGAACTCCTTTGTGAACAATCCCGCAGTATGTCCGAGCGGATCGGTGCTGTCATTGATTATCAGGTCGTACTCGTCCTGCATACCGCGCAGGAACCGCAGGCCGTCGCGGTTTGACACCTCCACGCGCGGGTCATCGAGACCCTTTGCGTTGTCCGGGAAGAACTCCCGGCACACATCAACGAACATCTCGTCCGGCTCCACAACGTCTATATGCTCGATCTCATCGTAATATGACAGCTCACGCGCCACTCCGCCGTCGCCGCCGCCGATGACCAGCACTCTGCGCACATTCGGGTGCACTGCCATGGGCACATGCACTATCATCTCATCATAAGTGAACTCGTCCTTTTCAGAGAATATCACGCTGCCATCGGACGTAAGAAACCGCCCGAACTCCTCCGACTCGAACACATCTATGCGCTGAAAATCGCTGGTGCCGCTGAAAAGCTGCTTCTCCACGCGGATCGACATCTTGACGTTGTTCGTGTGCATTTCGGAAAACCAGAAATCCATAGCTTCTCCTTATATCAGTACGTTGAGCTTTTCGATATCCGGGTCTTCGGGACCCTGCATAGAACAGCCCTTTTCCTTCGCGTACAGGATGTAGTCGATTATCTCGTTCGTTATCTGCTCGCCGGGAGCAAGTATCGGTATTCCCGGCGGGTAGCACATAACGAACTCCCCGCAGATCATGCCCGCGGTCTCACGAATCGGCACGAGCTTCTTGTCCGAGTAGAACGCCTTCTGCGGAGTCGCCGCCACGATAGGCGCGATATATTCCGCGTTGTGGAGCTTCGAGCTCGTGCGCGCGTACAGACGCTTGATGTCTTCAAGGGCTCCCACAAGGCGTTCGATATCCTGTATGCGGTCTCCGATAGAGATATAGGCGAGGATATTTCCGATATCGCCGAACTCTATCTGTATATCATACTCGTCACGCAGCAGGTCGTACACCTCGATGCCGGTAAGTCCCATGTCGCGTGTGTACACCGAAAGCTTAGTAACATCGAAGTCGTATATGCTCCCGCCGTTTACTATGTCCCGTCCGTAGGCGTAATATCCGCCGATAGAGTTTATCTCGCTGCGGGCGTATTCAGCCATGGAGGACACCTTCTCGAATGACTCGTGTCCGCGCAGAGCAAGGTTACGGCGCGATATGTCAAGGCTCGACAGCAGCAGATATGACGCGCTCGTAGTCTGGGTAAGGTTGATTATCTGCTCGACATAGCGGGTATTCACCGTCGGCCCGAGCAGCATCAGAGAGCTCTGTGTAAGGCTTCCGCCGGACTTGTGCATCGACACTGCGGCCATATCCGCGCCCGCCTCCATAGCCGACACGGGAAGCTTCTCGTGGAAATACAGGTGCGTACCGTGCGCCTCGTCCACCAGCACCATCATGCCGCGGTCATGCGCGAGCTTCACGATGGCGCGGAGATCAGAGCATATCCCGTAGTACGTGGGGTTGTTGACAAGGACCGCCACAGCGTCGGGATTGTCATTCATCGCCTTTTCGACCTGCGCGGTCTGCATGCCCAGCGCTATACCGATATGGTTGTCCACCTCCGGGTTCACGTACACGGGTTCAGCTCCGCACAGCACAAGCGCGTTTATCACGCTTTTGTGTACGTTTCGCGGCAGGATTATTTTATCTTCCGCCTTGCAGGCTGTAAGGATCATGCTTTGTACCGCCGAGGTGGTGCCGCCCACCATGAAGTAAGCATGTGCGGCTCCGAACGCGTCCGCTGCAAGCTGCTCGGCATCATAAATGACAGATACCGGGTGACACAGGTTATCGAGCGGCTTCATGGAGTTTACATCAAGGCTGACGCACTGCTCCCCGAGAAGCTTCACGAGCTCGGGATTGCCTCTTCCGCGCTTGTGCCCCGGCACATCGAACGGCACTACGCGCTGTTTTCTGAATCTTTCGAGCGCTTCATAGACCGGCGCTGATTTTTGTCTTTCAATGTCCATAGTATTTTCCCTAAACAAAAGGGTGATACGTAAACGTATCACCCGGATAGTCTTTTCCTGTCAGAATTTCTTCAGGTATCTTTCGGACGCTGCCGCCTCTTATTGACCGTTTCACAAGTGATCCATGTTTGATTATAAAGTCATCATCTTATAAAATTCGAGCTCTCAACTCGATCAATAATGCAGCCTTCCCGCTGCTATCGGCATCTGACCCGCCTGTCCGCATGGCTTTTTATAAGGGTCATTGGTATTATATCACATTTTTCCTTTTTTGTCAACGCCTTTACACCATCACGCGCTTATCCGTGCTTGCGGCGGTCGAGTCCGGCGAGTATGTCGTCGATATTGTATGGTGCGCCGTTTTCGCCGTCCTCGCGGAGGAGCGAGTCAAGACGCGGTATAGAAGTCGTGGTATTCATCGAGCCGGTGCGGCCCGGTTCATACTGCTTGACCTGCTCATCACCGCCGAGCTTCAGCGCCGGACGCTGTATGCGCTTGAGCTTCGGCTCACCGGATGACTGCTGCTGTCTCGCTGCCGACTGGGTCTGACGTGCCGACTGGCTCTGTATCGCAGACACACGCTGACCAGCCTGTGCGAGTTCGGCGGTGCGCTGCTTGGTGAGCTGCTTTATCTCTGCGGTCTTCATAAGATCCGCAGTCTTACGGGCTTCGCTGCCTATCGCCTTTTCGCGGGTCTCATATTCCTTCTCTGCGGCTATCGCGGCACCGCGGGTCTTCTGGATATCCATTACCACCTGTGCGCGCATCTTATTCATGTCATCACGCTCGTGCTCCGCCTTGGTAGCCTCGATAGCCTCGGTGAGCTTCTGCGAAGACAGCGGCATGGGCGGGCGCTGGGGAGCAGGCTTCTGTGTGCGGCCTGCCGGCGATGTGAACAACGGGGACTGCTGGCGTGCAGCTATCTCGGCGTAATCACCGCGTGATCTCTGCGGCGCCGCCGGGCGCGAGGTCTCGCTTGCGCCTGTATCGTAAATACCGATGCTGCTGTCGAGTGAGGTGTTACGGTACGCCCTTGCTGCCTCGGCAGTACCTCTGCGCTCACGCGGAGTGCGCTCGGACGGACTGTACGTCGGCACTTCGTACTGCTTCTTTATGGTCTCGATCTCGGGTTGAGGCATTATTTTGCCGGCGAACTTCACTATCTCAAGTATAATGATGATAATACTCGGAACTATTGCTATCATCAGCATTCCGAACGGTGACACCGCGAACCCGATAAGTCCGCCGAGAATGTCGGAATAGCTCATGCCCTTTGCCACCACCTGGGTCTGCGACAGGTTGATCTCGGCATCGTTCTCGGTCCTCACGCCGAAGCTGTACACGCCGTCACGCAGATCGCTCGTCACCACCTGCGCAAGTGCGGGCTTGCCGTTCTCAAGCTTGAATATGACTATGTTCGTGGGCTGTATCTCTGACGGAGACACCTTGCTCGCGAGTATCGCGGTACCCTTATGCAGGAACTCGAACGCGTCGGTCTTTACGAGGTACACATTGGAGCCGAATATGCTCGGTGTACCGTCTCCCGCCGCGTACACCACTGCGGTGACACTTAAGAATATAGCTATTACAAAGAACAGACCGCATATCACGCGGAGTATTATCTGAAATGCTTTATTTTTGGGGCTCATTTTTCTCTCCTCTGCTTTCACAAGAAGGCACTACTATAATCATAGTATATTATAACACAATCTCGGACATTTTGCAACACTTTTTTCAATATATTTTGTATATTCGGCAAATAATACACAATATGTAGCTGTTTGCCATGACACTCATTTCCGAAAACGAAATACGTACCGACATGCGGCACTTTGATAAAATTTGACTTTTTATTGCTTATATGTTATAATATGACGATCGTTGAAATCAGGAAAGGTGCCGTAATGAACATTATTGATTTATTCGCCGGATGCGGCGGGATGAGCCTCGGATTTGAAATGGCAGGCTTCAACATCCCTCTCGCAGTCGAAAAGGACGAGTGGGCTTCCGAAACATATAAGAAAAACCACCCCGGCACAAAGGTGATAACTCAAGATATAACCGGGCTGACGGATCTTTCCGACCTGATCCCCGGTAATGTAAGCATTGACGGCATCATCGGAGGCCCGCCCTGTCAGGGATTTTCGTTAAGCGGGAATCGTGATAAGAACGACCCTCGCAACAGCTTGTTCATGGAGTTCGTCAGATTTGTGAAGCATTATGCCCCGACATTTTTTGTCATGGAAAATGTTACCGGGATACTGTCAATGAAAACCAAAGACAACAGACTTGTGCAGGATATCATCAGAGAGGAGTTCAGTTCTGCGGGATATGAACTTGACACGTATATCCTCAACGCAGCCGAATACGGAGTTCCCCAGTCTCGTATCAGGGTTTTCTTCATCGGGCTGAAAAAGGGGATAGACTATGATAAAGAGAAGCTTATCCCGCCGATAACTCACCCGGAGGGTAAACAGGTCACGATAAAAGACGCGATCATGGATCTTCCGCAGATAGGTTCGGGAGAAGGCTCCGAAAAACAGCAGTACGCTTGCCCGGCACAGAACGCGTATCAGAAGTGGGCAAGAAAGGGCAGCCGTACAGTTTACAATCATATCGCCATGAAGCATACCGGCAGACTTATAGAACGTTTCTCACACATAGGATACGGTCAGTCGGTAGCCGATGTTGACAGAGAGTTTCAGCAGAGAGAAAGAGGTAATGCCGGCAAGATAAGCAGCAAGGTATATTCCCAGAATAATATGCGCCCGTTTCCCGACAAGCCTTCGCCCACTGTTCCCGCAAGTTTCCAGAGCAATTTCGTCCATCCTTATCTCAACAGGAACTATACCGCCCGTGAGGGAGCAAGGCTCCAGTCGTTCCCTGACAGCTATATATTCTGCGGCAAACGTACCACGATGTCATGGGAGAAGAACCTTTCCCAGTATCAGCAGATCGGTAATGCCGTCCCGCCGCTTCTGGCGTATGCTATAGCAAAAAATATCTCCGATTACTTATCGTGATCGGAGATATTTATTTACGGGAAAAGAATTCGTCCTGTTTCCTTTAATTGCACAGCTGCGCCGCAGTTTGTAATATCGTCGGCAATTGCCTTCCAGTATTCATACAATGCTGACCCGAGTATCGGCGGATCCCCTCTTTTTTTATACCGTCTTCCCTTGCTCAAAATAAAAACATCTGAAACGGAGTTTTCCTGACGCAGCATGACCAAGCTTTGTTTTTCGGTCTCGTTCGAGCGCATAAGTACATATGTTTTAACTGTAGGAGTGGAGCTTCTCAATTCTCCGCTTGACGATCTTATTTCACCAAGCATTGTTTTATCCATGTGCGCTTTTCTATAAGGATAAGATAGAAGTAAATCTGAAAAAACCGGGGGTCACCGACGATTTCGTCATCAAGCGTACAACCGGCAGATAGTTCCTGCCAACCGTTAAGCAGAGCAAAGTCGCAAAGTAAAATACAAGCAAAAACCGCTGAACTACATAGTTAGTTCAACGGTTTTGCGTCCACGCAAGCTATAGAGCGTGGGTTTGCTGGAGCTGGTGAACGGACTCGAACCCCCGACCTGCGCATTACGAATGCGTACAATGTCTTTTTCAACCTGTTCGTAATTGTTCGGAAACAGCTTTATAATTCGGTTTTGTGCGATTGAGCTATTTGTATCTTTTTCAAAAAATATGCCGTTTTTCGTAACATTTTGCGACAAAAATGCGACAAATTTGCAACAAAATATTGACTGCAAATCCGCATGGTTGAGCGATTTTCAAAAATGACTTGCGACAAATTATATAACTATGACGTAAATAACGCAAAGATACTTTCGACAAGTCTGTCCAAAGTACTTTGCGCCCTCCGGGACAATGCCGCTAAAAGCGTTCTAAATAGCGTTTTAAGGCGTCTCCTGTAACTGTAAGGTGTTTATACTGTTTAGCGGTTCTATTATGTTATACGCCCGTATGTCGCGCTGTTTCGCTATGTTATAATGTTAGATGTTTGCGCTTATCTTTGCAGGCAGTACAAAAAGAGCGAGAGCCTTTAAAACTCCCGCCCTTGATTATTCTGTACAGCAATAAATAAGATCGTAATTTGTACACACCGCCGTCAACAATGTATTTGCAGGCGGCTTTTCTTCTGCTGCTTCCGTCATAAAAAGTCCCTACTATCTGAAATAAACGGAGCATTTAAATCATAATCCGAAATCTCGGAAATAGGTATTGGCAGTTTAAGACCGATTTTTGATTCTTTATAATTTATATGTTTTGAATGAGCATCGTTGCCGTTTCTGTCTACGGAGTAAATCTGTATTGTATCATTTTGCAATGAAATAAAAGCATGTCCAAATCCTGCCGGGATCAGTACCGCCAAAGCATTGTCTTCCGATAGCTCAATTGACTCCCATTGAAGATATGTTGGCGATTCCTTCCTCAAATCAACAATGTAATCCAGTCCTATTCCTTTTACAACGGTCACAAACTTAGTCATCGGATCGTTCTCTTCTCTGTAGTGTATTCCGAAGAAAGTACCTTCTTCAGGCATACTGTAAATTCTCGTTTCTTTTTCTTTGAAATCATTGTTGTTTTCATCAAAAATATACGTAAGAAGCCCACGATTATCAACTCGCGAGCGAAGCCTGTATATTTTCACTTTTACAAATATTTCTTTTATCATCATCATATTCAATCACATTACGGGAACCTCTACGGGCGTTCCCACTTCGATAAGATTGCCGTCAGGGTCATAAAATCGTATCACCTTCTGTCCCCAGCTGTGCGTCATGAGACGGTTCACATACCTGACTTCGGGATAGATACTTTCCAGCTTCTCAACGAATTCTTCTATGTCAGGCTCTTCAAAATACAGCTCGCAGGAATTGTTCTCCGGAATGATCTCGCGTCCTAGAAACTCCTTCCAGTATTGCTCTTCCTGCAGGACAAGCCCATCCGTAAGAATCATGTTTCCTTCATTATCAAGAACCAACTCATGACCGAACAGATCATGATAGAATCGTCTGGCTCTTTCAATATCTTTTACAACTATCAGTACATTCTTCAGCCTCATGGCAGAGCCTCCTTCTGAATGTGGTCAACAAATTCGGGATTAATACTTTAGTGCTTCTCACTTTTTGCGTGTTATAGCATAAGCATACGAAATTATATTCTAATTAATTCATCAACACAAAATCGAAAAGTTATTTACCCTCTTCTTTTCATCATCAAATAGCAATTAATTCCATTCTTATAAAAATCAGGCAGTTCCCCAACACACTTATATCCCAGATTTTCATATAACTTCTTCGCTTTTGGATTAAAATCATCTACAGTTAAAAAATATTTTTCCGAAAAAGAATCGGAAGCATTATCCTCAAAATACTTTATCAGCTGTTTGCCGATACCACAACTTCTGTATTCTTCCTTTACTGCTATAATATGAAGATATGGGTAACTTCCGAAGACACCATGTGTCATGTAGTCAATAAAGCCCAAACAATTCTCATTTTCATTCAATGCAACATATACGTTTTTTTGTGCCACTGCGTATGTAAGCATTTCAGCGGCCTTTTTATGATCGCTGAAATACGCTTTACCTAAATCCGAATTTTGCAGAATATCTACGCAGCTATCAATATATTTCATATCTGCAAGTTTAATATGTATCGGCTCTTTTTCAGTAAGATATACTTTGTATGTTATACTCATATGATTCACCATATCATTTGTGTATTTTACTCTCAATACGCAAACTTGCTTCTATATGCATGATCCAATGTCTTGAAAATGGCATCTGTATCAAACCGCGAATATCTTTTCCACACCAATAATCAATAAGCCAAACAGCATTCTCGTCACTGCTTACAACATTCAATTTCTGCAGGATTTCTTTGCGTTCCGCCGATATTCTTTGTTTCAGCATTTCATAAGACAATTCACACAGAATTGCTTCGGTACTTTCTTTGACCTCCGAAATATATGAATATAGTTCATCTATATCTAATTTCTTTGAAAAATCAGAAATTTCATTTTTTACAAGCTCGTTGCCTGTTGTGATGATGGGGGAATTAATGCGCTTTTTGTAATTGCCTGAAAAGAATATCTGCTCATCACAATTTATCAGTGTATGTGCGACAATATCCTCAATCCTGAAAATATGCCATAAAGAATATGCGATCGTCTTACTATGATAGCCTTCTGCATTTATGAAAGGGATCGCATTAAAATCCTCTCTTTGAAGATTGTTCTTGAAAGATATGATTGTCTGCATAAGACTATTACGTAATTCAAACAAAGTGCTTATGCCGTTAATATAAGTATCTTTCTTTTTTATTTGAGCTTGCATTGTTTTGTTCAGTCCAGACCATTCTTTATTCATATTGTTCACCTGAATCCTGACCTGTCGTTTTACGTCATTCCGCAATTCCCCGTATTATAAGTTCTTCTGTTTCACGCAATTTTGGCGGGTCGAGCTGCATAGGATAACGCGATATTGCAACACCCGCGCAGGCGCTTGCGAACCTCACAAGCTCATCGTCGCTCATTCCGTTTGCAAGTGCGTAGGTACAGCCCGCCTTGAATGTATCCCCCGCGCCGAGCGTGCTTGCGACATCGACCTTGTATGGCTGAAATGTTTTGACAGGCTCGCCTTTTCTGCCGTAAAGAAGCGTGCCGGCGCCGTTCGTGATAATAGTCAGCCCGGCTGTGTTTTCGGTATATCGCAGAAACATTTCTTCGTGGCTGACATCGCCGTAGTGCATTTTGAGCCCTTCTCCGGAGATGACATCAACAGCCGCGTGGCGGTGGATATAGCTGTCGTACTTGCAGTCGATAGTCACATAAGGCTTTCCGAGCCAGACACACATTTCGGCGGCGACCTGTGAATCCTCACCGAAAAATTCATCTATCGCGGCAATGTCGCACCATTCAATATCGCTCTCTTTCGGCGAGTTCCAGTGCTTCACACCACCGCTGTAGTATTCATCAAAGTAATGCCCGAACCTGCCGAACGGAGTACGGTCGCTGCCCGAAATGATAACATAGTCTTCAAGTCCCTCGAAACTGTCGTCAAAGGTCAATGAGCCGAGATCGACAGTTTTGTTTTTGTAGAAATCACGCGTGAGCTGCGCTGTGCTTCTTCCGATATGTGTTCCGTCAATTCTGACCTCCGCACCGAGTGAGGAAAGCACAGTTGCGCATGTGCCGGTCTCGCCGCCGATAAAACGGGCGTACTGTTCGATCTCGCTGTACTCGTCGGGCTTCGGGAATGCGCCAAGTTTAAAACTGTTCGAGCCGCATATCATGCCGTAAAGATATATTTTCATTATGTCCGTCCTTTCAGCTGTATTTTTCCGAGATCACCCATTCTTTTGCTTTTTCGTAATCGTCGATAAATCGGACAGCTATCCCTTTTTGTTTTTGTGCCGAGCTGTTTGTGCCAGTGCTTTTCCACACCCACAAACGCGATCTTCTTGAACACTTTATTGCTCTCAAGAATAGCGTCAACAATCGTATTCACAATATGCTGGGTAATGTCGGTTTCATCCAGATCGATTATCATAAACGAGGAAACGGAAGGTCTTGAAAACAGCCTTTTGTCTTCGGTGAATTTGGCTATAACTTCATCCTCAAATGTACCCATTCCGTCCAGGTGCTCGCACCTGATCGTCCCGCCGTTGTAGTTCAGTTCAAATGATTTCTTTTTGATTGCGGCTTGATTAATAAAGTCCATAAAGTTCCTTCGTCTGTAAGTATATACATTTCGCCGTTATCCGTATATGCTCTGATCGTTTCGTCGGTCGGATGTTTTCCGTAGTTCCAGCGCGCATACTTTGTTATATCGGGCGTATGCTCAATAACATCTATGTATTTGCTTTTCATAAGATCGAAATCGCTTGTCTTTACCAGTTTCATATATCTATAAAAACTCCTCAACCCTTCTATAATCTGTATTCCATCTGGACGTCAAACGGTTCCGCTGCTGCCAGTTCCTCATTGATCTCCTCCGCAGGCGTACAGCCAAGTGCCCGATATGCCGCCTGTGACTCTTTTGAGGAATGAGCAGATATGTACAGCTTGTCCGCGCCAAGCTGCCGCGCCTCTTCACAGACAAGGGAAAAGAGCTTTCTGCCGATGCCCTGACGCCTGTATTCCTCTGAAATCTGAAAACAAACCAGCTGCACATATTTTGCCGTAACTCCGAATATACGGTGGGAGACAGTCGCAAAACCAATGAGCCGCTCGCCATCGAACGCGCCAAAGCCGGTCTGGTCAAGGTTTATATTGTGCGCCACGTCTTCTGCAATTTCCCGGCACTGCACCTGCGACCAGTTTTCTTCATAGACATTCGGCACAAGCTTCCAATCGTTGTCTATCTTTCTCCAACACTCTGTAACAGTCTGGTGACG
>CAMVDP010000031.1 GCA_947166275.1 uncultured Clostridia bacterium
CTGCGAAGCTGTCGACATCGACGCCTATCTCACGCTGGTTGAGCATGGACTGCTTATGGTTGTGCAGGTACTCGATAGGGTCCTCGATAGTGATGATATGACAGTTCTTCTGGCGGTTGATGTGGTCTATCATAGCCGCGAGAGTCGTGGATTTACCCGAACCGGTAGGTCCGGTTACAAGCACGAGTCCACGGGGCTTGAGCGCAAAATCACCGAGTATCTCCGGCAGGTACAGATCCTTGAGCGTCGGGATATCGTTACGCAGGAGTCGCATTGCGACAGCATGGTAGCCTCTCTGTCTGTACACATTGACACGGTGTCTGTGACCCGAATTGGAAACGTACGAGAAGTCGGCATCGAGACCCTTCTGAATAGTCTGCTTATGCTTTATCGAGGTTATCTGGTTGATAACGTTGACTATGATCGGCTCGGTGCAGTCCGGATATCCGGAGACCTTCTTGATGTTACCGTGAAGTCTTACGATAGGAGGCAGACCTGCTGTGAAGTGAAGGTCGGACGCGCCCATGGCTCTTGTTTCATCGAGGATCTGATTGATGTCGATAGTATTGTTGCTGCTCATATTTTTTATTTCTCCAATCCTGAATTAATCTGATGGTTATACGGAGTATGTTGCCTTTACAAGCTCATCCATTGTGGTCTTTCCTGCGAGCACCATGTCCGCAACGTTGTCACGAAGCAGTCTCGTACCGTTCTTGCGAGCCTGGATACCTATCTGCTCTGCAGTAGCGTTGGCTGCGATAAGCTCTTTGATATCGTTCGAGGAAACGATGATCTCATGGATAGCGGTTCTGCCCTTGAATCCGGTGTTGTGACATGCGCGGCAGCCTCCGATATGATGCTGATAGATCTTGACCGGCTGATCCTTGCCGACGAGCTTTAAGTCTGCGGGGTCTTCAAGGGTTATCTCCTCACGGCATTCCGGACACAGCAGCTTAACGAGTCGCTGTGCTATAACGCCGACAAGCGATGATGCGACCATGTAAGGCGCAACGCCCATATCAACAAGACGGAGTATCGTCGAAGCGGCATCGTTCGTATGCAGTGTCGAAAGCACCAAGTGTCCCGTGATAGCTGCACGTATCGCGATATCTGCGGTCTCACCGTCACGTATCTCACCGACCATGACTATATCAGGGTCCTGACGGAGTATGGAACGAAGAGCTGCGGCGAAAGTCATACCTGCCTTTTCGTTCATCTGGCACTGGTTTACGCCGTCGATCTTCTTCTCGACCGGGTCCTCTGCCGTAACTATGTTGACGTTAGGCTTTGAAAGCTCACCGAGTGTAGCGTAGAGCGTAGTGGACTTACCGGAACCTGTCGGGCCGGTAACGAGCATAACGCCGTTAGGACAGCGGATTATCTGTCTGAACATCTCATAGTTGTAGTCCGTCATACCGAGGTCGGTTATCTTTCTTGCCTTCTCGTCACCGGTAGCAAGAAGTCGGATAACGCACTTTTCGCCGTAAACGGTCGGTATTGTCGAGATACGAAGATCCTGTACGACGCCGTCGATGGTAGCCGATGAACGGCCATCAAGCGGTATACGCTTTTCGGCGATGTTCATACCGCCGAGGATCTTGATACGGGTTATCAGGGAGTTGTGAACGCCGGGCTTTAAGCTCATCTTCTCCACGCACTCGCCGTCTATACGATAACGGATCCTTGTCCTGTCCTTGAAGGGCTCGATATGGATATCGGATGCTCTGTCACGGTACGCGGACTCAATGATCGTGTTAACGAGCTTAACTACAGGCGCGTTATCGATACGCTCTTCGGAAGCTTCCTGCGCTGCCTGTTCCGCCATAAGAGCGGCGTTAGCGTCGTATTCCTTGTCTATATCGCCCATAACGTTGGAAACCGTCGCTGCGGAGTAAACTCTTCCGATAGCTTCGGTTATTGACGAACGGGTGGCCAGCTGGGCATTGATCTCCATACCAGTCTGGATCTTGAGTTCTTCGAAAATGTAGAAGTTTACTGGATCATTCGTCGCGACGTAAAGTCGGCCGTTGTTTAT
Source organism: uncultured Clostridia bacterium (assembly GCA_947166275.1). Taxonomy (GTDB): domain Bacteria; phylum Bacillota; class Clostridia; order Oscillospirales; family Ruminococcaceae; genus Ruminiclostridium_E. The sequence goes on from CAMVDP010000031.1 coordinate 2,036, forward strand.
ACGGTACGCGATAACACAGTTCTTTTTAGCTACTGCTTCAGGTATCTTCTTGACAGCTTCGGTCTCGATCTTTGTCGTGGTAAGATCGATGAACGGAACTTTAAGTCTCTGCGAAAGAGCCTGTGCAAGCTGTGTCTCGGAAACGAAGCCAAGATCAAGTAGCATATCTCCGAGTTTTTTGCCCGTTTCCTTCTGTTTAACGAGCGCTTCCTCAAGATGCTGCTTGGTGATGTATCCGCTTTCAAGCAGGATCTGACCTATGGGTATGTTTTTCATTTGCTGACCTCCGGTTTATTATTAAAATGCGCTTGAACACGCACAAAATAAATTTTGGATTAATGGTTGATATTACGTGTGATTTGTGATAAAATTGTATTAAGGTAAAAATCCCATTACAGAAAGGAATTTCCAGATATGCTCAATGTATTTGACCCATCGATACCGACGGTATACTCGATCATTATTGTTATAATAGTATTTATCCTCGGTTCTGTCATCGGAAGCTTTCTGAATGTCGTCATTATCCGCGTGCCGCGTCATGAACCTATATCGGGAGCTCATAACCGCAGCCACTGTATGACCTGCGGTCATCAGCTGAACGCGCTTGATCTTGTGCCGATATTCAGCTACATATTCCTGCTCGGCAAATGCCGGTACTGCAAGGCGCATATATCGCCGAGGTACTGGATCGTGGAGCTTATCACGGCAACATCTTTCACGCTTTCGGCTCTCGTCTGCGGTCTTTCGTTCACGCTTATGATAGCATTCGTGCTTACCGCTGCACTTGTCGTCGCAAGCGGTGTGGATATCGACCGGATGGAGATACCCTACGGATGCAGCTTCGTGATCGCGGGACTTGGAGTTATTGCAACGATACTGTCGGCGATATACGGTGATATGCCGTGGTATGACCACCTTATCGGAGCTGTCGCGGTAGCGGTGCCTTTCGCCGTGCTCGCGATGTTCGGAGCAATGGGCGGCGGAGATGTGCAGCTTATATCTGCCGCAGGGCTGCTGCTCGGGTGGAAGCTGGTCATTGTCGCTGCCGCGATAGGCATACTGCTCGGCGCGGTAGGCGGCTGTCTGGAACTTCTTTCGGTCCCGAAGAGTATCAATAAGCTCGCCCGGGAGAAGACACCTAAAATAGCTAAAAAGTGGTATGAAGACATGAAAGCCAAGGACATTTACGTGCTTGAGGGCAAGACCGAAGCCATATACGGCTGTATCTTCAACGGAAAATCGGATATCGAGCAGGAATGTCTTGACATGAAGCTCTGGAATGGCACCCCTGATATCGCAGATCTCAATGCGCGCCTTGATGCGGAGCTTACAGATGTTTCCAAGTTCGCCGTATCCATTGTTCTTACCAACGAAGATGTTACCAAAGTATCCTGCAAGAGGCAGGTGGTATTCGGTCCGTATCTGTCCGTGGGGATAATGACCGCTTTCCTTATAGGAGAACGGATCTTGGAATGGTATTTAAACCTTATATGATGTCGACAGAACCGGGAGCCATATGCTCCCGGTTTTTTTATTCTCTGACACCGAGCCGGGTACAGTCATGCTGTGCCCGCTTCGCTGTCCTCCCGCGCTGTTAAGCGCGGGAGAGCTGCATTATTTACCGTATTTCTGAATGTTGTAGAAAATAACTACATCCTTGCCGGTTCCCCGGGTGATAGTGATATTCGGGGAGGTTGTGCTCTTGGAATATGTGATATCACCGGCAACGTCGGTCGTACTTACGTATTCGGTCTTTACTCTTACATTCTGTACTTCAAACGATACCTTTTCGGTGCCTAAAAACTGCTCACGGACATCTAACGATTCGAGCACGTTATCCGTTGTGGTACCGGAAATAAAATCGCTGTACTTGCTCATTGTATCATTCTTGATAGCGCTCGTATCGGGATGCTTGTAAGCATTGACAAAGAACGAAAGATAAGCCTTGTTATGAGCATTGGTGCCTACAGTCGTATCGCCGGTAGAAATGAAGAGATCATAAGCGGAGTAGAAGGCATCATCGAATACCGCATACTGTTTACTGTCATCGGTGGCTGTATAACTGATATCTTCACTGGAGCCATTGGTAACTACAGTACCCACAAGCTTTTCTTTGGTAGGTACGGGCTCCGAATATGTCACTACTCCGTGTTCATCCTTCGTATCGCCGGTGCATGTGTAATTCAGCACTCTGTATGTGCCTGTATTCTCATCATACGGATAATACTTGAATATTAGCATACCCGAATTGTTGGCCGCGCTGTTTGTCCGGAATTCCTTATAATTATTGAATGTATCCGCGATGTTCGTATCCGCATCATTATAATCGATACCGGCATAAATTGTCATCTGATTTGCATAAGAGAGCTGCCGTTCGATGTAATCGGCAACTATCTTGTCAATGATAGCAGCATCGTCTTTAGCGGTCGTATTTCCTATCATACTCCGTACAGGTGACGCAAACGCCACTACGCACGCCATTATCAGCGCCAGAAGAGCAACGACTACGATTAGTTCGGTAAGCGTGAAGCCCTTACGGTGCTTGCATCTTGCAAAAAATTTAATCATTCCGCAGGTCCTCCTGTCTTACGGTGACGGTGTCTCTTCTTCTTCTTCCTCTTCCTGCTCTTCGGTCGGGATAGTCACATCAGTTCTCGGCACATTCGTCGAGTTGCTCGGGCATGCGAGCCAGAACTTCATGAGTGCGCACGTACCGCCGGAGCTGCAGTAAGGATCAGACGACTTCAGCGTTTCGAACTCGTATGCGTAATCGTCCTCGAAAGAGTTTCCGTTTCCGCTGCTTATAAGAGCGAACTTGAACTTGAGATAAGACTTGTTGAGTTCGGTTATGCCGCTTACCTGAATGATCGAGTCGCTTGTGATGTCATGCGAAGCATCCTGTACGACAGACACCTTCGGAGCGCCGGCAGCACCGGTACATGTACCCTTGTCGGTAATGTCACATACATAACCGCCGGGGAGCTTTATCTGGATCGTAGCCTTGTCCGGGCTGCCGTCTTCTTTCGGCTGTATGGTATCCGGAACAGTAAGTGTCACCTGATAAACCAAGGGCTTGCTCACAGAAGTTCTGGGTGTCTTGTCGATCTGCATGGTGAAGTTCACTACGCTTCCCTCATGTTCGGTGGTAGTGATAGTAGCGAGCTGCTGGATCTCCTTTGCCTTGTGGCGTTTCACGGTGCCGTATCTGATAGCGTTTGCACGAAGTCCGCTTACATGGAGCGCGGAATCCTGGGTAACGCTTACGTCATCCATGATATCCTTCTCAACTACGTTGCTTCCTCCGCAGGAGTTGCAGATTATATTACCGGAATAGTTATCATAGCGGAACTTTGAAGTGGATTCCGCAGAAGCGAAACCGATATTTCCCTCTGCGAGACAGCTGTTGCAGTGATAAACAACGCTTGCCACAGATGTATCATGCCCGCATACGGGACATCTGTAGAAGTTATTGCTGTTCACGGTCTTTGTACCGTCAGAAGCAATACTCTGACCAAGCCAGTAAGACAGATCAAGATTCTGTTTCTGGTCGGCAGTAGCCATACTGTATTCTGTGGAATCCCGGATATACTCGATGAACTCGTTGGAACCACCCACATAGTTACAGCCGGAATCCGTACATTTTACATAGTTTTTCGTGCCGTCGATAACAGAGAACGAAGCTTTGAATCTTTGAGTTGATCCGCCTGCGTCATAAAGCTCAAAGGATTTCGAGTCGTTACCGTAAACCATAACGGATTTATCCTCGACAACGTTCTCCACAAGGTTATTGAGGTTTTCCTCATTATCTCTTGCCGTCTTTGACAGAGTTGTCGTATTTGCGAGGATCATCATTATCATCAGGGTAAGCACGGCGAACACGGCTACTGCAATAACGCACTCGACGAGGGTAAAGCCCTTCCGCCCGCGTATATTATTCAATTTTTTCATAACACGTTGTCCTTTCATTCACGCGGCTGCCGAAGCAGCCGCACGAAAACCGTTTATCCTAAATAATCCTTGCCGGATGCAGACTCCCACATATCGACATCGTTATCGGCGCTCTTTTTGTTAAGACCGTCGAGCATCATGTCTATCAAAGTGGGGTTGGGGGCACAGTATACCCAGAAATCCAGATCCGAATAATAGTAGCTTACTATCATTCCGCCGAAAACAGCTATAGAAGCACCGCCTCTGCCAAAGCAGTCAAATGTACTGTTGGGGGCGTAAACATAGCCGCATAAAGTATGATCTATCGTCTTTCCCGAGTACGCTATGCCGCTGTCCTTGTTGGAGACAAGAACAAACTGATTTTCATAGCCATCCTTCGGATAGGGTGTATTGCCTTTGAGCATATCTGTCCACGGCGTTGAGGTAATGTCAGACTGCCAATTCCCCTCGATCTTCTGGACCTGATTGTAGGTACCCAAAGTAAACTTCTGACCGTCATAATATGTGGGAGTAAAGATGTTGGGATTCGTCCCATCATATCTTACATACTGCTTCGTCGTTTTATCAAAGTTTCCTACTTCCATTATGACGCATCCGTCTGCGGACTGTCCTTCAAGAGCGTTTCCGTTAGCATCAGACTTGACAAGCTGTATTCTTGTTTTCTCGGCAGATGAGGAAGAACCAAGCTTGTTTCCTCTCCATGAGAAAGCGTTATTGCCGTTCTCGTCGACCGGATCGGTGGAACCGTCGTTGAAGTTTGCCGCAAGTACTATCGGAAGAGTATTATTTGTAGTGACCTTTCCGGTCGTTGCGTCGAACTCGCTCGCTTTTGTACCTATGTTATACTCAATGAGTTGTGTACCGCCGCCGTTCGGAACGTTCAGGAGCTTGAGCACATAACCGCCCGCATAATACGGCAGATTTACCGTATAATCGGGTGTGGTGCTTGTGGTCTTGGTTACCGTTGCCTTTACGGTCGTTTCTGTTCCGGAAGCCATAACATAGTATTCGGCGCTGTTTCCGGCTCCCATGGCTTTTGTGGTTCCGGAATCCCATACCTTTGGCATTGTCGGGTTAGCCGGGTCGTCCAGGGGATCCAATTTTTTAGTATATCTTTTATAAGATGTGTCTCCGTCATACCATTCCTTCATGACACTTGCCTGCTGCTCATAATAAGCCGCGGATTTTGACGCGTCGAACTCCTCGGGCTTTATCGAAATATATTTTCCGCCCTTGATCGTGCCTACACAAGGCTGTGGCGGATAGCTGTAATCGTTGTCGAGAGCCGCGTCTAAAACAAGATATATCGTTTCCCAAGCCGACTGGTCATCGGTAATGTTTCCGTCGTGGTCATATCCTACAAATACCGTCTTACCGTCGGCGCTGGGGTATGTCTTGCCGGCAGCCCACGCCTCGACCTTCGGAAAACTGCTGCTCTTGAGCTCGTCAAAGTCAATAGTAAGAACATTGTTCAGCGTTGTCTGTTTCGCAGTGTAGTTATCATACGTCTGCTTGTTCATTCGGTCTTTGTACAGATCGGTAAGCTTTGTACCCGCAGCGTCACCTCTTTCAACGAACATATCGGGAGAGGTGTTCTCATTCTTGTTTTCGGAGCTGATGTTATAAGCATAATTCGTACCGACAAGTCTGGAGTCTGTACCTGATGGGGTATGCTTTGACACGTCCAGCTTTGCTCTTACATTCTTTGTGCTGAAAACGATCGGGTCAGCAACCGGCCATGACGTATTGGAATGCGCATTAGCAGAGTGGGTATAGTCGTTTCCCTTTACATATACCTGTTTCCCGTTATTCGCCCAGTTGTTTTGATTGGATATTGTGCTTGAGGTCGCGTTTATAACCGGAAGGTCGGCTATACTCTTGGAAGAAGTGCTGTTTACTAATTCGGTGCTTTCGTGAGTGTCATTATAGCACGCGATAAGGTGACCGGGGTCTGTGGATTTTGCCTTGGTGCCTGTTGCCTCGACCTGGGTCGAATCGTTGATATTGGTAAACACGTTGCCGTTTATATATATATTGGCATCTATGGTATCTGACCATGTACTTGTGATATAAACATTTCCGTTTACATAGATATCGCCGGCTGTGATATGTACGGCACCCTCACAGAGTACAAGATCGCCGTTGATGTACATATTGCTGCCTTTAAGGTCGATACCACAGTTGTTTGTCACAACAAGGTCTCCTCCGACGAACCAGTCGCTTCTGTCGCTCCAGTATGTTCTGCTGCCGTCGCCGGTACGATTATCTGGATTTGTAGCGTCAAACTGTTTGTAATACTCTGTACCTGTAGCAGGACCTGAACTAATGCCGGTATCAAGCTTGCCTATATATAAGTTACCTATAGTGCTTAAGCCCGCGCTGAGCTTATTGGAAGCGTTATCGGTATAAATATAGGTATACTCGTTCTCAAAGTACACATCGTCTGTTACGTCGTGCAGGCTGACACCAACCATACGGCTCGTATCGACACCGCCGTTCTTGTTGCCGGTAGCGGTGAAGAACGTATCGAACTTCTGGCTCTGCTTTGTTCCGGACTTGTGGTATACGATATCCGATACCGTAATGGTGCTTCCGCGGTAGTACGCGGTGGTCTGAAGCTCAAAGTAGTAGCGCTTGAGACCGGTGGGAAGACCGGAGGCATCGACATCGTCTTCGTCTCTCAGATAGTTTGCTGTGACCTCTAAACCGTCGAGAGCGCCGGATAGTATCGGGTCATCGGACGCAATAAGGGCTTTCTGCTCGTCAGAGTCTGACGAATGAGCCGCGATATTCTTTGAATAAACAGTTATACTCGCGCCTTCGGTGCCCTCGATACCCTCAAGAGCACTCTTGAAGTCGGAATATACATTTTCCGTAGGACGGGTCGTATCGAGAGTTATGCAATCAACAAGCAGATCCGACATCGAAATGGCGGACAGATACATCTGCGAGTAATCATAATTGCTGACTACGGTCTTATATGAAGCGCGCGCTGTCATATAGGCTGTTGTAGCCATAGCGATAAGAAGTGTCATTATCGCTATGACCATGAACAGCACAACGCCTCTCTGCCGTTTGAGCCGGTAGAAAAACTTAAGCATTGTTGCCCTCCTTAATAAACTGCAGGCCTCTGATCAACAACAACCTCTGTGTTTTCTGCCTTTATGGTCTTGAGTTTCTCCATAGGCTCTACGCACAGGAATTCGATGGTTATCGCGTACTCGATCGGAGACGTATCCTTTATAAAGGTCTCCTGTCCGTTCGCCTGGTTACCGAAGAGAGCGGTACCCGCTTCGTCAACGTACACTGCGTCGGAGTCTTCGCTTTCTGAAATGGGTTCGGTTATAGGATAAACTACAGAGGATATGTATGTAGCTCTGTCAAGGGTGAAGATATGGTTTACAAAGTCTTCATACTGTTTATAGGTGCCTTTTACGGTATAAGTCGCGGTTATCGAGCCGACTGTCTGGCTCGTGTTTTCAGCCGCAGCAAGCTTGCAGACCGCTATCTTATACATTCTCTTCATTTTTTCGGTGTATTTTGCGGGATCTACTTCGTTTCCTGCTTCATCGATGATACTTACATCGGTGATGGAAGAAACCATGACTGTGTACTTCTTACCGCCGTCGATAAACTCATCGGAAGCGAGAGCTTCTTCACCGCTGCCGCCTTCGGATGTTCTTGCGGCGGAGGAGTATTCCTTCAGGGGGTACTGCACATCACTCTTGGTGAAGAAATCAAGCCCGAGTCCGCGGGTCGAGAGCTGTGTAACGGCGATCGAGTGAGCTTCAAGGCCGCTTTCCTTGAGGTAAGCCATTGCGATCTCAGAAGCTTCGTACGATGTAAGATCGGGGTAGAAGCAGCCTTCGTACTTTACTGCGTCTTTTTTCTGTGCTTCGATATCTGCGTCGATAGTGTCGAGACGAGAAAGCTTCTCTTCGAGAGCTGCTTTTTCATCGAGGTTTGCCTGGAGTGTTTTTGTGTTTCTGCCGATCTGGTCAAAGCTGGGCTTTACAAATATGATGCTTCCGCCTATCAGTATAAGACCGAGCAAGATAACAGATACAATGATCTTTTCAAGCTTATTTAATTTCATAACCGTTGCCTCCTCTGAATCTCATGCTGATATTAAATGAGTATCTGTAATCTCCTGCCTTTTCACCGGCATGAACGGCTGTAGCGCCGCCGTTTTCGTCCTCTTCACCGATCTTCTCACCGGTGAATCCGCTGTATGTATAGCCTTCAAAGTAATCCTGATCAATGAGCTGACGGTAGAACTTCGTCGGAGTCTCGGGATCATAGCAGCGAATTTGAGCAGAAACGTTATAGCCGCTGATGTTGACATCGCCGACAAGGGTAGCATCGGGTTCTACTGCCTGGAGGGCCTCTATGAGTTTATCTCTTACCTCAACGATACCCATAGGCTGGAATCTGAACAATCTGTCTGCCTGGATGAGGTTGTTCGCATAGTTGGTAATGCTGTCGAGCACTGAATTCTTCTGTGCGAGGAGGTCGAGCTTCGCCTGATTATCATCGCTGTGTACTTCAGCGTATACTGCGTCAGCTTCAGCCTTTATGCCGCCTGCAACGCCGTCACATATCAGCTTGGCACCGAATACGAGACCTGCGGATGCAACAGCTGCAAGACCGATACCGACGAAGAACATGTTAGCGCCCTTCTTTTCCTTAACCGCAGCCGCGTCGAGGAGGTTAACGTGGTCGAGGTCTTTTCTTACCTTGAAGAACGCACCGATCGCGTTTGCATACTCTGCGAAATCGAAGTCACAGAATGTAACGATATTGTTCGGGATATTAAGTATATGCGAAGGAACATTGAACGATGAAACGGCGTTGGACAGTGAGATGAAGTCCTTTACCTGACCATAGAACATGATCTCCTTGAGGGGCTTTGCATTCTTACGCTGGTTGGTGAACTGGAGAGTGCGGAAGATGTTGTCGTACACTGCCTGGTTTACATAATCGTCATCGTTGTTGTAGTCATACGGGTCAACACGCACATATCTCGAAAGCGAGAGCTGATTGTCCTCGTACAGGTTGATGTTGATGAAGTCGTTGTCTATCTGTACAAGCATCAGGGGCATCGAGGATTCGAGTTTAGGAGTATTGAGTATGAGACGCGTGATACAGTTGTTCGATACATTGATCTGCTGGAGCTTGATACCGAGCTGGGTGAACAGTCTGATGTAACCGTCGACCATTCTCTGCGGAACAGCTGTTGCGAGGAGTTTGAGCACCGGCTGGTCGTTCTCGTCCTTATCCTCACCGACTACGGAGTAGGAGATGTTGTACTCCTTTGTGATACCCATTGTTGTGAGTATCATTGACTCGATAGCTGCCGAATTGGATATCTTCTTGGGCTTCGGAACGGTAAGGTCCTTATAGAGGATCGTACCGGAGTTGATGCAGACGATAGCCTCTTTATCCTTAATATTCTTCGAAGCGATGATATCCGTGATCTCACCTGCGATCATCGGGATATCCGTTACGTAACCGTTGCTTACGCTTCCTGCTGTAAGATCACGCGTCTCAACTTCAAGTACGCGGATCTTCGCGCCGTTGAGCGCGCCTCTGACAAGCCTTATCTGCTTATCGGTAATATCAATTGATAACATTATAGCACCTCTTTGTTATTTTTATTGTTGTAATGCTTACGAATTTGCGATGTTGCCCATACCACCGTAGAGTATCGGGAATATACCTGCGAGCACCATACCGATCATGACACCGAGGAAGATGATCATTACAGGCTCCATAAGTCCGGTGAGCTTCGCGATAGCAGCAGCCGCTTCATCTTCATAGTAGTCCGCGGACTTGTTGAGGATCTCATCAAGTGCACCGGACTCCTCACCTACCATTATAATAGATGTAAATACGCCCGGGAACACGCCGATCTTTATAATGGCGTTCGAAAGCGATTCACCGTGCTTTACGTCTTCAACAACGCTGTCATGGAAGAGATTTGCTATGTACTGGTTGTTGAGCGTATCGGCGGATTTCTCGATACAATCCACCATCTGAAGACCCGAAGAATAAAGGTTTGCCATTGTTCTTGCGAATCGTCCGGTGTAAATAACGAGGAGCAGGGGACCGACTTTAGGCATTTTTACAATGAATTCGGACCATTTCAGCTCAAACGCAGGAGACTTTCTGAGGAAGTAGATTATTATAATGAGTACCACAACGCCCAGAATGATCGTCCACCAATACGGGATAAGGAAGTCACTTATCGCGAACATTGCTGCGGACAGAGGCGGGATATCGTCTCCGGCGAGCTGTCGGAACATCGGCATGATGAAGATGAACAGACCGAAGAATACACCGATAAGAAGTATCATAAGGACGATAGGATATGTAAGAGCGCCCTTGATCTGGTTGTTTACCTTGTTCTGATTCAGATAATAGTCCGCGACACGTGTCATAACGACATCGAGGTTACCGGATGCCTCACCTGCTGCGACCATGCTCACGAACAGGAGCGGGAACACGCCCGGTCTGGATTGGACAGCCTCAGAGAACGAACGGCCCTTCTGGACATCCTCGTAGATCTCGAGGAGTGCGGCCTTCGCTTTTTTATTCTCTTCCTGTGTGTAGAGAATGTGCAGCGATCTTACGAGGCTTATACCTGCTGTAAGCATTGAAGAAAGCTGTCGGCAGAGGAAAGCCAGGTCCTTGGTTTTGAACTTGTACTTTACGTCTACCGTTTTTTCCTGGATCTCGGTATATTCTGTGCAGAACAGATTTTTCTGTCGGAGCTTTTCGTTAAGATCCATAAAATCGTCTGCATATTCCTTACCTTTGACCGTGGAACCGTTGACATCTGTGGCAACATAAGAATAGTATGCCATGTAAACCCTCCATTCGTTTTATTCGGTTTTAAATCAGGGGCCGCAGGGCAGACTTCCCCCACGTGCGCACACCTGTATATAATACGATTATATCATAAAAGTCGTTATACCACAATAGTGTATAATTACAAATTTTCGCAGCTGAATTTGTGTAAAAATTAACATTTACCCGTACAGCGGTTACAGAGTGGGTGCGTTTTTTGTCCTGCTACCGCATCGTTAAGGAAAAAACCGGTCGATCAGATTGTTTACGCAGAACTTTCATTAGCTTCGATCCAGCTTTATTTAAGTAAATAATATGTCACAATTACCTAAAAATTGCGCGTAAATTCGTCACCCGAAGGGCACTTTACGTATTGACATAAAGCATGGCATAATATATAATGTTAATTACGGAAGAACGTACGGTGCGGCTTTGAGCGCCCGTGCTCAAAACAATACAGACAGAAAGAGGTCATTATCATGAGCGTAAAAGTAATTAATCAGCCCTCACTCCCCAATATCCCCTGGCAGGAAAGACCCGCAGGCTGCAAGGACGTCGTATGGAGATTTGACGCAAACCCCATAATCCCCAGAGACCTTGTTCCCGGCGCAAATTCGATCTTCAACAGCGCGGTGGTACCGTTCGAGAGCGGCGACTATAAGTTCGCCGGCGTTTTCAGGATCGACGACAGAGAGAGAAACATGAACATCCACTCCGGCTTCTCCAAGGACGGCATCCACTGGGATATCGCGGAAAAGCGCATCGATTGGATCAACGATGACCCGGAGACAAAGGAAGCAAACCCCTGGCAGTACGGCTATGACCCCCGCTGCGTCTGGATCGAGGACAGATTCTGGATCACATGGTGCAACGCATACGGCTGGAAACCCACTATCGGCGTAGGCTGGACAAAGGACTTCAAGGAGTTCCACCAGTGCGAGAACGCGTTCCTGCCCTTCAACAGAAACGGTGTAATGTTCCCGAGAAAGATAAACGGCAAGTACGTTATGTTCAGCCGTCCGTCCGACAGTGGCCATACACCCTTCGGCGATATGTACTTGTCCCAGTCCCCCGATATGAAGTACTGGGGCGAGCACAGACACGTTATGGGACCGTTAAAGGGCTGGGAGTCCAAGAAGATCGGCGCAGGCCCGATACCGATCGAAACAAGCGAAGGCTGGCTGGTATTCTATCACGGCGTTCTTGAGAGCTGCAACGGCTTCGTTTACAGCTTCGGTGCCTGCATACTCGATATCGACAAGCCCTGGAAGGTCAAGTACCGCTGCTCCGAGTACCTGCTCAACCCGCGTGAGCTGTACGAGTGCGTTGGCGACGTACAGAACGTTACCTTCCCGTGCGCGGCGCTGTGCGACCAGGATACCGGCAGGATCGCTATCTACTACGGCTGCGCTGACACCTGCGTATCCATGGCATTCTGTAAAGCCGACGAGGTCGTTGACTACATCAAGAGCCACTCCTCCGTCTGATAAAACCGCTTACGATGCGGCAGAGCACAATGCTCTGCCGCATTTTTTGGTTTTGAGCTTTACAATTTGCGCAAAATGTGGTATAATAACCGCGTAGCGTATTCGGAGGCACCGTGCTCCCGCACAGATCCGGCGGCGTAAGCTCCCGGCGGGTCACAGGGACGGCAGCCCCCCGAAAATGGAAAGGGAAAACAATGAAACTGATATTTGCGATAGTTAACAACGACGATTCCCACAATGTTTCGTCGGCACTTACAAAGGCGGGATTCTCCGCCACGAAGCTCGCGTCAACAGGCGGCTTCCTGATGGCGGGCAATACCACTTTTATGATATGCTGCGAGAATGTGGCTGTTGACGGGATCATCGCTATAATCGCCCAGAACTCCCGAAAGCGCAAACAGTATGTTCCGAACGCCGCGTCTATCGCTGCCGCGGACGCTCCGGTAAGCTACCCCGTAGAGGTCAGCGTCGGCGGAGCTACGGTGTTCGTTACCGACATCGAAAGATTTGAAAAGCTATGACGAAGATATACGGCAAAAAGGTCGCGATGCAGCGGATCGAAAGCTTCCGCAGCTCAGGCAGGATGCCGCACGCGCTGCTTCTGTACGGGCCAAAAGGCATAGGAAAGCACGTGCTTGCGGACTATATCGCCGCAATGTATGTCTGCGAGGACAAGGCGCACGCGCCCTGCATGAAATGCAGGAGTTGCCGTCTCGCCATGGAGCACGGCAGCCCCGATATCGCCTACCCGATACCCGGTATCGAGGCGGAGCACGCAAAGCACACCGAGCGGTCGATGGTATCATTGCTGCGTGAATTCATAGCGAGCTGTTACGCAAAGCCTATCGAGGGCAGTACGCGTGTCATTGTGTTCGAGCGGCTCGACAAGCTTTCGGTGCAGATGCAGAACACTCTGCTCAAATTCATCGAGGAACCGCTCGATTTCAACCGATACATCTTCACTGCCGATAACAAGGCGCCGATCCTCCAGACCGTGCTGTCGCGCGTGACCGCTGTAAGCGTCGACCCCGCCGACCGGGAGGAGTTCTCTGAAGCGCTCACGGAGTTCAGGCCCGAGGACGGACACGTGATAACGGCGGAGCGGGTGAGCGAGCTGTACGATATGTTCGGCGGCAACATCGGCGCGGCAACAGAGTTCGAAGCGGGAGGCGAGAACGTGCAGTATCTCGCGGCGGCGCTGAAAGCCTGTGAAGCAACAGCGGCGCGCAGAGAGCTGGACTGCCTGCTGGCACTGCTGTCGGTAAAGACCCGCGATGAGCTGTTCGACACGCTCGGATCCATGGCGGACATCTTCGCGCAGGCAGCTGCCTGCAAAGCCGGAGCACCGCTCCCCGGAGCTTTTCGCAATCATACGAAGAGCATAGCGGAAAGCTTCGGACTTGACGCGATAACCGCGATGTACAATGAGCTTAACCGGCTGTACGGCAAATCATACACAAACCCGAACCAGAAGCTGTTCGCGGCGGAGTGCTGCGGCTCGCTGTTCAGCGCTGCGTGCAGGAATTAAGTAAAGAGGGATATAATGACGGAAATTATCGGAATAAGATTCAAAGAGGTCGGAAAGGTCTACTACTTTTCCCCGAAAGGAAAACAGCTCACCATCGGCGATAAGGTCATCGTCGAGACGGCAAGAGGCGTAGAGTGCGGCGAGGTCGTGATACCCAACCGCGAAGTGGACGATAAGGCAGTGGTACAGCCGCTCAAGCCCATAATACGCATCGCGGGCAAGGAGGACTTCAAACGTATCGAGGAAAACGCCGCAAAAGAGACCGAGATAATGGAGACCTTCACAAAGAAGATAGCGGAGCATAAGCTCAAAATGAAGCCCATCGATGTGGAGTACACCTTCGATGGGAGCAAAATACTGTTCTATTTTTCGGCGGAAAACAGGGTCGATTTCCGCGAGCTTGTCAAAGACCTCGCAAGCGTGTACAGAACGCGCATCGAGCTTCGTCAGATAGGCGTGCGCGATGAAGCGAAGATGCTTGGCGGTCTCGGCATCTGCGGAAGACCGTTCTGCTGCGCGAGCTTCCTCGGTGAGTTCCAGCCCGTATCGATAAAAATGGCAAAAGAGCAGTCTCTCTCACTCAACCCCACCAAGATATCCGGCACCTGCGGACGCCTCATGTGCTGCCTGAAATACGAGCAGGACAGCTACGAGGCTCTGCTGAAGATAACCCCGAAAATAGGCGCTCTTGTCGAAACGCCCGACGGACAGGGCGTTGTCGAGGATTCCAACCTCCTCACCGGAGTGCTTAAAGTCAAGCTCAAAAAGAACCCCGACGCTCCCGCCGCACCGTATAAGCGCGATGATGTGAAGCTGCTGAAGGATTCGAAGATAAAGGTCAACCGCGAGGAAATAGCGGCGTTAAAAGATCTTGAGGATTAACAGCGTCATCGCCAGCAGCACCGACAGCATACCGAAGTTCACTGCGGTGAACACCGCGAGGAACCACCCCGTGCGCGCGTTTTCCGAGCTGCGGTAGAACTGCAGCGTGATAAGGCTCGCCATTGACGCTATCGGCGTTCCGAGCCCTCCGAGGTTCACGCCGATGAGCAGCATAGTACCGTATTTCGTAAATCCCGACAGCATCACTGCCGCGGGGACATTACTGATGACCTGTGATAAGAGGGCAGAGACCATGATCTCGTGCCCTTTTAACATTTCCGAGAAAAATGTGCTCACCTCGCTGATACGCGAAATGTTGCCCACGAACACGAAGAAGCACACAAACGTCGCAAGCAGCGAATAGTCAGCCTTAAGAAGCAGTTTCCTGTCCGTCAGCAGTGCCGCCGCCACAGCCGCCACTGCACATACCGGATACGGGAGCACCTTGAACACCGTTACCACGCAAAGCACGAACAGGCAGGCGTACAGCGCCGTTATCCGCTTTGACAGCCTGCGCGGCTCGCCGCTCTGTGCCATGCACGGCACGTTCGGTATCATCAGCGACAGCAGTACTATCATAATAAGGCTCATTATTCCCGCAGGCATCATGGTCTGCAGGAACTGCCACACCGAAAGCCCGTATTTGTCGTAAATGTACAGATTCTGCGGGTTGCCTACGGGAGTCATCATGCTGCCGAGGTTCGCCGCCGCAGTTTCGAGTACCAGCGTGAGCACACGGCTGCGCTCGTCGTTTATACCCGCGAAGATGTGCAGAGTCAGCGGTATGAATGTTATCAGCGCTACGTCGTTGGTGACCACCATGGACGATGTGAAGCACAGCAGTATCAGTATCAGCGAGAGCTTCCGTATCGTTCCCGCATGCTTCAGCAGCGCCCCGGTCAGCTTCTCGAACAGTCCCGCTCCGCGAAGCCCCGCTACCGCTATCATAAGCCCGAAAAGCTCCGCAAGCACCGCGAAGTTGCAGTATCCAATGTACTGCTCGTCGGGCGGTATGAATATCATGCTTATCACTGCCAGCACAAATGCCGCTGTCAGTACCGGCTGCGCCTTTACAAAACCAAGCGCCTTGTTCATTGGTATTCGCCTTCTTTTGCTTATTATCCGTATCTACCCGCCGTAGACGAAACGATGATATCAGAGCCGGCAAACAAGCTGACCAACGGTATTTCCCCGCCGGAGTCGGGGAAATACCGAATATCTGCTCTGTAAATCGCTGTAACAGTTTATCATATAATGAAAAAAAAGTCAACGGCTGTGCCAAATTTGATGATTATTATACAAAAAATCAAAATCCGGTTGACAAATCGTTTTCACTGCTGTATAATATAGAGCGTAATATTTTTATGGAAGCGTATCGAAGTGGTCATAACGGGCCTGACTCGAAATCAGGTAGCCTTCAC
>CAMVDP010000032.1 GCA_947166275.1 uncultured Clostridia bacterium
CAGGCTCGACAAGACCTCCGACGATGTGCTTGACATGGTGTCGGAGATGTACACATCTGACGAAGATATCCGGAAATTCCTTGCGAGGACTGACGAGAAGCGTCCGTTCGTGCTTTGCGAATACTGCCACGCAATGGGCAACGGTCCCGGCGACCTGGAAGACTATCACAACCTGTTTATGGAGAGTGACCGGCTTATCGGCGGGCTTGTATGGGAGTGGGCAGACCATGCCGTTATCCTCGGATTTACAGAGGACGGCAAGCCTAAATACGGCTACGGCGGCGACAGCGGCGAGCGCCATAACGACGGCAACTTCTGCATAGACGCGCTGTGCTGCCCCGACAGGACACCGCATACAGGGTTGCTCGAAGTGAAGCAGGTATATCGCCCGGTGCGCGTCTCCCGCGGAGCATCGCCTGACGCGTTCGTGATCTCAAGCCTGCAGCGTTTTGAAGATGTGGGCGAACGGCTTGACGGCAGATACGAGATAACTCATGACGGCGGAATTCTCGCGGAGGGCAGCTTCACATTCTCCGTTCCGCCCATGGGAAGCACCGAGGTGCGCGTTCCGGAGGCATCACGGCTGTTCATTGATGACACGTATATTCGTTTCGTTTTCACTTCGAAGGGTGACGGTGTTTTCGCTGCGGGCGAGGAAGTCTGCTTTGATCAGCTGAAGATATTTACCGCGGCAAAAGCGGCAGCTCCCGTAGCGGGGACGATCACGGAGATAGTTGAAAAGCCGCTTGAATACCGTATTACGGCAGGCAGCACAGAATATGTGTTCAACAGGCGCACTGCGCGCTTCGACAGCATTTCCGTGAACGGCGAGGATATACTCGCAAAGCCCATGGAGTACAACTTCTTCCGTGCTCCGGCGGACAACGACACGATGAAGGGTGACTGGTATCAGGCGCATCTGAACGACTACATCGTCAAAGTATACGAAACAAGCATCTCGCAGGAGGACGGCTGTGCTATAATACGCGTGAAGCAGTCGTTCGGCTGGAGTATAGATAAGCCGTTTGCAGGTATGACTGCCGAATACCGCATTGACGGCAGCGGCTCACTCGATGTCGATTGCACTGCCGAGTTTTCCAACAAGGTAGAATTTCTCCCGCGCTTCGGACTGCGGCTGTTCGTGCCGAAAACATTTGCGGACATCGAGTATTTCGGCTGCGGCGAACATGAAAGCTACATCGACAAGCATCAGGCTTCATATATCGGCAATTTCTCCGCAAGGATCGCGGATATGTACGAGGACTACATCAGACCGCAGGAGAACGGCTCGCATTACGGCTGCACAAGGATGACTGTGATCGGCGGGAGCAGCTCGCTCACCTTCACGGCTCCCGACACGTTCTCATTCAGCGCTTCGGAGTATACGCAGGAGGAGCTTGCAGCCAAACGCCACAACTTCGAGCTTGAAAAATGCGAGTTCAACGTGGTCTGCGCTGATTTCGCAATGGCGGGCGTTGGCTCGGCGGCGTGCGGTCCTAAACTTGCGGAGAAGTACAGGATAAAGCTGCCGACGGTAAGCGGAAAAATGCGGATAACGCCGAAAGGGCAGGATCAAGAATAACAGTTAATTATTTGTGGAGAGGCAAACCAATTAGAGCATCAAAAAGATCTGTTTCAACAGTGCTTGCGGCAGCGCTTATTGTGGGCACGGCGGGCTGCGGAGGCGGCAAAAGACCGCAGGCGGCGAGCTGCGGTGACTCCGGAGCCGCGACCACTGTCCCGGGTGCAAGCATGAGTTCGAGAGCGAGCGCGGCGAAGTCGGAGAGACATGCCCCGAGTGCGGAACTCCGAGAAAGGCAAAGTGGAAGCTCACATATATCCCCGAGCAGATGCAGATTTATGACGATCTTGCAGACCAGTCGATGTTCACGTTTGTTTTCTCGTGTCACGGCGGTTTCGGACAGGATATGACAGATACGCTCGATACGATATACAATGCCACGATAGATGACGGAGATACATACAACCACATATTTTCGGAGTCTTACAGCATCATTGAGACCACGCTCGACCGGTATCGCGCCGCTATTGCGGGATAACTGCCGTCAGCAGCAGACAGAATGCCCCCGGCAGGTCAATGCAGGCCTGCCGGGGGCTTTTGCGATATGCGGTCATCATGCCTGCGAGGACTATTGACACTGTGCGGGAACTGTGCTATAATTCACACAGCAGACGGCGGTGTGAAGCTGATGCCTGCCGTCGTAACATTATAAAAAGGAGTGTTTTATATGCCGATACTTGCCGCGTTTACCGTACCTCACCCTCCGCTGATAGTCCCCGCTGTGGGACGGGGCGGGGAAGCCGCCGTAGAAAAGACCGTTCGTGCGTACGAGCGTGCCGCGGAGGAGATAGCTGCGCTGAAGCCTGACACGGTCATCATTTCGAGCCCTCATTCCGTGATGTACGCCGACTATTTCCACATCTCTCCGGGTGAGCGCGCTCACGGTTCGTTCGCGGGATTCGGCGCGCCGCAGGTGAGCTTTGACGAGGAGTACGACACCGTGCTCGTGAAAGAGATCTGCGCGGCGGCGGACAGCTTGGGATTTCCTGCGGGAACGCTCGGTGAAAAGGATCCGTCGCTCGATCACGGTACGCTCGTACCGCTTTACTTTATTCGCCGCAGATACACCGGAGGGAAGATAGTGCGCGTAGGTCTGTCGGGGCTGCCGCTTTCCGAACACTATCGCTTCGGCACGCTGATAAAGGCCGCCGTGGACAGTCTCGGCACTCGTGCGGTGTTCGTTGCCAGCGGTGACCTGTCTCATAAGCTGCGGGATGACGGACCGTACGGCTTCGCGCCCGAGGGACCGATGTATGACGAGCGGATAATGCGCACACTCGGCAGTGCACGCTTCGATGAGCTTTTCGACTATGATGAGGTGTTCTGTAACAAGGCTGCCGAATGCGGTCACAGGTCGTTCGTGATAATGGCGGGAGCCCTCGACGGAACGGCAGTGAAGTCCGAAGCACTCTCCCATGAGGATGTGACCGGAGTCGGCTACGGGATATGCACATTTATGCCCGAGGGCGAAGACAGCGGCAGGCGCTTCCTCGGAACATACCTGCGCGGGCTTGAAAAAAAGCTCTCCGAAAGGGCGGAGAGCTCGGACGCTTATGTTAAACTTGCAAGGCGTTCGCTTGAGAACTATATCCTGCACGGGACGCGTATCACTGTGCCGGACGGGCTTCCTGAGGAGATGCTTGACCGCAGGGCGGGAGCGTTCGTCTCGATACACAAGCAGGGACAGCTCCGGGGGTGCATCGGCACTATACTTCCGACATGTACGAGCGTTGCGGAGGAGATAATCGAGAACGCGGTGAGCGCTTCCACCAAGGATCCGCGCTTTGACCCCATAACAGCAGATGAGCTCCCGCTTCTTGAGATAAACGTCGATGTGCTCGGTGAGCCCGAGGATATCCCGTCGGCAGATATGCTCGATGTGAAGCGCTATGGCGTTATCGTCACACGCGGGTACAAGCGCGGACTGCTGCTTCCCGATCTTGACGGAGTCGACACCGTCGAGGAGCAGATCGCTATCGCAAAACGAAAGGCGGGCATCGGAGCGGACGAGCCGGTGAAATTGAGCCGCTTCGAGGTCGTCCGTCATTATTGAGGTGCGCCGTGGCAATATGTGATGTATGCTTTCGCCATTGTGACATACCCGAGGGAGGGCGCGGCTTCTGCGGCGCGAGGACCTGCAGGAACGGTACGGTCACTGCGCTGAATTACGGTGTGATATCCTCCGCCGCCCTTGACCCCATAGAAAAGAAGCCTTTCGCGAGGTTCCGTCCGGGCTCAATGATACTGTCGGTGGGGAGTTACGGATGCAATATGCGGTGTCCGTTCTGCCAGAACTCGGATATCTCGTGGTCGGAACGTGCTATGACGTTTATGGAGAGCGGCGATACCGTTACTCCGGAGCAGCTTGCGGGAGCGGCACTGCGCTGCCGTGACGAGGGAAACATCGGGCTCGCGTTCACATACAACGAGCCGCTGATCGGTCACGAATTTGTTCGTGACACGGCGCGGCTCGTACATGATGAAGGAATGGTGAATGTTCTCGTGACAAACGGCACTGCGGAGCTTCACGTGCTTGACGGGCTGCTGCCGTTCATCGACGCTATAAACATTGATCTCAAAGGGTTTACCGACCGGTATTACAACAGGGTGCTCGGCGGTGACAGAGCTATGGTCATGCGCTTTATCGGGCGCGCGGCGGAGCGCTGTCACGTGGAGCTCACGACGCTGATAGTTCCCGGTGAGAACGACAGTGCCGGGGAGATACGCGAGTTGAGCGGGTGGGTGGCGGCGATATCTCCGGATATCCCGCTTCACATTTCGCGCTTTTTCCCGAGGTTCCGCATGACCGACCGCGGCGCTACCGATGTCGCGCTTGTGTACCGGCTTGCGGACGCTGCCCGGGAAAAGCTCCGGTATGTCTACACCGGGAACTGTTGATGCTTTATGCTGTTATGACAGGATGATGCTTACGACCGAGCATTTCGGCAGTGTGAACCGCACGCCGCCGTGAACGAGCTCGGCTTTGTGCTCCGCCGGTGTCAGCTTTTCGGGTGAGCCGAAATCGTTGAAGGCTCTGACATCGCCGGTGAGTATGCGCGCTTCGGCAGCTTTCGGAGCCGCGCCGATGATGCAGCAGTCTATATCGAAATCCTCGGTGAGCGATACGTTGGCGAAGGTGAGAGTGATCCTGCCGTCGCTGCCGACAGATGCCGACTGTGAAACGGCGGGAATGCCGCCTGCTTCGGCATACTCTGTGAAGCTGTACAGCAGCTCGGAGTCCTGATGCGTCTTGTACATGTCGAAAACGTGATATGTAGGCGTTTTCAGGAGCTTGTCGCCTTCCGTCAGCAGCAGAGCCTGCAGAACATTCACAGCCTGTGCGAGGTTCGCCATACACACGATATCGGAGTGCTCGTTGAAGATGTTGAGGCTGACCGCTGCGACTATTGCGTCGCGCATGGTGTTCTGCTGGAACAGGAAGCCGGGGTTAGTGCCCTCTTCGACATCGTACCAGCAGCCCCACTCGTCCACGGTGATCTTCATTTTTTTGTTGTATTTCCGTATCACGCCTGTGTATCCGGTGATCTGCTCCTCGATGGCGCGGGCGTTGCGTATGGTGTTGTAGTATTCTTCGTCGGTGAATTTCGTAGCGCTGCCCTTGTTCCAGAAGTCGCCTGACGGAATAGTGTAATAATGCAGAGAAACGGCTTTCGCGTGATCGTCGCGAACGATGCTGACTATCTTGTCGAGAGCGTCGTAGTCACTGCCGTTGGGGCCGCTTGCTACCTTGAACAGCTCGTTCCCGCTGAAATTGCGGCAGTATGTCTGGTAACGTCGGTACAGATCGGCGTAATACTCCGGGCGCATATTGCCGCCGCAGCCCCAGTTTTCATTGCCCACGCCGAGGTATTTCAGCTTCCACGGCTTTTCTCTGCCGTTTTTGCGTCGGAGATCCGCCATTGGCGACACGCCGTCGAAGGTTATGTATTCTATCCAGTCCGCAAGCTCTTCCACCGTGCCGCTTCCGACATTTCCGGCGAGAAACGGCTCACAGCCTATCCTCTCGCACATATTGAAGAACTCATGCGTACCGAAGGAGTTGTCCTCGGTCACACCGCCCCAGTGAGTGTTGACCATTTTCGGACGGCAAGCCTTGTCACCGATGCCGTCGCGCCAGTGATACTCGTCCGCGAAGCAGCCGCCCGGCCAGCGAAGTACAGGCATCCGTATCTGTCTGAACGCTTCGATGACATCGTTGCGAACGCCGTCGGTGTTGGGAATGGATGAGTTTTCACCCACGAACATCCCGTTGTAGATACATCTTCCGAGGTGCTCGGAGAAATGGCCGTAGATCTCACGGTTGATATGGGACTTTTTGTCGAGGGCGTTTACCGCAGCGGATAGCTTTTTCATGGGGTCCTCCTTTGTATCGTGACGATGCGTTATACTGTACGGATATTATAGCATATCCGGCAGGGAATGTCAATACAGATGCCGCTCTGTCTCACTGTCGGGATACTGTCATTTCCGTGGCAAAATTACGGTGCCCCTCTTGAAATCCGGACGATCATGTGATATAATATTAAGTGATATTTCGAGCGACCAAAGGGAATAAGGAGAGAATGCACATGGCAGGCCTGGAATTTACCGAGAAACAGGTGGGCGAACAGCTTACGGTTTTCATTAATGGAAGAATAGACGCGGAAACTTCACCGCAGCTGAACGATGAGCTGAAGTTGGCAGCGGAGAAGGCAAGCGAGATCGTGCTGGACTTTGAAGGCGTGAGCTACATCTCGTCATCGGGGCTTCGTGTCCTGCTTGGCACATACAGGACGATGAGCTCGAAGGACGGGCAGCTTATGGTGCGCAGAGCGTCTCCGGATGTTGCCGATATACTGGAGCTTACAGGCTTCGTCAACATTCTCGGGTCGTGATGATGAGCCGTGAACAGTGATCTTTACAGGTGAGACTGCCTGCGGGACAGGCTTCCTTCGGGAAGCCTGTCTTTTTATGTCCTTGTATGTCCGGTCGCTATGTGTTAAAATTATAACATAGGTCTTTGCTGGGACGACACACAATATAGAGTTCAGGTTATCGGGAAAAGCCACGATATGCTGTGGATGTTCCAAATTTAGCAGCTTTGTGAACAAAAAAACTGCCTTCCGGCGCAAAAATGTTGTTGCAATTTCTGGGGGTTTGTGATATAATCAAAATGATAAGGTATTTCTATAACTATAGTTGCCGAAAGGAGTATACCATGAAAAAATTCAAAAGGATCATTTCGGGATTTCTTGCCGCAGCGCTCGTATTGACGCAGTCGCTCTCGACGGCATATTCCGAAGACCTGCCCGGTTCAGCCATCACGACCACGATGGCTGTTGGAGCGCCCGAGGATGACGACGCTTCGGCAGGAGAAACAGACGGTACACAGGCACCGGAGGGCGATGATACATCCGCGGATACGGATGCTCCCACCGACTCTGATGACGGTACGCAGGACGAGGATACTACAGGCGCCGACACCGGCACCGGCAGTGATTCCGCGACTGCTGACGACGAAGACGAAGAGGAAGAGACAAAGCCTCTGACCGATGAAGAGCTTCGTCAGTCCATAGATGAAAAGAAAAAAGCCGCTGTGCGCGAATACGACGGCATGGGCATCGCCATACCTCTTACCGAAGAGGAAATGGCGTATGAGCAAAGGCTTATCACCAAGGATTACGCGAGAGTCGGCGCGAGTACGACCGTATCCAAAACCGCCGACGGTGTGTCAAAGTATTCGTCCGATTACTATTACAACACGTTGAATGAAGTCGATAAGGGTATCTATGACAATCTTTACGCAACGGTCGATAATTATGCAAAAAGCAGCGTCAGCAGTGAGTCACAGCTGCTTCCGATCGTATTTTTCTCCACTGATTATTCCGTAAGAAAGACTATTGATGAGGTATGGCAGCTGGTCAATCGCTTCTACTTTTCCAATCCTCAGTTTTTCTTCATAGCCCGCGGATTCAGTTACAGGTATATCGGAAGCCCTGAAAATGATATAGTCGGCTTTTCTATATTGCTGAACCCGAGATATTGCAACTATTCCGCCAGAAGCCAATATCAGAGAGGCATAGACAGTACTACATCGACATGGCTCACTCAGATCGGGGCAAAGAAGACCCCCCTCGCTATGGAGAGAGAGATCGCCGAAAAGCTTTGTGCCCAGATCACGTATACACATCGTTATTTGGTCGACGGGGTCGAGTACAATAATGAAGCTCCTGATGGCGCAGCTAATATAGATCAGGATATCGGTGCCGCTCTCGTTGACGGTAAGTGCGTATGTAACGGTTATGCGCTTGCTTTCCAGTACTTCTGCAACGCCGTGGGTATAGACGCAATAACCGTTTCAAGCACAACCCATGCGTGGAGTATCGTGAACCTGTACGGAAAATGGTACGAGACAGACGTAACGTGGATGGATCAGGATAATTACGGTACCGTAAACTACAAATGGTTCAACAAGTCTCACAGTACGGTACTCACAAATGATACGAATTCCCCGAAATCGCATATTTATGATACCAAATGGACAGGCATCGTTCCCGAGACTCCTGCCGATATGGACACGAGTACGGTGAGGGAGCTTCAGGGAATATCGATCCTTACCCAGCCGACAAAGCTTACATATACTACCGGTGAGAGATTTGACCCCACCGGATGTACGATCGAGCTTATATATTCGACCAATGAGACCGAGACCATCGCTCTGCCCTACACAGGCACGGATCATACGGTCACGATGTATCCGAGTGCCTTCACATCTGCCACCGACAAGTCCGTGTACATAACCTGTGACGGTTTCGGCGCTTCGGTTCCCGTAAGTGTTACGAGTAATGAGGTAGACAAGGTAGAAATAACAAAAGAACCGAGCTTTAACGCTTATGTGTACGGATCGGAATTTACTATCGATGGCAAGCTTACCGTTTCCTACAAGCAAGGTGATCCTGTAGTTGTAGACATGGCGAATGCCTACGCGACAGGTGCTCTTAAGGTGTCCGGATTTAACAGCTATAAGCTCGGAAAGCAGACTATTACTCTGACGTACGCAGGATTTTCGTTCCAGCGCACAGTATTCGTTATTGTTGACCCTGTCGACCCGCCTGTGGTCATGTTCTGGGGGAAACCGGTCACAGACAATAGCAATACGATAATATACAATGCTCTGAATACCACCCCGATTATCGTATTCACCGATGACGACCTCAGAGAGATGTGCGGAGTAGACACTTTAACAAAGTACGACCTTGCGTTAATTAACTATGTCACTCTCAACGTCACCGGAACAAAGGGCGGGGAGAGCGTGACAAAGACGTTCAGCTTCAAGAATGAAGACGGTATATGGCGTCTCGAGATCCTTGCCGTAAACGAACCGATATTCCACGAAGGTGAATTTGCGCCTTACTACTTCGATAATTTAACATCGGTAGCTGCAAGTGTCACATTCCAGGCCAGCTATTTCGATCTCCAGAAGGCAATAGCCGATATAACCGAAAATACATGGTATAGTATACTCGCCCGTCACGAAGACTGCGCTTCCGCGGCAGCCTATACTATCCCCGCGACAGCGACAAATGTAACATTGACTGCGGCCGACGGCGTTTCGATCAGAACAAATACATTAACGGCAAATACTAATGTTGATGTCAACTGCCTCATTCTGCCCTATTCGACGACGCAGAGCGCGACGGATATCACGATCGCCGCAGGAAAGACGGTCGACGTCCAAACGTCGAATAAGTTCAGGACCGTAAGCGGCGGTGCCAATTCAGGGTTCATGACCGCGGTGCAGCATGTAGACCCCAATGATATGAATTCCACGCCCGTCAAGAACCCCGAGGTCGAAGTCGGGACCTTCTCCGGTGTTGCAAACCTCATGCCGGACGCAAGCGGCGGTAAAAACCTCGTTGTTACCGGCAAGATAACAGGCGCGACATTCGGCGGCGGTAATATCGAGCTTGCACCCACTGTAACGCAGGCTTCCTTCGGTACGTTCGCGGGTCACCTTTTCAATAACAGCCCTGTTAACGTCAGCGTGACCACACTCGGCGGCTGGCTCACTCTCGGCGGAGCTTCATCGAAGGCTACCGTGAACAGTTTTGCCGGCGCACTTGATCTGGAAACCCCGACATCGGAAGTTACAATAACTACTTTAAGAGACGGTTCGGGCATCAATATGACCGCGCTCGTGAGTGACGGTCATATCACAACTCTCCCGAAGGTGACCGTTACCCATTTCCCGACAACGGGTACCCCTGTAACGATCACGGTCAATAATGCAGACACCACCTTCCTCCCGTCCGGCATAACGCTTATCAACACAACGGAGGCAGGCACGTTCGCGGACGGTATGGTCACTGTCACCAACAAGATGACAGGCGGCGAAAAGGATCTCGGCGTATTCAAGTACGGCACCGAGATACGCGCGGAAGACGCGGGAGCACTCACGCTCAAAGTGAACGATGTTGAGGTCGGCAACGGCTACCCGAGCTTCGCAAAGGCGTTCGAAGCTATGCAGAATTATCAGCCCGAAACGCCCGGTGAGGATGTATGTTTTGCAATCTATATGCGTCACAGCATGGAGGTGACATCCTTCACGCTTCCCACAAGCGGTTTCAAGGCAACTGGTAAGAAGAGTCTGCTCATAGGCGGCAACGGTTATACACTCACGTTGAACGGCGTAAGCTCGATAACCGCACCGTATTCTTTGGAACTTAGCGGAATAACACTTGTTCCGTTGACCGCAGCAGGCGCGGCGATCAATACATTCAACATTTCCACAACAGGTGCAGGAAGTTATCTTGCGGTTCTAAACAATGAATACTCCGGAAAGCTTAATCTGACATCCTCGGGAGATGTCAAAGCCTGGGGAGATAATATCGGAACAATAAAGACAACAAATACCGCAGGCGCAGTTCTCGAATTACATGGTGATACACAGGTCGATAATATCACCGGCAAATTCTCGGTAGTGTACATAAATAATTATTCCGATCTCACAATAACAGGAACGGCGGGAAACATCACTTCACTGGCACTCGGTGACAATGTGAAAGATTGTTCTTTATGTGTTTATCCGACCGCGACGGTCAATATAGGTACGATCGAAGGCCGTGATGACCTGAGCGTCAAGCTTTACGCGGATACCACAAACGGCATAAAGCTCCCGACTGTTACCGTTACAGATATCACAGGGGACGAATGCCCGCTGCATGTTTTTGACGTTAAAGACGCAGATGAAACTACCCCGGAGCATATAGGTCTCTCCGCAGGCGTGACGCTGCTCAAGACCGCGTCCACAAGCTCCGATTATTCGCTCAAAATAAATCTTGCCAATCAGACGGAATCGAAAAAGAATCTCTTTGTTGTCAAGGTCGACAAAGATATACGCACCGCGCTTTGGGGTCACACAGTATTTACGCTTAACGTAAATGAAGACAATGAAGACTTTACACAGCTCGGCGAGACACAGTATTTCGATACCCTTGATGAAGTGTATGCACACATTGTCAAGGATAAGGTAAACACAATAGGTCTTCAGGATAACTATGTCGCAGACAAGTTCGTGCTTCCCGACAGTACGGCTGTCGGCACCGGTAAGGTAAAGTTCAACGGTGCGCACTTGGAGCCGAAGGATCCGGATGATCCGGATAATCCCGATGGCGAGTGGGAACAGGTCGGAGTATACAGTCTCACTCTGCCCGGAACCACAACCTTAAGCTTCAGCTACCCTGTTGAGTTCGAGGATATCATCATCAACAGCCGCAGCGCAGGTGTCAATGTGGCGGCGCTTACAATCAGCAGCTCGAAATATGTGAAGCTCGACAGCGTAAAGTTCGGTTCGCCCACGGATATCAAGGCTACAGGCACTTCCAAGATAGAGCTTTCCGGCGTATGCGAAAATATCAGAGATATCATAGGTACCGCTAACGCGGAGCTGAACGCATGGCGCTTTGAAGGTGCCGTACGCAATGTCGATACATTTAAGCTGGTATCGGTATGGCCTGCGGAAGATGAAGGTGAAGAACGCAAGGAATTCGATCTAACCGGAGCAATGAAGGGTGTTGTCAACTTTGAGGGCACCATATACATTGCTTCTCCGACCGCAAGCGCAAAAATAAACAATATCTCCGATTATTCCGCTATTTATCTCACAGCGTCGAAGAATAACGGTAAATACACTGTCGGTACCGTTACGATATCGACGGTGTCCGACGGTAAGTGGCTCCGTATTGTCATTGAGGATGAGGACAAGAATCTCATACAGCTGCCCTCCGGTTTCCAGGTACTAACAGCGGGCGGAACGACTGATTTCACCTCCCAACTGACTATCGATAACAAGCTCGCTGACGAGTCCGGCAATACAGAGCTGACTCCCCACAAGTACGATACGGCTATCCGTGCGGAGTATGACGGAGCTGTATGGCTCACAATTATAAAGAACAACACCGAGCTCAGCAATGAACCGTATCCGAGCATCGAAGCGGCACTCACGCATATCGATACGACCGCCGAAAACTATATCACCGTTAACACGGATACAGTCAACAAGAGCTTAAATGTCAACAAGGCTTTGAGCGCGGGACTTATCAAGATCCAGGCTGATTCTGACGAAAACGAAGTACTGCAGCATCACAAGCTGACACTCGTAGGTAACTCGTTCAGTACTATCACATCGCAGTGCGATCTCTATTTCGAGGGACTTGAGTTCGAGTTCTTCGACAGCGCGGGAGTACCGATATCCGCGGTAACATTCTCGCAGACAAAGGGTAATTTTGCGCTCCTTAATACCACGGTAGCAGGCGATACTGTTATAAATGTTACTAACAGTGCCACTGTCGCGGGTACGTTTGTCGAGCTCACAAACGATAATTCCGTCAAGTTCGGCACGCTCCAGGCGACGAGAACAAACACAGTCGACCTCTTAAGCAACGGCGGTTTTGTCGAAGCCGTGAATATCAAGAACTTCCGCAAAGTCGGGTCGTGGACAAATGACCCGGACTTCAAGGGAACATTCTATGTAAGAGGAAGCCTTACGGGAGTGACCAATCTCGCAAAGGCTGATATCACGCTGATGGATCCCGCTTCCGTATCGGAAGTCACAAACGTCACGGATGACTCTTTTGTGGTATTGAATTTCCAGAAACAGCAGACAGGTGCGTTCAAGCCCGCTAAATTCACGCTTACCGATATCGCGGAGGGCAAAAAGCTTGAGCTCATGCTCGCCACTATCGTTCAGGATGACGGAATAGAAGGTTATGTCCGTTTAGGTAACCAGATCCCTGTCGGCACGGAAGTGATGTACGCAAAGAATACAAACATCAACTTTGCGGACAGAGTGAAGATCCATAATACGGCTCTCAATACCCAAAGTACGGAGCTCGAAGCGTACAAGTACGATACGACCATACGCGCGGAGATCCCCGGACAGATCACGCTCAGGGTCTTCGATTATGACCCCGAGACGCTCCAGCCTTATGACGAAGATCATCCGCTGTTCGAGCGTAATTATCCGAGCCTTGAGCTTGCGATCAATGATCTGAAGGCGGATAAGAAGAATTATCTGATACTCAATCAGAACGTTACGATCGACAGCACATTCCCGAAGACAAAGGGAACCAGCACTATAATCGAGTTCCAGGGTCCGTTTGATGATGAGAACGAGGACGGATACTTTGATTACACACCTGTCATCGACTTCAACGGCGCAAGCACATTCGATGTGAATTATACCCTGTGCTTCAATAACGTTTCTTTCAGAAGCGTTACATCCACACTTGCGCCCGTATCCACATTTACAATCAAGTCAAGCAAAAATCTGTTGGTATTCAATTCGTATCTTGCCAATGATTCCAAAGGCATGAAAATGAGACTCGGTCTCGGCGGCGACGGATATCTCGGTGTCGCAGGGCTCGGATTCGAGATCTATGAGGTATTCGGAACCAGCAAGAAGGGCTGGTTCGAGGCTCAGGGCGATACGACGGTATACAAGATCACGAATATCGGCGGTGCTGAAGCATGCGTAGATAAAGAAAACAATTACAGGGCAATACTCACAGTCACGGGTCCTGTGACAAGTGTGAACGACCTTTGTGGCACCTTATTGCTGAAAGAGTCCGCAAGCATCGATGTAAACTCGATCCATGGCGCTTGGTTCTACATTCTGAAGTCTGAAAATCCGGATTACAAGATACCGAGCATCAAGACCAATTACTTCGATGTTTACCGTGAGGATGCCGAGGATAACATTACCCAATTCTGTGTTGTGGAGAATGGCGCCGATGGGCTTACTCCCGTACAGATCGAAGACGGCACAAAGTTCATGACGATCGGATGTTCGCAGGACTACTTCAATCAGCAGAACTATACCTCGTACATCAATATCAAGAACAAAAACCTCGACGGCGGCTCGCTCAACGCGTTCTACTACTCCGAGGGCACCAACAAGGGCGCTATTGTCGCGCAGAACGCGGACGCGCTCACGCTCGAAATATATAACAACGGAGCTTCCACACCGTCAGTGACGGCGAAGTATCCGAACTTTGAGCTGGCATTCAAGGCGGTACAGAAGGGCAAGTCCAACATCATAACAGTCAACAAGGATATCGACGTTCCCGCGGGCAAGTTCGTGCTTCCTACGCTGAACGCTACGGACACGCTCACAATCAAGGGCAATGAAGACATTTCCCGCCCGATGATCACGTTCTATGGCATAGCAGGTCTTACTCCGAGCTATAGCCTTGTGCTTAAGAACCTCACGTTAGATCCCCGCAAGGCGGATGAAACCTATGCGGATACATTCAATATCAAGCCTACAGGTAGCCTGTACCTTGACGAGGTCGGCGATAGTGGTACGGTCAAATTCAACCTCTCGGCAGGCGCTAACAGTGTTCTTACTCTGAAGGATGTATACTTTACCATATCGGAGATAACGGGTACCAATACCACCGTGCTCAATGTTAACTCTAATAGCGGTGCAGATAAGGTAACGACATTCAAGAGTGTCGTGCTTAACTATAGGCTCATTATAGTGACGTCCATATCCGGTATAGGAACGCTTGAAACGAGTGGTAACAGTGAGCTTTATCTCAAAAATACCGCAACCGCGAACATAACCACGCTCGGTAACGGCACAAACGGCGCAACAGTATTTTTTGAAGGTTCATCGTCCGGTATTGCGGCGCTTACAGTGGGTAATATCGGAACTACGGCGAAGATCATCGTCGGTGCCGAAGGCAATCCGATCTCCGCGGACACCAAGCTGTTCACCATGACCTGCTCCGAGAAGGACTTTTACGAGAAGGGTTACAGCGGCAAGATAATAGTGGGCAATACGTTGCTCCCGGACGGCAACACCCTCAACGCGTTCTACTATCCCGAGGGCAGCAACAAGGGCGCTATCCTCGCGCAGGACGCAAGCGCGCTGACGCTCATGGAGAGCGGCGAGGAGATCGGCAACTACCCGAACCCCACGCTCGCGTTCAAGGCTATGTCCGCGCACGGCAGAAACGAGGAACCGAGAAACTACACCCTCGTGCTCAACAAGAATATCGAGACCGACACGTTCACTCTGCCCGCGCTGGCTGTGGACGACAGCCTTACATTCACCTCGGCGGATACGAGCATTGGTAATTTCTCCAATCTCACAATAAAGGGTCTGACTTCGCTTACCGCGAACTATCAGCTGAAATTCGATCACGTGACTGTCGACACGTTTGACAAGGACGGTAATAGGCTTGACGCGTTCGAGCTCAAAAACACCAACGCTGCGGCGAAGGTGACGCTGGATAGAGCCGGATTCAATTCGAAGGTGAACTTCAGTATTACCGGAACCGCAGAGATCGACGCGAAGGGCGGTTCCACGTTCGGCACATTCGCTGCCGCGAATAACGGTACTCTGATCGTAAACGACAACAACGGCGTTCAGTTCGCTGATATAACCGGCGCGGCGGTGCTCGGCGGCAGCGGTAAACTCGTCGTAACACGCAACATAACGGGCGCAAAGGAGCTTAAACAGGGAACAACGCTTCGTCTCGATTCCTCCTATACGACGGCGACGATAGCCGAGATAAACGGCGGTAGTGTCATTTTGAGTGGAGATTATGGCGGCACTATAATACCGTCGCTTACCGTGACGAAATGGTTCAGGGGCGAATTAACTGTTATTTACGCCGGCGATCCTATACCGGTAACAAGCGGCACGGCGTTATTCAATATAAGCTGTGACGAGAATGCGTTCTACCGCGACAGTATGGTAGATATAGTCAACAAGACCGCGGAAGGCGATGACGGCAAGGAGCTTACCGCGATATACTACAAGTCGGGCAATAAGGGCGAGATACGCGCGGAGTATGCCGACGCGGTAACTCTGACTTTACATGATGAAAACGGAGGCGAGGTGCTTACCCGCGACTATCCGACGCTTGAGCTCGCGCTTAAGTCGGTGAAGAAGGATCGCAAAAACACAATAACCCTCAAAAAGAGCCTTGAGGTAAGCTCGATAGCTCTCCCGTCCGGATTAGGCAGCGGTTTTATAATGATAACCGCAGATCAGACCGCTGATACCAAGCCGACGCTTACGTTCAAGGGTATGACGAGGCTCTCGGCGCAGTGCAATATATTCTTCTTTAGTATTGAACTCAAATTCCTTGACAGAAGCGGCAATGAGCTCGATACATTCGATATCTCAAGCACATCCGAGCTGGACATGTCTTTGGTCAAGACCGCGACAAAGCTCAACATATCAAGCACCGGCGAAAAAATTAATATCAGTGGCTGCGATCTCGAGATCGGTACAATAAGCGGTACCCAGAATAAGACAGTGCTTGCAGTAGGCGACGTCCTTACGGCTGATACGGTATCCGGTTTCACTATAGCCTATTTAGCCGGAGCTTTTACCGTAAATACCACGCTTTCATCTGTATCAACGCTCCGGACGAATGAGAACGGTTCACTTGTCCTTAAGCCGACCGCGACCGCGACGATAGGCACTATTGAATCCTGGAATGAAGAACCTGTCCCGGGTGTCGTTACCAGCTATCCGGCAAATATCGTTCTCTGCGCAGAGCAGAACGAAGACGGAAGCATCAAGAAGCTTGCGACGCTTACCGTTTCGACGGATATCACAAGCAAGGGTGGTGTAAAGGCTAACGTCTTTGTAAAGGACGCGGACGCTTCTGCGCTTATCCCCGTTCCGTCCGGCACGAAGCTCTTCACGTTCAGCGGCACAGAGCAGAAGTTCAACGCGATAAGCGGAAATATGCAGATCGTCAACACCACCACCGGTGACGACAGCACGAAGGAAACCTACGATGGCAATAAGCTCGACCCGTTCTACTACAGCAGAGAGATACGCGCAGAGTATGCGGGTATGCTGACGCTTTCGTACAACGACCCGACGACGAATGAACGTGTAGAAGTACCTTGCCCGAACTTTGAAAAGGCATTCGCGGCTGTGAAGCCCGGATCGGAAAACTTGATCACTGTCAATGAGAATATCGACGTTCCCGCAGGCAAATTCGTGCTTCCGACGACCCTTTCGGCGAACGATAATCTTACGATAATGGGCAAGGGCGGCAGCAACAAGACGCTGACTCTGCATAACGTCGCAGGGCTTTCGCCGAGATATCGTTTCATGCTCAACAATGTTACGCTCGATCTTCGTGACAGGAACAACGCCCCGATAAAATCGGGCAAGTTCACTATCAACGGAAGCGGAAATCTCGATATTGGTTATGTAACGATAGACCCGGGTATAACGGTAGATGTGACCGTGGGTGCGAAGTCGATAATGACTTTAAGCTCAAACAACTGCAGCTTCGGCACACTTACAGGTACGTCAAGCTCTGTTCTGAATGTACTTTACAGTGCCGAGGAAGCCGATAAGGTAACGACATTCGGCGGAGTTTCGATCAGTTGCGAAGCCACATTGACGGTCAAGACAAGCATGACCGGCGTTAAGTACCTCGGTACGTCGCACGGAACACCGCTGATCCTTCCGAGCACGGCGACCGCGACGATAACGAGCATCGGCATGGGCGGCACTTTTGACAGCACCGTACCGAACGCGGTTCCCGACGACTACAGAACGGCGGAAATCGTTCTTCTTGACGACGAGGCGGCCGGCATAAAGCTTGCGAAGCTTACAGTGGCGAATGTTGTCAAGCCGACGACATTCACGGTCAAGAACGCGGACAACACAGCGCTTATCGCAGTACCGAACGGCACACCGCTGTTCACATTCAGCGGTACAGTCAAGGCGTTCGAGACTAAGGATGCCAATGGTAAGGACTGCACAGACAAAC
>CAMVDP010000033.1 GCA_947166275.1 uncultured Clostridia bacterium
AAACGGCTGGATAGCAGTCTCCATGAAGAACGACTGGAAGACGATATACGGTGACGGAGTGACTTATACGGGCGCTTATGCCGCGGAAAGAGCTGCCGCTTAAAAGAATATGTTGAAAGGATCATCGGGAGCGTTCCCGACAGTCAGACCTGCTATGAAAAAACACAAGATATTATCAGTACTTATTACAGCGGCTGTATGCGTTCAGCTTGCCGCGTGCGGCCGTACTGCACAGGCGGAACAGACCTCTGCGACAGAAACAGCTGCGCAGACTGCCGCAAGTACAACGACCGAACAAATAACAACCACGCAGACAGAAGCTGCTTCATCTGAGTCAACCACGACAACCGCGGAAGAAATATCGGCTGTTGCCGATGAAGTTCCCGTTTCAATGGAAACAAACCGTCCCGACACATCGAACTATAAGCTGACGCAGGTGACGGTCATGAGCAGACACAATATTCGCGCTCCGCTTGTAAGCAACGGTTCATCAAATGTCATCGCTACGCCGCATGAGTGGTTCAATTGGACCGCGAACGCAAGCGAGCTGTCGCTTCGCGGCGGAGTCCTTGAAACGGAAATGGGGCAGTATTTCAGAAAGTGGCTGGAAGCCGAGGAGCTGATACCGGAGAACTATCTGCCGGAAGAAGGCGAAGTGCGATTCTACGCGAACTCCAAGCAGCGCACTATTGCCACGGCGCAGTATTTTTCGAGCGGTTTTCTCCCCGGGGCAAATGTCACGATAGAGCATTACGGTGATTTCGGCTCAATGCAGCCGACTTTCAACCCTGCGATAGATTTCTGCACAGACGCGTATGCTGCGGCAGTTCAGGCGCAGTTCGAGGAATACGGCGGTGCCTCGATAGCGGCGGATCTTTCGGAAAATTACAAGCTGCTTGCGGATGTGGTGGATTATACCGAGTCCGATGGCTATAAGAGCGGTGAGCTGACCGATTTCGTCACTGACGACACGACTATCCTTCCGACAGAGGGCAAGGAGCTTACAATAGACGGGACTCTGAAAACAGCCTGCTCGGTGAGCGACGCTCTCATACTGCAATACTACGAGGAACCCGACCCTATCAAAGCTGCGTTCGGCAAAACGCTCACACAGGCGCAATGGGAGCAGATAGCCGCTATAACGACAAAGTACAGTATGGTTCGCCACGGACTCCCGCTAATTGCGATAAATGCCGCAAATCCTCTGCTTAAGGAGATACGCAGCGAGTTCGCGAATGACGGGCGTAAATTCACATTCCTCTGCGGTCACGATGCAAACATAATCAACGTTCTTACGGCAATGGAAGCCGAGGATTATCTGCTCCCATACACTCTTGAAAAAAAGACGCCCATCGGTGTAAAGCTCGTATTCGAGAAGTGGGAGGATGCGAACGGTAACGAATTTGCTGCGGTCGAGCTCATATATCAAAGCACCGAACAGCTTCGCGAAGCCTCGTTCCTGACGCTGGATACTCCGCCCGCGATCTACTCGCTCTCTTTCGAGGGGATGGAAAAGAATGCTGACGGACTCTACACATACGACGATGTTATCGGCAGACTTGACAAGGCGATAAATGCCTATGACGAACTTGTAGCCGAGTATGGCATTGTGCTCAATGACGCAGCGTGAGGTTTACTGTATAATAAAGCACTTATCGTTCCGGACGGAATACCGAATATTTATCGAAAGGAAACCAGTACGATAAAACGAAAAGCAGCAATATCATTTGTCATGGCTATGGCAATATGCCTGTCCGCGTGCGGTGGCAATCAGAAGGGTGCTCAAAGCACCACATCTTCTGCGTCTGTTTCGGAAAGCACTTCTGCCGAAGCAGCGTCCGTGACTGAAACGACTTCCGGTGATACGACATCGGAGACAGCCAATACCGTAACTTCACTCAAAGATGATTTTTATCTCTGGGTAAACAAGGACTGGCTTGCAACGGCAAAGATACCCGAGGGTATGGAAAGCGTGGAGATCAACCCCCCCGCCGATACCAGCGCCGAGCTGAAGCAGGCACTGACAGAGAATATTTTTTCTGACCATGACGCAAGGCAGGCACAGCTGCTATTTAAGGCTTTTTCCGACACCGATGCCCATGCGGCTGCAGGCGCTGCTCCCGTGAAAAAGGTCATCGACGACATATCCTCCGTTTCGGGCATTGACGAGCTGGACGCATTTCTGCTCGACACAGAGCGAAGCGCGTGAGTTCCCACACTCATCAGCATCTCAAACAGGCAAAATGATGATACCGGCTGCTGGGATACACGCATCGAGCAGTCTGCCCATACCTTTCGCGGCTTGGAACCTATGATAGGAGTTAACGCCACAAACGTTGACCGCGAGAGCGACGCTTTCAAGTCGTGCTACGTCCTTGTATGCCATATCCTGACACAGGCGGGTTATACGGAGGAGCAGGCAAAAGCCGCTTTCGAGAACCGCATCGAATTTGAAAAGGAGCTGATTAGCCTTTCCGACAAAGCAGAAAAGGAATATGATCGTACAGCGATGCTCACAATGGACAAGGCAGAAGAACTTGCAGGAGAATTTCCTGTTCGTAAGTTAGCCGAAACACGCGGCTACGAAGCGGCTTCCGAGTATGATGTACATCAGGCGGATATCGTTGCCGCAGGTCAGCTCTATAATGAAGAACATCTGAACGAGCTGAAGGATTATCTTATCTGCGGATATGCGCTGCAGGCGGCAGACTGGCTTGACGAAGAGACCTTTAAGCTGTGGATGGCATATCGGCTTGCCTACGGCTATCCTAACACTATTCTGAATCCCGAACTGAATAAGACGGTCGGGGATAAGGCAACTAACCTTGTTTCGGACGTTATTACCACGCCCACGGGAAAGGCGTATATGGAAGCCTACGATCTTGAGCTCGTAAAGGAGTTTGCAGTATCCCTCACCAATGAAGCTATCGAAACGTACAAACAGCTTATCGGAAACTGCGAATGGCTCTCCGACACTTCCAAAAACAGTCTTATTGAAAAGATTGACGGGGTTACGATAAAGGTCGTTTATCCCGATGTATGGGAGGATTATTCGGGGCTTGATCTTGACGGGCTCGATTATTACGAAGCGCGCCGGGCGATATGGCCTGACGATCTTGCGCGGAACGCTTCATATACGGGCAAAGAGACAGATGTCCGTATGTGGTACGATCCCAATATCCTCACAGGTCAGGCAAAATATGACTCTTTCAGCAACAGCTTTATAGGTGATGCCGCGTTCCTCAGAGATATCAGACCTTACCTTGCGGGGGGAGATATCGTTTGAAGAAATGAGGGGCGCTCTTGTAGGTTATGTTGTCTTTCACGAGCTGGGGCACGCAATCACATACGATCTTATCTACCGCGACGCGAAGGGTGAGTATGTCGCGGAGTCGATCCTGGAGCCCGATGACCTTGAGATATTCCGGGAGAAATTCGAGGCTCTGGAGAAATACCTCGACAGCATAACAATATGGGAATGACAACATATTGTCGGCTCTATCTGTGTAAACGAGGCTCAAGCAGAGATCATCGTTATGCAGGCGCGCCCTGTTAATGCCGCAAAGCATGAAGGCTTTGACTATCAGACATTCTTCAGGACAAAGGCTCGTATCGACGCTTCAGTGAGTACGGCTGAGTATGAACTTAAGGAACGTCTGGGTATGGACTCTCACCCGTCCTTCTACCTCGATGTCAACCTCACTTTCCAGCAGTTCGAGGAGTTTATGACAGCCTTCGATATCCACGAGGGCAACGGAATGTACTTAACGCCGGAGAAACTGCTTGCGGTATAGTGAACACTTGTGTTTTTTCTCTACTCAATTTCAATAGAAAGAGGCTGTTTAACGCAGCCTCTTATTGTTAATTCGAATGTAAATCTGAAAATAGATGTACAGTTTCTTTATGATCAGATCAAAATCCGATCTGCCTATTATGTTACTTTTCTTTTTATATATACCATATTATATTATCTGCAAGCTCTGACAAAAGCAGAAAAAATCTCTCTGCTCTCCTCGCTTACTTTATAAGAGAATTCAGGATGCCACTGTACGGCCCAGAGGAACGTCTGCTCAGGACAGCACACAGCTTCGACCAGTCCGTCCTCCGAAGCCGCCATACACTTAAGGCGCGGCGAAAGCTCACATACTCCCGAAATGCCGAGAACCGGTCTGTCGGTTTCCATTGCGATATTCAGCAGTACAGTCTCCATGCTGTCGCGTTCGGGGCAGCACTCACCGCAGATGTTCAGATTTATGCCTTTGTATATCTCTGGAGAAACGTCCTGACCGTCGGTAAAAAAGAAACCGTCAAGATGCCCGGTGAGCAACGTCAGTATCTCACGGTCGCTTGTTAGCGGAAGCACGATTGGTACAGCCCCCGCCTGTAAAAGTCCGCCCATATAACCGGGCAGCATCCAGAGGCTTTCCCGCTGTGTATCGACAAGCGGCGTAACTCCGGATCAAAGGTTTTTTCATCAGTTTCTTTTCTTCGCTTATCATATCCTGCTACTCACATTCAATAAGCACCTTGCCCGATGTGGGCTGTAAAAGGTCGGCTATGATCCGCAGGAGTGTCGTCTTGCCGCAGCCGGAGGGACCAAGAAGCGATATGAACTCGCCCTTCTGTATATCGAGTGTTACGCTTTTGAGAGCCTTAACTTCTTTGCCGTCCGCTCCGTCTTAAGTCATTCCGACATTATCAAGCATTATTTCTGTATTATTTAATCTATCATCTTTCACAACCGATCACCTTCTCGATAATGTGACAGAAGGACAGCATCCTTGATGCCATCGTCCTTCCGTTCTCTATGGTTATTTTATATCAGGCACAAATCGTCAAGTCAACGCTTTGCGGATTCTATGTCATATCTGTACAAATCTATTCTGCTCAAAGGCATAAATGTAACCGATTTATGAATTAATTATATATCATCCTTGCAAATATTAGGATATGGCACAATAATCCCGGCACATACACGCGACAAAAGCACAAAAAAATCACACTTTCCAACAAACTGCGGAAAGTGTGATATAATTCTTTCAAAACTATAGAGAATTACTTGTCATCAAACTCACTTACGAGCGCGGAAACTGTCTGCTTCGCGTCGCCGTAGATCATAACGGTATTGTCGTTCGTGAACAGCGGGTTCTCAACGCCCGAGAAGCCTGCGCCCTTACCACGCTTGAGCACGAATACCGTGCGTGCTTCGAATGCGTTGATGATCGGCATACCGTAAAGCGGCGAGGTCTCGTCATTGATAGCAGACGGGTTTACAACGTCGTTCGCACCTATGACAATTGCAACGTCCGTGTTCGGCATCTGCGGGTTCATTTCGTCCGCAGTCTTGAGCTGCTCATAAGGGACGTTCGCTTCCGCGAGAAGTACGTTCATGTGTCCGGGCATACGTCCCGCAACGGGATGTATCGCAAAGCTTACTTCCGCACCGTTAGCTTCGAGCTTGTCGCAGAGCTCCTTTACGGCGTGCTGCGCCTGTGCTACAGCCATACCGTAGCCTGGGATGAATACTACCGAGCTTGCAGCTTCGAGAACAAGGTAAGCGTCCTCAACAGACATCGAACGCGGCTCTTTCTGTTCACCCGCAGCGCCCTTCTTGGAAGCGCCTGCGCTGCTGCCGAAGAGCAGGCTGTAGAGTGTACGGTTCATAGCCTTGCACATGATGAGTGTAAGGATAAGTCCCGATGTACCTACAAGACAGCCGGAAACAACGAGCACCGAGTTACTGATAGCGAGACCCGCGAACGCCGCCGCAAGACCGGAGAACGCGTTCAGGAGCGAGATTATAACGGGCATATCGCCGCCACCGATAGCGATGACCATTGTAAAGCCGAGGATAAGGAACGCCGCGGATACCATTATGATGCCGACCATTCCCATAGTAGCGTCAAGTATTCCTGCGATGTTCAGCGCGTACATTCCGATGCCACAGAGCCCCACGAGAGCGAGCAGAGCGTTGATGACGTTCTTGCCGGGGATGTTCACGTTCTTCTTGAACATTTTTCCAGAAAGCTTGCCCCATGCGACAACCGAGCCTGTGAACGCGATCGCGCCTATCGCTACGGTAAGTCCGAGAGCTATCGACGAGAACACATTTACGGAATCATCCGTGAGATACTGCGTAAGCGCAACGAGCAGCGACGAAAGACCGCCGAAACCGTTGAACAATGCGACGAGCTGCGGCATTCCGGTCATTTCTACCTTCTTCGCCCAGATCGCGCCGATTATACCGCCGAGCAGTATTGCAACTGCCGCCCATATATATGCGTTTTTGAGAATATCGTTGAAGAGTGTGTCGGTGACTTTCTTTTCAAGCAGTACTGTTACTACTGCGATAGCCATACCGACTGAAGACATGAGGTTGCCCTTGCGTGCGGTGTCCGCTTTTCCGAGCAGCTTTATGCCGCGAATAAACAGCACCGCGGAGACCATATAAAGTATAGTTGTCAGAATAACACTGACGCTTTCCCAGTTCACTTCTTATCGTCTCCTTTCTTCTTGAACATTTCGAGCATTCTGTCTGTTACCATGTAACCGCCGATAACGTTTATCGCGGCGAGAAGTATTGCCACAAAGCCGAATATCGCACCTACAAGACCGTCTGTGTGCAGAGCTACCGCAGTTGCGGAAATAGCACCGACTATCGTGATACCCGAGATCGCGTTCGTACCCGACATAAGCGGGGTGTGGAGCTGCGACGGGACCTTTGAGATAAGCTCAACGCCGAGGAAGCCCGCTATAACGAACACGAAAACGAGAAGTAAAATTTCACCTACAGCCATCTTACTTATCCCCCTTAAATCTGTCATGTATTATCTTGCCGCCCTGTGTTAAGAGGCAGCCTTTCATTATCTCATCCTCGAGCTTTACGTCGAGTTCCTTTGTTTCCTTGTTGTAGAAGTGCATGAGGAATGCCGTGAAGTTACCCGAAAGCATCTTCGAAGCGTCATACGGCACCTGTCTTTCGAGCAGATCGCCGGACATGATGATAACGCCGTTGTCGGTGACGACTTCCTCAAAGAGCTTTGAGCCCTCGACGTTGCCTCCCGTTGAAACAGCCATATCGACTACGACCGCGCCGGGTTTCATGCGGTCGAGCACGTCCTTGCCTATCAGTCTCGGAGCCTTTCTTCCGAACACCTTCGCGGTGGTGATGACGATGTCGGAACGCTCGCAGACCTTAGCCTGTGCTTCCTTCTGCTTGGCGAGCTGCTCGGGTGTAAGCTCCTTCGCGTAGCCCTGATCGGTCTGGCCCATTTCGCCGAGGTCGATCTTAACGAAGCTTGCACCGAGGGATTTTACCTGATCCTCAACCACCGGTCTTGTATCGAACGCGTCAACACGCGCGCCGAGACGTTTTGCAGTCGCTATCGCCTGGAGTCCCGCAACACCTACGCCGATAATGAACGCACGCGCGGGGTTTATCGTACCCGACGGAGTTACCATCATCGGAAGTATCTTCGGCATTCTCGCCGCAGCGTTAACTACAGCGACATAACCTGCAAGAGATGTCTGCGAGGACTGAACATCCATTTTCTGCGCGAGAGTGGTTCTCGGTATCATTTCTAGCGATACAGCCTGTAAGTTCGCCACCGCCATTTTGTTTAGCAGCTCCTTCTCGTTGAACGGATCGAGGTAGCTTAAGTGAAGCGTGTTCGGCTCTATTCCGTCGATAGAAGCGGGCTTCATAATACGCAGAACAATATCGCTGCCCTTATAGCCCTCCTCGTTGGAAGCCACAAGAACAGCGCCAGCCTTCTCATAAGCCTCGTCATTGAAGCCGCTCTTTTTTCCGGTACCTCTTACCGCTTTGATCTCATAGCCCATGCCGATAAGCTTTTTCACATCGTCAGGGATAAGCGGGGTTCGTGTTTCAAGCGGATCAGTTTCTTTGCATATCAGTATTTTTTTCATTTGCCTTTAACTATCTCCTTTCGTTTTTTCGGTGACCGTTTATTCGTTTTATTCCTGCCGAAGGCGGAGATAAAACAGTCATCTTTGCCACCGCTTTTTGGCTGAAAAAATACAACGAAGCATTATCCCGTGGAAACGGGATAATGCTTATTGCTATTGTTAATCCCACGCTTCCGTATCCTGCGAATAAACGCTGTTTACGTTATTGTCACTCTCAATCTGCGTGAGATTTTCCCCAATATACATTTCGGGGTGTTCATTGATCGGAACAAAATAATTCTTATACATACTATTCCTCCGATTTCGGGAAGGTTCTTCCCCGTTCTATAATTGTCAATTATTTATTGTCAATTAAACTATGCCCTGTGCGTTCATAGCGTCGAGGACTTTCTCGAAGCCTGCGA
Source organism: uncultured Clostridia bacterium (assembly GCA_947166275.1). GTDB lineage: Bacteria > Bacillota > Clostridia > Oscillospirales > Ruminococcaceae > Ruminiclostridium_E. Next base: position 8,334 of record CAMVDP010000033.1, read on the forward strand.
TGTTAGCGCCGACAACGAAGTTGTCCTTATAGCCGTACTTGTCTGCAGCCTTAGCTATGTTGTGGTAGAGGTTTACCATGATCTGGTTGAGCTTAGAGTCAACTTCCTCGAACGACCAGCTGAGACGCTCGCTGTTCTGAGACATTTCGAGAGCGGATGTTGCAACTCCGCCTGCGTTAGCAGCCTTACCGGGAACGAAGAATACCTTGTTGTCCTGGAGATACTTTGTAGCCGCCTCTGTTGTGGGCATATTAGCGCCTTCGCAGACTGCGATAGCACCGTTTGCTACGAGCTGCTTTGCGTCTTCGATGTCGAGCTCATTCTGTGTAGCGCAGGGAAGAGCGATGTCAGCCTTGATCTGCCATACGCCGCGACCCTCGTGATACTCGGAGTTCGGGCGGTAATTCTTGTATTCGGTGAGACGAGCACGGTCTATCTCCTTGATCTGCTTGAGAGCTGCTACGTCGATTCCGTCGGGATCGTATACCCAGCCTGTGGAATCGGAGCATGTGAGTACCTTTGCGCCGAGCTGGTGAGCCTTTTCAATAGCATAGATTGCAACGTTGCCGGCACCGGAAACTACTGCTGTCTTGCCCTTGATATCAATACCATGATCCTTGAGGAGCTCCTGGGTCATGTAGAGAAGGCCGTAGCCGGTAGCTTCTGTTCTTGCAAGCGAACCGCCGTAAGAGAGACCCTTACCTGTGAGAGTACCCTCGAAGAGGCCGCGGATGCGCTTGTACATACCGAACATATAACCGATCTCGCGTCCGCCTGTACCGATGTCGCCTGCAGGTACGTCGGTGTCAGCGCCGATGTACTTGTAAAGCTCAAGCATGAAGCTCTGGCAGAAGTTCATTATCTCGCGGTCAGACTTGCCCTTGGGGTCGAAGTCGGAACCGCCCTTACCGCCGCCTATCGGAAGACCGGTAAGGCTGTTCTTGAAGATCTGCTCGAAGCCGAGAAACTTGATGATACCGATGTTTACCGACGGGTGGAGTCTTAAGCCTCCCTTGTACGGACCGATAGCGGAATTGAACTGTACACGGTAGCCGGTGTTTACGTGCGCATTGCCGTTGTCGTCGATCCACGGAACACGGAACTTGATCTGTCTTTCGGGATTAACGAGTCTTTCGAGAAGCGCGTCTTTGCGGAACTTCGCCTCGTTCGCATCGATAACGGGTCTGATAGAATCGAGAACTTCTCTTACTGCCTGATGGAATTCAGGCTCACCGGGGTTCTGGGCAGTCACCTGTTCGATGACTTCATCAACATAGGACATTTTTCTTCCTCCAATTTTTTTGCGGCAAACCGGACGCTGTGCGGCGGCGTTTACTGGATTTGCCGATATTCATTCCGCTTTATAGCGGTAATTAACAAAAAAGGACGCAGATAACCCAATTGCGGAAAGCACAGCAGAGCAATCAATGCCGTTATATACAGCATCGCTGCCGGGGCTTTCCGATGAAGTTTCAGCGCCATTGCCAAAACGTATTCAGTTAAACATTCACCAATATATTTTACAATATACGAGCCTGATTGTCAATTTTCTGATACATCAAAATTCAGACATTTTACATATCGCAAACGACTTATTTCTACATTCTGCGAAGCTCGGACGGACGCCTTCCCATGCGCTTTTTAAACTCGGCTGTAAAGTAATCCGCGGTCGCGAATCCGAGCATTTCTCCGACCTCGTGGACCTTGTATCTTCCTGTCGTGAGAAGCTTTTCAGCGTACATCATCCGGAACCGCTTGTAGAACTCCCCGAACGTCATTCCTGTGTTCTGTCGGAAAAGCCGTCCGAAATAATCCTTGTTGAAGCCGAAATATACGGCTGCGGACTGCACGGTTACAACATTTCCTTCATTAGCCGAGAAGAGATCTTCAAGCGTTTTCAGAAATGTCGAATTGTTTTCTCCCGTGGTGATCTGCGAAAAAAATTCCTTTACCGCGAGCCGGTATTCGCTACACGCATCTCTTGATTTGATGTGCTTCACGGCTCTGTCGAGCGCTTCACGAAGCTTTGTTTCCGACACAGGCTCTGTGATATAATCAAGCACTCCGCTCAAAAAACATTCACGCATTTTCTCCGCGTCACTCCCCGAACCGAGTACTATAACAGCGGGCGGAGACTGCAGAAGAGAAAGACTTTCGGCAAGCTTTACGGCATCCATATCCGGCGGGCTGTCGCGGCATATCACGAGATCGACTCGCGTGCTTCGTATGTAACGTTCGGTGCTCCGGCCTGTTATAGCCTGACCGACTATCTCAAAGCCCGATTCTCGCCAGATGTGAGAACGCTTGTAGTCGGCAAGTGCCTCGGGGGCGCCGTCTGCTATCAGGAGTTTGAAACGAACCGCTATACGTCATCGCTCCCTTCTCTTATGATCTCCCTGCACACATCTATGATGTTCGACTGGGTGTTCATCGCTCTGTGCAGTATGTATCTGTGTGCGTCATTTTCGGTCATCCCGTTTGTTTCTATGAGTATGAGCTTCGCACGACTCATGAGCTTCAGCTCGTCATTCTTGCGTTCAAGTTCGGAGATACGCGCTCGCATATCGGCGCTTTTTCCGCAGAACGATGTCAGGAGTTCCGCCGCAAGTATCAGGTTTGAACGCGAAACTGGCCGTTTCAGGATATATGCGTTGTCCTTTACGAGCCGGTCAAGTGCAGTTTCGGGAATGTCCGCACGGACTATGGCACATATCGGAGTGGACATATTTGTGGCAAGCTCGTCGAGCAGCTTTACCCCCGATTCATCTGCAAGCGGCAGCGAAAAGAATGCTGCCGAAAACAAGTCGAGATCAAGTTCTCTTACAGCCGAGACCGTAGATGCTGTTTCCACCTCATACTCGCCGTTGCCGAGCATTTCGTTTAGCGTCGCACAGGTCTTTTCGGTACCTGCGCAGATTAGTATTCTCTTTTTCACACTGCACTTCACCTCGCTCCGGCAATTGATAATTGATAATTATTTAGACCGCCTCCGGCGGACTGATCTGAAAATGTGAAGTATTGTTATTTCATTTTCCTATTGCAGCCTTGATCAATCCCATAAATAAGGGATGTGGTCGATTCGGTCTCGACTTGAATTCGGGATGGAACTGGACTGCGGTGAAGAACGGGTGATCGGGGATCTCCACTATCTCGACGAGTTTTCCGTCGGGCGACTGACCGATGAGCTTCATGCCCTTTTCTTCGAAGTCCGCACGGTAGTCATTGTTGAACTCGTAACGGTGGCGGTGGCGCTCGTAGATAAGCTCGGAGCCGTAGCATTTCCGTGCGACGCTGCCTTCCGCGAGCTTGCAGGGGTACAGCCCGAGACGCATCGTACCACCCATTTCAACGCCCCTCTGGTCGGGCATGATGTCGATGACGTTGTGCTCGGTCTCGCTGAATTCTGCGCTGTCCGCGTCCTTCCAGCCGATGACGTTGCGAGCAAATTCGATTACCGCCATGTGCATTCCGAGACACAGTCCGAGGTATGGAACTCTGTTCTCACGCGCGTATCTCACAGCCTCGATCTTGCCCTCTATGCCGCGGTTTCCGAAGCCGCCGGGAACGATAATGCCGGCGCAGTCGGAGAGCAAATCATTGACAGTTTCTGCGTTCACTTCTTCCGAGTTTATAAGCTTGATATCAGCCTTTGCGCCCTGCTCGAATGCCGCGTGACGTACCGCTTCCATGACCGAGATGTACGCGTCCGGGAGCGCCGCGTACTTGCCTACAACAGCTATCTTCAGCGGCTTCTCGGCGTGCTCCTGACGGTGCACCATTTCCAACCACGCTGTAAGATCGGGCTTCTCGTTTTCAAGTCCGAGATGGTGACATGTTACGTCAGCAAGTCCCTCATGTTCGAGCATCAGCGGCACGGCGTACAGTGAGCTTGCCGTGCGGTTGATGATAACATCCTGTTCACGGACGTTGCAGAAGTTCGCTATCTTCGCCTTCGCATCGTTCGACACATCGCAGTCGGCGCGACAGACAAGAATGGTGGGCTGTATGCCGACCGCGAGAAGCTCCTTTACAGAGTGCTGCGTAGGCTTCGTTTTGAGCTCCTCCGAGCCGCTTATGAACGGCAGCAGCGTGACATGAATGTAGATGACATTCGAGCGGCCTTTTTCAAGTCCGACCTGTCGGATAGCTTCAAGGAACGGCGTACCCTCGATGTCGCCGACAGTGCCGCCGATCTCGGTTATTACAATGTCCGCTCCGGACGCGGAGCCTGCCCTGTATATGCGTTCTTTGATCTCGTTCGTGATGTGCGGCACGACCTGAACCGTCGCACCGAGATAGTCTCCGCGGCGCTCCTTGTTGATGACGGTCTGATAGATCTTACCGGTCGTGACGTTGCTGTTGACGGACAGATTTTCGTCGATGAAGCGCTCGTAATGCCCGAGGTCAAGATCGGTCTCGGTACCGTCGTCGGTCACGAAAACTTCACCGTGCTGATAGGGCGACATAGTGCCGGGGTCAACGTTGATGTACGGGTCGCATTTCAGAATTGTTACCTTATGACCGCGGTCTTTCAGAAGCCTGCCGAGCGATGCGGCTGTTATGCCCTTTCCGAGCCCAGACACAACGCCGCCGGTGACGAAGATATACTTTGTTTCCATAGCTGTTCCTTTCATTCACGCGTATTTAGTAAATTTCTGTATGCTCCCGACAGCGGGAATGGTTTAATTGTTTACATAAAGCCGTCTGTACGGGCTGTTTGTGTTCGGTGTGAGCTTGAAGAAATGGGAGTTCAGAAGCTCTGCTGCGTCGCAATCAAACTTCTTCGCGAACAGCTCTACATCAGCCTTGATCACTTTTATATCATCCTTTGTCGCATCAACACAAAGCACCTGTTCGGGGTGGTCGGGCTCGTGCTCCGAGCGGATGTACATGACTCCGCCGTGCATTCCCGTAGCGCAGAAATCGCCGACAGGGCACTGCTTTTCATAGCCGATACCGAGCACGATTATCTTGCCTCCCGCCTGGTATTCGGCGAGAAAATCACCTGTCTTGCCGCCGATGACCATGAGCGGCTTCTTCTCCATGTACTCCTTCATGTGGATGCCCGCACGGTAGCCCGCAGAGCCCTTCACGAGTATCTTGCCGTCGCGCATTCCGTAGCCTGCCGCGTCGCCGACGTTGCCGTGAATAGTGATCGTTCCGTCGTTCATCGCGTCGCCCACAGCGTCCTGCGCGTTGCCGTAAACTGTAATGTCGCACTCAGTCAGATACGCTCCGAGAGCATTGCCGGGAATACCCGAAATGTGGATATCCTTGCCGACACAGCCGCTTCCCGTGTATCTCTGTCCGAGCATATTTTCTATTTCGATCTTCTTACTTTTGGTGCTTCTGATCTTCTCGTTGAGCTCACGAAATGACAAATTTTCTGCGTTGATTTTCACTTCGCTCACGCTCCCTTCGACAGTATTTCGTAACGCTTTTCGTGCGCAAACGCGGCAAGCTGCGGAGCCTCGCAAAGCAGCTGATAGTCAACTGTCGTAAGATCTGTCTGCTCACGTATCAGTGCGGTGTAGATGCCCGCGCGCTTTATCTTGTCGCCCATTAAAATGAAGCCATTCAGTTTGTTATCCTTACTAAATAACTGCTTGACATTTTCACCGTCGTTTTCTTCGTAGCAGTCACCTGTGTATGCGCCTGCCGTGATGATGTGCAGTCCGAAAAATCCGATGGCGTTCATCGGGAAAGCGTGATCGAAAACAGCTTTGCTGCCCGCCATGTTGCGGCCTGCGACAAGTCCCTGCTCATGCGCGTTCGGCATGATCGCGATGATGTGCGCGGTGCCTGTCGTGATGTCATCGGAGACAGTGCAGTCGCCCGCCGCCCAGATGTTTTTCACGCCTTTGCACGCCTGTTTTTTGTCGGTAAGGATACCGCGCTCGACCTTTGCTCCGGCGCTTTCCGCAAGCTCGGTATTGGGTCTTACACCAACCGCTGTAATTAGTATGTCGAACGATATTTCGGTGCCGTTTGTGAGCACGGCTTTGTTCTTGTCGAACTTCTTGGTGCTCGTTCCGAGTATGAATTTCAAACCATGATCTTCGATATGCTTCTGCATGATCTCACTCGTTTTCTTGTCGAGAATTGACGGCAGAATACGGTCTGCGAGATCGATGACTGTCATGTCGCAGTCGTAATGCTCAAGTGCTTCCGCGGCTTTGAGTCCGATCAGACCAGCGCCGACGATCAGCACTTTCGCGCCTTTTTTTACGACCTTTTCGATGTCCTTTACATCGTCCATTTTCATGAAGCTAAACTTATTTTTTACCGTGTCAAGTCCTTCCATTGGCGGAACGAACGGCTTTGAGCCTGTTGCTAAAAGCAGCTTTTCGTACTCTATCTTTTCTCCGCTTTCGAGCTTGACAAATTTAGATTTGCTATCTACCGATACTGCGCGTTTTCCGAGCATAGTATCGACATTGTTTGCTTTGTAGAAATCCGCAGGGCGGTATGCCATCTGCTTTTCCGTGACGTCGCCCTTGAGCTTGTAAGAGATAAGCGGGCGGGAATAGATATGGTATTTTTCGTCGGAGATGACAGCTATCGAGCCCTTTTTGTCAGTCTCGCGGATGCCTTCGATACAGCCTGCTGCTGCTGCCGAATTGCCGATAATTACGTACTCGTATTTCATGCCTGCTCACCTCGATCTTCAAATACTATCGCTCCGTTTATACAGTTCTGAACGCACTGCGGAGTTCCACTGTTCGCCGTGCAGAGTTCGCATTTCGTCGCGCTGTGTCCATCCTTGCCGGGCACGATGCAGCCATACGGACACGATAGCACACATGTGTAGCAGCCTACGCACTTCTGCGGGTCGATCTTTACGACTCCGTCAACCTTGCTGATAGCGCCTGCGATGCAATTCTTCATGCAAAGCGGGTCATCACAGTGGCGGCACTGCACCGCGAAATTTATGCCTTTGCCGTCTTCGACCTGAATGCGCGGGGCGGGGTTTTTACCGAGCTTGAACGCCTTGAACATCTCCTGTTCACCGCTGTTTGCGAACGCGCAGTAGTATTCGCACAGGTGGCAGCCGAGGCACCTTTCTTCGTTCACATATACTTTTTTCATATCTTTATTCCCCCGCATGTAAGATTCCGAGGATCTGTAACTCTTTTTCTGTCAGCCCGATTCCGCGTAACATCAAGCGGTTTCCGCGAAGCGCTTCGATCGAGTTGATTCCCATACCGCCCATGATCTCCTGTATCTCGTGGTTCCACGCGGTCACGAGGTTGACCAGTCTGTGATACGCTATGTCTGGATTCAGGCGCTTTACGAGCTCCGGTTCCTGTGTCGCGATACCCCAGTTGCACTTGCCGGTGTGGCAGCTTCTGCAGAGGTGGCAGCCCATTGCGAGCAACGCGGGAGTTGCGATGTATACTGCGTCTGCGCCGAGTGCGATTGCCTTAACTGCGTCGGACGAGCAGCGTATCGAGCCTGCCGCGACTATCGAAACTTCGTTCCTGATTCCCTCGTGACGGAGACGACCGTCGACTGCCGCAAGCGCAAGCTCTATCGGAATTCCGACGTTGTCGCGTATTCTTGTCGGAGCCGCTCCTGTGCCGCCTCTGAAGCCGTCTATCGCAATAATGTCAGCGCCCGAACGTGCCACGCCCGAGGCGATTGCCGCAACGTTATGGACTGCGGCTATCTTTACAATAACCGGCTTTTTATACTCTGTCGCTTCCTTGACAGAGTAGATGAGCTGTCTTAAATCTTCTATCGAATATATATCGTGGTGAGGTGCTGGGCTTATCGCGTCTGTTCCGCGCGGTATCATTCTTGTGTGCGCGACATCTTCCTTTATCTTCTCGCCCGGGAGATGTCCGCCAATTCCGGGTTTTGCACCCTGTCCCATTTTTATCTCTATCGCCGCGCCCGCGTTGAGGTAGTCCTTGTGTACGCCGAAACGGCCGGATGCGACCTGTACGATCGTGTTCGCGCCGTACTTGTAGAAGTCCTTGTGAAGTCCGCCCTCACCGGTGTTGTAGTATGTTCCGAGTTCTTCCGCGGCACGCGCAAGTGACTCGTGCGCGTTCTTGGATATCGAGCCGTAGCTCATCGCGCTGAACATTATCGGAACGTTCAGTGCGAGTGACGGTTCGAGACTCAAATCAAGCTCGCCGTTTTTGTCGAACTTCATTTTCGTGGGTCGTTTACCGAGGAAAACTCGTGTCTCCATAGGCTCACGGAGCGGGTCGATAGGCGGGTTCGTGACCTGCGAAGCGTTCAGTAATATCTTATCCCAGTAAACGGGATAGTCCTTCGGTGTGCCCATTGACGACAGCAGAACGGAACCTGTTCCCGCCTGTCTGTACGCTTCTGTCATAAGCGGCTGGGTGTAGTTCGCGGATTTTCTGAATGCGTTTTCATTCGGACGAATCTTCAGCGCGCCGGTCGGGCAGATGCTCACGCATCTCTGACAATCAACGCACTTTTCGTCGTGCGACAACATCTTTCCGAAATCGCTGTCGAACCAGTGCACCTTGTTCGAGCACTGGCGTTCGCACGCACGGCACTGTATACATTTATCATAGTTTCGCAGAACCTCAAATTCCGCGGGAAAGTAATTCACAGGCATTTTCTTTTACCCTCCTCGTTGAGAGTGATGATGACGGGTTCGCCGCCCTTTGGTGAGCGCACATTTTCGCAGTCGGGGCAGATCGCTCGTATCGCGCATTCCTCGCTTGCGATATATGTCGTGTCGCCTTTGTCGGCAACTACCATTGAGCGCAGTTTCAATCGATCGTTGAGCGCCATAAGTCCGCCGGTGTAGCCGAGAATTATTGAGAACGGACCGGTAATGAGCAGTCCCGACATAGCCTGACGCAGATACCGGAGCTTTGCTGCCTGTTTCGGGTCGGTCTTTTCGAGCTTGTCTATCTTGCTCCAGAACGGTGCCGCGATGACTGACGCGATATCTTCGAGCGGGAGATTTTGCTTTCTGTTCAGCCAGTCGAAGATGTACGTGATGACCTCGGTATCGGTCAGCAGCGTGCACTTGTATCCGAACATTTCGATAAATCTGCGGTTCGCATCGTAGCTCGAAATCTCTCCGTTATGTACTATTGAATAGTCAAGCAGTGCGAACGGGTGAGCGCCGCCCCACCAACCGGGAGTGTTCGTTGGATAACGACCGTGTGCTGTCCACGCATAGCCCTCGTACTCGTCGAGCCTGTAAAATCTGCCGACATCCTCGGGGTAGCCTACTGCTTTGAATACGCCCATGTTCTTGCCGCACGAGAACACATATGCACCGTCGAACTGGGTGTTGATCTTTATGACACA
>CAMVDP010000034.1 GCA_947166275.1 uncultured Clostridia bacterium
ACAGCTTGCCGCTGCTCGGAGCGGGTTCTTCTGCCTTGACAGGCTCGGGTTCGGGTTCTGAGGGCGCATTTGCGCCTGCGAGCATGGCTTCGATCTGCTCCTGCGACAGCTTGCCGCTGCTCGGTGCGGGTTCTTCTGCCTTGGCAGGCTCCGGTTCGGGCTCTGAGAGCGCATTTGCGCCTGCGAGCATGGCTTCGATCTGCTCCTGTGACAGCTTGCCGCTGCTCGGAGAGGGCGCAGGTTCTTCAGCCTTGGCAGGCTCGGGTTCGGGCGCTGATTCTTCAACCTTTACAGACTCTGGCGCGGGATCGGTATTATCCACGATCGGTTCTTCCGTATGCTCACTTACTGCAGTTTCTTCAATGAACGCAGCTTCAGCAGCATTTTCTTCAGCGATCCGGGCATCTCTTTTAGCTAATATTTCTCTGATTTGTGCTTGCGTTAATATTTCTGCCATAAGAATATCCTCTTTTATGTAAAGTAAGTAATATGCAAAATATACTTTATTTTATTAATTTTATCATTATTACCCTGTTTTGTCAAATAAAATGCGGATTTATGTAGGATTTGACATATATTTTCTACATATCAGACAAAACAAAGTGCAGTTAAAAATGCTCATTTAGTGTGTATTTTGTCCGCTAAAAAGAGCAATAAAAAAATATGCTAAAAAATTGGAAAAAACTATTGACAAATGGCAAAATTTCTGATAAAATATCAAGGTATTAACGTATAAACCAACGCAATTGTAAGGAGGTGCATGACCCATGGCAAAATGCGAGATATGCGGCAAGGGTGTCACTTTCGGTATCAGTGTTTCTCATTCACACAGACGTACTAACAGGACTTTCAAGCCCAATGTTCAGAAAGTTAAGGCGCTTGTAGACGGTACACCGTGCAGAGTAAACGTATGCACAAGGTGCCTGCGTTCCGGCAAGGTACAGCGCGCACAGTAATTGAGCGCAGTTACACGGATATCAGAACGACAAAGACAGCGTAAGCCCTCTGTTTCACGGAGGGCTGTTTGTTTTGAGGTAAACTATGCAGGGAAATATTGAAGAGCGTGCAAGGGAAGTAATGCACCTTGCCTGCCTTACTGGAGATATCACGCGTTCCCGTATCGAGCACAGGTTAAGGCTCGCGGATTTCTGGAAGATATATTACGGGAGCAGGGTGCTTGAGATAGGCTGCGGACAGGGTGAGACAACTGCTGTGCTTGCTTATGCCACAGGCGATGACGGCTTCGTATATGCGGTAGACCTTGCGAACGAGAACTACGGCTCTCCGGAGAACCTTGGAACAGCACGAGAAAGACTGATGAGTTCACATATAGGCGATCGTGTGAACATCGACCTCGGAGTCAACATATTAAGCCCTTCCTTCGACTTTGAGCAGAATTCATTCGGGTATGTGGTCCTTTCGCACTGTCTGTGGTATCTTTCGTCACAGGAGGAGCTTCGGGATATACTCTTCAAGGTGAGAAAATGGGCATCGAGGATATGTATAGCAGAGTGGGATCCGCGTCCAACAACGTTTGGTCAGTATCAGCACTTCATGGCGGCTGATATCCAGGCAATATGTGAGTCCTACCACATTTCCGATCATTTCAACATAAAAACGATGTTCTATCCTCACGAGATTGAGAACGCTTTGTGCGCCACAGGCTGGGATGTGACATCGACAGGCAGCATAGACGCGTACGATGTGCAGGATGCACTGTGGGAGATAGACATTGTGAAGGATCTGTTCCCTCAAAAGATATCTGTGAACAAAGATATGCCGCCGAAACTGCGTAGGCTGCTGCTGTCGCAGATCTACTCGATCGGTGACGCACAGGCTGCGGAGCCGCTTCCTGTATTTGCTGCTACCGCAGAGCGTACAGGCGAAATATTCTGATACCGTCCCCGTTTACGGAATTACCGTACGGGGACGATCCTATATATGAACGTATTTACCGAACCGGAGGAAAATAGCAAAAACAGGTTGCATTCAAAGCATTATTATGGTATAATATAAATTTGAGGTGAGAGCATGACAGAAAAGCTGAAACAAGCCGAAAAGAGGTATGAGGAGATAAGCGAAAAGCTGTCCGATACAGCTGTGATGAGCGATCAGGAGCAGTATAAAAGGCTTATGAAAGAATACAAGAACCTGCAGCCGTTGGTAGAAAAGTACCGCGAATACAAGAAGGCGGAGAATGAGCTTGCGGAAGCCAGAGAAATGCTTGACGAGAGCGGTACGGACAAGGAGCTTCGCGAAATGGCACAGCTCCAGTACAATGAGAGTAAGGAGATCATTGCGCGCTGCACGGAAGAGCTGAAGATCATGCTGCTGCCGAAGGATCCGAATGACGACAAGAATGTTATAGTAGAGATACGTGCGGGTGCAGGCGGAGAGGAAGCAGCGCTGTTCGCAAACTCGCTGTTCAGAATGTACACGATGTATGCACAGGATAAAGGCTGGAAAACAGAGACGGTCAATTCCAACCCCACAGAGCTCGGAGGATATAAGGAGATAAGCTTCTCGATAGAGGGTGACGGAGCGTACGCAAAGCTCAAATACGAGAGCGGGGTACACCGCGTACAGCGCGTTCCCGAGACAGAAGCGCAGGGAAGGATACAGACTTCCACGGTGACGGTAGCCGTGCTGCCCGAAGCGGAAGAGGTCGATGTCGAGATAAACCCTGCAGACCTTGAATACCAGACATATCGCTCAAGCGGCGCAGGCGGTCAGCATATCAACAAGACCGAGTCCGCGATCCGCATAATCCACAAGCCTACCGGCACGATAGTGGAGTGTCAGGAGGAGCGAAGCCAGTATAAAAACAAGGACAAAGCGATGAAGATGCTGTACACCAAGCTGTACGAAGCAAAGCTCAACGAGCAGACGGACAGGATCGCCGCCGAACGCAGGATACAGGTCGGTACCGGTGATCGTTCGGAGCGTATCCGCACATACAATTTTCCGCAGAGCCGCGTCACCGACCACAGGATCGGGCTCACGCTCTACAAACTTGAGCAATTCATGAACGGAACATGCGATGAGGTATTTGATGCGCTCGCTATAGCTGACAGAGCCGCAAAGCTTGCCGGAAGCAGCGATAATTAGCGTGCGTATATAGATAACGATAGGAACAAAGAGATGGAAACGATACTTGTCAAAGCCGGGGAAGAAGCAGTAGCATCAGCAGCCGGCATACTGAAAAACGGCGGGATAGTAGCTGTACCTACCGAGACCGTGTACGGCCTTGCTGCCAACGCATACGATGTGAACGCGGTTCGTGCGGTATTCAACGCAAAGGGAAGACCGCAGGACAACCCGCTTATACTGCATATATGCTCGATAGATATGCTGCATGATATTACAGATAGCGTTCAGCCTCTTGCAACGAGGCTTGCCGAAAGCTTCTGGCCCGGCCCGCTTACTATGATATTCCCACGTAAGGCACATGTGCCTGCGGAGACCTGCGGCGGGCTTGACACTGCGGCAGTTCGCATGCCGCGCAGCAAGTTCACACTGGAGCTTATCGAAAGCTGCGGGTTCCCGATAGCTGCGCCGTCGGCAAACACTTCCGGGCTGCCGAGTCCTACGAGCGCTTCTCACGTATTCGAAGATATGAACGGGAAGATACCGATGATAGTAGACGGCGGAGAGTGCAGATACGGTGTCGAGAGCACGGTAGTTTGCTTTGAAGGCGAGGATCGCGTAAGAATACTTCGTCCGGGAGCGGTGACTCCGGAGATGCTGCGCGAGTTCTGTCATGTGGTGATCGACAATGGCGTTCTTGAAAAGCTTGGACCGGATGCGAAGGTTATTTCCCCGGGAATGAAATACAAGCATTATTCACCCGCCGCGGAGGTCTATATACTGAAGGGCGGCGATGATAAGACCGCGAAATTCATTGCGAAGCACTGCTCCGTCAGTACCGGTTTCCTCGGCAATGGCGATGAACGGCTTCCCGACAGCATTATCCGATTCCCTTACGGCAGTACATCGGAGGAGCAGGCGGAGAACCTGTTCGCGAGCCTGCGTGAAGCTGACTCGCGGGGCTGTCGTGAGGTATATGTGAGAATGCCGGATACATCGGGAATCGGGCTTGCTGTGTACAACAGGCTGCTGCGCTCGGCGGGATTCCGGGTCATTGATCTTGACGGAGGCAGCGATGCTTTACACGAATGACGGGATCTACACTGTCGGGCTCACTGGAATGTCGGGCGCGGGAAAGACTACAGCGTGCCGGGTGTTTGCGGAGTGCGGATTTGGTATCATAGACTGCGACGAGGTCGCGCGTTATGTTGTTGAGCCGGGAAGACCGGCGCTTGATGTGATCGCTGAACGCTTCGGAAGAAATGTTCTGCTGGCTGACGGCTCACTTGACCGCAGAAAGCTCGGAAGTATAGTATTCAACGACAAAAACGCTCTTGAGGAGCTCAACGGTATCATTTACCCTTTTATAACATATCATATTATCGAGCAGCTGTGTTCACTCGCGGAGCGGGGAAAGCTGTTCCTGCTGGACGCACCGACTCTTTTCGAGAGCGGAGCGGACAGGCTGTGCGATACAGTGGTGTGCGTCACGGCGGACAAGGAACAGTGCGCACAGCGGATAATGAAACGTGACAGCATTACCGCCGAACAGGCGAGAGCTCGCCTTAACTCGCAGCACGACGCACAGTTCTACATCTCGCGTTCGCGCTACGGAGCGGTGAATGGTTCAGATATAGACGGGTTTGAACGCGAGCTTCGCGGTATAGCTGCGCAGATACGCAAGGAGGCGAAAGCTTGAGAGAGAAAAGTCAGAAAAAGACGATAGTGGTATTCATACTGATCTTCGTTGTGTTGCTGGGGCTGGCGTCTTATTTCGGCATTGAGATCTATGACCGCAGCGTTTATGAATTCAAGCTTGCCATGCACCCGCTGAAATACTCGGAGTACGTGGAAAAGTACGCCGAGGAGTATGAGATAGACAAGTACGTCATATACGCCTTCATCAAGACCGAGAGCGGCTTCGATCCGGATGCTGTATCAAGTACGGGCGCACGAGGGCTTATGCAGCTTATGGAGACAGCGTTCGACTGGGTCAAATTCAGGCTCGGCGACGATGATGAAGTTACCTTCGATGATATGTATGACCCCGAGACCAATATCCGCTACGGAGCGTACATGGTGAGCTTCCTCACGAAGTATTTCGGCTGTACCGACACCGCTGCGGCGGCATATTTCTCCGGGATAGGCGAGGTCAGCGGCTGGGTGAGCGATCCCGATATCTCTGCTGACGGTGTGCATATCGACAACTACCCCAGCAAAAACGCAGCACATTATGTAAATAAAATAAATTCAGCGTTAGACACGTATTATGAGCTTTACGTGCAGGAAAGGAAATGAACCATGGCAAAGAAGGAAAAGAAGACCGAGGCAAACGATCTTAAGGAGAAGCTTTTCATGAAGCGTGTAAACACGGGCTTTGAAATGTCGGAGAGCGAGACTGCAAAGGCGGACAAGTTCTGCGAGGGCTACAAAGCTTTTCTTGACACGGGAAAAACAGAGCGTGAAGCGTGCGCGGAGGCTGTGCGTCTCGCAGAGGCAGCAGGCTTCGTACCGTTCGACAAGACCGCAAAGTACAAGCCCGGCGACCGTGTTTACCGCATAAACAGGGGAAAAGCGATAATTCTCGCAGTAATAGGCAAAAAGACTCCCGATCACGGCGTGAACCTTGCGGCAGCGCATATCGACTCCCCGCGCCTTGACCTGAAGCAGAACCCGCTGTACGAGAGCGAGGGGCTTGCATACTTCAAGACGCACTACTACGGCGGCATCAAAAAGTACCAGTGGCCGGTCACACCGCTCGCGCTCCATGGCGTTATCTACAAGGCGGACGGTGAGCGCGTCGATGTGAAGCTCGGAGAGGACGAGAGCGACCCTGTGCTGGTAGTGACAGATATCCTGCCGCACCTCGCTGACGAGCAGTACAAGCGTCCCGCCAACAAGCTGATAAAGGGTGAGGAGCTCAATATCCTCATCGGCTCGCGTCCGTTCCGTGACGATAAGGCAAGCGAAGCTGTAAAGCTCGGTATCATGTGCATACTCAATGAGAAGTATGGCATCACCGAGAGCGACTTCATCTCCGCGGAGCTTGAGTGTGTACCCGCGTTCAAGGCAAAAGATGTAGGCTTCGACAGAAGCATGGTAGGCGCGTACGGTCAGGACGATCGAGTATGCGCGTACACCGCGCTTCAGGCTATACTTACGATAAAGGGCACACCCGACAGGACTGCCGTGACAGTTCTCACCGATAAGGAGGAGATAGGAAGCGAGGGCAATACCGGACTGCGTTCTGCGTACATGAAGTACTTCCTGTATGACCTCGGCGAGATGTACGGCGCAGACGGGCGCACTGTGCTTTCGAACTCGAAGTGCCTGTCCGCTGACGTTAACGCGGCATTCGATCCGACATTCTCTGAACCGTTCGAGAAGCTCAACGCGTCCTTCGCGGGAAGAGGCGTGGTAGTCACCAAGTACACCGGCGCGCGCGGAAAGTCCGGCACCAACGACTCCTCTGCGGAGTATGTCAGCGAGATACGCAGGATGCTCGACAAGGACGGAGTTATATGGCAGACCGGCGAGCTCGGCAAAGTGGACTTCGGCGGCGGCGGAACGGTAGCTATGTATGTGGCAAACCTCGACATTGACACCATAGATATCGGCGTACCTGTGCTCTCTATGCACGCGCCTTTCGAAGTGACCGCGAAGAATGACGTTTACATGGCGTTCAGAGCGTTCAAGTCGTTTTTTGCGCATAAAGTCTGAAAATGGCATGTCTATTGTCACACCTTTTGCAGTAAACATATAATGAAATAACATTCTTCCGCCTGACGGCGGGAGAATGAAACGGTATTTATGCAATAGGGTGATGATATGGGCTGCCAGACGGAAAAAAGCAGAAGGATCATACATATCGCGGGCGCAGTGCTGATCACGGCGGGAATTCTTTGCGCAGCGGCGCTCGCTGCGATAGAAACGTTCATACGCCCGACGCTGATGAAGCTGCTCGATTACAAGTGCGGGATGTCCGCCGAGCGCGTCATCAGCAGCGCCGTGTTTGAGCGATTTTCCGACAGTGAAGGCTGCGGTGAGCTGGTGAAGCTCACGTTTGACAATGACGGGCGAATCGCGGCGCTGGAGACTGACAGGGCAAAGATAAACAGCCTGAAGGCACTGCTGAACGAGGCTGTGAACGAGGGGCTGGACAGCCTTTCGGAGGAGGAGGTCGGCATATCCGTCGGCACACTCACCGGTATCAGTATGTTCTACGGTACAGGCGCACAGCTCACATTCCGCATCGAGCCCCGCGGCAAGGCTGACACCTCGTTAGTGAGCAGCTTTACGAGCGCGGGGATAAATCAGACTATACACAGCATAATACTTAACGTGAAAGCCGAGATTTCGCCCATGATGCCGGGATTTTCCGAGACCGTGGACGTAAGCTTTGATATATTGCTCGCCCAGACGGTGATAGTCGGGAGTGTTCCGGATACTTACTCCAACATCATTCTTGACGAAGATAACAAAAGCGAGCTTGCGAATATAGATATTTAGGGGGTTTGGCAATATGGATGTGAAAACAAGGCTCTATGAGCTTTACGATATCATAGAGAAGCACAACTACAACTATTATGTGCTTGACGACCCGACAATAGAGGACGACGAGTATGACAAGCTGATGCGCGAGGTGAAGGCGATCGAAGCCGAGCACCCCGAGCTGGTCACGGAGTTTTCGCCTACACGCAGAGTCGGCGGAGTGGCACTCTCGACATTCGAGAAGGTGACACATACGGTCCAGATGGGGTCGCTGCAGGATGTGTTCAGCGAAGATGAGCTGTACAGCTTCGACAGTACGATACGCAAGGAGCTTGAGCCGGTGTATTCCGTCGAGCCGAAGATAGACGGACTTTCGGTATCTCTGGAATACCGTGACGGAGTGCTTGTGCGTGGCTCTACGCGTGGTGACGGGTTCGTGGGCGAGGATATCACCGAAAACCTGCGAACCATAAAGAGCATACCGCTTCGCATATCGGAGAAGCTTTCGCTGCTTGAGGTGCGCGGCGAGGTGTATATGCCACGTGAGAGCTTTGCGAGACTTGTTGCGGAGCAGGAGGAGAACGGTGAGCAGCCTGCGAAAAATCCGCGTAACGCAGCTGCCGGCTCACTTCGCCAGAAGGACAGCTCGGTAACGTCAAAACGATCTCTCGGTATTTTCATTTTCAATGTTCAGCAGGTGGAAGGCAGGACATTCACCAGTCACAGCGAATCACTTGACTGGCTCGCGGAACAGGGCTTCCCGGTAGTTGCACACAAGGTCTGCGATACCATAGACAAGGCGGTCAGGCGTATACGTGAGATAGGTGATGAAAAGCACGGCTATGCCTATGATACCGACGGTGCAGTCATCAAAGTCGACGACCTGTCACAGCGCGACATACTCGGCGCGACAGCAAAGGTGCCGAAGTGGGCAGTGGCGTTCAAGTACCCACCGGAGGAGAAGGAGACCGTGCTCCGTGAGATAGAGGTCAACGTCGGGCGTACGGGAGCTCTTACTCCCGTGGCGGTATTCGACCCGATACTTCTTGCGGGTACCACAGTTTCCCGTGCGTCGCTGCATAATCAGGACATCGTGGACAGGCTCGGAGTGGCGGTGGGAGATACCATCGCGGTGCGCAAGGCGGGAGAGATAATCCCGGAGGTCGTACGTGTTGCAAAGCACTGCGGTGCCGAAACATACAGACTTCCCGACAAGTGCCCGGTCTGCGGTCATTCCGTTGAGCGCGGAGGCGATGAAGCTGCGGTGCGCTGTGTGAACCCGAACTGTCCTGCACAGCTGCTGCGCGGCATTGAGCACTTTGCGTCGCGCGATGCAATGAACATCGAGGGTCTTGGGGAAGCCGTGGTGAAGCAGCTTGTCGAGAGCGGGCTTGTGAGCTCGCCTGCCGACCTGTATCTGCTGAACCTACAGGATGTGATGTGCCTGCAAGGCTTCAAGGAGAAGTCAGCCGGAAATCTGCTGAAAGCTATCGAGAACTCGAAGCAGGTGCAGCCGGACAGGCTGCTGTATGCGCTCGGCATACGCGGCATAGGCAGGCGTTCGGCGGAGCTGCTGCTGCGAAAATTCGGAGATATCGACGGTGTGATGACCGCTTCGTATGAGGATATACTCTCGATAGACAGCTTCGGTGAGATACTCGCGCACAGCGTATCGGACGCTTTCGCAGACCCGCAGATGCGTGAGCTTGTGGAAAAGCTCCGTGTTAACGGACTGAAATTCGACTATGATAAGGCTGCCTCGGGAGACAAGCTTGCGGGGCTCACGTTCGTCATCACAGGTACGCTTCCCACGCTCAAGCGCGATCAGGCAAAGGAGCTTATCGAAGGCAACGGCGGAAAGTGCGCGGGCTCGGTATCAAAAAAGACGAATTATGTAGTTGCCGGCGAAGAAGCCGGGAGCAAGCTGACGAAGGCGCAGGAGCTCGGAGTGACGGTGATCACCGAATCGCAGCTGCTTGACATGATAAACGGGGTGGCTGAATGAAAGAGCTTGAAACAGAAAGACTGAAGCTTCGGGCTCTTACCGAAGCCGATACACAGGCGATATTCAGCAACTGGGCGAGTGACCCGGCGGTGACCGAATATATGCAGTGGCAGCCTCACAGAAGTATCGAAGACACCCGTATCATAATGGACTACTGGCTTTCGGAGTACTCGAAGCCGGACTGTTACAGATATATCTTGGAGCTGAAAAGTGACGGTACCCCGATAGGCATGATAGATGTTGTAAGGATCGATGAAAAGGGCAGACCGGTCATCGGCTACTGCTCGGGCAGGAAATACTGGGGCAACGGGTATATGACAGAGGTTTTGAAGGCGCTTGTCGCGGAACTGTTCGCGAACGGCTATGATGAGCTGTTCATCGAGGCTGTGGACGATAATAAGGCAAGCTGTCGTGTCATAGAAAAGGCAGGCTTTGAATATCTGTCGAGTCACCATTCTCCTCTCTCTCCGGTGAAGCCGGATATCGTTCTGATCAACTCCTATCATCTGAAAAAAGGAAAATAATGAAGAAACTTGCGATATTGCTGATATCACTTCTGATCCTCGGCGCTGCAGCGATATATATGCTTCGAGAGCACCCCGATATGCAGAACGCTCTTCCAACATCGTATGTCACGCAAGAGGATACCGATGAGTATATACCGGACAGGGAGAGCCGCAATAAGCTTGCGGTGAGCTTTTCGCAGAACAATACGTTTTACAGCGAGGATATCGATGTGGAACTGAACTGCGGCGATGAGGAAGCAGTCATATACTACACTCTCAACGGAAATACTCCCGACAGATCGTCGGAAAAGTATACTGAACCTATACATCTTAATGCGAAGAACATTGAGACCTGCACGACTGTAAAAGCGGTGGCCGTAAGGGGTGCGGACAAGTCGGATGTGGCGGTGAAAAGCTACATCGTCGGCAGGAACGTATTCGAACGTTTCGATGAAAACACGATCATATTCGTGCTTTCCGCGGACGAGTACGACCTGTACGACTACTATAACGGCATAGCTGTCGAGGGCTATCTGCGCGATCAGTACATGAAAACGGAGTACAAGGGCGGTGAGATAGCTCCCACCGCGCCCGCAAACTATAATATTCGCGGCCGTGAGAGCGAGCGCCCGATGTATGTCGAGATCTACGACAGCAACGGAGAGGAGATACTTTCACAGGCATCGGGAGCGCGCGTCGTGGGAGGATATTCCCGCTCCGTCTCGCAGAAGTCGTGGAGACTTTTCGCGCGCAGCATGTACAGCGAGGGCAAGTTCAAGTACCCGCTGTTCACCGAAAACACCGACGGCATCGGAAGATTTATCACCAGGTATGATCGCATAACCCTGCGAAACGGCGCCAATGACCGCGAATTTGCGGGAGTACGTGACGAGCTTTCGATGACTCTCGCGGCGCAGGCTGGATTTCCGGATACACAGGCAGTGAGACCCGCGGCTGTGTACCTGAACGGTGAGTACTACGGATTTGCATGGCTGCATGAAGCGTATTCCGCGGACTATCTTGAGATGATGTACGGAGGCAGCAAGGAGAATTACCGCATCGTCGGCAGTAAGGAGCTTGAACCAGAGTGCGACGATGACGAGGACGAGAATGAGTCGCAGGCTGTGGCAGACTGGCTCCATGTGGTGGAGCTCGCAGAGAAGGACCTGACGGTAGACCTGTATTTCAACAAATTCTGCGAACTTGTGGATATCGACGACCTTATGCTGTACTACGCGATGCAGATATACATCGACAATAAGGACTGGCCGGGAAACAATTTCAAAGTCTGGAAGTATGTTCCGTCGGCTGGCGAGATCACCGACAGCAAATACCGGGACGGAAAGTGGAGATTTCTGCTGTTCGACGCGGAATTCGCGTGGGGTCTGTATGGCAACGGATACAAGGACGACACACTGCGCGCCGTGCTTACCGGAAAGCACATGCAGGGCGCGTCGCATATACTTCGCGGATTGCTTTACCGCGAGGACATGAGGGAGAAGTTCGCGAATACTATCTGTGAGCTTGCTTCCGGCGCGTTCTCTCCCGACAATGTGAAAGCAAAGCTTGACGAGCTTATTGCGGAGAGCGACCATGAGCAGATGCACGCTCTGAAGAACGGCATGATATCTGAGTGGGCAAATGAGATGTCATTCGCGGAAAGCCGTCAGCAGATACGCGATTTCGCGGATAACCGTTTCGCGGTAATGAACCGCAGTATGATAAATCGTTTCGGCTACAACGGTGAGAAGTACAGCGTGACAGTCCTTCCGTCGGGAAATGCAGCGGCAAAGCTCGGCTGTATGAGCGTTGAAGGTACAGAAAGCGCTACGGTGCTTTATTATACCGACTGCAGAGCATACCTCACAGCGGAGCCTTATGAAGGCTATGAATTCGACCACTGGCAGGTGAACGGCAAAGAGGTGTGCGAGCGCGAGCTCATAATTGACAGCTCTATGACGGACAGTGAGCACCGCGTTACTGTATCGCTGCATGTGAACAAGCTCCCGTCGGCGGGTGGAGTTTACGTGAGCGAGCTGTACACATCCGGCAGCGGAGACACGATAGAGATAACCAACCCGACCGACAGCCCGGTAGACCTTCGCGGCTGGCATTTGTCGGATAAAGCTGATGAACCGGACCGCTGGACGTTTCCGGATATGGTGATAGCGGCAGGTGAGACGGCAGTGATCGTGACCAAGAACAACAAGGAGACCACCGCTCTCATGCACCACCAGACGAATTTCAGCCTGAAAACGGGAGAGACGCTGTATTTCACCGACCCGGACAATAATGTTGTGTCCGAGGTGCCTGTGCTTGAGCTTGAAGAAGGCAGAAAGCTCGTTTACGGCAATGACAGCAGATATCACATAGTATAAAAAATCCCCGGCAGTACGTGCTGCCGGGGTGTTTTTATCGGGCTTATGCCTTCTTTACGGAAGTGATGTGCGGGTTAGCGCCGTTGTACCAGTAGAGGAAGCCCTCAAGATCGATTACGTCGCCTACCTGAAGGTTCTTGACATCGCTGTAAACCTGTGTGTCCTTGCCGCAGAGGTAAGACTCTACCGTGAAGGTGTATGTTGTGCCGTCCTTCGAAACCTTGAAGTAGAGGTCGTCGCCGTCGGAACCGGAGTTATCCCACTTGTAGAGGAATGCTTCACCGTTGTCGCCGGAAGCCTCAACTGTCATACCCTTGAAGGATACGAATTCGTTCTGGTGGTTTACGAGCTCATCCTTGCCGAGAAGGTCTGTGATATCCTCTGCTTGAGCGATGAATGTGTCACCGTCGATGATCTCGAAGCTTGAGTCTACGATCTCGACCTCGCCGGACCATTCAGCCTTGAATCCGTTTACTCTGACCTTTGTGCCGGGAACGATCTTTTCGTATTCTTCCTTTGAGCAGGGCATGTTGTAGAAGAAGTAACCGCCTTCGGGGTTATTCTGCGCATAGAAGGATGCCTGACCTACGCCGTTGTCCTCCCACCAGGACTGCTTGCCCTGTACATAAGTCTCGACTGTGACTTCGGTATCGATGTCAGCATTGATATAATCGTCATGGGACATAACGGGAACTGTCACATCCGTAATGCCGGTGTCGAGAGCGTCGGTGGTCTCTGCTGCGGCTTCGGTCTCTGCTGCGGCGTCGGTAGTTGTTTCTGCAGCTGTGGTGGTTGTAGTTGCGGCAGCGGTCGTTTCAGCAGGCTTATTGTTGTTGCAGCCTGCAGTAGCCATGATCGCGCAGACAGCAGCTATTGCAAATAACTTTCTTTTCATTTTTTTAGCTCCTTTTCTGAAGTCTTGTTTATTTCTCTTTATGTTATTCATTTCCGAACAACAGTCGAATTATACCATATAAGAAAAGGTTTGTCAAGTGTTTTGGCGTGTCACGCTAATTCTGTAAAGATATGACGAGTATTCCTGTCTGACTGAACATATTTTTGAGCAGTTTGCCGTATAACGTGTAAAAAACCTGTGCCGTGGATATGTTTTCAAGGTTGACTTAATGATATAAATATGGTATAATAACCTAAATATGCAGAAGGGAGAGACCTGCGTTGGTTATTGCATATTACTGGACAATGCTTATTCTGTCCATTTTGCTTACGCTTACGTATATTATCATGTGGCATAAGCATTTTGATATACACCTTACCCTGATATTCTCGTTCATACCGCTCGTTTGTTTCGGATATCTGATGCTCGCAATGTCGACAGAGCTTTCCGAGGCTATTGTGGCTTTGAGAGTGACGTATATCGTCGGCTGTTATCTCGATCTGTTCATAATGCTCGGCGTTTTCGAAATGTGTCGCATAAAGCTTAAAAGGTGGATCTCCGCCGCATTTATCGCGTTTAGCACGATCATATATCTATCGACGCTTTCGATAGGAAAACTGCCGTATTTCTACAAGGATGTTAAATTCTCGGTAGAGAACGGTACTGGCGTGCTTGTCAAGGAATACGGCTTTATACACACGGTATTCATCGTCATGGTGCTTGTCTATTTCGCGATGAGCCTTTCAGCGATGATATACAGCTACTTTAAGAAAAAAGATGTTTCACACAGAGTCATATATCTGCTTGTCATCCCGATCGTTATCTCCGTATTGAGCCATTTCCTCGGAAGAAAGCTCCTGGACGGCGTAGAGCTGATACCGCTGGCGTTCGTTATAGCACAGGTAACATACCTGTTTATTGTCAATCGTATGCGCCTGTACGATATCACTGATTCGGCTATTGATTCGCTCGTCCAGGCGGGTGATACGGGACTTGTATCCTTCGACCTCAAGCTCAACTATCTCGGCAGCAATAAGACTGCGCGCAAGTTTTTCCCTGATTTTGAGAATATGATGGTGGACATGTCTGCTGATACGAGTTCGGATATCGTCGTTAATATGATGAAGTGTATATCTGATTTCAGGAAAGATGCGAAAAAAGACAAGTTCTACTACGAATCCAACAAGCACACATATCTGTGCGATGTAAACGACCTGTATGACGGCAAGCGAAAGAGAGGATACCAGTTCGTCATCACCGATGACACCAAGAACCAGAAATACATCAGACTTCTCAACTCATACAACACCGACCTCAAAAAACAGGTCGCGGAGAAGACCGAGCATATCGTGGAGATGCACGACAAGCTCATAATGAGCATGGCGACCATGGTAGAAAGCCGTGATAATTCCACCGGCGGTCATATCCGCAGGACGAGTGACGTTGTACGTATGCTTATCGAAGAAATGCGTAATGACGTTAAGTTCCCGCTTGACGAGGAATTCTGTCACAACCTGATAAAAGCGGCGCCTATGCACGATCTCGGTAAGATCGCTGTCGATGACGCGATACTGCGCAAGCCCGGTCGATTCACGGACGAGGAGTTTGAGAAGATGAAGACTCATGCTGCCGAGGGTGCGCATATAGTTCACGAAATACTCGAAGGCACAGACGATATTAATTTCCATATTCTTGCCGAGAATGTGGCGCATTATCACCATGAACGCTGGGACGGCTCGGGATATCCCGACGGACTCAAAGGTACGGAGATACCGCTCGAAGCGAGAATAATGGCTGTCGCGGACGTTTATGACGCACTCGTGAGCAAGCGTGTGTATAAAGAAAGCATGTCGTTTGAGCAGGCTGACAGGATAATCATGGAAGGCATGGGTAAGCACTTCGACAAAGAGCTCGAAAAGTACTACGTTAAGGCTCGTCCGAGGCTCGAAGCGTATTACAGCGAGCTCAAAGAGCGTGGAGAATAAGAATGAAGCAGATATTCAGTAAAGCCGCGGCTGTGATTGCCGTTATACTTGCCGTTTCGGGCTGTGATGACTATAAACCGAACCCCTCGGTCACGATCTCGGAGCCGCTTCAGGCAAGCAGCGAGCCTGTATATTACTTCGGGCTCGCGGATAACATCGACGACGGCGCGATACTGCATGCGTGGTGCTGGTCGTTCGATACGATACGCGAGAGCATGGCAGATATCGCAGCCGCAGGCTATAGCTCCGTACAGACCTCACCCGCGAACGCCGTTATAGAGGGCGGCGGAGGCGGGATGCAACTCATGGGTAAGGGCAAGTGGTTCTATCAGTATCAGCCCACAGACTGGACAGTCGGCAACTATCAGCTCGGCAGTGAGGACGACTTCCGCGCTATGTGCGATGAGGCGGAAAAGTACGGCATAAAGGTGATAGTGGATGTTGTGCCTAATCACACCGCAGCGGACAAAAGTGCGGTATCGCAGTCGCTTATAGACGCAGCAGGCGGCATTGACAAGCTGTACCACAAGAACGCGGAAAAGAAGATAACCGACTACAAGAGCCGTATACAGTGCACACTGTACTCACTGTCGGGGCTTCCTGATGTGAACACGGAAAACCCCGAGTTTCAGGATTACTTCATAGTATATCTCAACACGCTGATAGCTGACGGAGCGGACGGATTCCGCTATGATACCGCAAAACACATCGGACTTCCCGATGACCCGAGGGACGATGAAAGCCTTCCGAACAATTTCTGGGAGCGCGTCACCACCGAGATAACCGAGGCGGACAGGATATTCAACTACGGTGAGGTACTTCAGGGAGACAATGACAGGCTTCCGGACTATATCAAAGCAGTCGGACATACCACAGCAAGCGATTACGGAAAGTATCTTCGTACCTATGTGACCGCGGGGATGTTCTCTGCGAACCTGCTTTCTGACTTTATGACAGACGGAAGCGATGATGTTGTCACATGGGTGGAGTCCCATGACACATATACTGACAAATCCTCGATACTTCTGACAGATGAGCAGATAGTGCGCGGCTGGTCGATAATATGTGCCAACGGGCGGGGAACACCGCTGTTCTATGACCGACCTGTCGGAGCAACGTATGATGAGCAGTTCGGAAGCATGAACCGTATTGGCGCTGCCGGGAGCCCACTGTACAAGAATGATACCGTAGTCGCTGTAAATCGCTTCCGCAATGCCATGATCGGCGAGG
>CAMVDP010000035.1 GCA_947166275.1 uncultured Clostridia bacterium
TCGGATATCGAGCAGACAAGTCCTCCCTGGTCGCCGTACACCTCCATAAGGTGCTTCGCGGTAGTCTTTATCGTTATCAGCAGGAATACCACAATGCCCGCCCCGAGCAGGAGCGCACATATCATAAGCACCAGCATGAGCGGGCTGCCGGTCATAATGTAGCCGATGATACCGAGTATCGGCATCGCAGTAAGACAGCTCGCGCAGATTATCAGCGGAAGCGACTGTTTTATCGTCGTGCCCGTCATGGAGAAGCGAACGTACTCACGCACGCTCTTCTCACCGCATCTCATGTCATAATCCGTCATCAGAACAACCTCCCAAGTATCTCAAAAACGGGTCCCTTCTGCCACAGGAATGTCGAGAGCGCTATACCTATACCTTCGCCCTGCCCCACCGCGAAGTCGGCGGGTCTTCCTTTCGGGAGCCCGTACCCTGCGCACAGGTTCATTATCACGCCGGCGTGCGTTATCACTGCCGCGCGCGTTATCTGCTCCTTCATCATGTCCTTGAATATCTCCTCAAGTCCGTCCAGACAGCGAAGAGTGAACTCCTCCATTGTCTCGCCGCCCGGAGCTTTAGCCTGAAAGCCGCCCTTTATCCACTCAAGATACTCGGGAAGCTCTTCAAGTTCGCTCTGGGTCTTGCCCTCGAACTCGCCGAAATCACACTCCGCGATATTATCGACCTGCTTCACATAGCGGTCCGGGTAGATGATATCCGCAGTCTCAAGACAGCGCTTCAGCGGGCTTGAATAGACCTTCTGCACATCCGGATACAACCGGTCATGCGCATATCTCGATATCGCGCAGTATCCCTCGTCGCACAGCGGCAGATCGGTAAGCCCGATGTATCTGCCCTCAAGATTGCCCTGGGTGATACCGTGACGTATCAGATACAATACATAATTCTTCATTGTTATCCCCTTTGAGAGTTTATATATATGTCACCGTTCTCACGGAAACAGCAGCTTCACAGCCTTTATCACGACAGTCAGCTATCATGTAAGTAGTGAATAGCGCTCAAAAAAATAGACAAATTGTTGATTTTTTGTCGAATTTGCCACTTTACATATCTTTTACGTTATGCTATAATTACAGTGCATACATTTTTGCTTTAACGCAAGAATAATCACAGTTATAAAAAGAGAGAAACCATGCCAGCTATGCGTTTTGAAAGGTTATGAAAGAAATGAATTCAGATTTCCCGAGGATACTTGCGTTACTACGCAAAGAAAGACATATCAGCCAGAAGGAGGCCGCAGCAGACCTTGGTGTCGCACAGGCGCTTCTGTCGCATTACGAAAAAGGCAAGCGTGAATGCGGGCTTGATTTTCTTGTGCGTGTCGCAGATTACTACAATGTTTCGACAGACTACCTTCTCGGTCGCTCCGCCGTTACATCGGGCGGGATAATCACCGAAAATGACATTCCCGATGCCGAAGCACCGAACAAGGCTCAGGTGGGAAGCAACATTTCGGTTGCCCTTTCCAAAAAGCTTCTCATGAACAGCGTTGATGTTATATACAGCATCCTCGCCAAGATCGATAATTCGCGCCTTACCGGAACTGTCACCACAGTGTTCACCCACGGCATTTACAAGACGTTCAGACTTATTTTCCGTGCAAATAAATCAAACGCACAGACCATGTTCGAGATCCCGGATGAAAGCGCCTGTCATATTGCCGATGCCGGCATACACATCGCCGAAGCTGAACTCGCCAAGCTCACAAAGGATATGGCTGATGACACCGAGATATCCACCGTGACTATCGAGAAGGAATACCCCAAGCAGTCCGCAGCCCTGCTCAGCCTTATCAAGAGCAGCGAGGCACAGCTCAAAAAGCACATCTGAACACAGCGCATTTCAAGCTCCCGTGTATTGAACACGGGAGCTTTTTTGTCACTTCTTTATCGATCTGTATACCTTTGTATAGAAATCGTCCCACATCTTAACGACATGCTCCTTCGAGTAGAAAGCGTTGCCGCGCCTTGAAGCCTCAACTCCCGCGGCGTAGTAGTCCGGGTCGTCACGAAGCTTCACAAGCTCGCTGATGAAGCCCTCCACCGATGTCTCACGATAGTAGAAATCAAACAGGATATCGTTGTATATCTCAAGGTCACGCAGCAGTATCGGCACGTTCGCGCACATCGCCTCAAGTATCGTCATCGGGAACAGCTCCTCAAACGACGGCAGAAACATGACATCGCCGAGATTGTAGATCTCGTTCATGTCGTCACGCGGGATCATACCGAGCAGCTTCAGGTTCTCCGGCGGGTTCTCCTTCACCTTCGATATCTCCTTGAAACCGTCCGTGATAGCGCCGAACGAGAAGTCACCCGCCCACGCGAATACCATGTCGGGGCGCTGCTTCGCTATCTCGAGGAAGTCAAAGAAGCCCTTGCGCACCTGAAGCTGACCCGCGCAGATGACAACGAACTTGTCACGCGGGATGCCGTACTTGTCTCGAAGGCGCAGCTTCTCCTCCGCCGGAAGCGGGTGGAACTTGTCGCTCGAAACATAGTTGGGTATGTATGTCACCTTGCTGCGGTCAACGCCGTAGTGCTCAAGACGACCGATGAAGTACGGGTTCACGGTCACGAGATAGTCCATGCTGTCATAGAACTTTATCATGTAGTCATAGAATATCTTCTTTGCCGGCCCGGGAAGCTTAAGACTTGTCTCTACTGTCTCGGGAAGCATGTGAACATAGCCCACAGACTTGCCCAGCAGCGACGAAACGGGTCTTCCGAGGAAGTAACCGAGGTTTATCGTGTGGTAGTGCGTAATATCCGCCATTATATGCGCATTCTCGGTCACCTCGAATTTGTCGGCGAGGTTCTCCTTCACCAGTTTCACCTGCTCAAGGTATGCCGAGCCCACACCCTGTCCGGGAACGGATGTTGCCTGTGACTTCATGTTTACGGTGATCCTGTCACGCTTTCTTAACTTATTGCTCGCGTACATATACGCGAAACAGCCTCCGGCAGCAAGCAGCGCCAGTGCGGCAAGTGTCGTCTTCTTGCTCATAGTTCCCTCCTTTGTATCGCCATGTACTCTTAACAACAGAGCGCATAGGCATTGCGCCCGTGCGCTCTGTGATATTATCGCTGTGTTCAGCCGTTGAAGTCCATTCCGAGCTTCAGCGCCTTCATGTTGGCTTCGAGCTTGTCCGCCTTCTTCGGGGGTATGCACTTCTTCATAGCCTTCTCGATGACTGCTTCATCGGTAAGACCGATCTCCTTGAGCAGCTTTCCGGCAAGTATGATGTTTGCCATGCCCTTTAAGCCGTTCTCGTTCGCCATTGCGGTAGCGGGAACGTAGAAGCACTTGATGTCCTTGCGGTCAGACTGACCCTCAACGAGCGTGGAGTCGATGAACGCCATTCCGTCGGGCTTTACGGCACCGATGAACTTGTCAAAACTCGGAGTGTTCATAACGAGCAGCTGTGTGGGTTCAAGGATCAGCGGCGAGCCTATCGGAGCGTCACTTACCGTAACCGAGCAGTTGCAGGTACCGCCGCGCATCTCGGGACCGTATGACGGGAGCCAGGATACCTCCTTGCCCGCGTAAAGACCTACATAAGCGAGAAGCTTTCCGGCGAAGAGTATTCCCTGTCCGCCAAATCCCGCAAGCAGAAATTCATTAGTCATATCAGGCACCCTCCTTGTTTCTCACCGGAGCGTCCTTGTAAACGCCGAGCGGATAGTACGGTATCATGTCGTTCTTCAGTCTCTCGATAGCCTGTACCGGAGTAAGTCCCCAGTTTGTCGGGCAGGTGGAAAGCACCTCGATGATCGAGAAGCCCTGCTTCTTCGCCTGATACTCGAAACCCTTCTTTATCGCAGCCTTTGCCTTGCGGATATTCGCGGGATCGATGACGGTAACGCGCTCTGCGAGAGCAACGCCGTCGAGCTGTGAGAGCATCTCGCACATCTTTACCGGGAATCCCTCGATATCGGTGTTTCTGCCGTAAGGTGTGGTCTGTGTCACCTGACCCGGAAGTGTGGTCGGAGCCATCTGTCCGCCGGTCATGCCATAGGTCGTGTTATTGATGAAAATAACGGTGATGTTCTCGCCGCGTGTAGCTGCGTGAACGGTCTCAGCGGTACCTATAGCGGCAAGGTCGCCGTCACCCTGATAGGTGAACACGAACTTGTCGGGGTTAGCGCGCTTGATACCGGTAGCTACAGCCGGAGCGCGTCCGTGAGAAGCCTCCATCATATCGCAGTTGAAGTAGTCATAAGCCATAACAGAGCAGCCTACAGGGCAAACTCCTATCGTATCGCCCTCTATGTTCATCTCGTCGATGACCTCGGCAACAAGACGGTGAACTATACCGTGCGTGCAGCCGGGGCAGTAGTGAAGATACACGTCGGTGAGGGCGTGAGGTCTCTTAAAATCAGGCATCAGTTGTTACCTCCCATTTCCTTTATCTTTGCGAGTATCTCTGCCGGAGCGGGGATAACTCCGCCTGTTCTTCCGAAGAAATCAACGGGCTTCGAGCAGTTGATAGCAAGCTTAACGTCGTCTACCATCTGACCCATGGACATCTCGACAACGAGCACCTTCTTCGCGTTCTTTACAGCCGCGTTCAGCTCGTTCTTCGGGAACGGATACAGTGTAACGGGTCTGAATACGCCCGCCTTTATTCCCTGCTTTCTCGCTTCATCCACAGCGGACTTCGCAAGTCTCGCGGTGGAACCGTAAGCTACTACCACGATATCCGCGTCGTCGCAGTAATCGGCAACGCCCACGGGCTCGTTCTTCTCTATCTCCGCGTATCTCTCGTAGCGCTCCTTTATCGTGCGCTCAAGCTCGGGAGCCTGGAGATACAGCGAGTTGATGATGTTGTGCTTACGCGCGTTCTTATGACCGTTCGCAGCCCACGGCTTATTTGATGCGTCGGACATCACGATCTCTGCGTCATCGAACGCAACGGGCTCCATCATCTGTCCGAGAAGTCCGTCGGCAAGGACAACTGCCGGCATTCTGTACTTGTCGGCAAGGTCGAAAGCCTTTGTTACGCAGTCCGCCATTTCCTGAACGGTGGACGGTGCGAGCACGATGATGTTATAGTCGCCGTGACCTACACCCTTTGTTATCTGGTAGTAGTCCGCCTGTGACGGCTGTATGCCGCCGAGTCCGGGACCTCCGCGCATTACGTCGATGATGACGCAGGGCAGATCCGCACCCGCGATATAGGAAATACCCTCGGATTTGAGCGATATTCCGGGTGAAGAGGACGATGTCATGCAGCGTATTCCGGAGCCTGCACAGCCATAAACCATGTTGATAGCCGCAACTTCAGACTCTGCCTGCAGGAACACTCCGCCTACCTTGGGCATTCTCTTTGAAAGATATGCCGCGATCTCGGTCTGGGGGGTTATCGGATAACCGAAGAAGCATTTGCAGCCCGCTCTGAGAGCAGCCTCGGCAAGAGCTTCGTTTCCCTTCATCAAGCTTTTCTCCGCCATTACTTCTTACCTCCTGTAACTGTTATCGCGCAGTCCGGGCACATCATAGCACACATAGCGCACGCGATGCACGCGTCATCGTCTATGCAGTGAGCCGTGTAGTAGCCCTTTTTGTTCAGCTTTTCCTGCTGGAGCTCGACTATCTTCTTGGGACAGGCTGTTACACACAGTCCACAGCCCTTGCAGCGGTCGAACTCGACTTCCATTTTTGCCATAAGACCATTCCTTTCTTTTATTCAATGCAAATATTGCATGATTTACTGACCATTCTTCTTCGCTCTTTTCTCGGCGTACTTTCGTTCCTTCTCGTCAAGAGCGAGTTTGAAGCGCTCGGACAGCAGCTTGTCCGTCGCTTCTCCACCTTGTTTCTCAATAAGATCAATTACATTATCGAGAAATGTTTCAGCCATATCGGTATCATAAACCGGCTCCAATAAAGAAATCGTGTTTTCAAAAAGATTATCTTTTACAGATAGTGCCGAATAATCATCTACGCCTTCAAAGGACATTCGACCGTCTTTAAATGCTTTCACCGCTTCTCTGATAAGCTTTACGGTTTCATTGTCGCCAAGCCGCTCTACAGCTGCTTTTAAACAGTCCAAATAAATTTCATTTTCATTGGTGGCACCCTTGAACCACATATCTATAAAATCAACTGTGAGCTGCTCCTCGTCTTTCTTGTTTTCGATCATTCTTCATTCCTCCCACAGGTTCTTCACATGACGCTTTATGACATACGGCTCGGGAGCATCGGCGGGCATGGCACCCTCTATGGCGCAGGTCGCACGCAAGGGCAGCCCGGCAAGCTTTGCCGTTTCCTCCGCGAAGGCGAGGGAGTCACGCACGGTGTCGGCTGTGGTCTCCGCTCCGAGGCTGGAATTATTCACGATACCTGTGTGCGCGATGCCGCAGGACCACTCGATCTCACGCATGACCTGCACTGCCTCGGCAGGCTCCTTCGTAAGGTAGCGATACCTGTTTATCACGTACAGCATGTCTCTGTCGGCGTACCCGTTTATCAGCGGAGCGAACCGTCCGAGAGCCTTTGCGCCCTCGTCGTCGCCGCCGACATCTATGATGACACAGCCACCGTCCGAGAGAATGCTTTCAAGAGGGATATTCAGCGACGGGATATCAAGGTTGGTGTTCGCGTACACCGGCGCGTACAGCGCTATGCCGCGGTCACCGAACAGCTTGCCGAAATCGGCGGTGCGGAAGTACGGATTGACGATATCGAGATCGATGACCGTGCATTTTTCCCCTGCCGCAGCGATATCCACCGCGAGATTTACCGAGAGGTTGGTCTTACCGGAGCCGTAATGCCCGGTCACGACCGTGAGCCTTCCGTACCGCATATCAGCCGAAGAGTGCCGCGAGTGTGGCAACGGTGTTCTGACCATACTCGTTGTAGTAATCACGCGCCTTGTTGATATACTCGCCGAAGCTTCCCGCAAGTATAGCGAAAAGTCCGATATATACGATGACAGCAAGTCCTATCGAGATAGCGGTCACGATAAGCATAGCCTTGCAGTATCTCTTTCTGCTCTCGGGACCGTCGCCGAACGCCCAGATAAACAGGAAGATAAGGCTGACTATGCTGAAGAATGTGGTAACTATTATCGTAAGCACCCACTTGCCGACACTCATCTCGTCACTGTTCTGAACGGGCTGGGCATACACCGGCTGCTGATACTGGGGCTGGGTATATGTATTGTTGTAAGGCTGCTGATACGGCTGGGCATTGGGCGAAACATATCCGTCATTTCTTCCGAAGGAATTATCCTGCGGTGCCTGCGTATTCGGAGCGACAGGCGGAACTGCACCTTCGGGCATAACGTTTGAGACGTTTTCTCCGCATCTTGTGCAGAAACGCTCATCGTCCATAAGGAAATTTCCGCATCTAGTACATCTTTTTGCCATTTTGGTTCTCCTTTCCGTTTTGGAAAAATTCATACACTATATAATAACATATTTCTCAAAAAAAATCAATCAGTTTGAGAAAAAA
Source organism: uncultured Clostridia bacterium (assembly GCA_947166275.1). Classification (GTDB taxonomy): domain Bacteria; phylum Bacillota; class Clostridia; order Oscillospirales; family Ruminococcaceae; genus Ruminiclostridium_E. The sequence goes on from CAMVDP010000035.1 coordinate 7,483, forward strand.
ACATAAATTTTCGGTCATATTTGCCGCCTATGTTGAAATTTTCGGCGGAATGTGGTACAATAGCCATAGCATCCAACAGTCGCTTGTGCAGAAAGGATAGAATGATCTTATGAAACTTCTTGCGATAGACGGCAACAGCATAATGAACCGCGCATTCTACGGAATACGGCTGCTCTCGAATAAGAAAGGCGTCTTCACCAACGCGGTGACGGGCTTCATGAACATTTACCTGAAGCTTACAGAGAAATACGCTCCGGACGGCGTGGCTGTCGCGTTCGATCTGAAGGCTCCGACGTTCCGCCACAAGGCTTACAGCGAGTACAAAGCGGGCAGGAAGAAGATGCCCGACGAGCTCGCTATGCAGATGCCGCTCATCAAGGAGCTACTGAAAGCCCTCGGCACAACGGTCATCGAGTGCGAAGGCTTTGAAGCGGACGATATACTCGGCACGCTCGCCGACGGCTGTGAAGCAGTCGGCTCCACGTGCATCATCGCCACGGGAGACAGAGACTCGTTCCAGCTCATACACTGCCACACGTTCGTTCACCTCGCCTCCACAAAGGAGGATGTGTTCTACGATACGGCAAAGATAACGGAAGTATACGGGGTATCGCCCGCGGCAATGCTCGAAGTCAAGGCTCTCATGGGCGACGCGAGCGACAATATACCCGGAGTTCCCGGGATAGGCGAAAAGACCGCTCTGTCGCTGATACAGAAGTATGGCACGATAGAAAACATATACAAAAGCATCGATACCATCGACGTCACAAAGTCCGTCAGAGACAAGCTTATAAACGGAAAGGAAAGCGCCGAGCTTTCGCGTATGCTCGGCAAGATCTCCCGCGACGCGCCTATAAGCAAAAAACCAGGAGACTATCTGCTGAAGCCGTGCAGCAACGTAAAGCTCGCGGCGATGCTGACGGAGCTTGAGATGTTCTCGTTCATAAAGAAGCTCGGGATACCGCAGAGCGCCATAGACGAAGCTGCAGCGCTCCCTCCGGATGATATCACAACGGCGGCTGAAAAGGATAATCCCGAGACTCCCGCGGTCCAGCTGCCGGAGCTTGACGGAAGCGTGCCGGACTACGTTTCCGGCGAAAGCGGCAAGCTGCTGAAATACGTAAACGGCACGGAAAGCGAAGCTGACATATCCGAGCTCGCGGACAGCTCACCCAAGCGCACCTTCGACATCAAATCCATGCTGACGGAGCTTGACTGCCCGATAAACGGGGTGACGTTCGACTCGACGCTCGCGGCATATCTGCTCAATGTAAGCTCGTCGGATTACCGGCTCGCGAAGCTTTGCGCGGAATACAGAGTTCCGCTCGGCAGCTCGGACGAATTTACGGTGCACGAGCTGAACCGGGTGCTGAACGCGAAGCTCGCGGACGCGGGCATGACAAAGCTCCTCGAAGACATCGAGATACCGCTCGCGGAAGTGCTGGTGAGCATGGAAAAAGAGGGCGTGGAGATAGACCGGGACGCATTGATCGCGTTCGGAAAGCGTCTCTCGTCCGAAGCCGATGACCTCGCGCAGCAGATATACATCTGTGCCGGCGAGCCATTCAACATCGGTTCTCCGAAGCAGCTCGGGAACATACTGTTCGAGAAGCTCGGACTGCCGCATGGCAAAAAGACGAAGACCGGGTACTCCACCAACGCCGAAACGCTTGAAGAGCTCGCCGACAAGGACCCGATAATCGACCTCATACTTCGCTGGCGCAGCGTGACAAAGCTTGATTCCACCTATGCGCAGGGGCTCCTCAAGGAGATCGCGGATGACGGGCGCATACACACCACCTTCAAGCAGACCGAGACCCGCACGGGACGCATATCCTCCGCCGAGCCCAATATCCAGAACATTCCCGTCCGCACCGAGCTCGGCCGCGAGTTCAGACGCTTCTTCCGTGCGAAGGAAGGCTACACGCTCGTTGACGCCGATTACTCGCAGATCGAGCTGCGTATACTTGCCCACATGTCCGACGACCGCAGCATGATAAAGGCTTTCACAAGCGGCGAGGACATCCACACCGTCACCGCATCGCAGGTTTTCGGAGTATCGGTCGATAAAGTAACTCCGGAGATGCGAAGAAGCGCAAAGGCTGTCAACTTCGGCATAGTGTACGGGATCGGCGCTTTCTCGCTCGCAAAGGACATCGGAGTACCGCTCCCGGAAGCAGACAGGTACATCAGATCATACCTCTCCACCTACGCGGGGGTAGACGCGTTCATGAAACGCACAGTCGAGAGCGGTAAGAAGAACGGCTATGTCACCACCATGTGGGGGCGCAGGCGGTATATCCCAGAGCTTGCGGCATCAAACAAGACCGTCCAGGCGCTCGGTAAACGCATGGCGATGAACACGCCGGTACAGGGTACCGCAGCCGATATCATAAAGCTCGCGATGATACGGGTGTACAAGAGGCTCGCGGAGGAGAAGCTGGACGCAAAGCTGATACTTCAGGTGCACGACGAGCTGATCGTCGAGGCACGGGAGGACTGTGCAGAGCGCGCCCGCATCATAGTTGCCGAGGAGATGGAGAATGCGGCGGAGCTCAAAGTCCCGCTGACGGTGGACGCAAAAACGGGAAAAACATGGTACGAGGCACACTGACATGACAAAAATGCAATTCATAGAATACGCCGAGAGCGTATGCTTTGCGAAGCCATGGACATACGATCAGATATGGGGGAGCGTAGGGAGCGTATACGGCATATACGAGGTCATCGAGGATGTAGGTTATGCTCTCGGTAATTGGTCTTTCGATGAAGCGGAGCTGCACCGTCTCGCGGTGCTTCCCGACAAACGCAGAGCCGGAGCGGGCTCAGAGCTGCTGGAACGTTTCATACGAAGCTGTGAGAAGCGCGATGTGAAGAAAATATTTCTCGAAGTGCGCTCACAGAACACTCCGGCGGTGAAAATGTACGAAAAGCACGGGTTCAGGCTGATATCGAAGCGCAAGGGGTACTACGGCGACGATGACGCGCTGATTTACGAGCTTGAAATTCAATAATTCTCCGTTTTGTTCAATTTTGCTCCAAACGCAAAAAAACAGGGAAATTTGGTCAAAAAGTATGGACAAATCGCATTTTTTGTGTTAAAATAGGTGTACTATCAACGAGCTGTGCCCGGAGGTCATGAATAATGAAGATCGAAAGCCTTATAAAAAGATTCAGCCTGCTCCTCGGCGGAGGAAGCACGGTGCTGTTTATTGCTCTGCTTATCTGCTGCATCACGACAGGCAGCGTGATCGGAATAATCTTCGGTATACTTGGTATACTGTTCTCCATAGGTCTCACCTTTCTGTCACTCAAATACTACGGTACAAAGGTGTTTGAACCGATGAGGCAGCTCACCGAAAGCTCCGAAAAGATCAAAAACGGCGATTATAACATTTCCATTTCTGTAAAGACCGGCACCGATATCGACAGCGTTGCCGATGCAGTAGGCATCAGCGCCAAGCTCTTCGACGGCGTTTCCGGCATAATAGGCGATATCGCTAACGGCGATTTCACGCGCGATATTTCCGCCCTCTCCGATGATTCCTCGCTCACAAGCGGTATCAAGGAACTTTACTTCAACATGGCCAAAGCATTCAGCGATATCTCCAGCGGCGCAGAGAAGGTGAATTTCGACGGTGAGCGCGTTTCCACAGCATCGATGTCTCTGTCGCAGGGTGTGTCCTCACAGGTCAACACTGTTGAGCAGCTCTCCTCCAGCGTGAACGAGATCCGCAACGCCGTTGTCAAGAACGCAGAGAATGCCCGTCAGGCACAGAAAAACGCCGAGGAGGCAAGCAACGCAGTAACATACGGCACAGAGAAGATGAATGAGCTTCTCAAAGCCATGGACGACATCAGTAATTCGACAAACGAGATCGCGAAACTCAACAAAGTTATTGAGGACATCGCATTCCAGACCAATATACTCGCGCTCAACGCTTCCGTCGAGGCGGCAAGAGCAGGTGAAGCCGGCAAGGGCTTCGCTGTTGTCGCACAGGAAGTCAAGAACCTCGCAGTCAAGTCCCAGGACGCTTCACATCAGACAAGCACAGTCGTTATGAGCTGTGTGGAGAGCGTTAAAGATGGCGTCAAGAAAACCCAGGAAACAGCCAAGCAGTTCAGCTTCATCGCGGAGAAGTCCGAAGAGATCGGCAAGGGGCTCGCTACCATCTCTGCCGAGTGCGAACAGCAGACCGAAGCTATCACACAGATCAATATCGGCGTTGACCGCATAAGCGGAGTTATCCAGAGCACATCCGCCACCGCTGACGAGTGCGCACAGTCCGCGGCAGCCCTCACCGGACGTTCCGGCGACCTGCGCGAGATCGTGGGCAGATTCCGTTTCGGCGAGATCAAGACTCCCGCTGTCAAGACGACCGCAAAGCCTGCCACAGCAAAGTATACCGCAAAGTCCGCAGCAAGCACTGCAACTGCTCCGAAGCCTGCACCTGCTCCGAAGCCTGCATCTGCTCCGAAGCCCGCACCTGCTCCGAGGCCTGCACCCGCTCCGAAGCCTGCACCCGCTCCGAAGCCTGCGCCTGTACCGGCTCCCAAGCCTGCAACCGCTCCGAGACCCGCACCTGCACCGGCTCCCAAGCCTGCAGCTGCTCCCGCTCCGGCACCGAGGAAAACGGGCGTTATCTCCCAGCCCTCCGGCAGCTACGCGAATGCCGAGTTTGTGGATATTCCGGACAACAAATACTGATACATACGAGCCGTGGCAAGTGCCGCGGCTCATTTCATAAGGAGAGACAAGTTTGAAGCTCAACGAAGGATTTGAAAAGACTGTGACAGATGTACCGGTGGAGGAATGGCGATATCCGCGCTTTTTCACCGACTGCATCGGCGAAAAAGCGATCATTACCGGCACTGACGCTGTTCACATGACAAAAGTGCTCCGAATGAAGCACGGAGACTTCGCAATCGTGTGCGACGGAAACGGCTCCGACCTGCTGTGCCGGATCTCGGACACCGGGGACGGCATAGTGAAGCTTGACATACTCGACCGAAAGCCTTCCGTAGGTGAGCCTGATCTGAAGCTGCGGCTGTTCCAGTGCTGCCCGAAGTCCGACAAAATGGACTTCATCGTCCAGAAAGCCGTAGAGCTTGGCGCGTCGGAAGTGATACCTGTAATATCGAAGCGCTGTGTGTCCCGCCCCGACCCCAAAAGCGCCGCAAAGAAATGCGAGCGCTGGCAGCGCATAGCAGATGAAGCCGCAAAGCAGTGCGGACGCGGAAGGCTTCCCGCTGTGGGCGAGCTGGTCAGCTTCGATGAAGCAGTCAAAGCGTTCGGCGCAGATACAGGCATCATCTTCTACGAGTGCGGAGGAAAGCACCTCGCGGACATCGTGACCGAACGCACAGGCTCGATAGATGTGTTCATCGGCTCCGAGGGCGGTTTCGAAAAAGCCGAGGTCGAGCTTGCACAAAGTGCGGGGATAATACCCGCGACGCTCGGAACAAGGATCCTTCGGTGTGAAACTGCACCGGTGGCAGCTATCGCTGTTTTGATGAATATGACAGGAAACATGTGATTTTTTTGTGCAAAATGATAAATTTACAAATTGTCTTGCAAAATCCTCTGAAATGATATATAATATTAATATGAAAATGTTCTCGCACTTTTATGTTCTTATTCGCAGGAATAACGGAGAAACATGAAATGCGGCGGGGCTGTTCAATTTTCTGTGAAAGAAGGAATTAACAATGAACAAAAGTCTTATCGCGGTTCTGGTCGGGATCATAGCACTTCTCGCAGGCGCACTCGCAGCCTTCCTTATCATAAGGAAAAAGTTCGCTGTTGACGATGATTTCGATGAATTTGAAGATTTTGATATGATCGGCGACGATGAGTTCTTTGATGAGGACGAGTTCTTCGACGAGGACGACAATTACGGCGGTTACAACATCGGAAGCGATAACTCGATGCCTTTTGCTGCCGGCGAAGATGAGGAAGAGGAAGCTAAAGAAAGCCTGTGATCATCAAACACGGAGGTCTTATTATGAAAAAAAGGATTTCCGGCATAATAGCGATCTTTACTGCGGCAGTGATCTTTTTCACTTCCGCAGTTATTCCTGTTTATGCCGATAATACGAAAATCACCGTTCCCAACAATGAAGCTACACAGTTTGTCGACAAGCTCGGCGCAGGCTGGAATCTCGGAAACTGCTTCGACGCTTTCGACCAGCCCCGGTATCAGAAAGCCGACGAGATGATCTATGAGACCATATGGTGCCACGACAAAGCTACAAAGGAACTCATCAAGACAGTAAAGCAAGCGGGTTTTTCCACTGTCAGACTGCCCGCGACATGGCTGAACCACGTTGACAAGGACTTCAACATAAGCGACAAGTGGCTCGCAAGGTACATGGAGGTCGCAGACTGGTGCCTTGATGAGGGGCTTTACGTTATCGTCGATGTTCACCACGATGTATACAAGGGCTACTACTACCCCGATAAAGCAAACTACAAAACATCGAAGAAATATATGAAAAAGATCTGGTCGCAGCTCTCGAAGGCGTTCAAGGACTATGACGAGAGAGTTATCTTCGAGATAATCAACGAGCCGCGACTTACCGGAACGAACTACGAGTGGTGGTACGACCAGAACAACGTTCCCGCGGAGGTACAGTCAAGCCTTGACTACATAAACCGGCTCAACCAGCTCTCCATAGACACTGTCCGTGCCGCAGGCGGCAAGAACACCGACCGCTACATCATGGTCGGCGGCTATGACACCGACTGGGGTACCAAGGGCATACTCTCACAGTACTTCAAATGGCCCACTGACACCGCCAAGGACAGACTTATAGCGGCAGTACACTTCTACGGCATCTCCGCGAGCGACGGACATCTCGCACTCGACGGTATGTACAATAACTTCGTCTCGAAGGGTATCCCATGTGTTGTTACCGAATACGGACTCAACTCCGAAGGCTATCAGTACGATGACAAGCCTGATATAGCTGCGAAGCGCTTCGCCGACTTCGTGTCATACGCGCGCGAACGCGGCATTTCTGTCGTGCTGTGGGATAACAACGTCGGCGGCAAAGGCGTCAAAGGTCACCGCTACATAGACCGTGCAACCGCAAAAGTGACGGTGCCGACGGTGGTTCAGGCTTTCGTGGACGCAGGCAAGCCCGCAAACGCTGACCCCACCAAGCCCGTAGTTACCGCCACCGCAGGTGTAGGCAAGGTAAAACTCACCTGGAACAAGATAGAGGGTGCCACAAAATATGTGATCTACCAGTATAAGAGCGGCAAATACTCCAAGGTCAAGTCCGTTTCCGGTACTTCGGCCACCATAAAGAACCTTCACTCCGGCAGAACATTCAGGTTTATCGTGCGCGCTTATGTCAACGGCAAGCTCACCCCCTTATCCGATGCGGACGCAGTAAAAGTGAAAACGCTGTGACAACAAGGCAGTCGGTGCATATCCGGCTGCCTTGAAAGTTTTCCGTAGTCTTATTGCAAAAAATGTCAAAAACCACTTGACCTTTAATAAAAAATGTAATATAATATTCTGTGGTATTCTGATATGCTTTTCTTATGACAAGGGTCACATATACCACTAACATTTTACAGGAGGAAGTTATTATGAAAAATGTTGATCTTTCACAGTACGGTATCACAGGTGCATCCGAGATCATCTACAATCCGTCGTATGAAACACTTTTCAACGAGGAAACAAAGCCTGAGCTTACAGGCTATGAAAAGGGACAGGTGTCCGAGCTCGGCGCTGTCAACGTTATGACAGGCGTGTTCACCGGTCGCTCGCCCAAGGATAAGTACATCGTTATGAACGATGAGTCCAAGGACAATGTCTGGTGGACAACAGAAGAATATCCGAACGATAACCACCCCATGTCCGAGGATGTATGGGCAAAGGTCAAGGATATGGCAGTAAAGCAGCTCTGCAGCAAGAGACTCTTCGTAGTTGACGCTTTCTGCGGCACAAACAAGGATACAAGAATGGGCGTGCGCTTCATCATGGAAGTGGCATGGCAGGCACATTTCGTAAGAAATATGTTCATCAAGCCCACAGCCGATGAAGAAGCTTCATTCAAGCCGGATTTCGTCGTTTACTGCGCTTCAAAGGCTAAGGTGGACAATTTCAAGGAGCTCGGTCTGCGCACAGACACCTGCGTTGCTTTCAATACAAAGAGCAAGGAGCAGGTCATCCTCAATACATGGTACGGCGGCGAGATGAAGAAGGGTCTGTTCTCTATGATGAACTACTTCCTCCCGCTCAAGGGCATTGCTGCTATGCACTGCTCGGCAAATACAGATATGAACGGCCAGCACACAGCTATCTTCTTCGGACTTTCCGGTACAGGCAAGACCACTCTTTCCACCGACCCCAAGAGACTTCTTATCGGTGACGACGAGCACGGCTGGGACGACAGCGGCGTGTTCAACTTTGAGGGCGGCTGCTATGCAAAGGTCATCAACCTCGATAAGGATTCCGAGCCCGACAT
>CAMVDP010000036.1 GCA_947166275.1 uncultured Clostridia bacterium
ACTTCGAAGAAAAGGGCATGAAGCTCATCGGTCAGTCGCCCGACGGAAAACTCGTTGAGATAGTGGAGATCCCCGATCACCCGTTTTTTACCGCCGTTCAGTTCCACCCCGAATTCAAGTCGAGACCGAACAAGCCGCACCCTCTGTTTTTAGGATTGATAGCGGCTGCGATTCAGACACTTGACAATTAAGCATAGATAACATAAGACATTATTGACTTTTTCAGTCGGTAATGTCTTTTTTACCTTGAAAATTCTTTCCGATTGTGCTATAATGACTTACAGAGAGAAAATGATCCGGCATGGGCATTATGTTCAGCGATCTGAAGAGGAAAGGGATCGCCATTATAAACCTCAGCAAGCTGGGTCAGGAATGATACCGGAGGGACTGATATAACAATGAACGCTATCGAAACAAAGGGACTTACAAAAAAGTACAAGGAAAAGACCGCAGTCGATTCACTTGACATCACCGTGGAAAAAGGAGAGCTGTTCGCGCTTCTCGGCGTTAACGGAGCGGGAAAAACGACCACGATACGAATGCTGTCATGCTTATCCGCACCGACATCAGGTGACGCATCCGTACACGGACACAGCGTCGGTTCGGAGAAAAACGCGGTAAAGGAGATAATAGGTATCTCCCCACAGGACACGGCAGTTGCCGAAAACCTGACCGTACGCGAAAATCTCGAATTCATGGCGAAGGTGCACAGTGCAGACAAAGAAAAAAATGCCGCACGCGTCGGTAAAATGATAGAATTGTTCGCGCTTTCGGAGGTCGAAAACTCACTCGCAAAAACGCTTTCCGGCGGCTGGAAGCGTAAGGTGAGCATCGCCATGGCTCTGATAAGCGAGCCGAAGGTGCTGTTTCTTGACGAGCCGACACTCGGACTTGATGTTCTTGCAAGACGCGAGCTCTGGAAAGTGATACGTCAGCTCAAAGGAAAGATCACTATCATACTGACAACGCACTATATGGAGGAAGCAGAGGAACTTTCGGACAGGATCGCAATAATGATCAACGGAAAGATCGCAGCGCTCGGCACTCTTGCCGATATAGAGCGTGAAGCCGGACAGACCGGACTTGAGAACGCGTTTGTCGCGATCGCGGAAAGGAGCGTTGGATGATGAACAGAATAACCGCTTTCAGCACAAGAAATGTGAAGGAGCTTATGCGCGACCCGTTAAGCTATATATTCTGCCTGGGCTTTCCGCTGATAATGCTCCTCATAATGACACTGGTAGACCAGAGCATACCCCCGGAATCAAAAATGACGGTATTCCACATTAATAATCTCTGCGGCGGTATCGCCATGTTCGGTCAGACATTTATTATGCTGTTCACGGCACTTACCGTTTCAAAGGACAGAAGCAGCTCGTTCCTCGTAAGAATGTACGCCACACCTATGACATCGGGCGATTTCACACTCGGATATATCATTCCGATGCTGATCATATCGACAGCGCAGCTCCTGCTCACGTTCACAGCTTCATTCATAGTATCCCTCATAACCGGAGTACAGCTCACTGTTGCGGGTATGCTTCTGTCGCTGATCTCGCTCATCCCCTCCGCGGTGATGTTCACAAGCCTCGGACTGCTGTTCGGATCTTTGTTCAACGACAAGGCTGCTCCCGGACTCTGCTCTATCATAATCTCGCTCGGGTCATTTCTCGGCAGCGTATTCTTTGATGCGGAAGCGACAGGCGGAGTCCTGCTGACTATCTGCAAATGCCTGCCGTTCTTCTACTGCACAAAGACCGCACGCTCTGCCATGGCGCTCGAAACGGGAGCGGAAGAGTTCCTTCTGCCGCTGCTGATAGTGTGTATAAGCGCTGCAGTCATAACGGGACTTGCATCGCTCGCTTTCAGCTCAAAGATGAAAGCAGACCTCTCATAAACTCCCAAGTGCAGATAATTTTCACCACAGTCTTGCATTATTCTTAAATGTATGCTATAATATGTCCGACCGGACACTATATTATCGGTGTATGTCCCCCGTCCCCGTGTCACTACGGAAACGGGGGATAAATACTATTAACATATAAGGTATAAAATGAAGAAGAAAGCTCAAACCGAAAAACAAACAAATCCTCTGCACAGAAACTACGGGCTTATAAGCAATATGCGGTGGATGATAAGCGCTGTGGCGCGGCACAACAAAGCTCTGCTGGTATTCGTCGCGATAAGTGTCATCTGCGCGCCGTTCATGTCTTATCTCTGGACGTTCCTTTCCAAGTTCATAATAGACATGATAACAGCACATAGCCAGTCTGACGAGCTTCTGATAATGATGCTTGTATTCACAGGCATACAGATCACGGTGTGTATGCTCGAATCGCTGTCATCATGCGAGTGGTACAGATTTATTTTTGTGCGTTTCCGGCTCATACTTGAAAAGAACGCAAAGGTAATGAGCGTGGATTTCCGCTGTCTTGAAGACCCCGATGTCATGGACTGTTACCAGAAAGCTTCCAACGCCCACGGCAGCAACTTCGAAGGCATCGAAGGGCTTATGCGTCATTCTCTGATGCTGCTGCGCTCACTTGCTGTGACGATCGCGGGTATAGTCATACTCGGTACGCTGAACATATGGATAATGCTCGGAGTAGCAGTCCTCGCAGCGATAAACTTCGCAGTCCGCAACGCCGCGAACAAATGGGGCAAGCTGCATATATGGGATCCGCTCGCGAAGTGGTGGCGCAGAAGCGAGTACATGAAGCGTGAGGTCACAGACTTCACATTCGCGAAGGAAGTCCGTCTGTTCGGGCTGCGAAACTGGCTTTCAGGCAAATACTCCGAGCTCCAGAAAGAAAGGCTGAACGCGCAGATAAAGAACGAGAAGCTGTGGTTCGGCGTGGCACTCGCTTCGAGCATCATCACGGCGGGCGTACAGCTGTTCGTGTACATATATCTGATCTTTGCAGTTTCACGCGGAGATGTGACTATCGGCAACTTCACGCTTTACATAGCAAGCTCTACGACCATGTTCACCTATCTCAACAATCTTCTCGGCGGCATTGCCGACCTGTTCCAGCGCAGCAGAGAGACCGATGATTTTCGCAGCTTTCTTGACTGCGACTGCGGTGATGGCTCCGATGAGGGCATTGAGCTCCCTGTCCTTGACAGCTACGAGTTTGAATTCAGAAATGTATCGTTCAGATATCCGAAAGCCGACAAATATGCACTTAAAAACCTGTCGATAACAGTAAAGGCGGGCGAAAGACTTGCGGTAGTCGGGCTCAACGGCGCAGGAAAGACAACGTTTATAAAGCTGCTGCTGCGGCTGTACGAACCGACCGAGGGTGAGATACTGCTCAACGGCGTGAACGTGAAGGAATACAGCAAGCGCAGCTACTACCGCGCCTTTTCCCCGGTATTCCAGGACGTTGAGCTGTTCGCGTTCCCGCTTGCCGAGAATGTTTCGATGCAGTCCCCCGATGATACGTACAAGGAGCTTGCCGAAAAATGCCTGAACGACGCGGGAATGGGAGAAAAGCTGAAAAAACTTTCTAAAGGCGTTTCCACCGAGATACTCAAGGTCATCCACGATGACGGTGTCGATCTGTCCGGCGGCGAAAAGCAGAAGCTCGCACTCGCAAGGGCGCTGTACAAGAATGCACCGGTGGTGGTGCTGGATGAGCCTACGGCTGCTCTCGACGCGCTTGCGGAAAGCAAGCTTTACAGCGACTTTGACAAGCTTATCGGCGGCAAGACTGCTGTATATATCTCCCACAGATTAAGCTCGACGCAGTTCTGCAGGAGCGTCGCAATGTTCAAGGACGGACATCTTGTGGAATACGGCACTCACGATGATCTTATGAAGCAGAACGGAGCTTACGCAGAGATGTTCCGCATACAGGCGCAGTATTACATAGATAATGAAAATAAGGAGGCGACCGCAAGTGTCTGAAAACAAAGCAAAGATAAAGAAGCCGCGCGTCGTTCTCCCGACTCTGAAAGTGATGTTCGGTATCATGCTCCGCGAGAAGCCCTGGTTCGTTGTCATCTACATATTCATGGCGCTGGCGGTCATAGTTTCCGGGACCGCGGAGATCGTATTCCCGAAATTCATTATCGACGAGCTTGTCGCAATGGCAGGCGGAGACAATGCGTCGCATATTTCAAACGCGATCCTGCTTGCAGCGGGGTACATCGGAATAATCGCGGGAGCTTCGCTGATATCGGCAGTCGGTAATTACTTCCAGGACATACTGCGTGAATGGTTCGTCGAGTACATCGATCTGAAACTTGCAGAGCGTGCGATGGACATGGATTACCAGTACACCGAGGATCCCGACGCGCTGGACAAGCTGAACAAAGCGCAGGAAGGCATGAGCTGGTACAGCGGCGGCATAATGGGAGTGACCGATGCTGTGTACAACATGGTCATAAGCATAGGCAAGGGTACCGCAAGCGCGGGCATCATCATTTTCTGCTGCCCGTGGCTGCTGCTCGTCCAGCTTATATCGCTCGCACTCATAACTTTCTTCCAAGCGAAAAACATGAAGATCGAACAGGAAGGCTTCTCAAAGCTCTCGAAGCTCAACCGCATCTTCATGTACGTGTTCATACAGCTTGCGGATTTCCGATACGGCAAAGATGTACGACTGTATGACAGTGCCGCGATGATGATCGGGAAAGCGAAATACTATACCGACAAGATGTGCGCTGTCTCGAAGCAGCAGTCTCACGCAGAGCGTAAGAACAGCTTCGGAATGGACATCACCAATGCTCTGCGCGACGGAGTAAGCTACTTCTATATAGGCTGGCTGGCGCTCACGGGCGCGATAACGATAGGTGACTTCTCGATGTGCATAGGTGCGGCGGGGACGCTCTACTTCTCACTTATGGGGATATCGGGCGGCTTGCAGGATATCGTCAACAAGTGCAACTACGCGCACCGCTACATCGAGTTCATGGACTACCCCTCTGCCCTATCGAAAGGCACCCGCAGCGTGTCGGGCAGCTCCCACGTGATCGAATTCAGAAATGTCGGCTTTAAGTATCCTCGCTCTGACAAGTGGGTGCTTCGCGGCATCAACATTACGATCAGGCAGGGCGAGCACCTTTCGGTAGTAGGGCTCAACGGCGCGGGAAAGACCACTTTCATCAAGCTCCTGTGCAGACTGTATGATGTTACCGAGGGCGAGATACTGATAGACGGCGTGAATATCAAAGAATACTCCGACGAGGAGTACCGGAAGCTGTTCGCGGTGGTGTTCCAGGATTTCAGCCTGTTTGCGTTCAGTCTCCGTGAGAATATCGCCTTTTCCGACGACAAAAACAACGACCCCGCCATAAACGAGGTCATTGTGAAAAGCGGTCTTGCAGCGGATGTGGAGAAGCTTCCCGACGGGTTAGACACTATGATATTCAAGAGCTTTGACGAAAACGGCACAGAGCTGTCCGGCGGCCAGAAGCAAAAGGCAGCTATCGCACGTGCTCTGTACAAGGACGCGCCGGTGGTCATACTCGATGAGCCTACCGCCGCGCTTGACCCGGTAGCCGAGTACGACATCTACCGTCAGTTCGACAAGCTTGTCGGCGGTAAGACTGCCGTGTACATATCTCATCGTCTGTCAAGCTGTAAGTTCTGTGACCGGATAGCGGTTTTTTCAGACTGTACGATAAAGGAATACGGCACGCATGACGAGCTTGCGGGAAAACCCGGCGGCATCTATGCGGAAATGTTCGCGGCACAGGCGCAGTACTATGTCGGATAAGTTTTCTCCCTCTTCCCCGCAGCCGTGTAACATATTGATCACATATTCAGAAAAATTTTGGCAAACCCCTTGACAAACGCAGATTTTGTGGTATAATATACGGGTGTAAACCTTTTGTGATTGACACTGTATAGGTGGGTCTGATATGGCAAAAGATCTTGATATGACGGTGCTTTTCGATATCTATGAGCCGCTGCTCACGGATAAACAGCGCGATACCCTCGACCTCTACTACAACGAGGATCTGTCGTTGCGCGAGATAGCCGACCCGGAAGGTACCACGAGACAGGCTGTGATGAACCGTATCAGTAAAAGCGAAAAACGGCTCGTCGAGCTTGAGGATATACTCGGGATATACACACGACGCAAAAAAGCGGGCGCTCTGCTTGAAACGCTCTCCTATCATACCGACGGGAGCGATGAAGCCGCAACGCTGATAAAAGAGATAAAAGAACTGTTATAGGAGGCGCTCGCATGGCATTTGAAGGACTGTCCGAAAAGCTCGGCAAGGTATTCAAAAACCTCAGAGGCTACGGCAAGCTCAACGAAAAGACCGTTAACGAAGCTATGCGCGAGGTAAAAATGGCGCTTCTCGAAGCGGATGTTAGCTACAAGGTCGTTAAGAAGTTCATAGCCGATGTGAGCGAGCGTGCAGTCGGTACAGAGGTCATGGATAGCCTCACCCCCGCACAGCAGGTAATAGATATAGTTCATGACGAGCTCTGCAAGCTCATGGGTACTACCAACGCGAGGATCGATTTTCCCTCAAAACCGCCCTGCGTCATAATGATGTGCGG
This sequence comes from uncultured Clostridia bacterium, assembly GCA_947166275.1. GTDB lineage: Bacteria > Bacillota > Clostridia > Oscillospirales > Ruminococcaceae > Ruminiclostridium_E. The sequence continues at coordinate 6,521 of CAMVDP010000036.1, forward strand.
TCTCCAGGGTGCCGGTAAAACTACTCACTCGGCAAAACTCGCCAAATACCTCAAAGGACAGAACCGCAGACCGCTGCTCGTAGCGTGCGATATCTACCGTCCCGCAGCTATAGACCAGCTGAAAGTCGTCGGTGAGAAAGCCGGAGTCAAGGTGTTCGAAATGGGCACCGAAAACCCTGTGAAGATCGCTAAAGAGAGCATCAAATTTGCCAAAGACAACGGCCACGATGTTGTTATCCTCGATACGGCAGGCCGTCTGCACATAGATGAAGCGCTTATGAACGAGCTCAAGGAGATCAAGGCAGAGACCAGCCCGAATGAGATACTCCTCGTCGTAGACGCAATGACCGGTCAGGACGCGGTAAACGTATCGAAGAGCTTCAATGAGCTGCTTGATATCACCGGCGTTGTGCTCACCAAGCTCGACGGCGATACAAGAGGCGGTGCGGCACTCTCCGTGCTCGCAGTGACAGGCAAACCGATAAAATTTGCAGGCATCGGTGAAAAGATCGACGATCTTGAACTGTTCCACCCTGACAGAATGGCGAACCGTATCCTCGGTATGGGTGATGTGCTTTCGCTCATCGAGAAGGCAAAGGTTACCTACGATGAAAAGGAAGCCGCAAAGCTCGCCAAGAAACTGCAATCCAACAAATTCGATATGAACGACCTGCTCGCACAGTTTGAGCAGATAGAGAAAATGGGCAGCATGTCCTCGATAATCAATATGATCCCCGGTCTCAGCGGAAAAGTCAAGGAAGAGGATATCGACGAGCGCAGACTTCCGCGTATAAGAGCGATAATCCAGTCCATGACGCCCAGAGAGCGTGAGAAGCCCTCGATCATCGACGCTAAACGTAAACGCCGTATCGCGGCAGGCTCGGGTATGAAGGTCGAAGACGTGAACAATCTGCTCAAGCAGTTCGATATGATGTCGAAGATGATGAAGCAGATGAACGGTAAGGGCGGTAAGCGAAACGCAATGAATATGCTCCGCAATATGGGCGGAGGAAACGGCGGATTCGGCGGACTTATGTGATGCGTTCGTGCAGCCGTAAATCAGGAACGAATATAGCGCAGATGCGTTATATATACATCAAGACTATTTATGTGAGGTGAAACAAAATGGCAGTTAAGATCAGACTCAGAAGAATGGGCGCTAAAGGTGCTCCGTTTTACAGAGTAGTTGTAGCGGATTCCAGATATCCCAGAGACGGACGCTTCATCGAAGAGATCGGTTACTACGATCCCACAAAGGAGCCGTCTGTTATCAAGATCGACAACGATAAGGCTCAGCAGTGGATCAAGAACGGCGCACAGCCTACCGACACTGTAAAGAAGCTTCTCAAGATCAACGGTATCGGCTAATCATGGAGGACGTTCATGAAAGAACTATTGTATGCAATGGTCGAGGAGCTTGTAGAGGACAAATCCGCTATTGAGATCAGCGTCGATGAACCCACCGAAGACGGTACTATCGTGTATCACCTTCATGTCGCTTCCGGCGATATGGGAAGAGTCATCGGCAAGCAGGGGCGTATCGCCAAGGCTATTCGAACGATCATGCGTGCGGGGGCTGTTAAGTACAACGAAAAGGTCATGGTCGAGATAGACTGAGACTGTTCGGCCTATGTGGAAGAACCGTTCTGTTACGGACGGCTCTTCCATATTGTTCATTTAAGGAGAAATTTATGAAAAGGAAACTCTCATCTGCATTTGCGGCACTTCTTTGCACCGCATTATTATTGTCAGGATGTTCAGATAATCAAAACGGTAATAACAGCAATACTGATGTCACGACCGCTCCCGCAGCTTCAAGCGGGATCACAAGACCGGTACAATTCACTTTCAACCAAAGCACTGACGCGGGTAATTCCGGCAATGTCACTATTGAGCCAGGAGATACCTACGCTGTTATCAGCATACGCGACTACGGCGACATCAAGATAAAGCTCTACCCTGACCTTGCGCCTTACGCGGTCTACAGTTTCACCGAGATCGCAAAGAAGGGAGATTACAACGGAAGGGTATTCCACCGTATCGTTGAGAATTTCATGATACAGGGAGGCTCACCGAAAGGAGACGGTGCCGGTGGCAACTGTATCGACGGTGGCTCTTTCAAAAACGAGATCAACACAAGCCTGCGTCATTATTACGGCGCTCTCTGCTATGCTTCGAACGGCATCGGCGAGCTGTCGGACGGCTTCTATATTGTGAATAACAAAAATCCTCATGAGGATATCAAGTCGGAGTACGTTAACACCAACAAGTCGTACTACCAGAATGCTCTGATGGCTTACAGCTATATAACCTCCAACGGAGATACTGATGCCAACTATCCGCTCTATGCGTCTTTATACGAATACTACGCCGGTGTTGTGGAAGCTACCAACGCTATGTATGAATCCATTACCGACGCTGTGACCGACACATATAAGGAAAAAGGCGGAGTACCTTCAATAGACGGCTGTTACACCGTATTCGGTCAGACCGTGGAAGGATTTGATGTTATTGACAAAATATCCGCCATCGAAAAAGTCGATGACGGAAACGGCAATATTTCGAAGCCTGCAACTGAAATCATCATCGACAGGATCGAGATATTTACAGCATAATACCTGATAAATATACCAAAAACGGAGAACTGTCTTCTCCGTTTTTTGTTTTTCTCTTGATTTAATCTATGATATATGGTATAATTAGAATAGTTTCTATTTTTCAGGGAGGGATACTATGGCTGCCAGAAAAAAGAAAATTAGCTCATTCAAGAAAGCAGGCATATTGATTGCAATATTCGCGGTCATTTCCATCGCTGCAAGTTCTGCGTTAACGGTCCATAAACGATACTTCACTAATCTTCGAAATCTGAAGGCTGAACTTCACGAGATCGGAGTAGAAGTCGCGGTAAACATATCCGAGCATATGACCATTTACAGCGATTCATTCGATGATCCCGAACAACGTCAGAACTTCTACATAAAAACCGCTGACAACGCACACAGCATCTTTAAGCTGACATACGCCGGAATACTTGTTCCCTCGGAGGAAAACGGCTTTGAGTGCGCTTCCGACTGCTACCACTCGTATTTCACCGATCTTTATGCCGATCCGACCCCGATCCCTGCACAAATGTTCAGTGAGAACGCGACTACATCGTGGTATGACTTCATAAACGGAAGTACACAAGTATGCTTCACCCCGCTTTCGGTAGACGGCAAGACCGTGTGCATAGTCTGCACAGCGTCAGATATGGGACAGCTCACGGCGGATATGATCTTCATAGCCACTATGGCAGCACTGCTTGCGATCGTATTGTTCATAATCTGTGAGAGCATTACACTGTGTATCTTAAGCAAGCGCGAAACGGAAAGGATCAACGCAGTCATATCCGAGATACGCACCTCTACCGCCGAAAAGGTGCGCGTGGGCGCAGATCTCAACGTTGCTACAAAGATCCAGGCGGACATGCTTCCAACACAGTTCCCCGCCACCGGCAACATCGAACTGTATGCTGCTATGACACCGGCAAAAGAGGTCGGCGGTGACTTCTATGATTTCTTCAACATCGATCGTGACCATATAGCGCTCGTCATGGCGGACGTTTCAGGCAAGGGTGTACCTGCCGCACTGTTCATGGTCATAGCGAAAACTCTGATACAGGACCGCGCACTTATGGGAAGGAGCCCCGCACGAGTACTTGAATACGCCAATGAGCGTTTGTGCCAGAACAACGATTCCGGACTTTTCGTTACCGCATGGGTAGGAGTTCTCGAGCTCTCTACCGGAAACCTCACCTACTCAAGCGCAGGTCATGAATACCCCGTATTCAGACGCGTAGGCGGCAATTACGAGATGCTCACAGGTGATAACGCTCCCCCGCTCGCAGCTATGAATGATCTTGAGTATGAAGATACAAAGACAGTACTTAATTCCGGCGACAGCCTGTTCCTCTACACGGACGGCGTTCCGGAAGCCAAGAGTCCCACCGGCAAACGCTTCGGCAACGAAAAGATGCTCGAAATACTGAACGAAGACCCGGAAAGCTCTGCGGAAGATGTTATAAAGCGTTTACGTACTGCAATCGATGAATTTGATGCAGGAAGCGACCCGTTTGATGATGTTACCATGATGTGTCTGAAATACTTCGGTAAAGCCTGAACCCGAATACATACAAGCCAGCAGGGCTGCCCGGTCACTACCGGACAGCCCTGCTTTTTATTGTTTGAAGAAAGTCAATTCATTTGATCTGTGGATCTGTTATTCATCCTTCTTCTTCTTTTTGCCTACTGCGAAGCCTGCTGCGAAACCGCCGCCGAGTGCTACCACACCGCCTGCTATCGCTGCTATAAGTCCGCCGCCGCTGAATGTTGAACCTACCTGCGAAGGATCGCTGTCGAAGGTGTTGTAGTATTCCTCGTAAGGAACAAGGGCAAGATCGTCATAGATGTTCTCGTAAAGGCTGAAGAATCTGCCCGATCCTTCTGTTACCCACTGGTAGCCGCTTATTGCACTTACATCACCAACGCAGTTTCCTTCTGTTACAGTTGCTGAATAGTAACTTGCTCCGTTTACGTAGAAGTTGACTGTATACTGCTGGGGAGGTGTTACTGTTTCCCAGCCTGCGTAAAGTACGAGTTCAGTAGTAAGAGTTTCAGAGAAGTCGTACGGACGAGAGCATCCGCTGTCTCTGTACCAGCCTGTGAAATCAGCGCCTAATGTGAAGGGATCTGCGGGAGTTAATACATAGGAGCCGTATGCGATCTCACTTGTTATTACCGAGTTACCGTTTGCGAATCTACCGCCGTTAGCGTTGAAGGTTACTGTGCATGTAGTGGGAGCTCTCCAGGAGTAGGAAGCGTAGAGCGTTGTGTTGCTTGTGATACCTTCACCGTTGTAAGGTCTGTTGCCTATACTGTCATAGCACCAACCGTCGAAATCGAACTCGCCGGAAGAATTGGAGAAGTACGGATCGGGAGGAGCGACTGTGTAAGCGCTTTTGCCTGAATCTACCTGACGCTGATTGGTTCTGTATCCGTCACGGAACGAACCGCCGTTTGCGTCGAATGTGATCGTGTATGTTTTGCTCACGAGCTGATAAGAAGCGTAGAGAATGGTATCGCTGTTGATCGATTCACCGTAGTAGGGTCTGTTGCCGGCGCTGTCATAGCACCACTGAACAAACTCGTAAACATCGGAACCGCGCTTGTATGTCGGGTTGATAGGAGCTACAGTGTATGCGCTCTTACCGGGGTCGATCTTAGCTGTGTCTGTGCGATAACCGTTGGTGAATGTACCGCCGTTTGCATCGAATGTTACTGTATAAGTGAGCGAGCTCCACTTTGCGTAGAGTGTGAAGCTGGAATTAACTGCACTATACTCGTTATATCTGTACTTGAGGTTTCTGTCTGTATACCAGCCTTCGAATGTATATCCTCTGAGCTGCGGGGTCGGGAGTGTGCCTATGGTCTTTCCTGCCACAACTTCCTTCGGATAGATCGTGCCTGCACCGTTGGAGTCAAAGTATACCATGAAGGTCTTTGCTGTAGGAGTAAGGTTTTTGCCGTTGATGTTGTTTGCTGTCGCTACCTGACCATCGGAAGTATACATGGTCTTCATGAAGGATACACGACCGTCGAAGGACGATGCGTAGATAGCGTCATTTGCGTATGTGTAGCTGAGCGAGATGGTCGATGTGGAAGAACCGTAACCGCTTCCTATACCAGCACCGCTGCTGCCGCCGTTAGCCTTTACGATACCGCCGTAGATCTTGATATCACTGCCGTTATCGCGATAGCCGCTTCCTATAGCTGCGCCGTACTGTCCGCCGTTAGCATTGACTTCACCGCCGAGGATCTTTATCGTAGCGCCGTTACCGCCGATACCTGCCGCATTTCTGCCGCCGTTTGCGTAGATCTCACCGCTGTTGATGGTGATGTCACCGCACTTGCCGCCGCGGTCGGAACCGATACCTGCGCAGTTGTCATCTGCCATTACGTTGGAACCGTTTCTTGTACCTGCGAAGAGTCTTCCGTTGCTTCCGTAGATCTCAAGGGAGTTGCCGTTTGCAACTGTGATACCCTCTTCTGCTGTAAGAGTGGAGTTGTTACCGAGGTAGAGCTCTACATCGCCAAGGACCGTTACTCTTTCCGGGATCTTAACGGTGCCGAACACTGCGTAAACGCCGCTGTCCATTCTGTATGTATTCTGGTCAACTACATTTGCAGCTTTGAGTGTTACACCCTCAAGTGTTTTCGCAGAAACGTTCTTCTTGTTGTAAACAGCGCCGTTCTTCTTATCAACGAAGCTTCCAAGCACCTGTACTGTTGTGCTGTATGAAGAAGCATAAACGGAATCTGTCGTATTAGTGTTGTAAATGTGAATATCACTGCCCTCGATACCGTATGCGTTGATACCGCCGTTAGCGTAGATATTACCGCCGACGAGGTTTACCTTTGCTCCGTTGCCGCCGATACCGCAGTCATTGTTTGCCGCGGTGTAGTTTGAACCTGTTGTGGTACCTGCGTAGAGAGAACCCTGTGCGCCTTCCTGTGTGTAGACATTGAACTTTACGTTACGTGCGACACCTATACCGCCCTCAACTATGAGCTTTGCTCCGTCAGAGAGGATTATGTAGGAATCATCTGTTACCTCGATACGGTTCTTGATATCAAGTCTTCCGCTCGGTGCGAGATAATATCCGCCGGTAAGTCTTGTGGTATTCGCTGTTAGCACCTGATACTTGCTGTCCTTGACTGCAACTGCTTCACCCTGTGCGTTTATGTAGGTCACGCTGTTGTCAGCAGAAGCTATCGTGTTAAATCCCGGAAGTAAGTTGATCCCGGAAAGTGTCGAAGCAGCTGTTCCTGCGGAAAGTATCATCGCCGCTGCTGCCAGCACACTTGTGATACGTTTTGTTGCTTTTTTCATGATATTATTCCTTTCTTCAACAAATTGACTTTATGATAAGGCTTCGGATCTCTGTCCCTTGCCCTTTCACCTATGTAAGCAGATTTCTTTTTGTGCGCGTTGCACTTTTTGGAAAAATTTTCCGATTTTTTATTATTTGTCTTCCCGTTTGTCTTTGATGATAAGTGCCACCACCGCGAGCGCACCCAGCAGTGAAGCTGCAAGCAGTATCATCATGACCCCTCCGGTCGAGAAAATACTTGCCGTGTCACTGTTTGATACATTGATCAGCGTTCCTTCGTCCGGTGATACGATCATCACCACTCCGGAAAAGACTGCGATCATCAGGCACGCCGCAAGAGCAGTCCATTGCTGCCATCTGATCGGTTTTTTCTTTGGAACCCTTCCGGCCTTCTCGATATACTCCGGGTCGACAAGCTCCATTTTTTGGAGCAGATCTTTTCCTGTCACATCGAATTCCTCCGAACTATTTTATTATCCGGCATTTAAGTGCCTTCACCTATATAAGCAGAAGACTCCTGCCGCGCGTCGCATTTATCCGGAATTTTTTCAGAATTTCTTTTTTACAACTATCTCGACCTTACCGCTGATTATTCCGACGGTAACATCGTCCGCAAGATTTGCTATGATAGATTTCTCAAGCTCATCCCAGGCGTCGGAATCTTTCTTTACACTGTTACGGTAATTTGTGAGCGACCAGCAGCCATTGTTATTCAGCGGATCCTGGAACGCGCCCATTGAATAGATATCGGGGCCGTCATATACCACATCTCCCCCGACGCCCACGGAAAGAGAATAATTCGCGAACGCTATCTCCGCGGCTATCTTGATCTTGTTCATTATACCGACTGCGGCGGCGTTCTTGCCGGACTTCGATACTGAAAGGATCTCCTCTCTGTCCTTGCCCGAAAGAAGGTCATCGGCTTCCACCAATGCGTGTATCTCGTACTCGCTGCCATTGTTCTCGATCCAGAACTGACCTTTACCATATATAAGAAGATTCGGAAGCATCTCCGCGAGCTCCTCACAAAGAAGCGAAAGCTTGAGCTCCTGCTTGCTGTCCAGCTTATTATATGCGGCAGCCTTCTCCGCAAGCGCGGTTATTGCTCCGATATCATCGATCGATTTTTCGTATTTGTATACGTCAGTCTTCATAAATGTTCCTTTCTCACGCTCGTTGATACGACCGGTTGGCACATATTGTGGTTCATACTATACTATTATACTATATTATCCGACAAAAATCAAGTATTTTCTCAAATTTCTTTTTATCGGGTTTTGCTTTAAACAAATAAAAGGTGCAGATCTCTATGTCTGCACCTTAATTATTATCTTTTATGGAACGCTGTATTCCTTCCAAGCTTCAAGCTCCATACCCGGCTCCATTGCCGCGGGATACTGCTTTCCGCTCTTATCGCTGAATATCACGAGCCCCTGATCAAAGTCCTTCGTGAGCGTGTAGCTGTAGCTTCCGTCCACATTCCTTGTCATTTCCTCACCCGGCCAGGACGCATTCTTCACCATTGGATGCACCGTCTCGTCATAAACATATACATAAATAGTATTGTCCCAGCTGTCGGGCTTTGTGAAACTTATCTCCACGCCCGCCCCTGTCTTCTGCCTGCGCGTGAACCAATAGGTCATACAGGTCTCATGCGGTTCACTGCCCGCGGAAAGCTTAACGACACACTCGCTTCCGCTCATACTTATCGTCTTCCTCTCACCGTCAGTGAAGCTTTCTACGATCCCACCGTCAACGGTGAGACATCCCGTTTCCGCTCCGCTTACGTGCAATGTCACATCTACGCTGTCACCTGTCACCGCGAAGCTTTCCGTTTCAAGCGACACCTCCGGCTGCACACCGGGATCCATATACCCGTCATTGTACAGCACCGCCGTGCTTCCTGCCTTCAGAGTTCCGGTAAGTATGTTGTCAGTCACCGTGAATCTGCCGTTAGTGCCGCTCCGGTCGGTGTATTCCCCGTCGGGTAGCATTGAGGCCATAGATATCGCTTCATCGGTCTCCATTCCGCTCACCAGCACCTCTCCCTTGTGTCCGCGCGATATCATCACTATCTTCGCGTTGCCCTCGAGGTTGGACATTATCGTATCCTCGCCGATCATGGCAATGCGGCAGCGATTTACTGC
>CAMVDP010000037.1 GCA_947166275.1 uncultured Clostridia bacterium
TGGATATCCAAAGGATTCACTGTTTATGACCCGTCCGAAGATCACACTGTTATCGAAGTCATTCAGCGTGCGGATAAGCTTATGTATGGCAATAAATGGGACAGAAAAGCTGCCGCCGTCAGAAACAACTATGCCGGAAATAAGAATTAAAGCTGTGCATATAAGCATAAAATGAGCTGGGATCATACTATAGCGCGTAGTAAAGGGAGAGAATGCCATGACGAGTGATCCGATAGTAAAGCACATGTACACAGCGGATCCGGCTCCGATGGTATGCGGAGACACCCTGTATCTGTACACTACCCATGACGAGGATGTGCTCGTGAACGACTTCTACACGATGTATGACTGGCGGTGCTTCTCGACAAAGGATATGGAGCACTGGACAGAGCACGGACCGGTATTTTCGCTGGATGACATAGAATGGGCGGATGACCGTGCGTGGGCACCGCAATGTGCGCAGAGAAACGGGAAATTCTATCTTTACTGCCCCGTGCATAAAAAGGACGGCGGAATGGCTATCTCGGTGGGCATATCCGACAGCCCGACAGGACCGTTCAGAGACATCGGATATCCTCTGATAGATGAGGGAGACTGGAATGACATCGACCCGACAGTGTTTATCGACGATGACGGACAGGCATATCTGTATTTCGGAAATCCCGAGCTTCGTTATGTGAAGCTGAATGAGGATATGATATCTTACGACGATAGCACCGGAATCGTAAGGATACCGATGACTGCGGAGTCATTCCGGAAGGGTGGCCACAAGACCGGCACGACCTATGGTGAAGGCCCGTGGTTGTATAAGCGCGCCGGTGTGTATTATATGATATTTGCGGCGTTTGCCGAGGGCGAGGGGAGAAACGAGCATCTCGCATACTCGATCTCCGGATCTCCCACCGGACCGTGGAAGTATGGGGGCGTTCTGATGAAGGAGAGCACCTGTTTCACAAATCACCCCGGTGTGTGTGATTTTCTCGGTGAGAGCTGGCTTTTCTACCATACCGATGGACTGCCCGGCGGGAGTCTGTTCCACCGTTCGGTATGCGTGACAAAGATGCGATTTAATGAAGACGGTACGATAAACGAGTGCATTATGTAAGAGCTTGTCTGAAGGCTGCTGACTGCCGCAACAATGCGGCGGACGGCAGACCTTCTTTTATTATGCCGGCATCGCTGTAAAAATATTTAAAATATTTTTTAAATAGCTCTTGACATCCAGACAAAGAGGTGATATAATCTGGTTAAAGAAATTTTTAAATAGATCGGCAGGTGATGTTTATGAAAATATCCGAGACCTTCAAAACACTGTCAGATGACCAGCGCCGTGAGATCATCACAATGCTGCGCGGCGGGAGAATGAACGCGGGCGAGATCGCAGACCGGCTCGGCATTACTCCGGCGGCGCTGTCGTATCACCTGAAGCTGCTGAAAAAGGCGGATATGGTGGTCGAGTACAAGGAGAAGAATTTCATCTATTATGAGCTTAACACCAGCGTGTTTGACGAGATAATGCTTTGGCTCGGGCAGTTCGGTGTCAGCTCGGACAAAATGAAAGAGGGTGTGCCTGATGAAGAATAGGCTTCTGATATTTACAGCCGTACTTGCGGTAATATTCGCGGCAGTCGCTGTAACGATACTTCCCGATAGTATCCCTGTGCATTTCGGAATTGACGGGAATGCTGACCGTATCGGTTCCAAATATGAGGTGTTCCTGTTCACGGGAATAGTCATAGCAATAACGGTAATGAGCATATTGTTTCGCAGGAGGTTCGAGAAGGTGCGGGATGGCGGATCTGACGAGAAGGAGGTTTCTCACGCTGCCGGAAACGCGAAGATATTCGGTATCGTCTGTACAGCGGTGAACGCGGTTATGGTAGGGATCGAGGTCGTGTTTATCTGTATAGGCTATACCGGACTTCAGCAGATAAGCGGCACTGAAGGTGAGCTGTACTGCTCGGTAATGGTCATACTTATGGGTATATTGTTCGCGGTACTCGGAAATATAATGCCGAAAATGAAGATGAACGGACTCATGGGACTGCGCACGACATGGAGCATGAAAAACGATGAGGTATGGGCGCGCTCACAGAGAATGGCAGGAACGGTGACATTCTTCGGCGGTGTCGCGGTAATACTCTCGGGCATAATACTGCGCGGTTATCCGTCGCTTGTCGCGATGATGATATTATTCCTTGTGATGTTCGCAGTAATGATGAAAGGGTCACATCAGATATACATTGACTGGGAAAAGGAGCAGAAATAATGGAGAACATACATTTTACCGATGAAGCGATAGCGGGACTCGTGATCCAGAGCATATCCATGATGATACTGCCGATAGTCCTGCTTGTTATATGGAAAATAAAGACGCATGAGAAGATGCTGCCGGTGATCGTCGGCGCGGTGACATGGCTCCTGTTTGCGATAATCCTGAAGCTCGCGCCTGCGTATGTTCTGATCTATGGCGATAATCCTGTCGCGAAAACGATAAGCGGGAACATCTGGTACACCATGATGATCGCGGGTGTGCTTGCGGGTGTATTTGAAGAAACAGGACGTTTTCTCGCCTTTAAGTTCGTACTGAAAAAGTATGAGCACCGCCGCAGTTCGCTGTCATACGGTATCGGTCACGGCGGCTTTGAGAGCGTATATATCGGCTTTCAGATTTTTACGTTCGCGGCCATGGGCATTATGATAAACAGCGGTATGGGCGACCAGCTTACGAACGGTGCGGACGAAGCAATGATGTCCACAATGCTTTCGCAGCTCACACAACAGTCTCAGCTTACAATAGGTGAATGTCTGCTTGGCGTATTTGAGCGCATACCGGCGATAGTCACGCAAATCTCTTTCTCGGTGCTCGTGTTCGCGGCAGTAAGGGAAAGAAAGTATGTCTGGCTCTATCCGCTTGCGATACTCCTGCACGCGTTGGTCGATTTCTCGTCAGTGTTCTATTCAGCGGGTCTGCTTCCGTTATGGGCATTTGAGCTTATGCTGGCCTTAATAGCGGTGGTGCTGGCATTCTTCGCAGCTCGGATCTACGGGAGGCTTGCGGTTGAACAGGCTTCCCCGGTATCGGAGAACAGCATCGGCTGATATCCGCATTGTTGACAAAAAGCTTTGTCTGTGCTATAATGCCCTATAGTTTACATTTTTCGACTATTGAACTGAATGGCATGTAAATATGAAGAAACATAATAATAACAAGCCTGCGGGAACTTCCGACGGCTCGGAAAAGAGACGCAGGATCACTTCCGCGCAGGTCATACCTATAAGCTTTCTGTTTGTGATACTGGTAGGCACGATGCTCCTTATGCTTCCGATCTCCACTGCGCCCGGCGAGCAGACGGATCTTCTTACCGCCCTGTTTACATCTACGACTTCGGTATGCGTTACCGGGCTCGTCGTAGTGGATACGTACATTCACTGGACGCTGTTCGGCAAGATCGTGATACTGCTTCTGATACAGCTCGGCGGTCTCGGAATGGTCTCTGTAACATCGATAATAATGCTGATCGCGCACAAGAAATTCAGCCTTGGTATGACCGTGATGCTTCACGATTCGTTCAATCTGAACTCGCTGTCGGGGCTTATGCGGTTTCTTGTCCGCGTGTTCAGGGGAACGCTTATTGTGGAAGGCATCGGGGCGCTTATGTATATGCCCGCTTTCATACCGCGGTATGGTGTCGTGAAGGGGATATGGTATTCGGTATTCACTTCGGTGTCGGCATTCTGTAATGCCGGTATCGACATCATAGGTCCGGACAGCCTTATCGGATATAACAGCGATGTGCTTGTGATGTGCACTACGATGCTGATGATAGTAATGGGCGGTCTGGGATATATAGTGTGGTTCGATGTCCTGCGGGGCGTGAGAAACGGGATACGGCGGAAGTATTCTTTTATTCAGATATACAGGCGGTTCAGCGAGCATACAAAGCTTGTGCTCACACTTACGGCAGTGCTTATTTTCGGCGGAGCCGCAGTCATTTTCGCTGCCGAATGCACCAATCCGCTCACGATAGGGAATATGTCGACGGGTGAAAAAATACTGAACAGTGTATTTCAGTCTGTGACATTCCGCACAGCAGGATTTGCCGCTGTGCCGCAGCAGTTCCTTCGTGAAAGCACCTGTGTTTTCGGTGATCTGCTGATGTTTATCGGCGGCTCTCCTGTGGGAACTTCCGGCGGTATAAAGACGGTGACGTTCTTCGCAGTGATACTGAATGTGGTATCGTATATCAGGAACAGGAATGAGGCAGTTGTGTTCAACAGGCGCTTTTCTGCCGATGCGATACGCAAGGCGGCGGCAGTAATGACGGTAAGCTTTATCGTCTCATTTGTGATGCTGCTGCTCCTGATGATAAGCTGTGATGTTTCGCTTACCGACGGCATATTCGAGGTGCTCAGCGCCACATGTACAGTGGGGCTTACGAGAGGGCTCACACCCACGCTTGATGTCGCTGGCAGGATCATAATCATAATATCCATGTATCTCGGAAGGATAGGCCCGATATCAATGGCGCTCTTTTTCACGGGCAAGACAGGCGACAGGAACAAAGTAAGACATATCCAGGGCGATTTTATCGTGGGATAGTACGATACAGCAGGTGATAAAATGGGAAAATCCGTAGTGGTGTTCGGACTCGGACAGTTCGGAAAAAGCCTCGCGCTGAATTTAAGCGTTGCGGGCGCAGATGTGATGGCGGTCGACCGCAGCGAAGATCTGGTAAGCTCGGTAGCGGGTGAGGTGACCGAGGCGAAGGTGGCTGACCTTGAAAACGCTGACGCGATAAAAGAGCTTGGCATAGGGAATATGGATGTTGCTGTCGTGGCAATGGGCTCTAATCTGACAGCGAGCATACTCTCGGTGGTGATATCCAAGGAAGAAGGCATACCGTATGTCATCGCAAAATGCTCTAACGAGAGAATGGCGACGATACTTCAGAAGACCGGAGCGGACAAGATAATCTATCCTGAAGCCGAAATGGGTGCGAGGACTGCGAGAGTACTCACTTCCAATGATTTCCTTGATTTCTTTAACATAGACGAAAACCTTTGCGTAGTGGAAATGAAGCCTCATGCCGACTGGATAGGCAAGAGCCTTAAACAGCTCAACCTTCGTGAAAAATACAACATCAACGTTGCGGCGGTAAGATACCGTAATGAACTGCACTCGACATTTGATCCGAACAAGCCGCTCAAAGAGAATTCCGATCTGCTCATTCTGGTCGAAAGGAAAAATCTGAAAAACCTTCGAAATCTCAACAAATGACAAGTAACAACAGCCTCCGGGAAGCATTAAAGCTCTCCGGAGGCTGATCTGTTATATATTCGCTTCCCTATATTTTCATGCAGACTTCGGAGCGGAAGATGCCGTTGTCTGCGGTGAACTCTGCGGTGCCGCTGTGCTTCTCGGCGATAGAGCAGATCGACCGGAGCCCCACGCCTGTACCGGGGTGCTTGGTCGAGATGAACTCTTCTCCGACCTTTGATAAACCGTTGGTGCAGGAGTTGTCCATCGTTATGAAGATCATCCTGCCCCTGACTGCGGATGAAAGGTTAATGAACCTGTGCCCGCTCACCGAGCTGCAGGCATCTATCGCGTTCTCGAGGAGATTGCCGAATACCACGCAAAGGTCGGTGTCCGAAACTGCCGCGCCGGACGCGGGGATATTCACACTTATGTCCATGGTGATGCCTCCGCCCTGCGCGATCTTCGAGTAGAAGCCGATCGTGGAGTCAACGACATCGTTGTCGCACCATCGCTGCGGCGAGTACATAGGTATGCCGCCGTTCACTGAACCGATATAATGGATCGCGCCTGTGTAGTCGGATTTCTCGATGAGCTCGGATATCGCATGGAGGTGGTGACGCATATCGTGGCGCTGTTTGCGTATTTCGTCAAAGAGGGATACGAGCATTTCCATTCTTTCTTTCTGGAAGTAGAGTATGCGCTCCTGTATCTTGAGCTGGTTTTCGAGCTCGGTCTTTATTTGTCTCGCCTGAAGCAGATTTTTGAAGTAGAAGGATGAGAGCACCATAAGAATGACGGTGAACAATAATAAGCCTGCCTGGAAGATGACCGAGTAGTCCGGGAGAAAGCGGACGTAGTAGTTCATAAGCTCAAGCAGCGCTGACAGCGTGAGCACGAGGAACGGAATGAAGAACCGTCTTGCGTTGGAGTCTTTGTCATGCAGAGCCTTGTAGAGCGAGAAGCCGCTCAATATCAATATGCTTGTCGGGAGCAGGAAATGGAAGAAGAACAGGCTGCGGTGAAACGAGACGAGCCCGGTCACCTGGAGGAATATCGCTCCTGCGGCGGCAGCTTCGAGCACGTACAGCACGGTGTTCAGCAGCTTACTGTTCTCGCAGTTGAGGTACAGCATACCCATTTTATACAGCGGTATCGCAAGCAGGAACAGTCCCATGAAATCCATGCAGTACATAAGCGTGGGGTTCTGGAAAATATATACCGAGAGCGTGTTCTCGCCGAACTGCCACGCTCCCGCGCATATCGCGAAAATGCCGGGGTAGAACAGCGCCCGCCACGGCATACCGGTGTGCACGAGTAACAGAGATCCTGCCGCGAGTGTCAGACCGAACACAAGAAACAGCACCGACAGCATGAATGAGATGCCGTTGCTGCGTATCAGACGCTGACGTATTGCGGTTTGTTCGCCGATTATAGGCGAGTGCACCGAAAGCGTGGAGCGCTCGTTCGGTGAGGTATATATCATGTCGATGTCGGTGGCCCCGTCCGGGAGTTCTACAGAGTCGTACTGTGTCGGAGGGTCGAGCAGGAACGATGGGAACTTTCCGATGTGCCCGTATTCGTATATCATCTCACCGTTTGCGAAGATGCGCAGCGGCGCGTAGACTGTTCCGAAGAACAGCGTTTTTTTCGAGTCTGCGGGTATACTGAAGCTCACAGTCACTTCCGTGCCGCTCTCGATGCCGTTCAGCGTGAGCGGCAGTAAGTATTCGTCCTTTGTGTCGTTATATGACACATCGGCGTATCTTACCTCGGTGACAGTCTCCTGCTCGAAGAAATACCGCAGCGAGTTGACGAGCAGAAGCAGCGCCGACACCATTATTGTCGCGGTAACAGCGTATGAAAACGCCTTTCTTATCTTTTCGGGCATAGTATCACAGATCCCCTTTTCTCGCAAGTGCGAACATATAGCTCCGGTAGGCCTTGCCGGTCTTACCGACGCTTTCGCGGCGAATATGCACTGTGCCGCCCTCATTCATCTCGAACACGTTGAGCTCGGTGTTCAGAAACGACACGTACTCAAAGTTCACTATGTAGCTTTTGTGGCAGGCGCAGAAAGGCGGATCCGGGAGCAGCGAGGCAAGCTCGCTCAGCTTTGCGGAGGCTTTTACTGTCTGACCACCGGTAAGGTACAGCAGTGCGTTGTGACCGTTAGCCTCAACGTAGCGTATGTTCGCAAGAGGTATGCGGGTCTCTTTGCCGCCGTATGTGATATCTATCGTCGGAGCGGAGACTTTTGTCTGTGCTGCCTTTTTCAGCAGGTCAAACAGCTCCTGCGGGTCGATCGGCTTGATTATGTAGCGGTCAACATGGTATTTGTACCCGTCAAGCGCGTGGTCAGGGCTCGTTGTCAGGAAAGCGGCGGGAACGTCGGGGTCGAGCTTTCGTATCTCCGCCATGGTGTCGAGCCCGTTCATGCCGCTCATGTATATATCTACGAGCAGCAGGTCGTACTGGCCTTTATAGTATCCGGCAACAAGCCCGGAGCCGTCTGTGAAGCGATCGTGCTCGTATGGTATGCGGCTGTCGTCAAGCAGTCTTACGAGCCTTTTGTACTCCATGTCATCGTCCTCGCAGACTGCGATCTTCAGCTCTGTCATTGTATCATCTCCGTATCGGGACACGTTTTTCTTACCTTATTATAATGTAAAAGCGAAGATATGTCAACTGCGCCCACGGAGAAAAAATGGGCATAATGACGAAAAATATGTGCAAAGTGCTGTATTTTATAAAGCGAAACTTTCCGAAATTTTGTATGAGAACGACAAATGTTTGTGCTGTCAAGTACGAAAAATGCTTTGCATCGGAGCATTTTCCGTTGTTGACTATCTCATGCAGATGGAGTATAATTCATGTGTTGAGCAAACGGAGACGAAGGAGACACGTTATGAAGAAGCAGCTTATTTCCTTCATTAGCCTTGCGGCAGTGATCGCCATGCTGTCCTCCTGTATCGTTGTTATAGACAAGAGTGATGACAAGACTGACGGAGATAATGACGGAGCGTCATGGCTGATAGATCTGCTGTCTGACGATGATGAACACGCGGGTTCTTCTGTGGGGGCGTACAGATTTCTCTGTATTGACAACAACTCTTTCCCCGTGGAAGGCGTTTCGCTGAAGATAGTTTCCGACTCGATAAGCACGCTTGCGGTCACCGATACTGACGGCTGCGTGGTGTATCCCGCAGTGAACGGAAAGTGTGAGGTCAGCGTGATGTCGTATCCGGACGGATATGTGCTTGCTGATGATGTAAGCATCACTGCGGATAACGACAGCGAGGAATATGTTTTGCGATTCGATATCGCGGATGACGGACAGCAGGACACCGAGCCCGCGGAAACATCCGTCCCGGCATCGACGACAACAGAGCATGCGGAGTCTACCACGACAGCATCTGAAACTGTGCCGCCTGAAACAACTGCTGTGCCGACCTCGGCAACTGCTGCGGCAGGCGATCTGACAGCGGAGCTCAACGGTAACAATGTGCTGCTAAAGTGGAACAAAGTCAGCGGTGCGGATGCTTACAGAGTATATATGTGTGATGAGACCGGCGGCAGCTGTCATTCGTTGGTGAGAACGCTGGACACGGATTACACAGTGAAAGGTCTCGAAGAGGGAAAGACTTACATATTCAAAGTGGCATCGCTCGAAAAGGACGGCGGTTTCTTTTCAGAGACCGGCATCGTCGGCGAAGTACAGGTAGTCGCAGGCGTTGGCGTCAGTGCGATATCCGAAGCCGTTACGACGGCAGCAGCAACGACAGCAGCAACTACAACGACACCGACAGCTGCTGCGGCGGCACCGACATGGAATACCTACGATTTTGCGATATATGACGAGAACGGGAAGAGAATGATGCTTTCCGACTTCGCGGGGAAGCCCGTTATAATAAATGTCTGGGCGACATGGTGCGGGTACTGCGTCAACGAGCTGCCGTCATTCGAAGATCTCTATGAGAAATACGGCAGTCAGGTGCAGTTCATAATGCTCAACTGCGACGGTGAAAGCGTTTCCTCGTATGTCAAGAGGAACGGCTACACATTCCCGGTATACTACGATAATGACTACAGTTCATCAAGATACTTCGGCGATGGGATCCCTGTTACTGCGGCAATCACCGCTCAAGGTGAGCTTGAAGTATTCTACGAAGGCGCAGCGTCTTCGTCACAGCTCGAAGCTGCTGTAAAAACTATACTCGGCAGCAGGCGCGGCTCACAGTTGAGTTCGTCTGACAGACGGATAAAGACCGGAGAGACAGAGCCGATAAAAAGACAATGACCGCGGCGGGCTGAAAACTGATAATACGACCACATCAGGCGGAAACAACGACGGCGTTCGGATCCGAAGGTCAGCAGATATAAGTGCGGTGAGCAGCGGCGACGTTTATGACACCGATAATTTCTACTGTTTTAACTGTTTCGGTTTATCATAACAGGAGGAACACAAATGGGATTGTTTTCCAGGAAAGAATGTGTGTTATGCGGCGGAAAAGCAGGACTTCTCACACGTTACAGCCTTTCGGGCGGCGAGTTCATCTGCGGCGACTGCCGGAACAGGATGAGCTCCAACGTAGACAGTATCGGCTCGCTCACGCTTGAAGGAGTAAAGGTTCAGATACGTCTGAAGGAAGAGAACAACGCACGATACAGAAGCGAGTTTGTAACTTCCCGCAGGATCGATGTTGACAGTTCTCACCCGATAATGGCGGTGGACGATACGCATGGCTGGTTTGCTCTGCTTACGGATAAGGATCCCGACATTTTCAGCTTCGATCAGATAACGAGCTGCAATGTCGATCTGAAAACTTCCGCGCTGTCGGAGGAGGAGAGAAAGAACGACTCCGGTCTTATGTACATTCTCAGCTTCCTGCAGTCCGACGATTTCTGCTCGCGTTATCCCAAGATGCCGAGATGCCCGATGGGATGCAAGGTGACCGGAATGAGGTTCGAGATAAGCTTCGGCCCCAATCCGTTCAACGCTAAAAAAGTAAGTCTTGACATGCTTCCGAGCTGGACGCTCAATAAAACCGAGATAGAGAAGGCATATATGTGCGCAAACGATCTCTGTCAGTGTATCAGCGAATATAAGTCCGGCAGCCGTGTGCAGGCAAAAGTACAGGCGCAGGCGGCTCCCACGGCAGCTGATGCCACGGATCAGATAAAGAAGCTCAAGGAGCTGCTCGATATGGGCGCTCTCACACAGGAAGAGTTTGATGCGAAGAAGAGATCGCTTCTCGCCCTGTGACAATGATCGTAACAAAGCAGCAAAAGGCTGTTTTGAATAAAAACAATCAAACAAAAGGAGAAACAAACAATGAAAAGAATGGTCAAGGTAATGGCAGCAGTAATGCTCGTAGCGGCAATGGTACTCAGCATCGCATCCTGTGGTGTAGACATGAACAAGATCAAGGGTGATTGGCATTTAAGCACGATCAACGGTCAGTCCGTAGCTGATTTCGCAGCTGCAAACGGAGTTGCTGAAGTGTTTGCACAGAAGGCTTACAACATCACAGACAAGACACTCACAGTTGGCGCGATCGGTCCTGACGGAACCGTAATTAACGACTGCGGTGATGTTACTGTAAGAGCGAACGGTATTGAGTCAACTATAAGCGGCGTAGTCTTCGGTTTCGAGTACAAGGATGCTGATCAGACACTCAATTACACAGTAACCGACGGCACAAACACTTATAGCTATGTTCTTGTAAAGGGTGCTTATGACCTTGCAGGTGAGTACGCTAAGGTGGCAGCTGCGGCTCAGGGCAGCGCTGAAGAAGGCGGCTCCGAAGTTGCCGGTTCCGAAGATGCTGGCTCCGAAGAGGGCGGCGAGGAATACTACGAGGATGACGGCGAATCATACGAAGAATAATTTGGATCGGTAGGATCAAATTCTTCATATTTCCTCTTTGCTTGCCCCATGGCTTTGAGCTGTGGGGCTTCTTTAAACGGAAAATAATACCGTCTCCAAAAAACGACGGTAATGTATATATTTCGGGATCGCACGATCGGATACAGCGACTGTCTCGCCGAAGCGGATCGTTACTGCGGTCTCGTTACAGCGGATATCTGCGGTTTTATAAGCGATACCGGTTACGTGGTGTTTATTGTTATGATGAAGAAGATAGTTTCGATACTTCGCAAGCCATACCTGATGCTGGCTTTCTTTCTTGTGTCTGTGATAATGACTTCTGTCAGCGGCTTTTCGGGGGTTTGTCTGTATCAGCCGCTGACAGGATACAAATACGACGGCCATATCGGTTCAGGCAGCATAAGATACTTCGATGTTACGGACGAGGGTCGTATGGCGCTCAACGTAAAGATCGGCTCCGGGTATGGCTTTATCGGCAACGCGGATATTGCCTCCGGAAAGCTTGCCTATATGGTGGACGGGGGTGTGCTGGCGGATTATTGCGGAGGTTATTCGAGGTTCGATGTTATAGGCGGTGACGACTGCGATACGTGGCTTCACTATGTGAGGTGGACGGAAAACAATGCAGCGGTCATCTCGGACGGTATACTGAAGATATCGTCGGACGGCAGAAGCGTCGCGATGTTTGGCGGGCTCGGATACTCGGAGCTTGACGATCCGCCCACCCGCGAGCCGAGACTGTCTGCTTTCTCGTACGGGAACGGTATGCTTCGCTTTGCGTATTCGGATATGTCAGGGGCAAAGTTCTACAGCATCAGCGGCACTGAAGGCGTACAGACTCTTACCGGCAGCTTTCTGCCGGAGGAAGGTACGTTTGTAGGCAGAGTTTTCGCGCTCGATAATGGTTTCCTGCTTGCGATGAGCGACGGGAGCGTTTACCGCACCGGATTTGACGCCAGTGAGCGCGAGCTCGTGTTCAGCGCTGTCACGGATATCTCGGACTGCGTCAACAGCTGCCACATCAAGGCTGCCGCGGAGCTTGACGGAAAGCTTTATGTGACCGCGGGAGTGATGAATGATACCCTGTATCTGCTTGAGAACTCTGAACTTACGCCTGTCGCAGAGACCATTCAGCTCGGAGAAGAGGGGCTTGGGATAAAGCAGCTGAAAGCGGCGGCAGGAAAGATATATCTTAATCTCGATGACCGTATCGCAGTATATGACGGGAGCACATTGAGCGTGGTGGATACGGCTTTTGAGATGCCATTCATAAACGCGTTCATGACCGGGCTGTCGGAGCTTTCATCGGTATTCCTGCTGATCTCTCTGATCCTGCTGATAGTATATTTCGTTTTTGTGAAGAAAACTCTGCTGACAAAGCAGCTGCTGCTCACTGTACCGACTATGTTAGTGATATGTGTGCTTGTCTGTGAACAGGCTGGTGCGCAGATAGTCGAAGCGTATGTCGAACAGCAGGATAATGCCGCGATAGCGATCTGCGACATAACCGCGGGCTTCATTGACGGCGATCTTATCGCGGAAATGACGGACGGCGGGGAATGGGATATAAGTCAGTATAACGAGCTGCGCGATACGCTCCTTAAGACCCTTGACGGTAATATGGAATACTGGAGCGATGTATATGATCTGCGGCTGTGTGCGCCGGACGATAATGGCGAAGCCATGATCGTCGCTGACTCGCGCAGGATAGCTGTACCGTTTGCGGATGCGGATGAGGACATTGATCTGTCACAGCTGGAAGAATACATTTCTGATGAGACCTCGGATGTCAGCGTATTCAATATCACGCTTGAGGACAACGACAGGAACTACATTCTTCCGAAGTACGGAGCAGATGTGATAATCGCTGTTGCTCCGGTGTATACTTCCGACGATGAGATATCCGCTTACCTCATATTGAGTACGGATGAATTCTCGCTTCAGGGAACGCAGCTCACGCTGATAAGCATAATCCTGCAGGCAATAGCGCCGTATATGGTGATACTTGTAGTGCTTATCTCGGTCATCTCGGCAGTGCTTTCGCTGCGGATAAGAAAAGCGACGAAGACTGTTATAAAGATCGCGGACGGTGATCTTTCCGCGAGGATAAATAACCGTTCGGGAGATGAGCTCGGTGAGATCTGTTGTCAGGTGAATACAATGGCGTCAAATCTTGAGGTCATCTTCGACGAAAAGGACAAAAACGAACAGTTCTACTACAAATTCGTGCCCGAAAAATTCTGTGAGCTGCTTGGCAAGGAGAAGATAACGGATCTTGCGCTCGGAGACGCGGAAAGCCGCGAGTTCACAGTGCTGTTCTGCGACATACGCTCGTTTTCGATCAACTCCGAAATGCTCACGGCGAAGGAAAACTTCGAGTTCGTAAATGTCATCTATGGCATAGCCGGCCCGATCATAAGAGAGTACGGCGGATTTGTGGACAAATACATCGGAGACGCAGTAATGGCATTGTTTGAGTCGCCCGATGCCGCGGTACAGGCGGGTATACGGCTGTATCACGATATCGTGATACAGCCGGAGACTGCGCATAAGCTCAATGTCCGTGATATCAACATCGGCATCGGCATACACACGGGCATGGCGAGGATCGGTATAGTGGGTGAAGACGAGCGCCTTTCGGGTACTGTCATCTCCGATACCGTGAACATCAGTTCGCGTCTTGAATCGCTTACCAAGGCGTATCATACCGCGATGCTCATTTCGAAGGACACCGTGGACCGCATGAAGGATCCCGACAGCCTGAACAAGCGGTATGTCGGAATGGTGCAGGTGGCGGGCGTGAACGATGTGAACGCGCTTTACGAGGTGCTTGACTGTCTCGGAGATGAGGAGCGCGCGAAGCGTACCGCGAACAAGGAGGACTTCAAGGAAGCGGTAAGGCTGTTCCACCTCGGCAGAAGGAACGAAGCCGCGCAGCTGCTCGATGATCTCCGCAGCAGCGGCAGATCGGACGATGTCACGGAGATGTACCGTGAGTACATCGAAAACATGAGCAGCGAGGATAAAGGCAACGTTTTCAGATTTGTAAGAAAGTGACGGGATAGATACAGCGCCCGCAAAGATGTATCTCTGCGGGCGCTGTCGTTTGTGTTGCTTTATTCTGCGCGTACTGTAAGCGGCATGCCAAAAAATGCCAAAACTATTGTATTTTGCCGTCATATGTGGTATAATCAATGTCAGGCGAAAGCCTGTATCAGATCATGTAAGTACGCTTTTGGCAGGAGGTACCGTTATGGCTTTGATCATCGGAAAAACAGACTGTAAACCCATCGAAACAGGATATGACGAGAGCAGGATAGACAAGCTCAACCAGCGCCTGCAGAATATGATAGACCGCAGGCTCGTGCACGGCGCGGCTTACTGCATATCCCACAAAGGAAAGATAATAGCGCACGGCGCACTCGGTCATGATAACGCACTGGGCGAAGAAACGCCGATGC
>CAMVDP010000038.1 GCA_947166275.1 uncultured Clostridia bacterium
CATGGCTGCTCGACTCGCTTACGACCGAGCAGAAGTTCATCATGGAAGGCAATGACCTCGAAGCAAAGCGGCTCGCCCTTTTCCAGAAGCTCGGAATATCCGGCAAGAAGGCAAAGGAGCTTATTGAGGAGTGCCCGGAAGAGCTCAGAAACAAGCTCAACCTTGAGTGCTCCGCCATGGAGAAGCATGTCGAGTTCATAAAATCGACAAACGCCGATATCATAGATATCATCGAGCGTAAGCTCTCCGTACAGGAAAAGCTCATCAACCGCACGCATTCCACCTCGTCCACCTATACCGGCAAGGGCGTAAAGGTGACAAAACACAATACCTCGGGCGGTTTCTTCGGAAACGTCTGAAAACGGCACCGGAGCAGGAAGCCCCGGTGAAGCTTTGCAAAGCGCTGCAAGGACGCGGTGCTCCGCTGTATAGGGCGGTGCAAAGACGCAGTTAAGGAAGGATTGATATACCATGCGTCCAACATTCCTCGGACTTGAAGTGTCCAAGCGAACGATCCAGCTTTCTCAGAAAGCTCTCGATATAACAGGAAGCAACCTCTCGAACTCAAAGGTCGAGGGGTATACAAGACAGAATATAGATATCGGCGCAAGCTACCTCAATAAGTACAGCTACTGGCAGTCCAGAACGTCAAGAATGGCGCTCGCGGGACAGGGTGCCATCGGTATCGGCGTTGACCAGATACGTGACCCGTACATAGACAAGAGATACCGCGAGTCCACCCCCGCAGTAGCCGAGAACAGCACCAAGTGCGATATACTCAAAGAGGTCGAAAACGTTCTCGATAATATTACCACCGACGGTCTCACAGCAAAGCTCGATACCTTTAAAAAGGCTCTGTCGAACTACGCAGAACAGCCGGATAACGAAGAGCTGGCAAGCATAGTAAGAAACGAAGCGTTCAGCATGACGAACCTCCTCCACTCCTACTACGCAGACCTCGAGGATATCAAGGAGACTAACCTTGAATCACTCGAAGCCACGGTTGAAGATACCAATAAAATAATAGAGCGTATCGCGAATTTCAACAAGGCTATCGTCAATGAGTATGCGGCTATGGCACTCGGAAAGCTCGGACCCAACGAATCCGTGACCGGCTCCTACGGCCCCAACGAAATGCTCGACGAAAGAAATCTTCTTATCGATGAGCTTTCATATAAGGGCAATATCGAGGTGCATGACAACCCCGACGGCTCCGTAAGGATCTCCATGAACGGTGTCGAGATCATCAACGGCGAAAAGTTCGAGCGCCTTTATATGAAGGGCAGCGACAAGATAGACGGCGAGTTCTCGTCCGAGCTGCTCCGCAACTATGCGGCATACAACTCCGCTGTCCTTCGCTGGACATCCGGAGATGAGGCTAAATTCCAGGGCGGCGAGCTCAAGGCTTATGTGGATCTGCTCAACGGCAACGGCGTATACGCGACCGGCTATCAGAACGACGCTTATGGCATCCCGTACTATGAGTCGGCAATGAGCGCTTTCGCACACACCTTCGGTAACTATATGAACTACTTCAACGGCGCAGTCGATGAAGAAGGCAAGATCATCGACGCCGACCGCCTCCTGTTCTGCACAAAGGAGTACGATACTCTCGACAGAAACGGCAACAGGCTCGCGGAATACGAAGACCTCGATATGACAATAAGCAATATCCATATCGCGGAATCGTGGATGAAGAACGCTACCATGATAGGCGAGGTGCAGGACGAGAGCACCGGCGTATGGAAACTGTCGCTGGACGGCAACCACATAAACCAAATCGTGGAGCAGATAAACAACAAGAGCCTCGAATTCGGCAGCAGAGGTGATTATGAGGGTACCTGCTACGGCTATCTCCTGTTCATAAGCAACCGTATAAGCCAGAATATAGATTTCCATAACAGCAGATATGAAGCAGCGTACGCTACATCGAACGCTCTGCTCGACAGCAGAGATCAGGTGTCCGGCGTTTCCGAGACGGAAGAGGGCATCAACATGCTTACATATCAGAACTGGTACAACGCGAGCGCAAGACTTATGACCGCGCTGGATGACGCGCTTGACCGCCTGATCAACAACACCGGCAGAGTTGGTCTGTAATTCGTAAGGAGGGTTTCCAATGAGAATAGCAGGAGATACTATCCGAAGAAATTACCTCAGCAGGTATGAGACTAACTATACGGATAAGTACAATTCGGAAAAGAAGATATACTCGGGAAGAAAGTTCGACCGCGCAAGCGAGAACCCCATTGACGCAGCCAGGGCTCTCCGTGTGAGAAAGTCCATGGCAGAGGTCGAGACCTATCAGGATAACCTCAAGACCGCAGACTCGATATACACCAACGCGGAGCAGTCGCTCATGTCACTGTCCGAGATACTCGCCATGACCTACGAGAAGCTCGTTGAGGGCGCTCACGGCACACGTAACCAGGACGACCTCAATATTATCGCGCTTTCTGTCGACAACTACGCGGAGGAAATGGTGCAGTCGCTCAATGTCGATATCGCTGACAGAAAGATATTCGGCGGTCTTAACAATGAAACGCCCGCTTTCAAGATCGAAGGCTCCGACAATTACAAATACATCACGTACAACGGTGTCGCGATAAACTCTACCAACGATTTCAACGCGTTCCCGTACAGCGGTACTTCCTACCTCGATATCGGTATCGGCATGGTGACCAACAAGAACACCGACCGTATCGATGACCAGTCCGCACTTCCGATAACCTTCAACGGCGCACAGTGCACCGGCTGCGGAATGACACACAAGACCGCGTCGATAGACCTGAACTCCATTCTTACAGGATATCCCTACAAAATGAATATCTCTATGGGCGGCAGGCAAAGAACAGTTGATTTCCAGAGGGCTCCCGGCGATGACAACACAAAGCTCATCGAAACGATAAACGACGCGCTCAAAGAAGCGTTCCAGGAGACCGCGGAGCTCGTTCCCACACATACCGATACCGATCCCGCCAAGGATAAATACGGTCAGTTCGATTATATACAATACAACGATATCTATACATATAAAAACGCGTCGCTCGATCCCGTCACCGGAGCTATCGATTTCAGCTCAATGACTTCAAACGAGTACTATTCTCTCCAGGTAACAATGAACGGCAGAACAAAGTACGTCGATTTCCAGGGCGGCGATAACGTAACAGACAGCGTGAACAGCCTTTCGGCAGCTCTCGAAGCCGAGTTCGGAGAAAAGAAGTTCCTTGTATACGCAAACGGACTTATCATGGACGAATCCGGAAAGCATGCCGCAGAAGTAAAGAACGGATATGATTTCGCAGATGTACCGATCGTCGAGCGCGATGAGAGCGATCCGTTCTCAAAGGATCATATCGATGTCGATAATCTCGTCGGCAGCGCCGATCCGACACAGTATGCTTACGCGGTAAACGTAAACGGCAAGAGAGTCGTTTTAAACGTGACACCCGGTGACGCGGAAGCTACAGCGAAAGAGACCAACAACGGTATCGCGGCATCCGGAGCTTTCGGTGTTCCCGAAGCGCCGTACATCACCGAGACCGGTACTCTCGTAAGCCCGAACAAGGATTACATGATAGTTATTGAAAACGCGGACGAACACGGTGCAAAGTTCGACTTCACAGAGGTCGACGGCTATGCCAACAACATCATGCAGCTCATCCTCGACTCGGCAAAATACTTAAGACAGGGTGACCAGCAGATGGTCGCGAGATATGCTGACCTGCTTTACGCTGCACAGTCAAATCTCTCCATAGCGATCGCAGACCTCGGTACCAACTCAAAGTTCATCGAGTTCAGCGAGGACAGACTCGACAATATAATGATCAACATGAAGAGCAAACAGAACGATGTAGAGTCCACCGACCTTCCGAGCGAGATAACACGCTGGAAGGTGCTCGAATCCGTATATAACGCATCCCTTCAGATGGGTTCGTCGGTGCTTTCACAGACAATATTCGACTATATCCACTGATACTATTATATGAAAGGAGCTGATTAGCGATGGTTGACAACAATCTCTTAAGCATCACGACAATACCGATCAAAGTCGAGATGAACATAAGAAGGGGCGAGCTTACAAATCCGAAAATCAATAACCCGGACAAAGCTCTCAAAATGAACATCAAGACTGAACAGGGCGATCTCCAGATACATTCAGAGCCGCCGAAGATCAAGATCGACACCTACGCTGCCCGTTCAAGCATGGGCTATGGCAACTACAACAATTCCGATTTCGTTAAGAGAAACGCTAACGACGGCATTTCCGTAGCGTTCGAAGCAACAGCAAAGATTGTCAATGAGGGCGATCAGCTTGTACGGGGAGTTTCACCCGCAGAGATCGCCGCACAGAACAACAAAGCAGGACAGACCATACAGACCATTATGGACTTCCTTCCCAAGGAAGGCGCAGATGTGACCTTCGAGGACGGCGTGCTCAACATCAACTATGATGCGGGCGATGTTAACATTGACTGGGAAAACGCCGGCATAGTGCCGCTTGAGTTCATACCCGGCAAGGTCGAGTTCACTATGACCCAGCGAAACAGAGTCGAGATAGAATACCTCGGCGACCCGATATATGTTCCGCCTCAGTCGGATCCGAACTATGTTCCTAAAGTAGATGTCCGCGGGTAACCGCAAAATGATATGACAACGAAAGGAAAACGAATATGCTGAATATTGAAACACGGGATTTTGGGACTATTGAAGTAAACGAAGAGGATGTATATGATTTCCCGAACGGACTTTACGCGTTCGAGGAAAACAAGAAGTTCGCACTTCTCTCGCCGCTCGGCGAAGGTGTATACCCAATGTGGCTCCAGTCGCTGGACGACCCGGCACTTTGCTTTATCGTATTCAATCCGGTACTCATAGACGGCGGATTTACCGTCGTTCTCGCAGATAACGAGCGCTCGCTGCTCGGACTCGGTCCGGATGACAACGCTACCGCCCTCGTTATAGCAAAGGTTCCCGCAGATTACAAGCATACCACAGTCAACATGAAGTCGCCTATCGTTATCAACAAGGCTGCACGAAAAGCTTTACAAGTCATTCTGCCCCTCGATTATCCGTTCAGAATGCCCGTATATGACCAGCGGGAGGTGAAATAATGCTCGTAGTTACAAGAAAAGCCGAAGAGAGCGTTATTATAGCCGATAACATCGAGATCACTGTGCTCGAAGTCGCAAAAGACAGAGTAAAGCTTGGTATCTCGGCTCCAAAGGACATAAAAATAATACGAAATGAACTCAAGCACGCGCAGGAGACTAACCTCGATTCTTCGCAGGCAGTTTCCAAGGATGCGCTCGCCGCACTGCTCAACAAGAAGGACGAGCAGTAAGGAACATGCTCTCCGACGGATCGGAGGGTACGGCTTTACGCCGAAATCAAAGAAAGGATTTGATCTGCTATGGCAAATGATATGATCAGAATGAGCGGCATGAACTCCGGTCTCGATACCGAGTCCATTATAAACGCTCTTACTGCGAACACCAAACTCAAAGCCACAAAACAGGAACGTAACGTCCTCAAATACGAAGCTACCCAGGAAGCTTACCGCGATATCATATCCAAGATGCAGAACATCAAGAACAAGTACTTCGATATTCTGAACAAGGATTCCTACCTCGCCGGTGCTTCGATATGGAACAAGTACGCTTCGAAAGTGTACGATGCGGGCAACAATGAGACCCTCGCTTCGGGTATCTCCGTTGCAACGACCATAAACTCCAATCCCGGCGATTACAAGGTCACCGTGAACAAGACCGCAAAGCAGGCAAAGCTCACCGGTAAGTCCATAAGCGGCAACGCCAAGATCGATCTTTCCTCGCTCGAATCGGGCAAGGAGTACGGTATGACCATTACGGTCGGCGATACCGAAAAGACCATCCGTTTCACCGCGGGCGCAACTTCCGAAGCTACAATAAACAGCATCAATGACAAGCTTGAGGAAGAGTTCGGTGAGAGCAATGCTTCCGTCGGCGATTCCGGAAACAAAGGTATGGTCTATGTCGAAAGCGACGGACAGATCGTATCCCGCGCAGGCAAGGGCATCACTATGTCCGGCGTGGGCTCGATGAAGACCGACAATACCCTCGACCTCTCCAACGTCAAGAGCGGTAACAACACGGTTTCGTTCCAGATCGGCGACAAGACCGTAAGCACCTCGTTCCAGACAATAGAGTCGACGTATTTTGACAAAGCTATCGGCTCCGGCATGATAAACACCACCACCGGTAAGGTCGATACGTCTCTTGATATAAGCGACTATGCCAAGGGGCTCGCAAGGACCGAGCTTGGCGAGAGCGCTTCCGATGAGGAAGTTCAGCAGAAGGCGTATGCTATCGAGGCCGAGATAAACGATGCTGCTATGATCTATAAGCAGGTAGCCGACGACTATAAAGAGTCCGTAAGATACGACGCTTTCAAGGCATACAAGGCTGCCGCAGAAGCTGACGGAACATGGGATACAAAGGTAAACTCGCTGTATACCGACGCTCTCGCAGCTGACAAGGACACCCGTATCAGCAAGTGGGCTGAAAGTGATGAGACCCTTAAAACGGCATATACCGAGTATAAGGACTCCTTCGCAAGAAGCGCACTTTCATCCGATGCCGTAAGCGCATACGATACTTACAAGTCGGAGTATGAGACAAGTCATCCCGGTGAGACCGCCAAGGGCATCTACGAGTGGGCACAGGACAACGACAGCTATAAGAAGGCTATCGAGGACGCACAGCCCGCAATGAAGAGCGCTTACGCTTACCTGAAAAACGCAAGCCTCACCACCGAACAATCCGAAAAGCTAACAAAGCTTGAGCATAAGTACGAAGGTACCGGTGACGGCGAGACTGATTATGATGCCGATTACTACAACGACGGCTACAAGTCCTATCAGAACAA
Organism: uncultured Clostridia bacterium; assembly: GCA_947166275.1. Taxonomy (GTDB): domain Bacteria; phylum Bacillota; class Clostridia; order Oscillospirales; family Ruminococcaceae; genus Ruminiclostridium_E. Next base: position 6,907 of record CAMVDP010000038.1, read on the forward strand.
CTACGCGACAAGCAACCTCTCCGATACATCAAAGGCAGCTTACGAAAGCTATAAGGCAAGTGTTCCGGAGGGTGAGACTGCCCAGGGTATATATGAATGGGCACAGAGCGACGCTACAGCAAGCGCGGAGCTCACCGCGGCACAGGCTTCCGATCCCATGAAGAGCTTCGCTGACTGGAAGACCGACAAGCTCGAATCTGACAGCTGGCATCTCAACAAGGATTCCTGGAAGGCATCGGAAAGCAACCTGTTCGGACAGTACAAAGAGTCTGTATATAACGAATCCGGTGCTTCCTACGACCTGTCAAAGGCAAATATCCTCGATCACTTCAATGAGTCCGCTCTCAAGAACAGCATCGGAAACCTTGAGATCGACGGTACAAAGTTCGAGGTAAACTACGACAAGGCTACCAATAAGGCTACCATCAAGGCATACACCGAAACTCCCGGAGCTAACGAGGGCGACCCGCCGGTCAAGAACTATGTCAATGCGTCCTTAACTATCGGAAACAACAGCGCAAACAGCGCATCTGCTCTCGGTAACGCAGGCGCAGACGCTACGACCTCCATCTCGCAGATAACCAACTCCACCAAGCTCTCTGATATCGGCGCAACTGCTGACGAGAACGGCAACTACAACTTTACGATAAACGGCAAGGATTTCACATTTGACGGTGAGACCACCGTAAATGACATGATGAAGAAGATCAACGCTTCATCTGCAGGCGTCAAGATGACATACTCGTCACTCGACAACGCGTTTACGATCACTGCCAACAAGTACGGTGTAAACAGCAAGATCGATGTTGAAGATACCAACGGCGGCAATCTCCTTGCTGCGCTCGGTATCGTCGGCGGCACAAAGGAAGACGGTCAGAACCTTGAGATCTCTATCAACGGCAAGAGCTACCAGAGCGACTCCAATATGATAGAGGCTGACGGCACCACCTTTACAGTCTCCAGCACCGCAAAGGTAGGCGAGGAATTCACCGTTTCAGTAGGCAAGGATACTTCCGCTATCAAGGATCTGATAAAGGACTTCGTCAAGGATTATAACCAGCTTATCGAAGATGTTTACAAGTACCTCGATGAAAAGCCCGAAAAGGATTACTACTTCCTCACCGACGCGGATAAGGAAGATCTGGACCTCACCGAAAAGCAGGAAGAAAAGTGGGAAGAGAAGTCAAAGAAGGGCCTGCTCTACCATGACAACATCACTTCCTCCATTATGACCGGACTTCGTTCCGCTCTCATGGGAAGCGTTGAGGGACTTGACGGCAATGTATTCTCACTCTCCGTTATGGGACTCAAAACCGTGAGCGACTATAACAAGCACGGTACATTCGCTGCCGTTGATGAAAAGGCTCTCGATGACGCGATAACCAACCACCTCGATGATATCCAGAAGCTCTTCTCTGACAGCGAGAACGGTATCATGAAGAAGTTTTCCGCGGCTCTCGACAGCGGTATCGGCACAACCGGTAAGGATAAAGGCTCCCTTATCAGAAAGGCCGGCCTTGCTACCGGTTCGTCCGCAAAAGACAACGAGATCTACAACGCTATCAAGCGTACAAAGACACAGGTCGCAGCACTCAACAAGCGCTATGAGACCGAACAGAACCGTCTGTGGAAGAAGTACTCCAATATGGAGTCGCTGCTCGGTACCATAAACAGCCAGCAGACTTCGTTTATGTCCTACTTCCAACAGTAATATCAATTGATCAGTGCGCTTGAAAATCAATAATACAGCCGCACCGGACAAAAACCGTGCGGCTGTACCCTACAAGGAAAAAAGGAAGGTATAGTTTAATGTCGACTAACGCATATTCCGAATATAAAAAGCAGTCTCTTCAGACGCTTACCCCAATGGAGATCGTAGTCAAACTCTATGATGAGGCTGAAAAACAGATGAATCTCGCTATCATAGCGATAGAAGGGAAAAACTATGCCGGCGCTAATAAATCCCTGCAGAAGACTCAGGATATAGTGAACGCCCTGCGTTCCGTGCTCGATATGAAGATACCAATGTCAAAAGACCTCGACGCACTGTATGATTACTTCAACCGCCAGCTCGTCGTAGCTAATATGAAAAAGGACATTCCGATCATAAAGGAGCTCTTGCCTATGTTCGCCGACTTAAGAGACGCATTCGCACAGGTGGCTGCTATGCCAAAGGTGTAAAGGATGTGAGCTAATGACAGATGATATCAAAAAAAAGCTGATCGCCGACATTGAGGATATGACCCGCGTCACCGAAATGTATGGATCCGCCACCACCGAGATCATCAATTCCGATATCGACGAGACCCTTGAGGAAATCGTTTCACGACGTTCACAGCTCATCGATGCTATGGGTAAGCTTCGCGCAGATGTCGATGATATCTGTACAGAGTGCTCCGACAGCGAAAATGACCTCGTTCATCGTATGCTCCGCGGCGCTAATGTTCCCCTCGGACTCTCTCCCGAGCTCCGGGAAATACATAAGGCCGCCATTAAACTCCATTCCGCCTATATCTCTATCTCCGATAAGGAAAAACAGGCGGCTGCCCGCGTGGATGCCCGCGTTAAAGAGCTCCGCACCGAGCTCGAATCCGTAAATGCCGACCGTAAAAAGGCTTCCGGTTACTCCGCGGCAGGCTCCGGTCTCGGTGGCTCCGGCGGTGCGTTCGATGGCAGATTGTAATGGCTGTAAAGAAAACGAAGCCCCGTGTGAAAACTGACAGCTTCGTTACTTAACTCGTTTTTTCAGTACAATAACAAATAATACAGCAGACTCGTCCAAAGGGTCTGCTGTTTATTTTTTCTTTCGGGAGAGAGTGTCTCCCAAAACTCTCCATAATTACTTTATCAGCTTTATGCGTCCGATGAGCGGAAGCTCGACTGCTTTACCGTAGCCGAAGGTGTTGACCATACCGTAGATAAGGAGACCGAGCTCGCAAAGACCGCCTGCGGATGCGACTATACGAGAGAGCACTATGAAGAGCGAGCCTGCGAACGGGATCGCCCACAGGGAGCCAAGTATACCGCTTGCGACGCTGACTGCGAAGCCGAAGAGCAGAAGCATGAGTCCCTGATTTGCGTGGAACTTGCCATAGGGTGAGCCCTGTGCTGCAACAAGCGGGAGCCAGAACAGTATCGCGATATATGCAAAACCTGAAACGACCTTGTTCGTGCTGATGTCCGCAGGGTCATATTGGGCTGTATAATCCTTACCGAGGAATGCCTCGGTGGCATCCGCGTTACTGTTGGTGTTATAAGTTTGCTGCTGTTGCTGCTGGTACTGCTGCTGCTGTGCACCGAAAGCTGCGCTGTCGCCTACAGGAGCGCCGCAGTTGGGGCAGTTGTTTGCTCCGTCGGGAATCTGTCCTCCGCATGATTTACAAAATGCCATGATGTTAATCCTCCGTTTCATCGAGGTCTTCTCTTACGGCTTCGAGAGCGGACTTGATATCGGTGTAGCTGTACCCGCGTCTTGCGAGTGCAGCCATCACCTTCTGCATTTCCTTTCTGCCCTCGATACCTTCGAGAAAAAGCCTGTCCGCGTACTTTTTACGGAGAAGCTCCGTTATTTCCGCGGTAATATCCTCTTTTGTGAATTTTTCGAGCGCCGCATCGATCGTTTCCCGGTCGAGCAGCTTCAGTCTCATCATCTGTGCCGCGCGGTTCTTGCCGTACTTGCGCCCGATAATATACTGCCGAGCGAGCTTTTCGGCATACCTTTCATCATTTACGTAGCCATACTCGCACATAAGCTCCGTGACCGTGAGTGCGGTCTCTTCGCTGTAATTGTTTTTGAGCTTCTCGATAAGCTCGTTTCTGCCGTAATCTCTGCCGCCTAGCAGGTACATAGCCCGGCGTTTTGCTTTTTCGAGTTCAGTCATCAGTTACCGTCGATGTCATCGATGGCAAATTCCTCAAAATCGTCATCGGCAGCCACTATAACACTGCTCTTCTTTGCTTTGCCGCGCTTGGGCTTCTCCGCTGCGGGAGCGGATGCCGCACCTTCATCTGCTGCAGATTCAGGCGGAGCTGCGGGAGCCGGCGCGTCATCATCGCTGTCATCGCCGCTGCCGTCCGCCATCGCGTAATCGAGCTTCTCTGCGCTCGCACGGATCTTATCTTCGATCTCCGCCATGACCTCGGGGTTGTCGTCGAGGAACTTCTTGGTATTCTCACGACCCTGGCCGATACGCATATCATTGTAGCTGAACCATGCGCCGGACTTCTTGATTATATCGAGCTCCACAGCATAGTCGAGCACTTCACCGGTGCGGGAGATGCCATGGCCGAAGATCATGTCGAACTCACAGTTCTTAAACGGCGGCGCGACCTTATTCTTGATGACCTTGCACTTCGTGCGGTTGCCTATGGTATCGGCACCGTCCTTTATAGGCTCTCCCTTGCGGACCTCTATGCGCACGGAAGAGTAGAACTTGAGCGCGCGGCCGCCAGGAGTGGTCTCGGGATTGCCGAACATTATACCGATCTTCTCACGTATCTGGTTTATGAAGATCGCCACGGTATTGGACTTTGAAATAACGGCGGTGAGCTTCTTGAGCGCGCCGGACATAAGTCTCGCCTGTACGCCGACGAAGCTGTCGCCCATGTCGCCTTCGATCTCAGCCTTTGTGACCATTGCGGCAACGGAGTCGAGTACTATGATATCTATCGCGCCCGAACGAACGAGGGCTTCCATGATATCGAGCGCCTGCTCGCCCGTATCAGGCTGGGATACGATGAGCTGATCCACATCGACACCGAGAGCACGTGCATATACCGGGTCGAGCGCGTGCTCAACATCTATGAACGCCGCGTAACCGCCGAGCTTCTGCGCTTCTGCTATCGCGTGGAGCGTAACGGTGGTCTTACCGCCGGACTCGGGTCCGAATATCTCGATGATACGTCCCTTCGGGAGACCACCGACACCGAGTGCCATGTCAAGACCTATGGAGCCTGTGGGGATAGCTTCGACATTAAGCGTGCTTGTCTCGCCCATTCTCATGACGGAGCCTGCGCCGAACTGTTTTTCTATCTGCGCAAGTGCAGCATCGAGTGCCTTCTTCTTCTCCTCTTGAGTAACGGGTTTTTCGAGCCCCTTCTTTGAAGCGGGTGACTTTGCCATATTATCTTTCCTTTCTGTTATTCATTATTATTTATCACTTCCGGCGCAGCGCAAGATGATGTCTTCGATGAAGCCTTTTTTTATCTCGCACAGACGAAGGAACTGTTTTTTTACGTCGCTTTTCATGCCGCCGCGCTGCCAGTCGAGTATCTGACCGAAGCACGCGCATTTATAGAAATTTATGATGACCTCACGGTCAAATTCGCTGATCTTATAGCTGCCGAGTACGTGATCTATGTATGTCGTGACCGTATGCTCACACACGCGCCAGAGATACTGCTCGTATATATCGCGGCTCACGGAATTGTAGATGTGCATGGCTGCCTTGCGGTTATTCATCGCGAAGCTTATTGCTGCATCGAGACAATCCTCAAGCGTGTTTATCGAAGGATAATCCTCTATGAGATTTTCCGCCTGTTCAAGAACCATTTGTTCAATGAGCGAGGGAAGATCGCGGAAGTGGTAGTAAAAAGAATTCCGGTTTATGCCGCAGTCCTCGACTACGTCTTTGACTGTTATCTGATTCATAGGTTTTTCATTCAGCAGCTTCAGTGCCGACGCTTTGATAGCTTTTTCTGTCAGATTAGCCAACTCTCGACCTCCTTTTTATGTGAAATCAACTTATGTTTTATTATATCACAATTAAACAATAATTACAACTGTTTTTCATACATTTTCCCGTAGTTGGCTCCCGGGATAAACAAGTCGCGATGCCTGTGAGACGCAAAAACGCCGCACTGCCAACAGCAGTACGGCGTTTCAATGATCTGCTTATGAAAGGATAGCGTGCTCGTCGTTTGTATCGAACAGGTGGATCTTTGTAGGATCGATGGCAAGTTTAACAACGTCCTGGGGACGAGCTGCACAGCGAGGAGAAACTCTTGCTGTGATCGGTGTGCCTTCACATGTGAGATAGAGGTATGTCTCTGCGCCCATCATTTCGGTAACATCTACATTAGCCTCGATAACACCGGTTGTAGCGGCGGATACGAAGGACTCTTCGTCGTGGATGCTCTCGGGACGGATACCGAGTGTAACTTCCTTGTCAACATAGTAGTTGAGGGTCTCGGTGTCTGCCTTTGTAGTGGGGATCTCAACATAGAACTTTCTGCCTCTGGAGGTCTTTGTATCCTCGGAACCGAACTCAACGGTGAACTTACCGTTCATCATAATGAGCTTGGCATCGATGAAGTTCATCTGAGGTGTACCGATGAAGCCTGCAACGAACTTGTTTACAGGGTTCTCGTAGAGGTTGAGAGGAGAATCTATCTGCTGGATGTAACCGTCCTTCATAACGACGATACGGTCACCCATCGTCATAGCCTCGATCTGGTCATGGGTTACGTAAATGAATGTTGTACCCAGTTTCTTATGGAGCTTGGAGAGCTCGGTTCTCATCTGTGCACGCAGCTTTGCGTCGAGGTTTGACAGAGGCTCGTCAAGCAGGAAGACCTGCGGGTCACGAACTATTGCACGACCGAGAGCCACACGCTGTCTCTGACCACCGGAGAGAGCCTTCGGCTTTCTGTCGAGCAGGTGAGCTATATCAAGAGCCTTTGCAGCTTCTTCAACGAGCTTTTTGATCTCATCTTTCGGAACCTTTCTGAGCTTAAGGCCGAATGCCATGTTCTCAAAAACGGTCATATGCGGATAAAGAGCGTAGTTCTGGAAAACCATCGCGATATCTCTGTCTTTAGGAGCGACGTCATTTACGAGTCTGTCGCCGATGAAGAGCTCGCCTTCGGAGATCTCTTCGAGACCTGCGATCATACGGAGAGTTGTGGACTTACCGCATCCGGAAGGACCAACGAGGATAATGAACTCCTTATCCTTGATGTTCATAGAGAA
>CAMVDP010000039.1 GCA_947166275.1 uncultured Clostridia bacterium
GCGACTGCACCGACATCAATATAACTCTTTTTTTGTCCAAATCAGAGCACTCCTTTTTTATCCGACAAGCGAAAGCGCGTTGTCAAGTTCACTCTCATATTTCGTAATAGCTGCACCGGTAAGTCTGTTACCGATGATCTTGCCTTCGCTGTCAACGTAATATGTTGTGGGATAGCCCGAAGTCGGGATCTCGTCAAGCAGCGTCTCCCAGCCGCGGAGATTGGTATAGTCAACGCCAGAATTTGCGATGATATCCTTAGCCGTTGCGATCGTGCTGTCTTCATAAGCGTCAATGCAGATACCTATGATCTGACAGTCCTTCTTCTCAAATTCCTTGGACATTCTTTCAAGCTCGGGGAGCTCGCCTATGCAGGGGTTGCACCATGTAGCCCAGAAGTTGACCATTGTTACCTTGTGACCTGCGAACAGATCGGCAGTATTGACTTTGTTTCCGTCAAGGTCTGTGCCCTCAAATACCAGCGATTCCAAAGCAGTCATGCCTTCATCTCTCGGACGCTCCGCCTCGGTGAAAGTGCAGTTGGCAAGGAAAGCTTCATAATTCGCCTTCAATGCTACATATTCATCATAGTAATCGCCCATTGCTTCTTTGTAAGAGTCTTCCATGCCGGCGCCTGCCATTTCCTGCGGGTATAAGTAGAACTTTGTTTTTCCTTTTTCCGCAAGGAGCGTAAACTGTGTCAGATCAACACCGGGGATAACTGCAGTCGGATCAAACTCACCGTCGCCGTCAACTATTATTATCTGCAATACCGGTGCCTGTAATGCCATACCGTATTCCCATCTTTCGTGCGGAGCCGGAGGCAATTCACTGCCTGAACCCATAGCTGTGGTATATTCGTGTAAATAGTCAAAATATTCGTTCAGATACTCCGGCTCAAAACCATAGTACGTAACTGAAAAGACTGCTGTTCTCGGATTTGAATCCATGTTCAAGAACATGCCATGTGCATCATAGCAGCCTTTTAAGCCTTCAACTTCTGCTCCCGGAGTATATATCACACCATATTGGGAATCGGAGGACGACGATTCTTCAGCACCGGTATCAGCGGCACCGCCGTTATCTGCCTTCAGCGTGATAGTAACAGTTCCGTAGGTCTCGGGAACGTCATACTCCGTTTTGTCCTCCGCGTAGCCCTCCGGTACCTTCAGCATATGTACTGTGTACTTGCCCTCGGGCTCGGTGAATGTTGCAATACCGTCAGCGCCAGTCTTCTGGAAGAGGCACTGTTCGTCGGAGCAGAACTGCACCGCAGCACCCTGTACAGGATTTCCCGCTTCATCAAGAACAATGATAGTATAGGCGGTCTCGGAGGAACCGCTGTCGGCAGCGGTCGTTTCAGCCTTTTCGGTCACTGCCGCGGTTGTAGTGGTAGTTTCAGCCTGTGCCGCTGTGGTCGTCGCGGCGGGCGTGTTCTGTCCGCAGGCGGTCATGCTCATTGTAATTGCAAGCAGAGCAGCGCCTGCCATAAGTATTCTTTTGGTTTTCATAAACTATTCCTTTCTTTACAAATGGATTTCTTTTTATTTGCAGCGTTTCCTGAACGCGAATGCACCTATAAGCGAGATCGCAGCGATCATTCCGATCCCTGCAAAGTCTTCCGTGCCGGTAGCGGGGTTTGTGTCGGATATTCCGGAGACATCTCCGCTCTTAAGATCTACGGTAAAGCCGAGTATATTGTCGAATACGGGGTCATAGCCTATATCCTCGCCGTTCACCTTTACCGTGATGAAGCTTTCTACTTTACCCGCCTTGACATCGGCATCGGTCACGGTATAGTTGTATTCTACGGTACGGGTCTCTCCGGCTTTGAGTCCGCTGAATTTTGCGCGGGAATTGTTTTCGCCGATCTCGCCGAGGTTCAGCACGAGCTCGATCTCGTTATCTGCGGCAAAGTCGATATCGCTGTTATTTGTAAGTACAAGTATTCCCTTTATCACGTCGCCGGCAGCGTAAGAACTCTGCTCATCCTGAATGAAGTTACCCGCAGTGAAAAGCTCTGTCTCGGGGTAGCTTCTTATCGGGAAGTTATCGTAGGTAAACACGTCGATACCGTCTTTGGCATTGAGATTTTTGAGCTTCTTTGTAACGTCAGCCCAGTCGGACCACGCGTAACCCTTGCCCGTGCTTACGCCTATGAAGCTTTCGCCCTTGTTCACAATGCCCTTGCTGTACATGATATCGGGAGAGAAGGTCTCCGCAGGGTTGCCTGCGTTTACCCAACGAGCCTGATCCGCGCCCATGAACGTCATGAGACCGTTCTCGTCCTTTGCGTGATTGTAGAGTATCTTATTGGAGCCGTTCGATATTACCTGTGCGACTATCGAATACTTGTTGCCCTTTGCCTGCTGCATTGATCTTCCGAGGTCGATGCGGTGGTAGCCGGCATAGGGGAATGTAACCTCTGCCTCAAGAGCGAGATGTCCGTCGGTCGGCGATTCAGGATCTTCGTTAAGGAAGTATATGCTGTACTTCACTGTCGTGTCGGCGTCAACCGTCTCGATACCGATAAAACGTACCGTGCAGTTGTTCTGCGCCGTGAATATGTTTGCCATGTACACATCATCTTCATACGCCACCTGATCGCGGGTGATCTGCGGCATGAGGTCGTACATATCAATGTTGGTGAGCGTCATGGCTTCTTGCTTGTTGTCCGCGAATTTAAAGCTTTCGGGTATCTCGATGCTCTGATCGTAGTAAGAGAGCCAGAAATAACCGGTACCGTTATTGCCCCAGGGCATAGTGCCCTTTGCGGGATCTGCTGTCTCTGTGCTGCCCCAGCTGTTCTTCACGAGCCATGCGCCGTTGCCGCCGATGGTACCGTTCGGGTCGTTGAAGTATTCCTTCGGGAAGTTGTCGTCATAACCGACTATGCAGACTGCGTGAGTAACGGCGAATTCCTTGTGGTTCACGGAATTTTTGTCCGAAGGATCATAGCTGCGGTCGAAGGTATAATGCGCCCAGATAGCTGCTGTTTCTCTGTTTTCGGCAGGCTTTCCGTTTTCGTCAACAAAGTTCAGGAAAGACTCCGGACCTATCTGCTGTCCGGGCTGCGCCTGATCTGCCTTGAAGCCTATCGTTACGCCTCTGCCGTTCACAAGCTCATTCTTAATGGCGGCAGTACCGTTTGCGTCGTAGATATACTCGCCGTTCTTGCCGGACTTTGCGGGAGTCGGCAGCAGCACGCCCTCAACGAGGTCAAACGTGTGCATGAAGCGGTACTGTTCATCTACCGTCCAGTCGCCGTTGCCGGGAGTGAGCATCGCTACAAGTATCGTCTGCCCCGCAAGCTCGGGAGCACCTGTTACCATATATCCCATCACGGTATCGTAGTCGTAGTATTTATAGCCTGTCTGCTCCTCATACCGCTTTACCGCGGCTTCAAACTGCTCGTCGGTCATCATTCCGCCGCCGATCTGCTGCATCGTGGAGGAATCCATCATGCCCTTGTCGTCAAAGCCAATCGTGATAAACATTGCGCTCTTCGGGTACAGCTCCGCATCCTTGCCCTCATACGGAACATCGCTTTCAAGCACGGGGCCTATGCCTGCCGAGAACGGGGTCGTCGCGGTAGCCATATATCCGCCGGGCCCGTAAACTGCGGCGCTCATTGCCTGCTTGTCAGCGGAAGGATCGTAGTTCAGAGAATAAAGACCCTCACCCGCCTGTGACGGGTATTTCTCGTTATTCTCGGGGAGCGGATAATACATAAACCAAGCGAGATGTTTTTCCGACAGGTCGAAAGCAGCTGCTCTCGGGTCGTCCTTATCATTATAGTCATAATCGAACGCGTAAGCAAGGCTTATCTCTGCCGCCGCGCACGCACCGAAGCTCCAGCAGGTCGGCCACGGGTTCTGGACTTTCACCGGGCTTACATAGCATTTGCCGTTGACATCTCGCAGATCAAAGCTCGACGGGAGTTTGTCGGTATTCTCCACGGTATGATCCAGATCTGCGCCTGTTTTTGCCTTCTTGGCATAATACGCGTAATAGTCGGTCATGGTCTCGCGCTTGTACATATCGGCATCGCTCTTATGGAGCGCAGAGATCACATTGTCAAGCTTTGTGTCGGCGTTGTTCTCCTCAGCGATGAGCTTTATCGAGAAGTTGTCCACCACTGCAACATCGCCAAGCACCGCGGCAACAGCATCCTTTGACTTTTCCGACCAATCAGTCCATACGGGGTCGTCAGAGGTGAAGACAAAGCTTTCACCGCGGTTGATAACTGTCTTCGCATAGTTGTCCGGGGACATGGCTTCACTGAAATTGACGCTTGCGGGAATGATATAGGAACCGTCGATCTTCTGCTCCATAACAACGGAGATGGATTCGCCCTTGCCCAACTCCACCTTTTTGGATAGTGTGAACTGATGATATCCGGAATAGGTGTATGTACCCTTGCCCTGTGCAACGAGCTCGCCGTCCTCGGGAGACTTGTAACCGTTCTTCAGCTTATACGCCTTATAAGTTACCTCAGTGCCGGTCTCGCCGGTCATAAAGCCTACTTTATCCACAAGATAGTCTTTATCTGCGGTGAAAATGTTGGCATACTTCTGCTCTTTTTCGCCCATAAGGGGATATATTACCGCTATCGGGCAGTAATCGTACTGGAATATCTTCTGCTTTTCCAGTTCTTTTGCGGAGGTTCTGACATCAAAGTCAAACACCTCGGGGCAGGTGATACTCTTGTCGTAATAAGAGAGATAGAAGTATCCGGAGCCGTCAACGCCCCAGTTTCTCTTATTCGGGAACACATCGTCGGCGCTGCCCCAGCTGTTCTTTACTATCCATGCACCGTCTCCGGGAGGAGTCTTGCTGTTGCCTTCCTCGTCCTCGCCCTGAAGGAAGTTGGAAGCGGAGTATGTATCGTCATAACCCACGATGCAGACACGGTGGTTAGAAAACGGATTATCGAAGGTGTAATGCGCCCAGTTGGGAGAGATATACCACGGTTCTGTGTCAAGCTCGTTTGCGCGCGAAGAGTCAGCCAGAAATGCGATGGCAACGGCACGTCCGTTCACGAGCTGCTGTTTGATAGCGGTATTTGCCTCTTCGTTATATCCGACAAATCCGGTCTGATCTCTTATCACGGGTTCAGGCAGGAAAGCTGATTCCTCAAGAGCATATTCGCTGTGAAATCTGTTTGCTTCATCCTGCGCCCAGTCTTCCGCTTCTTCCGTGCTGTAGCGGTAGTATTTCGGCGTATAGCCCTCGGGAACGTCATCTAAGCTGTCGAAAACGATAGGATTTCCGTCCTCGTCATCGCCGCAGTAAACCTTACCGCTCTTGTTCCTGTAAGGATATTCCGATTCTTTTGACAGACCGATGCCTTGTGCGAGTATGCTTGAGGCATAGTATGTATATCCGCCGTTGTCTATACCGGCAGCGCAGTAAATGCCTTCGCCGTACTGATCGTCAGGTACATCGCCGCTTTCCGGGAGAGCATGCAGACCGTACCATGCGAGCTGAAGCTCTGCGAGATCCAGCTTTGACGGGTCTATGGTCTTATGCTCCTTATTCTTCAGTTCGTACAGTATTGACGCTTCCGCTGCCGCGCAGGTACCAAATGTCCAGCAGCAGCCGATCTGTCCCTGCGACCTTATCGGAGTGACATAATTCACGCCGTCAACATCCCTGAGATCAAACTTTGAGGGAAGCTTGGTCTTTGTGTCAAAAGTGCCAAGCGTATCGTTCGCACGATCTGTGGCAACGGTGTTCTTTCCGGAGCTTGCCGCGCTTACCGAGGTAAATCCCGACAGCGTGCCTGCCGCTATCGTGACCGCGATCAGACCTGAAACTGTTCTCTTGAATGCTTTCATTTCCAACCTCCTGTTTGGGCTTATAAACACATAAGCATACTATAAGCATTATTATAAATCCAATTATAACACCCCGGGCGATGCAAAAGTGAAGCAAAAACAAGGCTTTTTGGAGCTTTTTTGAAAATTTTTCAAAAATTCGTAAAAAACAACCAAAGTGTGCATTGGCGCTTTGGTTGTTTTAAACAAATTGCATATATATTTGTTATTTTGGGGTACTTTCTGTATCTCTCTTCGGAATGGTGATAGTAACCGTCGTTCCCTTGTCCGAGCTCTCAAATATCAGATCGCCGCCGCACAGTGCTTTTAGACGCGCACGGACATTCTGCATTCCGACGCTGCGGCGGGTCTTCTGCTGCTCGGTGATAGTGCTTTTGCCCGTGCCGTCATCCTTTACGCGGATAAGCGTCATAAACGGCGTATCCGAGGTCTCTATCACGATATGACCGCCGTGAGTGCGGGTGCCTATACCGTAATGTACCGCGTTCTCGACAATGGGCTGCATTACAAGCGGTGGCAGCATGAACTCCGTTGCTTTAAGGTCGTATTCCACCGTGAAAACCCTGCCGTCGCCGTACTGTTCAAGCGCGAGATATTCCTTTGTGTGTGCAAGCTCCTTTGAAAAAGGTATCATCTCGTTCGTCGTGATAGATTCGAGGTTGCCGCGCAGGTACTCTGAGAAATGCGTGAGAGCCGGCTTTACCTTGTCCGGCTCGCGGTCACACAGCCCGCTTATGACCTGTAAAGAGTTAAAGATGAAATGCGGGGAGATCTGCCGCATGAGCAGCGCGTTCTTCGCCTCCGAAAACTCCAGCTCGCGTTTCAGCATATCGTTTTTCAGCTGCACCTCATAACCGATGAATACGGTCAGGTACATCAGCATTATCCCGACGCTGTCGAGCCTTGTATCGGGGAAGAATATTTCTATAATGCAGGTCGTACCGTAAAGCAGACACGCGGCTACGAACCACGCGCGGACATCGCGCTCGGCTCCCGAAAACACCACAAACAGCACAACAAGCAGGGTCTGTAGCAGGAAAACCGCGGAATAACCGATAATTCCCGCAGAGATCAGGGCTGCGAGCACAGTCAGCGGAACACATACAAATGAAAGTGCGGTCAGTATTTTCCCGTTTCGGGCAGAGCCTTTATACAAAGCCTTTTTCAGAAATAACCCGAAGAATGATATCGACAGAGCTTTGCACAGATACGATATAAATATCATGTAAGGCTCAATGACCGCAGCTTCCGTATCGCCGCTGCGAAGTGCCGACGGCATCACAGAACCGGCATAAACGGATAACGCTATACCCGACAGCGCAAGCAGAACGCTCGGGACAAAAAACGATATCCTGCGGTTCTCGTGTTCTTTTACTACGAGCGCGGCGACGATCATGACGAGAATAAGCGCGGAAAGTATCTCGCAGTATATAAATTGTCCCATTCAGACCTCCTGCGCGCTCTGCAGCTTGTCAAACACAGTCCTGCAAGCTTTTCTTACAGTAAGGAAAGCCGGAATACTGATAGTCGCGGTCAATACGTTGATTATAAAAAAGATCGCAAGTATAACCGTGTATATCATGTTCAGTGATCCGTCGGCGTTGTCGGAAAGCAGCGTCATTATCAGGCTTGCGGAATCATTCAGCGCCGACACGATACCGATTATCAGGAAAAAGTATGCGTATTTGTGGCAGCTTGCACTTATTTCACTTTTTCCGAGCTTGTCCATTACCGCTTTGAAACCGAGCATCGCAAGACACAGCGCAGCCATTCCCACGAACTGCCGCATAACAGAAAGTATCTCCTCTACAGTTCCGAAAATTCCCTCATTTCCCGTAGTAACATCGCCACCCATTATTGCGGAAATGCTGTCGAACACGAGAGCGACCACCTTTATCACGAAATAGGCTATATGCAGATACCACGAGTATCTGAACTGCCGTGACAGCTCCATTATTCCGTAAACAAACGCCGACCCTGTTATCCATACCGCAAGCAGCGCTATACTCAACGTAAGAATTGTCACAGTCGCCGCTGTCGTGCCGAAGGGTTCCGCTATCCCGGCAGAAAAGCCGACGAATGCGATAGTAAGCACTTGCGTGAGTATTTCAAACAGAAGGATCACCGGAAGAAAACGTAGAGCTTTTTTACTGACCTTCATCGTTATTCCCCCAATCGTCCGGTATTTCGAGATAGTCCGCCCCGTTTTTTACTATCGTACCTATCGTCATCTCCGCCCACGAATACTGCGACATAAACTCCCCGTGGAAAGAGTTCACCGCCTGTGAATCGCCCTGAATGAAATTGTAGTAGTCGCAGTTGACCTCAGCGGTGTTTATGCTCCACGCATTCCACTCCTTGATGAGCACATTTTCCGCTCCGACAGCCTTCAGGTCTATTTTCAGGCTTCGCAGCATGGAACGACACTGCGCCTTTATACCTGCGTCGGCAAATCTGTCCTCCCACAGCACAGCACAAAGCTCCGCGACCGAAACTCCCGAGCCGCGCTTGTTGATGAGATACGCGAATGCCTCCTTGCTCATGCTGCGCGAGAAATGCAAAGGCTTGTCTGAGCGGTCAAACACCTCAAAGCTGCCGAAGCACTGCACTCTTATCAGAGCATTGCTGTTGTAGAGAACGGGTCTGCGGAGATTGACTATCTCATTGAGAATTTTCGCTTCCGTCACCGGCTTGACGAGAAAGCCGCTGACATGGAGTGAAAAGCCGTCCATAGCGTACTCGGGATGACCGCTTACAAACACTATATTCGTAAACGGCGACTGTTTCTTGATCTTAGCGGCAAGCTCCAGACCGTTCATTCCCGCCATTTCTATATCCAGCCACACGATGTCGGGGTGCATTGTCATGACCTTTTCAAGTGCTCTGACCGGGTCTTTTTCTTCCTCGTGGGTACCCTCGGGATCGATATGCTTCATTATATCGGTTATCGCCCGCGCCGCCGCGAGCCTGTCATCTACGGATAGGGATATCATATTTGCTCTCCTTGGTTACTGATATCTCCTATAATAGCATATAAAGCGATGCAAAAGTGAAGCAAAACGTTCCGTTTAGACTATTTCTTTGAAAACTTTGTATATCTGCACAAATCCAGCAGAAGATGTTTGTGCATACTGCTTATATATCAAATCCCACAAGGATTTTCAAGCGTCCGGCGATCTGACCCGGGAAAACAGAGCCGCCCATGCAGCGCCAAACTGCACGGGCGGTATATCATTCAGTATTCTGCGATCCCTCGGTCGCGGTGTATTTTTCGTAGGTTTGCTTATCAAGATCGGTCATTTCGAGAGCTTCATTTAATGGAATATTCTTTTTTAACATATTTCCAATAATTTTGACTTTAGACAGAATGGTTCTGTTCTCTGCGTACTTTATTACTGCTTCACTCATACCCTCAACCCATTTCTCGGTTCTTTTCTGGAATTTTACTACTTCCGATAACGCTCCGAAGCGCATATCATCGGCATTGATGTTATTCATATACTGCAGGAGCTCGCTCAGCTGTGAGTCATCCTTGATGTTTGTACTGAAATATATTTCGTGTATGCCGTTATCTGCGATGTCACCGGTTTCTCTGATAATACGATCGATCTCATACTTTATCTTGCTTTTCTTGAATACGTCAAAGCGAGAAATGAATATCAGATACAGTTCCGGCAAGTCCTGATATTTGCTGCCCTTTTCAAGCAGCGACCAGTCTACTGCCGACTGAATGTATCTGACCCTTCTGGGATGATAGTCATTGTCGAGCTTCTGTACTTCGACTTCTATGATTGCTCCGTTCTCGTCCTGCACAAGTGCATCAAGTACAACCGAGTGTGACGGAAGGTTCCGGATAGTGTACTGTGTTTCAACTCTAAGAACTGTCACCGGTTTACCGAGAAGTATTGACAGAAAATATCCGCAGGCTGCCTTGTCCTTCATAACAACAGCAAAAAGTTCATCGTCTATAAGGTTGAACTGTTCGACTATTGCCTATTTCTGCTCAAAAGTACCTATAAGATCTTCATGTCGTATTTCCATTGACATCACATCCTTACCCACTAATATTATACCACGAAATCACGGGATTTGCAATAGGTTTCATATATTTTCATTTACTGGAGGTTTCACTTCTTCATCTCCCGGACATACTCATCATACTCGATCTCGCCGTCAAGTGCCTTAGTACGCATCTCGATAGCATAGTCCGCCCATTTCTGGAACTCCGCCTGCGTCATCTTCTTTTTGAGGTACCGGGCGTAGTGAGCCTTGTAGCCCTTGTGGTACACGTTCC
>CAMVDP010000040.1 GCA_947166275.1 uncultured Clostridia bacterium
CTACTACGACACGAAAACCGACAAGCGTGTTATACTGAACAGCAAGACGGAAAAGGTGACATATACTCGAACATCGTCATCACGAACCCGCGCCTGACACTCGATGACGCGTGGGAAGCGGCGGAAATGGCAGGCTTCGCGGACGACATACGCTCAATGCCCATGGGCATGTTCACGCTCATCTCCGAGGGTCAGGGCGGCATCTCCGGCGGACAGAGACAGAGACTTCTCATAGCCCGCGCTATCGCACCGAAGCCGAGGATACTGATGTTCGACGAGGCTACATCCGCGCTCGACAACATCACGCAGAAAACAGTCTCGGAGTCGCTCGAAAAGCTGAAATGCACCAGAATCGTTATCGCGCACAGGCTTTCGACGATAAAACAGTGCGACAGGATAATCGTGCTTGACAAGGGCAAGATCATCGAGGACGGAAGCTACGATGAACTTATCGCGAAAAAGGGCTTCTTCGCGGAGCTTGTCGAGCGCCAGAGAATCGATGTATGATAAACGAAAGGAAAGAAAAACAATGACAGTAAACGCATTAAAAGACGGAACAAAGCTCACTGTCGCGGCAGAGGGCAAGCTCGGCACCACCTCCGCACCGGAGCTCGAAAAGGTACTCAAGGACAACATCAACGGCGTGACCGAGCTCGTATTTGACCTCGGAAAGCTCGAATACATGGCATCCGCGGGACTTCGCGTACTGCTCTCCGCGGCCAAGGTGATGAAAAAGCAGGGCTCCATGAAGATAATCAACGTCACACCGCCTGTCATGGACGTTTTCACGTTCACAGGAATGGCTGATGTGCTCGACATCAAGACGATATAACGGGAGAGCTTATGGAAAAAAACAGGAGTCAGAAAAAAATATCGCGCATCATCACGATAAGGCTTTTCATCGTGGTTTTCATCGCGTTCATCGTGTCGAGCTCTGTCACGTATACCGTGCTGTATCTGAACTGTGATTCGCGTGCGCATGAGCTTCTCCGGAACAACAGTATGTCTCTCGTTTTTGATTTCAATGACGAGTTATACAATATGATGTTCAACTCATACAGCAGCCAGATGTTAAAGGTAATGATCGAAGATGGCGAGGACGGCATAAGAGAGATGCTGAAGGATTCGAACTATACTTATCTTGCGAGAACGGACGGCACGATCTATATTTCCGGAAACGAAGAGTTCATAGGAAAGAATATAAAGGATATACCGCTGATATCCGATTTTCTTGATGAAACGCTCTCACATGTGCGCAGCTCTGCGATGAAGATCTCGAGTTTTCAGATGACACCCAAACCGGTGAGAACGCTTGACGAGAAGCTTGATGTTTACTATATGTTGATAATTACGAGCGACTTTCCCGACACTGTTTTTCTTGAGGCATTCACCACCGAGACACTGATGTATGAATCCCAGTATCTCGGTGCCATGGTCACTTCCCACCGGAGCATCGGTCTTACGGGTATCAGTGTCTCGATAAACTCCGATCGTATCCTTTGCACTTATCTTATGGATGATGTTTCCGATAAGCCGTTCGATTATCCCGAGCTTCTCGATAAGTTCGACGAGGGTACCGATGACAGCATCTATCAAACCTCAACGTTTTACACGACGAATGGTAACGATGACGAAATAACCACCAATATAATGTATTTCAGAGATGTCCTCTGGGGCAAGGAATACTTCGGAAGTCTCACCGAATCGCACGGAGTGTATCTTATGAGCCTTTACCCTGCCGCGGAAGCTCTCGAACAAGCAAACAACACGATAGTTTACATCGTTCTTACAGAGATTGCCGTATTCGCGGTGCTGTTCATCGTGCTCCGTCTTCTTATCAAGCGCAGAGTAGTGAAGAAGCTCGAATCCGTCAATGATACGCTCGACAGGATAACCGCGGGCGACCTCGATAAAAAAGTCGAGGTGCGCGATTCTTACGAGTTCAACACGCTCTCCGACGACATCAACGCGACGGTGGACAAGCTTAAGGACTACATCGCGGAAGCTGCGGCTCGCATCGATGCCGACCTTTCGGTCGCGAAGTCAATACAGAGCTCCGCGCTCCCGAACGTGTTCCCGCCGTTCCCCGAAAAGAAAAGCTTTGAGCTGTACGCGAGCATGAACGCAGCAAAGGAAGTCGGCGGCGATTTCTATGACTTCTTTATGATCGACAGCAATACGCTCGGCTTCCTTATCGCAGATGTCTCCGGCAAGAGCATACCCGGCGCGATGTTTATGATGACATCGAAGACCGTCATAAAGAGCCTCGCCGAGAGCGGACTCCCGCCCGCAGAGGTGTTCACGCAGGCGAACGAGAAGCTCTGTGAGGGCAACGAAGCCGAGATGTTCGTGACCGCGTGGCTCGGATATCTCGACATCAACACGGGTCTTGTGCGCGTCGCGAACGCAGGTCACAATCCCCCGCTGCTGATACATGACGGGAAAGCAGAGTACGTTATACTCAAGCCCGGTCTGATGCTAGCGGGCATGGAAAGCATACGCTACAAGGAACAGACGCTGCAGCTCGCAAAGGGCGACATGCTGTACCTCTACACCGACGGCGTTACCGAAGCCATGAACAAGGACGAGGAGCAGTACGGCGAGGACAGACTTCAGAAGCTCCTGTCATTCGGAGAAAACTGCCCCGCCCCGTCGGAGAAGAACGGCATCGCCGAGCCTGTCTGCGACATTGTGACGGCGGATGTTACGAAGTTCACGAACGGAGCGGAGCAGTCAGACGATATCACGATGCTCTGCATAAGATTTCTTGGAGGTGAATGAGGTGAAGGAGCTCACGATAGAAGCGACCCCCGAAAATGTCGATACCGTCATAGCATTCGTTGACGAGCTTCTCGAAGAGTACGGCTGCGGTATGCGGGAGCAGATGGCGATAGATGTCGCGATAGACGAGCTCTTCGCCAATATCGCGCATTACGCTTACAACCCCGATACGGGCTGCGCGACAGTGCTTGTCGATGTTCTGCAGGACCCGCTCTCCGTCGAGATCACCTTCATCGATAACGGAAGGCAGTATGACCCGCTCGCTAAAGCAGACCCCGACACGACGCTCTCCCTCGATGACAGACCGATAGGCGGCATGGGCATACTTATCGTCAAGAAGAGCATGGACGCGGTGAACTACGAGTACAAGGACGGCAAGAACATACTTACGATTAAAAAACAGTTAACAGGTAACAGTTAACTCGTAAGTTTTATCTCGCGGCAAGCAGTGTGTCCTCAAAGTCGGCAAGCGCGGCTTTGAGCTCCGGCTCACCCGCGTCGTTGTATTTCCCCGCGTTGATGTCCTCACCGAATGCCTGGGCTATGCTCCAGAATTCGTTGGGGAACTGCTCCTGTTCCCTGCAGTACGCGAACTGCTCGTTCAATGCCTTGAGCGCGATATCGGACTTTATGACATCGGACTGTTGAGCCTTGAGGTTCGAGGGTCCCCAACCGTCGGCTGCATATCTTGCGAGCTGCATCTCCTCACCCGACAGATACTCCGCGATCAGATGACAGAAAACCGTAGTATCACTGTCCGAGTGCGGCTTTACTCCGATAAGCTTATAGCCCTTGAACCCGCTCATGTGGAAGCTCTCGCCGTCCGTTGTGAAGGTCGGGAGCGGTGCGGCGCCGTAATTCTCACCTAGTATCCTCTTCGCTGTCGCAGCCTCGGAAGGCACAGAGACCACAGCTCCCGCAGTTCCGCCATCGGGAGAGAAGAACGCAGCGTCAGTGCCGCTCGACAGAGCATAGCCGGGGTGTCTGCTCATGGATATCATGGTCTTGAACGCTTTCATGCCCGCTTCGCTGTCAAAGTCGCAGCTTGCGTCCGTGAATATCCCGTCATTGCTGCAGGTGTACTTACAGTCCGTTCCCGTTGCGAAGAAGAACGACATATTGTACCACCCATTATTCAGCGGATAGTAAAACTTCTTGCCGGCAGCCGCGCACTGGTCGAGTATGCCCTCAAGCGTCGATGTATCCGTGACCACCGACTTGTCATAGTACATAAGATATCCGTTGTCGGAGGTCTCCGGGTACGCGTAGACCTTTCCGTCCTGTGTTGCCGCCTGTATCGAGCCTTCATCGTTGCCGGCGAGGATACCGTCAAGGAATTTCCCGCCCGGTGCAGACACAGCGTCCACGGCGATTAGTCTTGACAGCTGATCCTGCGCGAAGCTGAAGACATCAGCGCTCTCCTCTATATCGGTAAGGAACTGTGTCACGACCTCACCCGTTCCCATTGCCGAAACGGTTATCGTATACTTATCCTTCCATTCGCTTTGTTCCGAGAGCCACTCATTGAGCTTCGTCTGTGTCACCACTCTTGTTCCGTCGGTAGTCCAGACGCGTATCTCCCTCTTACTGCCCGCCGTGCCGGCGTTTCCCGCCGAACATCCCGTAAGCAGTGCGATAACGAGACTCAAAGCTGCCGCAATTCTTCCTTTTTTCATATTTTCACCTTTCTAGTTAACTGTAAACTTTACACTATTTTAGCATTATTTTGGGAAATTGTCAATGTTGTTCGTGATTTGTTTACTATCACCAAATCCGGAATGTTTGTTTGTGCATGTATACAAAAATGCTCTTTAGGGCCTGTATGATAATTTACAATCTGCGCAAAAAATGTTATAATTTCTAACAGAAGATGTTCGACTATCCCGATTACCATGAAAGTAAGGTGATATCTATGCCAAATCCGCAGAACCCGATACCGGTCGAAGACGATGATGATGTTGAGCGCGATTTTGTCCGTGTTGAACATAATGACGAACCCAACCCCACCGACGAACAGAACCGCTCCACGAAACCGGCAGGCTCCGGCGGCGGCGATAACCCTGATGTGCTCGGCGACCTTCCGGACGATCCCGAGGAAAACGCCGATGACACCGGCCGCAATAACGTGAGAGCCGCCGATGAAGCTGCAAGAAGTGAGGTCCTCAAGCGTAAGCTCGTTACCGAATACAAAGCTACCAAAGCCACCGACGCCGAAAAAGACGAGGGTATCACCCATACGACCAGCGTTGCGAATAACAAAAAAGCCGATGACGCAGGCGATTATGTTGGTTACGGCAGTACTATCCTTGCCGCGACTGCCGCGCTCGGACCTTCCATACTTGGCTACGGCGGAAAGATCGTGGGCGAGGAGGAGTTCGGCAACGAAGTCCTCGAAGGTCAGCTTGCAAAGGATATAAAGAGCGGTACAGCTGCCGCGGGCGGTATTCTCGGCATGGTAAGCGGCGGTATCAAGACCGGCTCAAGCCTTTACCGCGCAAAGAAGGACAAGAACCGCTTCAAACGTAACGCTGCGAAACAAAAGGCTGTATCCGGTGTATTCTCCACCATAGGCTCAACTGCTACTGCATTGAGCGCCGGAAGTGAGCTCGGATTGTTTGGCGGGCGCTCCACCGTGGACGGCTCCGGCGAGCAGAAGGCTGCGGGAGTTCTCGATATCGTTTCGGGCTTCTCGGGATTTCTCGCGAATGCGTTCGAGGCTGTCGGCAACCGCGAGGAGAAAGCCGGACATAAGACTGCCGCGGCTCAAGCCGACGCATTAAAGAGAAGTAAAGCAGGCACTGTTGATACCGACCTGACCAATTCCCGCGATGTCATAAGCCGTTACAAGAACAGAGATGACCTCACCGACGAGCAGAAGAATGACCTCAAAGAGGCAAGACAGAGACGCCACGCCGCCAAAGCGCAGAAATACGCCATGGCACAGGCGGCAAAGCTGCATAAGACACGCTCCGAGGAGTCCGACAAGGGCGAGATAGGTGCTATCGGCGGCGCTATCGGTTTTTTCGGCTCGCTTCTTACAGGTATGTCCAAGACATCCGGACACGCGGACGGCGCGCTCGGTACGCTCGGAACGCTGTTCTCCGCCGCCGCGGGTGTCACAAAGACTATAGGCGCTGTCAAGGATAAGTACAATGGCATAAAGGAAAAGAAGATAGTTAAAGAAAATAAGCGTCAGGTAGTCGAGGAATACCTCACAAGCAAGGTCGAGCGTATCCAGCAGCAGGCTTCCGAGATGCACTTCGACGACGATAACGAAGAAGCGGCGCTCGGTGTACGCGGAAAGACTATCTCCGAGACTGAAGCCAAGAAGATAGCTATAATGAGACTCGGCATTGAGTCTGTGGGCGACGGCGACAATATTTCTTCCGATGCTATGGATAAGGCGTTCGTAAAACTCACCGAAAAGCGCGCAAGGAATATCCTCAAATCGAACGACGATGATAAGATAGAGATGCTCACCGCTCTCGGACTTGACCCGGACGCAAGATTTGAAGATGTCGTATCGGCGTTGAGCGCTGACTGACCCATATTAACATATCACCCGGACGGATCGTGCATGATCCTGCCGGGTGTTTTATTGCGGATAATCATTGAAAAATCAAACTAATTTGTGATACAATAATATAGTTTATACATAATTAGACTGTTTCTGTCTTCCCCGCCACCGGCGGGGAGACAGAAACGTAAAACCAGTGAATGAAAGGTCGTTTGACATGAAAAAGGTACTCTCTGTTTTTCTCACAATTTGTCTGATAGTCTCGTGCATGGTCGGGATATCCGTCCACGCATCGGCGGATTATATCAATGTGGATGTGACCGGCGGAACGACCGAAGCCGGCGCGAAAAAAATAGATCCGTCCGAATATGATCATCCGGAGAAAAATGAAGTGAACATTTTCCTTAAGGGCGGATTCTTTATTTTTGAGGACTCATTTCTCTCAAACCAGTTGGTCATTGTTGAGGAAGACTCAACTATCATTATCCCCGAGGGGAAAAGCCCTGTTATAAAGTATACTAAAACAAATAATACTCTTAACTCTTGCGGAATAACTGTCAGCCAAAATAAAAAGCTGGTGTTAAAAGGCGGCGGTACTCTTACTTTAGGATCCGTAGGTCCACTTCCGCACTCGGTGGATTTGGTTTTGATTATAGTTCAGAGGTCACTGTAAGCGGTATCGACCTTATCATGAAACCGAATATAGGAATCGGAGTCAGGTATTTTTAAATCGTTCACCGTAAATGGCAACGCGACCGTATCTTTAGTCACCAATGCCACGTTTCCACATTTAACAAGTGAAATAAATACTCTCGACTATAAAAGCTGCACGGTTGGCGGGACGAGCTATGACGCGACCGGCGCGGAAGCATGGAGAATAAACTATGACCCGAACGGCGGCACAGGAACTATGTTACCGCAGTATATCGCGAAAACGGCAACTACCCCGACCGAATTAAGTGCCAACGGCTTCACGGCACCCGGCACAAAGTATTTCGCAGGCTGGAGCGAAACAACTGACGGTGCCACTATAACACATCTCAAGCCCACGAAGGACACGACCTTATATGCGATATGGACGGACACGGCTCCCACATACAGCCTTACAGCAAAGGCGGTATGGTATGACAGCAACAACTCCGACAATATAAGACCCGACTCTTTGACGGTAACAATCAACGGTTCCGACTATGCTCTGAACGCCGCAAACAACTGGACATACACCGCGGACGGATTCGACTCCGCAAGCTACAAATGGACGATGACCGCGCCCGCGGGCTATACGGCTGTAAAAAACGAGGACAACGCGGTCACGACCTTCTATTTGAGACATACGCCCGCGTTCGTATACCCCGAGGGCCTGACCACAGTAAGAAATAACGCTATCGTATGGCAGGAGGGTACAACGGACAACGACGAGACACGTATAGGCTATGTCGGCGGCGACACCTCAAAGCCCATAACATTCACAAGGCTGACCGATCAAACAACAGAGGCTATAACTGCACCCACCGCTGCAGGAAACTATTATCTCTCGGAAGACGTCAGGATCTCGGACGTCTGGGAGCTCCCTGCCAACACGACAACAAATATCAGTCTTAACGGGCATACTATGTACGGTTGTTCCTATCCTATTTTCTTAACGTAAGAAAACAGCATACTGAATGTTTACGATATCAACAGCAACAGCGGAATAATAAAATCAGTCAGCGATTCCTACGATCTTACGGCGTTTTCAATATGTACGGCGGTTCGATCACCAATAACATCAACACAGATGGTTTTGCCATTCCGGGAGTATCTGTAATAAACGGCGTTTTCAATATGTACGGCGGCACTATAACCGGGAATACTGTTTTGCATAATCAGGTAGGCGCAGTAAATGTGGAAGATACTTTTAATATGTACGGCGGTTCGATCACCGGGAACGGTCTGACTGATGTTGTTATCCAAAGCACCGGTAAATTCTATAAGTCGGATAACGCGACTTCCCCTGCGGTGACATGGTCCTCCGACAAGGCTGGTGTAGCGACTGTCTCGGGCGGAGTAGTTACAGGCGTTTCGGCGGGTACCGCGGTGATAACCGCGACTGCGGACGGCAAGAGCGCGACCTGCACGGTGACAGTCAAGGCTGCGGATAACAGCGGAAACAACAGCAATAACAACAGCAATTATAACGGCGGCGGAAATACACCGGGCTATCCCGCATCCGTCTCCCCCACTGCCCCGCCTGCCGGCAAGACCGATGATACCATTGACATCACAAAGCCCGTAACGCCGGATAAGATTGCCGATGCTGCAAGATTAACGAAGGAAGGCGACACTCTCACCGTTGACATGACAAAGACAACGTTGCTCCCGAAGGACGCTGTCGAAGCGATCAAGGGCAAGGAAATCAATGTCGTTCTCGATATGGGCAACGGCATAAAGTGGACGATAAACGGCAAGGATATCGAAAGCGTGAGCGGCGACATCAATATGGCAGTCACCGTCGGGACCGCGGATATCCCCGTTGATGTCATCAATAATGTGACCGGCGAGCGTTACAACATGGTGATCTCGCTCGCGCACGACGGTCCGTTCGGATTCAAGGCTGTGCTCACGGTGCAGATGCGCGCAGAGGACGCAGGCATGTATGCAAACCTGTTCTACTACGATCCCGGGCTCGGTGATACAGTATTGATATCGTGCGGCATCATAAACACGGACGGAACAGTCGATCTCGAATTCACTCACGCTTCGGATTACGTTATCGTTATCGATGACCACCCGCTCGATGACGCGGATTCAAACACAGACGATGATGACACCGAAACGCTCGATGACGATGATGACGATGACGAAGACGATGACGATGTTGCGCCGGAGTTCATCGAAGACGATGATGAGGACGATGCAGCTGCCGTTACGGATGAGATCGTGTCCGCAGCTTCCGATGACGGCAACCCGAATACCGGAGCGGCTCTCACTGGGCTCACGGCTATGATGATCGCAGGTTTTGCTGTGGTATTCGCGAGAAAGAAGAAGTGATACGAATTCACAAAACAACACTCTCCCGACAGGAATATCTCCTGCGGGAGAGTTTTTTGTATTGACTTCCGACACCCAATAAAAGAGATGTATCAGCTCATTTCAAACCAATCGTCTTTCTTGCTGTCATACCAGTATATGTTTTCTTCGTCGTCCATGCAGTAGTACGAGCCGTCGTTCTCATCATAAACATAAGTATATCCCGTTTCATCGTCGTATATATACCAGAAACCGTCGCCGTCATAAGTCCAGTCCGATTTCTTCCAGTAAGGGTCAAGATAGCTCCACCAGTCATCGCTGCTGTCCTTATGATAATAGTAATCGTCATACCAGCCGTTGTGATCATAGTCGTCATAACCATAATCGCTCATATCTATATCCCAGTCATCGTAGTCGTCGAACAGATCCCAGTTCCAGTCGATACCGTTTTCGCTCCACCAACTGTCGTTCCAGTAATCATCCCAGTCGGACGGCATAGTGTATTCCGGCTTCGTCGTTTGCGGGGGCTTTGTTGTGACTGAAGGCTTTGTGGTAGTCACCGTCGGCTTTGTGGTAGTCACTGTCGGCTTTGTGGTAGTTACCGTCGGCTTTGTGGTAGTTACTGTCGGCTTTGTGGTAGTTACCGTCGGCTTTGTGGTAGTCACTGTCGGCTTTGTGGTAGT
>CAMVDP010000041.1 GCA_947166275.1 uncultured Clostridia bacterium
TTACCTTTGCTTTGAGTTCCTCGTTTGTTTCGAGCTCCGCCATGAGCTTCTTTGCTGTTTCTTTTGACATTGTAAAGTCCTCCTATGTTTTTATTATATAATTGCCTTTACGGGCAATCGCTCACCGGATCGTTCTTTTCGCTGTCCTTATCCTTTTTCTTCGGCGGGCAGCGCTTTATGTATTCCTCGAAAGCGGGCTGCGCAGCAGCGGTCAGACGCTCCTCCCAGCCGTTTTCAAAGAAATAGCAGTTTTCCTCGTTCGGGGCGTAGTAATTGTCGCTTTTCAGCAGTGCACCGTTCCGGCAGCCGCCGGCGCAGCGATCCGCATATTTGCAGTCACGGCATTTTCCGCTCTTGTCACGCACCTCGGCTACCGTGGTGTGACACAGTCTGTTAAAGTCCGAATCCCGTGCGATGATGTCTTTAAGCGGTGTTTTAAACATATTCGGGAAATTAGGTGAATAGCCGCAGTCCGCCATTCCCATGCACGGGCAGACCATTCCGTCGGCACCGATATAGAAGTTATCACGCAGTACACCGCAGGAGAGGGTTTTCTTTTCTTTTTCCGCTCCACATTCGCGCCTGTAGAATATATCCCACTTATCGTCACCCGGCGTGTATATAAAAGCACCGGATATCATTATCGCCATGGGTGCGTCGTCCTCAAAATACTGCGGGATATACTTTTCCGCCATTTCGAGGTTTTCACGGAACGAAAGCTGCAAACCCGCGACCTCCGGGGATGCCCATTCGCCGAGCTGCATCATCGAGCCCAGCTTCATGCTCCTTACACCGAGAGAGGCGAGCAGGTTCACAGACTCACGAACTTTGTCAATATTCTTCCTGTGTACGCACATCGACACGGAAACGCTGTATCCGCGTTCTTTAAGGAGCTTCAGCGCCTTTATCGTTCTTTCTTCCGCGCCTTCGACTCCGCGCAGGAAGTCATGTACTCCCACACCGTCGTAGCTTAACTGGAACGAGGGCTTCTGACCGCACTTTTCAAGCTCGTCGAGCAGCTTTTCGTCCAAAAGCCAGCCATTGGTGTATATCGTTGTAATGTCGATCTCACGCTCCGAAAGCGCCGATACGATATCGAGGAAATCATCGCGTATCAAGGGTTCTCCGCCTGTCAGTCCGACCTTGTATATACCACATTCCGCAAGACTGTCGGCGATCTTTATTATCTGCTCGTGAGTGGGTGCGCCGTGCTTCGCGTGGGGCGCGGACATGAAGCAGTGACGGCATTTGAGATTGCAAGCTCCTGTTATCGACCAGTGTACCGATTCCTTGTATTCGGCGGGATAGGTGAAATATTCCTGCTCGGGACTGAGAAAATCAAGCAATCCCGCTTTATGTATGATGCCGTCTCTCTCGAAATCACTGATAAATCCCTGCTGATACTCATGCAGGCTCTCCACATCTATATCATGCGCGCCGTCGCATTTCATCAGAAGCAGGAAATACGGCTTGTCGAGAAATCTGACTTTCTTACTCTTCGTATCATATACTCCTCCGAGCCTATCCTTCCAGCTGCGCAACCGGTATCGTCTGTCAAGTACATACGTCATATCGGGTCACCTTTCTTTATAACGGTCATTCTTTTTCGAGCATTTTCTTCATTGCTTTCAGAGCGATTTTCTGTCTGCTCACGACAGTATCGTATGTCAGCCCCGTCTTTTCGGCTATGGCTTTCAGCGTCAGCCCCCGGTAAAAGCGCAGTATCAGTATATCTCTCTGCTGCTGCGGGAGCTTTGCCAGAGCCTTTGCAAGGTCGGCGAAGCGTTCCCTGTCCATAATGACATCTTCCGCCGAGGGAAGAAGCTCCTGCTGTCCGGAGATAGCCGCAGGTCTGCGGTGCGTGCGGTAATGATCTATGACTGTGTCGTGGGAGAGCTTATATACAAGCGTCGATACCGACGCTCTGCTCCCGTCGTAGCTTTCCATAAGACGGAAGAGCTTTACGAACACTTCCTCGCACAGATCCTCCGCATCCTCGATCGGGACTACCCTTGCCGATATATACGAGAGCACTGTGTCTCTGTACTCTCTGTAAAGCTGCTCATGTGATAACGAAGGGCTCATTTGTCACTGCTCCCTTCGATGTCCGGCGGAGACGGTTCCAGTCCGCCCGCTGCGTCGGCAAGGTCTTCAAATGTAAGCAAGAGATCATCATCATATCGTGAGAGAGTGTCGTTTATCAGATCCTGTATGCTCTCGTCCCGCTCAAACCGCTGAAACGCGAACATCTCCGCAAGCAGTGTCTCCATATCCGGCATTGTTTTACCTCCTTCCTTTTCGCTTCTGTATATTTATCCGAACGAAAAGGGGAAATTGGGCAGACATTCCGAAACTTTGTAGGAATTCACAAAAATGTTGTATCGTTTTTGTTTATCCCGCCGCAACATCAAGCCTTTGTCTTTCGACAAGCTCCGCGAAATAACCGCCCTTGTCAATAAGCTCGTCATAAGTGCCGTCCTCGATGATCTGACCCTTATCAAGCACGAGGATACGGTCGCAGTTCTTTATTGTCGATAATCTGTGCGCTATGACTATACGGGTGCAGCCCATTCTGTCGAGCGCCGCGGAGACCTGCTTCTGCGTCTTGTTGTCGAGCGCGGAGGTCGCCTCGTCGAACATCAGCAGCTTCGGCTTCGGCGCGACCGCGCGGGCTATCATGAGTCTCTGCTTCTGACCGCCGGAAATACCGCCCTGTCCCTCGGACACCATTGTCTGCATTCCCATAGGCATAGCACGTATGTCATCGGCTATACCCGCTATCTCGGCGGCTTCCCATGCGTCGTCCAGTGTAAGTTCGGGAGCCGATATAACGATGTTCGAGTATATGTCATTCTGGAACAGACCGCCGTTCTGCGTCACGGCACCGATCTTACGGCGCAGCGAGCACAGATCGAGACTTTTCATATCCTTGTTGTCATAGTATATCGCACCGCGCTCGGGCTTTTCAAATCCCAGCAGCAGACGCATGAGTGTTGACTTTCCGCAGCCTGTTCTGCCGACGATCGCTATATACTCGCCCGCTTTTATCTTAAGCGACATATCGTTTACTATGTACGGCATATTTTCACCGTAGCGGAAATAGACGTTGTTGAGTTCTATTGCTCCGGTTATTTTTGTGACTATCTCCTTGTTGTCGGCAGCCTCGGGTTCGGCTTTAAGGAAAGGCTCCGCCATTTCCAGTATCGGCTTTACATTCGCTGA
Source organism: uncultured Clostridia bacterium (assembly GCA_947166275.1). Classification (GTDB taxonomy): domain Bacteria; phylum Bacillota; class Clostridia; order Oscillospirales; family Ruminococcaceae; genus Ruminiclostridium_E. The sequence goes on from CAMVDP010000041.1 coordinate 3,223, forward strand.
CTGGAGCGCTATATTGGCAAGCGCCATGAACGCACCCATAAGGCTTCCGTAAGCCGCGTTGAACGCAAGATAGCTCGATGCGTCAACACCGCTCTGTGCTGCAAGCCAATACAGCAGGATCGTTGATATGAGGGTTATCGCAAGATTTATGACAGTGTTTATTTTCAAGAAAAGCGGCGGGTCATATTTGAGCCGGGCACCCTCGGAATACAGTTTGAGCCATTTTGCGAAAATACGCTTCTCGGCACCCGAGAGCTTGAGCTTCTGCACGCCCGTTATCATCGAATACGCCATACCCGACTGCTTTGCTTCATGCTCCATGTGACGTTTGGATATCTTTGTCTGAGTAAGCGAAGCAGCAGCAGTAAATACAATGCTGACCAGTATCACCAACAGCGACGGAACGACGAGTGTCGGTGCGAAGCTGAATATCTGCGTAATGTACATCAAAGAGAAAACAGATGACAGACCGGTAGAGAATACCATGCTCATTATGACTGAACAGAGTGTGTTTATCGACTGCGAGCGCTTTGTAAGCTCACCGGCGCTGTACTGACGGAAGAACGGAGCGGGAAGTGTCAGTATGCGCATCATGAGCGCTGCCTCCACGCTTACCGATGTCTTAGTCTGTAAGCGCTGCATGAGCAGCCCCTTTACCGAGTTTATCAGATTTGAAGCTATCGCGATGCAGACGATACATATAGTTACACCTATCAGCGCGGACTGTTCGCCGTTCTGGAACACCTGACCCGTAAGTCCCTTTGTGATGCGCGGGATCAGCATTCCGATAACGGTCGCCGCAAAGGTCGCGATAACAATTATCACTATATCGGATACCGACAGACAGTTCTTCATATATCCGATAAGATCGGGGATACCCAGCTTTTTCTGCGGAAGAGGTCTGTAGAAGCAGTATGCCTCACGCTCGAAAAGCGCCGCGTTTTTGGAATTGACGGTCACATTCCTGCCGGTCTTGCGGTCGGTATAGTAATAACCTATGATCTTCTTCGGCAGCAGCGCGACAGGTGTCCCGTCCTCCTTAAGATACGCGAGCAGGGGACCGTAGGAATCCCTGTACCAGCCCTCGTCAAGCTCGACCGTGCGGCGCATGATGCCGTGAGGACGCAGACTGTAATCGAGCTGCTCCTCATGATCCCTGACACCCTTCGGAAGTTCAACAGGCTTATAGTGGTAATATTTAAGGATATCCTCGATCGCCTGACTTGTGATGATGCGTTCATCGCTCATTTCCGATGCCGCGCGCTTGCCGAGAACGACCTCCGCGGCACGGAAGAAGGAGTCCTCAAAAAGCTGCTGGTCAAGATCTTCTCTTTGCTTTACTTGTTTTTCAAACCAACCCATTTGACACTCCCCCTTATTCGTTAGTTACAAGGTCGGTGTACGCACCGCCCTTTGCCATAAGTTCTTCGTGAGTTCCGCGTTCGATGACCTTTCCGCGTTCAAGAACGATTATCTCATCGCAGTCGCGGATAGTTGAAAGTCTGTGCGCTATGACTATGCAGGTGATACCTCTGTCCTTTATCGCCTTGACGACCTCGTATTCGGTCTTTGCGTCAAGTGCCGAGGTCGCCTCGTCGAGTATGATTATCGACGGATCCTGCGCAAGAACACGGGCGATCTCCATTCTCTGGCGCTGACCGCCGGACAGGTCGCGTCCGCCCGAGGTGAGCTTGTAATCATAGCCGCCCTCACGCTGCATGATATCCTCGTGAAGCTGCGCGTCACGGGCAGCGAGCACCATTTCAAAATCCTGTATCGAGTCGTCCCACATCTTGATATTGTTCGCTATCGTGTCCTCAAACAGTATGATATCCTGATCGACTACGGCTACCGAGCCGGTCATGATGCTGCGCGGTATCTCGCTGCGGTGCTTGCCGTCAAAGAGTATCTCGCCCTCCCACGGGTTGTACAGACCGGAGATCAGCTTTGAAAGCGTTGATTTTCCGCAGCCGGATGTCCCGACAAAAGCTACTCTGCTGCCCGGGGTGAGCGTCATCGAAAAGTCCTTTATCAGTGGTGCCGCGAGCTTTGAGTACCCGAAGGTTATGTTTTTCAGCTCGACATTTCCCTTGAGCTTCTTCAGCTTCACATCGTCGGAGACCTCGTTTGTAACATTGACATCGGACGGGTATTCCATTACATCATCGACGCGCTCCATCTGTGTACGCATTTCCTGAATGGTCTGTCCCGCCTGTATCAGCGTCATGGCAGGAGACATAAACGATGTAAGGAAGCCCTGAAACGCCATAACTCCGCCGAGGGTGAATTCACCTCGCATACAAAGCCACACGCCGAGTATAAGCACAGCGTAATTCGATATCTGCGCAAGAAACTGGGGAATAGAGCCGAGATACTGCTGTAACCGTGCGAACTTTACCTTCTGTGTGTTTACCGATGCCTGAAAGCCCGACCACTTGCGAAAGAAGCCGTTTTCCGCACCGCTCGCCTTGATCGTTTCGATCATTTCGACACCTGCGACAGTAGTTCCCGCGAGCTTGCCGGAATCACGCATCTGTATGCGGGTCAGGTTCATTCGCTTATCCGAGATAACTCTCGAAAGTATAAGGTTAAGTACAATGGACGAAATACCCACAAGCGTCAGTAAGATGCTGTATCTTACCATAACGACGAAATAGAATATCATCATTATCGTATTGAGCAGAAGCGGCGCAAATGTGTTTATCAGTGTACTCGCTATCGCCTCGTTCTGCGTCTGGCGCTGCTGTATATCACCCGCCATTCGCTGCGAGAAGAACTCCATAGGCATACGAAGCACCTTCCACATATATGTGGAGCTGCCGATAAGTGACATCTTACCGTTTATCTTGAGTGAATAGATCGTCTGCGCCCATGATGTTATGATCTGCAATGCCGCAAGCCCTACCATAACGGCAAGGAATCCGTTCAGCCAGTTCGCCGCATTCCCCGAGAGGATACGATCGAGGAACACGCGCGACATAATAGGATTTATCACTCCGAACGAATAGCTGATAATACTCGTAAGCATAACAAAAGCCACTGCGGCACCTGCCCCGATAAGACGCTTGCGGGCAAATTCCAGAGTGCTTTTCTTTTTGCCGGAGGGAACGAAATCCTTTCCGGGCTTTATTACGACAGTCACGCCGGTGAAAGCCTTGTCAAACTCATCCATAGGCACCTTGACAAAGCCCTTTGCCGGGTCGTTTATGTATGCGTATTTTCCCTTGAAGCCGTCAAGCACGACAAAGTGATTGAAGTTCCAGTGGATTATGCAGGGAAATTCTCCCTTTTCGCGTATTGTCTCCGGTGAACGGCGATATCCCTCCACCTGAAATCCGTAGCGCTGTGCGGCAAGCGCTACATTTTTCGCATTTGAGCCGTCGCGGGAAACACCGCAGTCCGAGCGCACCTGCTCAAGCGGTACCCATTTTCCGTAATATGCCATTACCATTGCAAGTGAAGCGGCTCCGCACTCCAGCGCTTCAAGCTGCATCACAACGGGTACCTTAGCAGCGCCCTTGGTAACGGTCGGCTTTATCCTGTATTTCTTTTCAGCCATTTTCCACCTCGTCACGCGGTAAGCAGGAAGCTTATCGGCGATACGCTTTCAACAACTATCTTTGCGTCGTAATTGCCGTTGGTGAGTGTAACGGGCGCATACGCTACCGTGCGTCCGAGCTCATCTTCATCGACCGTTGATACGGTAAACTCCTCTTTTCCCACACGAACGGTCATTCCGGAATTTACCTGTGCGCTGCTTAAAACGGTTATCTGCGCCGTGCCGTCCGTAACAGACGCTTTCGCGTCCGTTACCACTTCAAGCTGTCCTATGGTAGCCCAAGCGAAAAATCCCGCGAGCAGCAGTATTATCACCGCGAAAAGCACCCATATCCCGGGATTTGTCACATGAAGGTAATCCGTGAGCTGCTCGGGAGAAGCGATGCGGTCAAGGGTCTTTTGTCTGAATATCTGCTTTTTCTGTTCTTCAGCCATTTCCGTGTCCTCCCGTTACTCGATAACAAACGCGTCCGTAAATCCGGTCACATCGAATACATCTCTGACCGGATCCGTGATATTGCGGATGATAACACCTTCTTCATCGTCGATCTCCTGAGCGACGCCGACAAGGACGCGAAGACCTGCGCTGCTTATGTATTCAAGCTTGCCGAAATCGAAGACTACCTTCTCCATTCCGTCGAGTTCGTCCTCGAGCTTTTCCTCAAGCTCCGGAGAGGTCAGGGTGTCAAGTCTGCCCTCGACCGCTACATTGAGCTCCGTTCCGTTCTTTGTGATGCTGATGTTCATACCTATTCCTCCTGAATGATCTGTCATTGAAATTGATTTGTTTTATCGGGTATATTTACTGCCTTTTTCTCACGTTGAGAAACTCGGCAAAGCCGGTGACGCTGAATACTTCATAGACATCGTCGGAAACATTTATTATCTGTATCGGCTTATCTTTCGTCTGCTGCACCTTAAGAAGCATACGCAGTCCCGCACTCGATATATATGTCAGCTTTGAAGCGTCAAACACGATATTGTCTCCGCCGTATGCCTTTATAGCGTCGAATATCTCTCCTTCGAGCTGTACGGCATTGTTGGTATGGATCTTTCCCTCCGGAAAGAATGTGAGCTTATCGTTTTCTGCTACTGTTTTCAAGGTGTTATCCTCCTGTAAATTATTTTGCCGTTACGGGCGGCCGGGCATCCCGCCTTTTTTACGGGGCTTGCGTACACCTATGCCAAGACCCTGACTGTGATCCGCGTCGTCCTCCTCAGGCTCCTCATCGGGCAGATAAGCGGGATTAGCGAGACCACCCGATACCGCATCGAGATCGTCGAGATCGAGTCTCAGATCCTTTTCTTCCGGAGTGTTTTTCGTCTTTTTGCTCATGTTTTTTCCTCGTCTTTCTGAAAATTTGTTTATTCGGAAGTAACCGCAAGATGCCGGTCGATTTCCGTATTTTATCGTTCCTGTATCATTCCGTCAAGACCGGCTTTGCACATATATTTTATCCGCTCGGCGGTCGCCATTGCCTTGAAGCCGCCGGTCAGTGACCATTTCTCCAGACTGTACGCAGCGTTTTCCGTAAGCTCCGCTACCGCTTTACGAACCTTTCTCGGCAAGTCCTTTGTGTAGAATATGAGCCGTCCGCCGCTGCCCTCGATAATGCCCATGAACCGCAGGAACCACTCCGCTTTGTAGAAACCGAATGTGTCATATATCCCGATAAAGTCCGCCATTATCTCGTCGTGCAGGATATTGTTCGTTATCCCGTATGTCTGCTTGGTGAAATAGTGGGTACATTCATGATTCTGCCGCAGCAGCATCGACTTTTCGAGCCATTCGGCATCATCGGAAAGTCCGAGCTCGGAAGCGGGAACATTGCTGTACGGCTTCGCGGAAAGAATGATGAACCGCGTTGTCTTTCCGTGGATAAACGAAGCGCCTGTCGTAGAGATGTTATCGGGGCGGACGCCTTTGTAGGCGATGTTCGTCACGAGCTGCTCGAAATCCGCCGTATCACGGACATATATTATCGGGATCCTTCCCGCCGCGGAATCAAACATCTTTATTTTCAGCGTTTCCGGCGAGTTGAAGCTCACCGGGCGAGCGGCGCATATCTTGTCGTTTATCGCCTTATCGTCACCGAACATTTCCGCATAGTAAAGGATCTTATCCCACAGACCGAGGAACGAAGTGTCCGGGTCTTTGATCTCATTTGCTCCGGCAAAGCGGTTCAGCGTATATTCGTTGAAAATAAGCTGTTCTTCATCGTTGAGTCCGTATTTTGCGGATATATCCTGTAATGTCAGATACGATCCCCCCTCATAATGGAAAA
>CAMVDP010000042.1 GCA_947166275.1 uncultured Clostridia bacterium
GCTATCAGAGCTTTACAGGCTGCAGGACTTGAAGTGCGTATGATAAAGGATGTAACTCCCATACCGCACAACGGATGCCGTCCGCCCAAGAGAAGACGCGTCTGATCAAAAACCCGAGCTTGTAATCTGCTCGGAGTCGATTGTAGGTAAAACTACGCAAACCGATACTTTTTGAAACAATTACGGAGGTTATCATGGCAGTTGACAGAACACCAATAAGCAAGAGATGCAAAGCACTCGGTATCAGCCCCCAGGTTCTGGGCTATACAAACAAGAAGGAAACAAACAGACATAAGAACGCAAACCAGAGAAAGAAAGTCTCTGAATACGGTCTCCAGCTCAAGGAGAAGCAGAAGCTCAAATTCATCTATGGCGTTCTTGAGAAGCAGTTCTATCATTATTATGAGATGGCTGTTAAAGAAGAAGGCATCGCGGGTCACAACCTTATAAAGCTTCTTGAATCGAGACTCGACAATGTCGTTTTCAGAGCAGGCTTTGCTATCACAAGACGTGAAGCAAGACAGTTGGTCGGTCACGGTCACTTCACGGTGAACGGCAAAAAGGTAGATATCCCCTCTTACCGTATCAAGGCAGGCGACGTTATCGCGCTTTCCGAGAGAAGCAAGAAGAGCGAGAAGTTCAAGCAGATCGCTGATATCAACCATGACAGAACAGTGCCCGCATGGCTTGATGTTAACAAGGAAGCTATGTCCGCAAAGGTCGTAAGACTTTCTCAGCGTGAGGAACTCGATTACGAGATCAACGAACAGCTTGTTATCGAGTTGTATTCTAAGTAATAGCTTTTTAGCATATAATGCTAATGGTGCGGTTATTTTTAATTCACGGTCAGACAAGACAGTACGCCGCTTTTCGTGCGTATTCATCGTGATTTAAAATTGACCGGGGCAGCCTTGTTGGATCATACAAAAGATCTCTGATGAATTAAAATGCCCCTCGAAAAAGGTTTTAAACCCAAGGACACAAATGCCGGAAGGGTAACCCCCTTTCCGGCGCGAATAACAGCAGGAGGGTCAAGGAATGCTTGAAAAAATCGATAAGCCCGAAATAGAGATCGTAAAGCTTAAGCCGGACGGAAAATACGGCATGTTCGTTCTCGAGCCTCTTGAGGCAGGCTACGGCAACACACTCGGTAATAGTTTAAGACGCGTGCTGCTTTCCTCCCTGCCGGGCGTTGCGGTCACATCGGTAATGATAGACGGCGTACAGCATGAGTTTTCGACCATACCGGGCGTAAAGGAAGATGTTACCGAGATAATCCTCAATGTCAAGGGCTTGATAGCAAAGATGTACGGTGATGCACCCAAGACCGTCTGCATAGATGCAGAAGGTGAGTGCGTTGTTACCGCCGGCGATATCAAGGCAGACAGTGAGATCGAGATACTCGATCCCGGTATGCACATCGCAACCCTCAGCGCAGGCGCACAGCTTCACATGAAGCTTACGTTCGACAGAGGCAGAGGCTATGCTTCCGCAGAAAAGAACAAATCCATAATCCAGCCGGCTATCGGAGTTATAGCGGTCGACAGTATCTATACACCTGTTCTCAAGGTCAATTACAGCGTTGAGAACACACGTGTCGGTCAGAAGACGGACTACGACAAGCTTATAATCGAGGTATGGACAGACGGTACCATATCCGCGAAGGAAGCCGTTTCCTTCGCAGCAAAGGTCCTCTGCGATCATCTCGCATTGTTCGTGGATCTCTCGGACGAGCTCACACAGCCCGACCTTATGGTCGAGAAGGACGACAAGAACAAGGAGAAAGTCCTCGAAACAACTATCGAGGATCTCGACCTGTCAGTACGTTCCTACAACTGTCTCAAGCGCGCGGGTATAAGCACGGTCGACGACCTTATCAGCAAGTCTCCCGAAGAGATGATGAAGGTAAGGAATTTAGGAAAGAAGTCGTTCGAGGAAGTAAGATCCAAGCTCCAGTCGCTCGGACTCGACCTCGCGACTATGGATGACGATTGATGCCGCGGCAGGCATACGTCAAGGAAAAACAAATATGAAGGATGTCCGGTGCGGCGCGTTCTTCATTGACTATATGGCGGGTCTGTCCCGTCGGAAAGGAGTACCGCAATGGCAATGAGAAAATTGGGCAGAACGTCCGATCACAGAAAGGCTATGCTCAGAGGTATGGTTACATTCCTCCTCGAGAACGGTAAGATCGAAACGACCGTTACAAGAGCAAAGGAAGTAAAGAGCGAAGCAGAGAAGATGATCACTCTCGGCAAGAAGGGCGATCTTCATTCCAAGCGCCAGGTTTTTGCATACGTTACTAAGGAGGCAGTTTCCAAGAAGCTGTTTGATGAGATCGCTCCGAAGTACAGTGACAGAAAAGGCGGTTACACAAGGATCGTAAAGATAGGTCCCAGACGCGGTGATGCGGCTGAAATGGCTATTATCGAGCTCGTGTAAGATATAAGGCTTTACAAAGCCACTCTCCGGTATACGGAGGGTGGCTTTTTTCTTGATTTGACGGAATTCGGTATCTTATGTGTCCCCAAAAACTACCAAATGATGTGAAAGTAATGAATAATTTTGTGCAATATGTAAGAATATACACAAATGAATGGCTCAAATATTGACGATAAGCTATATTTGTGATATAATGAACTGTGTATATTTTTCCTTTTGTATGGAAAATCAAAGAATAGACGGAGGCTTTAGTCATGAAGTATAAGGTTTTGGTAAACCAGGGCGAAAATCCTGCTATCATCAAGGATTTCTTTATCTATACCCAGAAATATTTTCAGGCGGTGACTACCACGGAGATATGGGAAGATGTTATCAATCACTTTGAGATCATGAAGCCCGATGTCTACCTTGTATTCATGGAGTCGGCGTATAGTGAGGCTATCACCCAGATACCGAGACTCAAAACCAATACGCATTATAACGAGGCACCGATAATAATAATCGGTAAGCGCGAAGAGTGTGAGGACTTTGAGCAGAATCATCCCCATACCGCTAATCTTCTCATTCGCCGCCCGATATCATCGGACAACATCGCTCTTAGCGTCATCGCATTTCTCGAAAAGGGTCACGAGACCCAGGTAAGCGACAACACAAGGAAGAAGATCCTTGTTGTCGATGATGACCGTACCATACTCAAGATGATAAAGACCGCGATAGAGGATAAGTACGATGTCACAGCTATGCTCAACGGCGTCATGGTGGAGCGCTTCCTGTCCATGAACGAGGTCGACCTCGTTATTCTTGACTATGAGATGCCGATCATGACAGGCGCCGCGATATTCAGAATGATGAAGGAAAACCCAAAGTACGCGAAGATCCCGGTGTGCTTCCTTACCGGCGTGTCAGAGCGCGCGAAGGTCGAGGAGATAATGTCGCTCAAGCCCCGCGGCTATCTGCTCAAGCCGATAAATATGGAAATGCTGCTTGCTACTATAGCGAACCTTGCATAAAGGAGACAATCAATAATGGAAGACAACAAGAAAGTTGTTATTGATGATGAAGATCTAAAGCTCACGGATCTTATAGATGTCGGAACGCTCCAGCGTATACAGGACTCATTCTCCGAGATGACGGGGATGGCGGCGCTGACCGCCGACAAGAATGGCGTTGCTGTAACGCAGGGGTCAAACTTCACTGATTTCTGTATGAAGTATACGAGACGCTCGCTTTCGGGCTGTATGAAATGCTTTGAGTGCGATAAGCACGGTGCAGAGATCACGCTTGAGAGCGGTCAGCCCTGTTCATACTACTGCCACGCGGGTCTCGTGGATTTCGCGGCGCCTATAATGGCGGGCGGCAAGATGATCGGAAGCTTCATCGGCGGTCAGGTGCTTCCGGCACCGCCGGTGGAGGAGGTTTACCGTAAGACTGCCGAGGAGCTCGGTATCGACCCCGATGAATATGTCAAGGCAGTGCGTGAGGTGCGTGTCGTAGACAAGGAATCGATAGAAAAAGCAGCACATTCTCTCTACACTCTCGCGAGCGTCCTGTCCGATATCGCGTATAAGAACCATCTGCTGTACAAGACCAACCGTGAGGTCGAGGCAGCTTCCCGTATGAAAAGCGACTTCCTCGCCAACATGAGCCACGAGATAAGAACGCCTATGAATGCCGTTCTCGGTATGGTAGATCTGGCACTGCGTGAGGAGATGTCGCAGAACGCGAGAAACTTTGTCAATCAGATAAAGGTCGCGGGAAAGAACCTGCTCGTCATCATAAATGATATCCTCGATTTCTCGAAGATAGAGTCGGGCAAAATGGAGATCATACCCGATGAGTACGAACCGCTCTCTATAGTCAACGATGTCGCAAACATCGTGAATACCCGTATCGGCGAGAAAGAGATCGAGTTCACCATGGATGTCGCTCCGACGATACCGAGGGTGCTGTACGGCGACAACTTCCGTATACATCAGATAATGATCAACATACTCAACAACGCGGTCAAGTTCACCCGAAAAGGCTTCGTGAACCTGAAGCTCGACTGCGAGTTCGAGAGCGAAGATCAGGTCATACTCAAAATAGATATCAAGGATTCGGGTATCGGCATAAAGAACGAGGACAAAAAGAAGCTTTTCAACTCGTTCCAGCAGGTGGACAGTAAGCGTAACCGTAACGTCGAAGGCACCGGACTTGGTCTTGCGATAACCCAGCAGCTCCTCGGACTTATGGGCGGCTCGATCCGCTTTGACAGTGAGTATAACGTCGGAACAACATTCTACATCAAGATACCGCAGAAGGTAGTCGACAAGATGCCGTCTGTTCCGCCGCTCGACAAAAAGCTCAACGTGGTGGTACGCTCGGACAACGAGTATTTCAAGGACCAGCTGTTCATCGACCTCAAGCGCATCGGCGCAGATTACATAGAGGTCGATAACTGTGCCGATCTTGAGACGTATAAGCCGGACTTCCTTATCATAGACAAGAACGAGCTGACAAACGCTCTGCTCAATTACCTCGAAAAGCACCAGGAGATCAACTGTCTTGCAGTTGCCGATTTCGCGAGCCGCAGCTCGCTGATGCTCCCGAACGTTCATGTTATCCGGAAGCCCGTGTATTCCCTCGGACTGTACAACGCAATGGGCATCAGCAACATCAAGCTGTTCTCGGATACATCGGAGGACGAGTCGTTCAGCTTTGTGGCGCCTGAAGCGAAGATACTCATCGTCGATGATAACGCGGTAAATCTTACCGTGGCAAAGGGACTTCTTGAACCGCTGCAGATGGACGTTGAGCTTGCGAGCAATGTTGGCGAGTGCATAGAGCTCATGAATGACATTAAGTTCGACGCTATATTCATGGATCACATGATGCCGGAGGTAGACGGTATCGAGGCTACGCATATTATCCGTCGTCTCATGCCCGAGTATGACGGCGTGCCGATAATCGCGCTCACTGCAAATGCTGTGAGCGGCGCGAAGGAGATGTTCCTTGCCGAGGGCATGGATGACTTCGTGGCAAAGCCAATAGACCTGAAGGACATCACAGCGAAGTTGCACAAGTGGCTCCCGGATGAGAAGATAGTACCTATCTCCGCAGAGGAGGCCGAAAAGGCTGCCGAAGAGAAGAAGCTGCTCCAGCCGGATATCGTCATTGACGGTCTCGATACCAAGACTGCGATCGACCGCCTCGGCAGCATAGACCTGTTCATGACCGTCATGAAGGAGTACTATTCCGCGATCGACAAGAAGACCGAGGTCATCCGGAAGCACTATGACGCGGGCAGCATTCACGACTACACGGTCGAGGTACACTCGCTCAAGAGTACATCGCGCCAGATAGGTGCCATGGAGCTCGCAGATCTTGCCGCCGATCTCGAAAAGGCGGGAAACGAGGGAAATATCGCGCTTATCAAGGAAAAGACCGCGACAATGCTCGATATGTACCAGAAGATGAAGGATATCCTCGGTCCTCATGTGCCGCATGAGGAAGCCAAGGAGCTCGTCGCAGCATCGAAGGACGATATACTGCCGCTGCTGGATCAGCTTTCCGAAGCGCTCGAGTGCTTTGATACGCTTGCTATCGACGAAGTGGTGGAGCAGCTCTCCGGCTACTCATTCCCGGATAACTGGCAGGCGTGCTTCGAGAAGCTCCGCGATGCCGCCGAGATCAGCGATATCGATACTATCAGCGCAATTATTCCCGAGTGGAAGAGCATACTTTAAGAATACAAGACCGCCGCCCGCGACAGTGTGCCGCAGGCGGCGGTTTTTATGCAAAAAAAGCCCCCGTACTTGACGGTATGAGCCGCCGGTACAGGGGTTTGTTTTGTTAACTTATGCCTGCTAACAGGCTGTCGAGATCATTTACTTGGAATAACGCGTCCTGACGGATCTCATAAAGCGGAGCACGTGTCTGGAATTGAGTGCCGTCTGATCTGGTGCGCATAGTTCCGATGGGGAAGAATTCAGCACGTTCGAAAAGGGTATCCTTATCCACATAACCGCAAATGCTCAATACATCATTGGATGTGTTGAACGAGGCAAAAATGTAATAATCTACCTCAAACTGCGCCTGATAACCCACGAAATTATGAACGTAGAAATCTTTTACCGGGCACTTTCGGGTCATGGTCTTGATATCGATTTTTTTGCCGTTGATCACATAATCCGATCCGCCGTCAAATCCGTCAGCGCCATTTGGTCTGGGTGCGCCGATAAGATCGGCGAATACGGTCTGTCCTATTATTCCGGTGCGCTGCATACGCTTATCGCCGTTGCCGTCGAAACGCTGGCCAAAATCGTAAGTGTTGACCTGATATTCAGCGTACTGGATCTGTTCGGGACTAATCTTAACATCGAACATGCGTTAATCCTTTCAGCGAAGTGCCGCCTGAGCTGCTGCGAGTCTTGCGATCGGTACACGGAACGGCGAGCAGGATACATAGTCAAGGCCGATCTTGTGGCAGAACTCAACGGATGTCGGGTCACCGCCGTGCTCACCGCAGATACCGCAGTGGAGCTTGCTGTTAACGGGCTTGCCGAGCTTGATAGCCATTTCCATGAGCTTGCCTACGCCTGTCTGGTCGAGCTTTGCGAACGGATCGTTCTCGAAGATCTTTGCATCGTAGTAAGCGCCGAGGAACTTGCCTGCGTCGTCACGGGAGAAGCCGAATGTCATCTGTGTGAGGTCGTTTGTACCGAAGCAGAAGAAGTCAGCTTCCTTAGCGATCTCGTCAGCTGTAAGAGCAGCTCTCGGGATCTCGATCATGGTACCTACCTCGTACTTGAGGTCGGAGCCTGCTGCCTTGATGACCTCGTCAGCGGTCTCAACTACTACCTTCTTAACGTACTTGAGCTCCTTGACCTCGCATACCAGCGGGATCATGATCTCGGGAACGATGTTCCAGTCGGGATGAGCCTTCTTAACGTTGATAGCAGCCTTGATGACAGCCTTTGTCTGCATCTTTGCGATCTCGGGGTATGTTACTGCGAGACGGCATCCTCTGTGACCCATCATCGGGTTGAACTCGTGGAGGGAAGCGATGAGAGACTTGATCTGCTCAACGGACTTGCCCTTCTTGTCAGCGAGAGCCTTGATATCAGCCTCTTCTGTGGGTACGAATTCGTGGAGCGGAGGATCGAGGAAGCGGATGGTTACCGGATAACCTTCAAGAGCTTCATAGAGCTTCTCGAAGTCAGCCTGCTGCATGGGTTCGATCTTAGCGAGTGCTTCTTCTCTCTCTTCAACTGTGTCGGAGCAGATCATCTCTCTGAACGGCCCGATTCTGTCGGGATCGAAGAACATATGCTCTGTACGGCAGAGACCGATACCTTCTGCACCGAGCTCTCTTGCCTTCTTAGCGTCTGTAGGTGTATCAGCGTTTGTTCTTACCTTGAGCTTTCTGTACTTGTCAGCCCAAGCCATAACTCTGCCGAACTCACCTGCGATAGTTGCGTCAACGGTCTTGATCTGGCCGTCGTAGATGTTACCTGTAGAACCGTCGATAGAGATCCAGTCGCCCTCCTTGAAGGTCTTGCCTGCAAGTGTGAACTTCTTGTTCTCTTCGTCCATGTCGATCTCGGAGCAACCGGATACGCAGCATGTTCCCATACCTCTTGCAACAACGGCTGCGTGAGATGTCATACCGCCGCGTACTGTAAGGATACCCTGGGAAGCCTTCATACCTGTGATATCTTCGGGAGATGTTTCAAGTCTTACGAGAACGACCTTCTCACCTCTTGCTTTCCATGCTTCGGCATCGTCAGCTGTGAAGACGATCTTACCGCAAGCTGCTCCGGGGGAAGCGCCGAGGCCCTTGCCGATAGGAGTAGCAGCCTTGAGAGCGGCAGCGTCGAACTGCGGGTGGAGAAGTGTATCGAGGTTACGGGGATCGATCATGAGGACTGCTTCCTGCTCTGTCTTCATGCCCTCGTCAACGAGGTCGCATGCGATCTTGAGAGCTGCGGGAGCTGTTCTCTTACCGTTACGGCACTGGAGCATATAGAGCTTCTTGTTCTCTACTGTGAACTCCAT
>CAMVDP010000043.1 GCA_947166275.1 uncultured Clostridia bacterium
TAAGCCAGCCGGTGTTTTACGGAGTCATATTTGCGCATACCTCGGTCTCGTTTTCGCGCAGTCTGATAACGCTGGGAGCGCTCGCTTCAACAGAACGGCAGAAAATGCTGGACAGGATAGCTGTCATAGTGTCGGCTGTGTTATTTGCTGTGACCGTATTTGCGGTCATCAAGGGACAGCTTGCCATGTTTTTAAGCTGAAAGGAGCGGGATATGAAACGTGTATTGGTCATCGGAAGCGGCATATCCGGCATGGCGTGCGCTGTTCGCTGCGCGCATCATGGCGTTCATGTGACACTGGTTTCGCCGGATCCCTCCGAGCGTTCACAGTCCGTAATGGCGGCGGGAGGAATAAACGCGGTCATCGCGGAGCATGAAGCGGGAGATTCTGTCGCCTGTCATATCGAGGACACTCTGAAAGGCGGCTGCCGGCTGGGCGGAGAAAAGGCTGTAACGGGGCTGTGCGGGCACGCCGAGGAAATACTGAAAATGCTTGTCGGGATAGGCACGGTGTTTTCTGTCGATAAGCTGGGACAGCCGCTTCGCAGAGCCTTCGGCGGTCAGACATATAAACGCACTTATTATTGCGGAGCTTCGACCGGAAAGCAGATAGTATCCGCGCTTATAATGGAAGTCAGGCGATTTGAGGCGGCAGGGCTTATCGAACGCAGACTTCGCTGCTGCTTTCATTCCGCGCTGATACATGACGGCGTATGCTATGGAGCTCTGCTGTATGACGAAACTCTTGACAAGCCGGAAGCTGTCTATGCTGACGCGGTAGTTATGGGGACAGGCGGACAAAACGCGCTGTTCGGCAAGACTACGGGCTCCACACAATGCGACGGTTATGCCGAGGGCAGGCTGTTCATGCAGGGTGCAGCGCTCAAAAATCTGGAATTCATACAGTATCACCCTACCACGCTCGAAACCGCGCAGAAGCGAATGCTTATTTCCGAAGCGGCCCGCGGCGAGGGCGGCAGGCTGTTTTTTGAACGGGACGGCAAGCGTATCTACTTCATGGAGGAAAAGTACGGAGACCGTGGCAATCTTATGACGCGTGATGTGATCTCGCGGGAGATCGGCGCGGTAAAGGAACAGGTGTTTCTCGATATATCTTTTCTCGGAAAAAAGACGATAGATGAACGGCTGCCTGAGGTCCGGGATGTATGCGCAAAATACGGAAGCCTCGATGTTTATATTCAGCCGATACCGGTAGAGCCGTCGGTACACTTTTTCATGGGCGGACTTGCGGTGCATCTTAACCACGAGACAAATATCCGGAACCTGTTCGCTGTGGGAGAATGTGCGTCTATGTATCACGGCGCTAACCGACTTGGCGGCAATTCATTGTTGGCGGCGATGTACAGCGGCGGTGTGGCAGCCGATGAGATAGCGGACAGACCCGGTGTGGGAAGTGCTCCCGATTTCAGCGATTTTATATCGCTTGAATGTGAAAGAATGGAAAAACGTCAGAGCGCGGACAGCCCGTTCCCCGTTATGTATATCCGTGATATGCTCGCCGATAGTATGCGTGAACGCATGGGCATAGTACGCGACGAGAACAGTCTTGATGAAGGAATAAAGGACGCAGATTACTACTTGTCTGTCGCGGGACGGCTCCGTTATGACAGCAGCGTCAAGCGTTATACAAATTACAGCCTGACAGGGATACTTACCCTTGCGCGTGCTGCGCTGGAGTGTGCAAGGTTCCGTAAGGAGAGCCGCGGAGCGCACTATCGGAGCGATCATACGCAAATGAGCGAAGAATACGGGGCTGCTACGATCATTACTTTCGATGACGGTAAATACAGCGTCCGGCTTGACAAGGAGCGTGAGTATGAGAGTTAGTATTCTGCGGCAGAAGTCGCCTGAATCCGAGCCATATCGGGAAATATTTGAATATGACGGTTCGTCGGATAATTCTGTTGCGGGCGTGCTTGACCATATTAATTACAATGACGATATCGTGGATATCAACGGCAGACGCACCGATCGTATCGGCTGGGAATGTTCGTGTCTACAGGGTATCTGCGGGGCGTGCGCTATGGTAATAAACGGAGTCCCCGCCCTTGCCTGCGAAACATTTGTAAGAGATCTGAAAGGTGAAGAGATAGATATTCGCCCGCTGAGAAAATATCCGGTCATACACGACCTGATCGTGGACAGGAAATCGATCCACGAAAACCTCAGGCAGACGGATATTTACATCGGCGAGTATCAGCCGTCAGACAAAGTCGGTCACGAGCAGCAGTATATTGCCGCAAAGTGCCTGAAATGCGGGCTGTGTCTTGAAGTCTGCCCCAATTATGTGAACGGTAAAAAATTCTTCGGCGCTGTTTTCGCCAACGACTGTTATCTTGTAGCTGCGAGAAACCGTTCAAAATCGAAAGATATTGTAGGAATGTATTCGAGGCACTTCGGCGGGGAATGCTCGAAGTCGCTGTCCTGTATGGACGTATGTCCGATGAAGATACCGACGATCGCGTCAATGGCTTGGCTGAACAGAAAATGAGATATGTAATATGGAGCTCATTATGAAATAACAAAGAACGGAATATAAAGATAAAGGTGAGGTGACACTTATGGCATTTGAAAACAAGATAGACCGCTCGGAAGCGGTAAACTGTGTACTGTGTGGCAACGCCCGCTGTGAACAGGCTTGTCCCGTAAAGCTCCCCGCAAAGGCTCTGCGCGGGATATGGTTCGATAACAGCAGATGCACTGCTGCGGAGCTTCCCGCCGAAAACCCGTGCTCAGGCTGTTCCGCGCCCTGCGAGAAGGCGTGCGTGAGAGTGGGCAAGGTGCCGATAAAGGCGCTTATGACGCGGCTGTATGAAGATGTGAAACCCTTGCTCGAAATACCCGCGCCTGTGGATAAGAACAGGCTGAAAACCGACATCTGCGGCATACCGCTTGAAAATCCGTTTCTGCTGTCGTCTTCGGTGGTCGCAAGCACATACGATATGTGCGCGAGAGCCTTTGAAGCGGGCTGGGCGGGTGCCGCGTTCAAAACGATATGCTCCCTCGATATCCACGAAGCGTCACCGCGTTTCTCCGCAATAAAGGGTATCAGTGGCGAGATAATAGGCTTCAAGAACATTGAACAGCTCTCCGACCACAGCGTAGCCGAAAACATGGAGATATTCCGCAGGCTGAAACAAAACTACCCGACAAAGTTCATTCTCGCGTCTATCATGGGAAAGGACGAGGCGGAGTGGGCGGAGCTCGCGGGGCTGTGCGAGCAGAACGGCGCGGATGCGGTGGAACTGAACTTCTCCTGCCCGAATATGGCGGAGGGCGGCTTGGGCTCGGATATAGGACAGGTGCCGGAGCTTGTCGAGCGATTCACGAAAGCGGCAAAGCGCGGCTGTAAGATACCCGTTCTCGCGAAGCTGACCCCGAATGTGGCGTCGATGATACCCGCGGGTGAAGCCGCAAAGCGCGGCGGTGCGGACGGTATAGCCGCGATAAATACGATAAAGAGCGTCACGGGCGTTAATCCGCATACATTGGTCGCCGCTCCTGCGGTACACGGTCAGTCGGCGCTCGGAGGCTACAGCGGAAATGCTGTAAAACCGATAGCTCTGCGGTTCATCGCGGAGCTTGCAAACAACAAGGCGCTTAACGGGCTGCACATCAGCGGAATGGGCGGTATCGAAACATGGCAGGACGCGCTTGAATTCATACTTCTCGGCAGCGGCTCGGTACAGGTAACGACTGCCGTAATGCAGTACGGCTATCGTATAATTAACGACCTTACGAGCGGACTTAACTACTACCTCGCGGAAAAGGGATATGACTGCGTGAAGGAGCTTGTCGGGCTTGCAGCCAATACCGTCAGCGACTCCACAGATGTTCTTGAGCGTGACACGGTGCTGTTCCCGAAATTCGACCATGTGAAGTGTATAGGCTGCGGAAGGTGCGCTATCTCGTGCAGCGACGGCGGACACAGCGCAATAAAGCAGGGTGAGGACGGCAAACCGAAGCTTGACGGCAGCAAATGCGTCGGCTGTCACCTGTGTCTGCTCGTCTGTCCCGAAAGAGCGATAAGGACTGCTAAAAAGCGGATAGACCGCAGTAAGCAGTGAAAAAGATGAGATATTATATATGATAGGTTATGGTATGATCACATATGGGAAACACTACTCACAATAAAGCTTACTTTCATCTTCCGGGTCTGTTTGAATTCTATGACCTTTACAGTGTGTTCCTGCCGCTGTACAGCGAGCGCCGGGAATATTTCTATGACTGGTGCGAAATAGCATCTGTCTATGGTGCTCCGGCTGACTGTATCTGGGGCGGAGGACGTGCAGGTTTCGGCGAGGCTAAGGCTGAAGATGTACTTGCACTAATGAATGAATGTATATACGGAACTTTCGGACATAGCTTCGGCTGTGTCCGTTTTATTTTTGCATAGGAAGGTTTTCATAGCATTTGCAAAGAACTTGCAAAGGTCGGTATGATATAATACAGACAGAGCAAAGGGAAACACCCGAAACAAAATAAAACGTCTTTAAGGAGGACACCACAATGAAAAACACAATTACAAACATAACAACATCATCAACAACCAACACAACAAAGCTCATTAACGGCTGCGTAGCAGGCTACCTGAACTTCTCCGACAAGAAGCAGGAAGGTAACCGTTATATCAACAATGGTACACAGGAAGACGAAATAGTTCTCGACTTCTATTCCAGAAATTATCAGAGCATCAAGGGCGGCGATCTTGAAAAAATGTACAAAGAGCAGCAGTTCTTCAAGGGCGACGAGATCAACAAATTCGTTGACTATATCCACACGACAACAGGCGGTAAGTAGTCAATAGCACAGTTCCTTGAAGAAAACCATCAGGAGATAACCACCGTGAAGACAGCTTCCGATTTTTCTATGAACTCTGGCGCAAACAGCAATGGCCCCTGCTACATCGTAGTTGATCCGAAGATAACCGTTACCAAGAAATTCAATCACTATGAAGGCGCTCGCTGTGCTTATGACCCGGGTACAGATTACTATGATATGACTGAAACTATCAAGGTGATAGACATAAACGATCCCGAATGCAAGGTACAGTAGGTCGTTGTCAGAACATACACAATGAGCAAATCCGGACTCAACCCCGAGCGGACAGAGAACATCAAGGACTACAACGTTAATCTCCTTACGATCGGTTCTCACGCAGCTACCGCTGATGACAACATCAAGGAAAAGACCAACAATAACAACGGCGGTCTTGATATAAAGGGACCGAAGAGAACAATAATCGATGAGTCCACCTTCAATACTCCGAAGGTAGGAAAAGGCGGTATCGGCGGTCCGTCCAAGCGTAAGTAATTCAAACAGGATAACAGATCACCAGAGAAAGGAAAAAGATATATGTGGACAGCATTCTGGATAACAGCAGGCATTTGCGCAGCATTTAAAGCAACGATCCTTATACATGCAGCATTATAATGCGGAACAAATAAAACGACCCTCCGGACGGCAGCAGTTGTCCGGAGGACTTCCGATTTCACGGCCGACGGAGACAAGGATATATGGTATAATTATCAAAGATAAACGAACGGATGACTGGGACGATCTCCGGCAGTCAGTCGTAAATATGATAATCAACACGATCGT
>CAMVDP010000044.1 GCA_947166275.1 uncultured Clostridia bacterium
GTCATCGCGGCGCCGTTCTGGTCGAAGATCGACAAGATCGAAAAGACCGACCCGAAGCAGGCTGCAAAGCTCAGATACCTGCGACAGGCAATGTCCGGTCTTCTCATAACAGGCCCGTTCTCAATAATCCTCGGCTATACCGGCGGCTTAATGGCGCTCAACGATCGCCTGAAACTCCGCTCAATGGTAGTTGCCGATAAGGGCGATACGACATACATCGCCAGCGAGGAATGCGCTATCCGCGCAATATGCCCTGACTGCGAAAATGTAAGGTCGCCAAAGGGCGGCGAACCCGTGATAATCACTCTCAACGAGGAGGGTAAAAGAAAATGCCTGTGAATTACTTTCCCGCGGAATTCGAAGTTCTGCGAAATTATGATAAATGTATCCAGTGCCGCGTATGCGAACGCCAGTGCTCAAACAAGGTGCACTGGTTTGACAGCGACTTCGGCAAGATGTTATCGCATGACGAAAAGTGCGTTGACTGCCAGCGCTGCGTAAGCATCTGCCCGACAAGCGCACTGAAAATTCGCCCGAATGAGAACGCGTTCAGAAAGAGCGCGAACTACACCCAACCGCTCATGACCGAGGCGTACAGGCAGGCGGGAACGGGTTCCGTTCTGCTCTCGTCAATGGGTACTCCGAAGGACTATCCGGTCTATTGGGACAAGATCTTGCTCAACGCTTCGCAGGTCACAAATCCGCCTATCGACCCGCTCCGCGAGCCTATGGAGACACGAGTTTTCCTTGGTAAACGACCCACAAAAATGAAGTTCAACAAGAACGGCGAGCTTGATCTTTCGCTCGAACCGTCACTTGCGCTCAACGTTCCGATAATGTTCTCGGCGATGAGCTACGGCTCAATTTCCAAAAACGCTCACGAATCGCTCGCAAGAGCCGCCGAAGAGCTCGGAACCTACTACAATACCGGCGAGGGCGGACTGCACAAGGACTTCTACAAGTACGGTCCCAACACGATAGTTCAGGTCGCATCCGGCCGTTTTGGTGTCCACAAGGACTACCTAAACGCGGGTGCAGCGATAGAGATCAAAATGGGTCAGGGCGCAAAGCCCGGTATCGGCGGGCATCTTCCGGGTGAGAAGATCAAGGAAGATGTCGCGCACACAAGAATGATCCCGCGCGGAACCGACGCGATAAGCCCCGCACCTCACCACGACATATATTCGATAGAAGATTTAAGACAGCTCATCTTCTCGGTCAAGGAAGCTACCGAGTACAAAAAGCCCGTCATCGTTAAGATCGCGGCAGTCCACAATGTCGCAGCAATTGCTTCCGGCGTTGCACGTTCGGGCGCTGACATAATCGCGATTGACGGCTTCAGAGGCGGCACGGGCGCGGCTCCGACGCGCATCCGCGATAACGTCGGAATCCCGATAGAGCTCGCGCTCGCGGCAGTTGACGGACGACTCCGCCATGAGGGAATCAGAAACGAGGTTTCGATAGTTGCAGCAGGTTCGATAAGATGTTCATCCGACGCAGTCAAGGCGATAGCCCTCGGCGCGGACGCGGTATATATCGCAACACCCGCTCTGCTCGCAATGGGCTGTCATCTGTGCAGAAGCTGCCACACCGGCAAGTGCAACTGGGGTATAGCGACGCAGGAGCCCGAGCTCGTAAAGCGCCTCAACCCCGACATCGCGTATCACAGACTGGTCAACCTCGTGACCGCTTGGAACCACGAAATTCAGGAAATTATGGGCGGCATGGGTATCAACTCGATCGAAGCACTTCGCGGGAACCGCTTGATGTTACGCGGAATTGGCTTGACCGAGAAGGAACTGCAGATTCTCGGCATACTTCACGCAGGTGAGTGAGACATCGCTCCGCTTGAGACCGGGGCTCCGCCCCGAACCCCGATTCTTTTCGGACGCGAAAAGAAGCAAAAGCGAATCTTTTGACTAAATAAGAAGGGTAAGCTATATATATGAAAAAAGTATATGTGAACGAAGAAAGGTGCCTCGGCTGTCACTTGTGCGAATACTACTGCGCGTTTGCGAACAGCGGAGAGCAGGAGATGTTCAAGGCATTCAGGCTTGGTAAGAATCCCGCTCCGCGCATTCAGGTCGAGGACGGCAAAGGCATAAATTTCGCAGTGCAGTGCCGCCACTGTGACGACCCGCTGTGTATGAAAAACTGCATTGCGGGCGCTATCAGCAAGGTTGATGGAGTTGTAAAAATAGACCCGCAGAAATGCGTTGGCTGCTACACCTGCGTGCTGTCATGTCCCTACGGCTGCATAGTTCCGGGCAAGGACGGACACAGCGCGACAAAGTGCGAACTCTGCACAGCGAACGGAGGCACTCCGCAGTGCGTTCAGAACTGCATAAACGGTGCGATAGTTTACGAGGAGCGAGGTGAGTGATATGAAATACGAGTACGTTATTATCGGTAATTCAGCAGCCGCTGCAGGGTGCATCGAGGGCATCCGCGAGACCGACAAAAAAGGCAGTATCGCGGTGATCTCGGACGAAAAATATCACATCTATTCCCGCCCTCTCATCTCGTACAAGCTCAAAGGCGATGTCACCGAAAAGCAGATGAACTATCGCCCCGCGGACTTCTACAAAGCGAACAACATCGAAACAATGCTTGGAAAAAAAGCGGTATCTGTTGACAGCAAAAACAAGATGGTTTCGCTCGAAAGCGGAGAAAAGATCGGCTATGAAAAGCTTCTTTTAGCGACAGGCTCAAAGCCTTTCGTACCGCCTATGGACGGGCTTGACAGCGTCAAGAACAAGTTCTCATTCATGAAAATGGACGATGTCAAGGGCATCGAAAAGGTCGTGAAAAAAGGCGCAAAAGTGCTGATAGTCGGCGCGGGTCTTATCGGACTCAAAGCCGCGGAAGCGCTTGAACACTACGACTGTGACATGACAGTCATCGACCTTGCAGATCGCATTTTGCCGTCGATACTTGACAAAAAAACATCTTCGATAATGCAGAAGCACATCGAAGATCACGGTGTTAAATTCATTCTCGGAACCAGCGCGAAAAAGTTTGACAAAAACAAAGCCGTGCTCACAAACGGCACGGAAATTTCGTTTGATATATTAATTACAGCTGTCGGCGTAAGACCGAACACCGAGCTTGCGGAAAGCGCGGGAGCAAAGGTCGAACGCGGCATCCTGACCGACAAAAAACAGGCGTGCAAGGGTGTTAAAAACATCTGGGCTGCGGGTGACTGCACAGTGTCGGATGACATCACGACAGGCACCGCGCACATCATCGCGTTAATGCCGAATGCGCACGAACAGGGGCTTGTCGCAGGCCGCAACATGGCGGGCAGCAAAGCTGTATTTGATCACGCGTTCCCGATGAACGCTATCGGATTTTTCGGCTTGCACATCATCACCGCGGGTGCGTACACCGGCGACTGCTACGAGGAAAACGACGACGAAAATGTGAAGCAGTTGTTTAGTAAGGATAACAAACTGAACGGCTTCATTTTAATGGGTGACAAGATCAAGCGCGCAGGCATTTACACTGCTCTGATACGTGAGCAGACAGACCTCACGACCTTTGATTATCAGCTGCTTTGTGAGGCTCCGCAGTTAGCTGCATTTGCACGCGAAAAGCGTTACGAAATTCTGTCGAAAGGGGCGTGAGCAACATGAAGATAAATGCGGAAAATCTGAGTTTTCGTGAGCTCAACGAGAAGATCAGAAGCTCCAAAAGCAGGAAAATTGAGATTGAAAATATGCTCGGACAGCGCTACACCGGAAGCGGCTGCGTAGGCAAGGATATCCACATTTCTGGCATCCCCGGAAATGCTCTGGGCGCGTATCTGACTGAAAGCGACATCACGGTTTACGGCAACGCGCAGGACGCTGTGGGCGACGCGATGAACGACGGAACGATCACGATACACGGCAATGTCGGCGACGCGGCAGGCTACGGAATGCGCGATGGGAAGATACTTGTGAAGGGCTCGGCGGGCTACCGCGCGGGCATCCACATGAAGGAATACATGGAGAAAAAACCGCTCATGGTCATCGGCGGAAAGACCGGTGATTTTCTCGCGGAATACCAGGCAGGCGGCAAGATTATCGTGCTCGGCATCGGCTACGAAAAGCAGTGTCCTGTCGGCGATTTCTGCGCAACAGGAATGCACGGCGGAGTGATGTACATCCGCTCGGAGCACGAGCCCGATCATCCTGCGCAGGTGCTTTGCGAAGATGCTACAAAGGACGATATCAAGGCGATAAAGGCGGACGTAGAGTTGTTCGCAAAGAAGTTCGACTATGACGCAAACGAGCTCCTTGACGCACATTTCTTCAAGCTGACTCCGAATACCAACAGCCCGTATCGCAGATTGTATGTGAACAACTGAATCATAAAATGTTGTCGAGATCGCGCCTTGAATATATGAATCGGCGTACTTCCATTACATTTCCGATGACAACATAAAACACAGAAAAATTCCCGACATTTATCCGATAATATTTATCTTTTCGTTTTTTAGAAGTCGGATATTGCGGAAACGAAAGCGGAGAATCCGCTCGCTTTAAAATAGCAGCTTCGGTGTCATCAATGAGCTTTTTGGCGGCAGTTTCATTTTTCAATACATCTGCGATATACATAACGGCTTCTGCAAGATCGCTTTCAAAAAGAGGCAAATATCGTATCTCGTACTTACTTTTGGGCAAGCTTCTCACGCACCTTTCCGAAAGCTTGCTCATGACTAAGGCGCTTGCTGTTGCTGGCTGCATATTCGTCGGCCTCGTCAAGCTTATACTCGACACTGTCAGTAAGGGCCGAATACTGCTCAATGCTCATAACGACCATTGAGCCGTACCCGTTTTTTGTGAGATAAACGGGATGGCCATCCTTTATGGCAGCCTCAATATCGGTAAAGTTGTTCCGAAGTTCCGAAACGGGGCGAATGTCTAACATATTATCAACTCCTTTGGATGTATTTTATCATAATTTTATCATATTGTCAATAGTAAAGGAGCAACTATGGAAACAAAGTATATCTTCGTAACAGGCGGAGTTGTGTCTGGACTCGGAAAGGGCATAACAGCGGCATCGCTCGGACGTTTGCTCAAAGGCCGCGGACACAAAGTCACTATCCTCAAATGCGACCCGTATATCAACGTAGACCCGGGAACAATGTCACCATATCAGCACGGCGAAGTTTTCGTGACCGACGACGGCACTGAGACCGACCTTGACCTCGGACACTACGAGCGTTTCATTG
>CAMVDP010000045.1 GCA_947166275.1 uncultured Clostridia bacterium
CGTCGCCGAAGCTTGGCATGTTCCCGTCGCCGAAGCTTGGCGTGTTCCCGTCGCCAAAGCTTGGCATGTTCCCGTCGCCGAAGCTTGGCGTGTTCCCGTCGCCGAAGCTTGGCATGTTCCCGTCGCCGAAGCTTGGCATGTTCCCGTCGCCGAAGCTTGGTATGTTCCCGTCGCCGAAGCTTGGCATGTTTCCGTCACCGGGTCTGCCCTGCCCCGGGAATGACATCGCGGTCTGCTCGCTCACTGCGGCTGTTTCTGTGCTTTCAGTGCTTTCGGTGCTGCCTGTGTTCTTATTGAAGAAATCAGTCATGCTGAAATCCTTGCCGTTACCGGGGCCGCCTCCTCCGAAGCTCATGCTGTCGGGCTTGTAAAGGTCGCCATAGTCGTTGCCGTAGTTGCGCCGCAGGAAAGACTCCTCCACTGCCTCCACCGCGAGATACAGCCCCCAGTCCTCGCCGTTCACTGTGATGTACACATAGCTGCACAGCGGTGTGTCAACTCCGAAGCCGTACATCAGGGTGTACGCAAGGTAGTCCTTCATATAGGTATTGTCCTGTATCACGTTGTTAAGACAAAGCTTGTCAAGCCCGTGATAGGTCTTCGTGCTGTCGTACTGGTCAAATTCGACCTTGAAGCTGTAACGGTCGCTGTTCATGTTCTTCACGGAGCTCAACGATGTATTGCCCTTGCCGCGTATGCCGACATTTTTGACAGCTTCACCGTCTATCACTACGTCGCACCGGGTGTACTCCTCATTTTCGCAGGTCGCGAGAAAAGCGTCCCAGTCATCTATCACGATATCGAAGGTGTGTACCTTCGTGTTGTCAAAAATACGGTTCTCATAGCCTATGGTCTTTGCCGCCGCCTCGATCCCAAGCGCACTTCCGCCGCAGAACAGTGCAGCGATGATAAGCGTTATCGCCAGAACGACCGCACATATCCTGTCTATATTCTTGCTCGCCGACATAAGATCACATCCTTATCCCATGTATTCGCCGTTGTAGCTGACAAGCACCGCGCTCTGTACGCCGTCCATGTCCGCAAGTGCATTCACGAAGTCGGTGTTGTCGTCCTTCAGACGTATCTCGACATTGAGCTCAACAAAGCCTTTCTGCGCAGTCTTGCTCTTTACCGAGCACTTTTCGGTGCGCCCGTCAAGGAACGCCTTCGCTCTCGCCTCGCTGTCATGGCCGTCACAGCGGATAACTACGATGTACGGGTTCTTGTGAGACTTGCGGTTCACGAATACGAGCAGTATCACACCGATGATGACGCTGCCGATGATCGCGAGCGGTATCATACCTGCGGCAAGAACGATGCCGACCGCTATCGACCAGAACAGGAACGCAATATCAAGCGGTTCCTTGATAGCTGTACGGAAACGGACAATAGAAAGTGCGCCGACCATACCGAGTGAAAGTACGACGTTGCTGGTAACGGCAAGTATCACTACCGTGGTTATCATCGTGAGCGCAATAAGCGTCGTTCCGAAGCTCGACGAGTACATCACGCCCGAACAGGTCTTCTTGTAAACGAGGAAAATGAACATTCCTATGCCGAATGCAAGGACAAGCGCGATCGCCATATCAATTATGCTCACGCCCGTTATGTTCTCCAGAAAGCTCGATTTGAAAATATCACTGAATTTCATAGTATTTATCTCCTTTTGATTTTATCCGTATTTCCTGCACGCGGCGTATTTCGAGAACGCGCCCTCACGCGTGTCCGAAAGCGCCACCGCGCTTCGTATTATATCCGGCAGAAAGCCGTCCCACTTCACCTCGAGTATTATCGAATCAGAAACGGGTACCGTGACACACTCTGCGTCAAGAAAGTCGGTGCATCTCATTCCGCTCCTGATGTTATAATCAAGTGTCACCCTGACGTTCCCCGCCGGGAATATGAATGGCTCCCGGGTGTAGTCGACTATCGTCTTCGGCGCTATCCCCTGTATCCGCATCTTCGAGTACAGCTCCCTTATAAGCGGTCGTTCCGACTCCGGCATCCAGTCGATGTCGCCGTCAACTATCGCCTGCGCCTGTTCCGCGGTAAGAGGAGCGCTCTGCTTATTGCCGAGGCTTTCTATCTTGCTTTTCTTTTCAAGATGTATGACAGATGTGTCACCATTATAGTACCGTATCCGGAATTTCTCCCGCCTGTTCACGCCGTTTATCTTCTCCATGAGCGCTTTATCCGAGATATTGTCAAAATAAAGGCTTCTGATGAAGTATTTCCCGTCCACGGCGTGCGGATCGGGATATGCTACCGCGTTCAGTCTCTGCCGGAGTATAAGCATATCCGCTATGCTTATCTCGTGCTTCACCTCATGTCTGAACACCATACTCTCACCTCTTTTCATATATTCGTATCGTTTGATGTAATTATACTATCGCTAATTAAAATTAACTTAAAGCAGAAATATTAATTTCAGTTTTTTATTTTTCGCCGTCGTGACTGTCCGGAGTTGACACTTCAGATGTTTCTCCGGACTGCGGGGAGAAAAAATCCGTATAGAAGATTACTTCCATACGGATTCTGTGTCGCCGTCGCGACTGTCTGCTGTGTGATTTTTTTTCGATCAGATTTCCTTGAATTTGTGATTGTTTTCCTTTGCATACAAGTACGCTTCAGAGTTTTTCTTGCACAGATCACAGTCAAGTCAGGATTTGTCGTTTCTTCAGATATGGTTTTTACTGTTATAATGCCAATAATTGTATGTGTTTTAGCTATTTTCCTATAAGGCGCAACATTATTATAGATAGGCGTTTAAGAGCTTCCAAGGTATTCCGTCGCCATCTATTCGTAGTCTTAAGCATCCATTTACCGAAAGGTATAGTACGGCTATATATCACAATAGTATTCAGTTAGTGTAGCACCTTTATAATACAACAAATGGGATAAAAATGCAATATCTCTTGAGAAAACGCTTAACACAAAAATAACCCGCCCGAAGCATTGAGCTCCGAGCGGATCGCGCCCCCGCCCGTCGGCGGGTTGGTTGGACTGGCGGGATTCGAACCCACGGGATGAGGGAGTCAAAGTCCCTTGCCTTACCACTTGGCGACAGTCCAATATATCGTGTTTTATGTGGCTGTCGGGTCTCCGTGTGACGGTATCCGGCGCGGCGCGTTCGCCGCCCACTTGGCGACAGTCCAATATATCGTATTTTTATGTGGCTGTCGGGTCTCCGTGTGACGGTATCCGGCGCGGCGCGTTCGCCGCCCACTTGGCGACAGTCCAATAATAATGGGACGGACAGCGCGTAACTGCCGCCCCTGTGATGTTAAAGCTCGATCTTACCGTAAAGAGAGGTGTTCTTTTCGATATCCACGGTCTCCTGCGAATACTCAACGGGCTCCGAAGGAGCGGGAGCCTGCTGGCGCTTATACTCACGCTCGAAAGAGGTGGAGAAGCCGGTAGACTGACGGTAGCTCTTGCCGCCGGTGAAGGACTGACGTCTTTCGCGCTTGCCGCCGCGCTCGCCCTTACCGCTGAATGTCGGCTTGGCGTTCGAGGAAATAACGACCTTTCTGAAAGGCTCCTCACCGATGGAGTTGCTGTAAACTCCCTCTATTTCCGCCACCTTGCTGTGGATGATACGTCTCTCGTAGGGGTTCATAGGCTCAAGGGTAACACGTCTGCCCTGCTTGAGTACTCTGTGGGCAGTCTTGACTGCGAGAGCCTCAAGGGTCTCCTTGCGCTTTGCTCTGTAACCGTTGCAGTCAACGGCGATACGGCAGTAGGAGTTCTCCGCTTTATTGCTCGCGAGTATCGTGAGGTACTGGAGAGCGTCGAGAGTCTCACCGCGTCTTCCGATGACTACTCCGAGCTTCTCGCCCACAATATCGAGAACCACGGTCTCATCGTTCTTGACGGTATTGATGGTGTAGTTCTCAAGTCCGAGCGCGTCGAGCACCTTTGCGAGGTACTTCTGCGCATTCTTTACCTTTTCGCTTTCGAGCACATCCACGCCGTCTGCGGGAGTTGTTGTGCTCTGCTCGGGCATATCGTCATCAGCGGGCTCCTGTACAGCGGGTGCTGCGGGAGTTTCGGGCGCGCTTACAGCAGCTTCTGCGGCTTTCTCGGGAGACGATGCCTTGATCTTGTAATCTCCCTTTGTACCGAACAGCTTTTTAACGGGCTGCTCGATCACCTCGAATGTGATATCCGCCTCACTGATGCCGAGGGCACGGAATTCGTTGACGGCCTGCTCTTTTGCAAGCTCTTCGGTCTTTGCGGTATATATCTTTTCCATTTACTCGATCCTTTCTTCCGTTCAGAAATCGTCATCCTCCGGGGACTCCACATACTCTTCCCCGTACTTTTCTGCATCCGCTCTTCTTGCAGCTTCAAGTTTCTTTCTGTTTAATTCCTTTATCTCTTTCTGTGACAGCTTCGATATACGCTCGGTCTTTTCCGTCTCGTTTCCTTCCGCATCCACGGTCACTATGGTGGCACGCTGCTCCTTCTCCGCAGCTATCGCATCCATTTTCGCCTGTGCTTCGGCTCTTATCTTATCGGACGGCCAGAACTTATACATGATAAGGCTCTGGAGTATACCGAACAGGTACGAGATCGACCAGTAGAAGCCTGCGCCGGCAGGAACGCTGAATACGATGAACAGCGAGATGAACGGCATCATCAGAAGCATTATCTTCATAGAACCCTGCTGTTTTGCGAGTTCGGGGTTCTGCTTCTCCATGAGGTACTGCTGTATGAACATCTGCGCGAACGAGAACACGAACGCGATTATCGGTATGATTATAAGCGAATCGAACGCCCAGCGAGGCTGCTCTCCGAGGTTGATACCGAGGAAATAGATGTTCTTGCTGAGCTTTTCGAGTCTTCCGGCTATATCGTCACTTACGCCGGAAATGCTCACTACGAGCCGCTTGTTTTCTTCTCTGCGGTCGTAGGTGTTGAGGGCGCGAAGCTCTCTGTAAAGCGTCTGGTCGCCGTAGTTCACGGTGATCTGCTGCAGCGACGTTCTCACCTGATCGGACAGGCGCGAGCTGTT
>CAMVDP010000046.1 GCA_947166275.1 uncultured Clostridia bacterium
CGTTCAATTCAAAGGCGTACTACACCTTTGCGGCACTGAGCTTTTCGCTGCTGTTTATGGGGCTTCTTGTGGCTCATTCCGTGTATGACGAGCGGGAGTGGGGAACGCTGATACGCGTCCGGCTTTCACACGCGGGAACGGGAATGATGTTTGCCTGCAAGATAATAACCGGGGTCGTGTGCGGAGCCGTTCAGATAGCGACAGCGTTCCTGTTCTCGACGACAGTATTCGGGGTGCAGTGGGGAACGCTCACATATATGTTGATACTGCTGCTCCTGCTGCTTGCGGCATTGAGCTCGGTTTTCGGCGCTGTGATCGGGTCTGTGGCTCCCAACAAATCCATGTGTCAGAGCGCGGTGCTTATGACCGCAATGCTCTGCGGATATCTCGGCGGTTCGATAACACCGCTGTATCTGCTCGAAAACCAGCCCGTACTGAACATACTCGTGAATATAAGTCCGCTCTACTGGACGAACAGAGCGTTGACTGCACTTTACAACGGTATCCTTGACGAGAAGACTGCGTACAGCGCGGCAGTGCTTGCGGGACTTATAGCGTTGATACTTGCGGTGTATTTCGTGACAGCGGGTCGCTCCCGAAAAAGTGCGAAAGGAGTGAGCGCAGTATGAAAAACATCATGACAAACACACTGCGTATTTTCGGCAGAAACAAGGAATTCTTCTACCTTATCACCGTTCAGCAGGTGCTCATTTTCCTGCTGATGTCGTTCCTGCTGCCATATACAACGGCACATAATGTGGCGGTCACAGACCTGACAGCAGACGGGCGTGGAGCTGTAACGGCTGAAGCTGTGCGGCAGCTCGACGGAGTCAATATTGTCGATATTAAGTATGAGGACATTACATCGGCACTTATCGGCGGCAACATCGAACTTGCTGCTGTCATAGACCCCGACGGCTCGGTCCGTCTCATAAGCATGAAGGAAACGGAGATCGAAAACGCGGTGGCTCTCTGCATAGAGCAAAGCACGGGAAAGACAGGGGGCTCCGCAGTCGTCAATGAGATACCGGAGCATGGTATGCCAGTCTCAAACTCCCTCGGATTTATGATATTCAAAACGCTGACTTCCGGCAATCTGCTTGCGGCACTGCTCATAAAAGAGCGAAACAACAAGATGAAAGACCGCATACTGCTGAGCGGAGTCGGGACGGGAAAATATATCGGCGGAATGACAGCGGTGTATCTGTTCTTTATGATGCTGGGTTCGGTCATTTACTGGCTCACCGGCGTGATACTGAACTTTGATTTCGGCATGAGAAATTCCCTCGGTTTCCTGCTCGTGGTATTCTCGGCGAATGTGCTTTCGGTGTCGCTGTATGTTTTCGCTTCTGCGATAGCCAAAAAGGAGGATTCTCTTTGGTTTATGGGTACATTTGTCCTTATGCCGATGGCTCTCTTCTCGGGAGTGCTGTTCCCGTATGAATATATGCCGGACGTGATGAAGGCAATAGGCGCCTGCTTCCCGCAGCGCTGGATACAGAACGGCATTTCGGCTGTACAAAAGACCGGCGATATTGCAGGCGCGGTGCCTTATGTCGCAATGGTCATCGGACTGTCGGCAGTCCTGTTTATAATTGGTATTGTTATGAGTACGCCGAAAAAGGCGCACCCGGCAAGATAAAACTTATACTGTATTCCGGAGGTCAATAAAATGAAAAAAACAGAAAGAAAATTTGTGGGACTTAAAGAGATCATAATTGTGGTGCTGTTCTCGGTGCTGACATTCATTGTCAGTATGGTGACGGCACTTCCGTTCGCCGCGTCCGTGCATTTACAGCTTTATGTCGGTTACGCGCTTATGGCTATAATAAGCGGTCCTATCTATGTCCTTATGATAAGCAAGGCTCCGAAAATCGGAACGCAAGTGCTGTTCTTCGCGGTCAAGGGCTTGTATATGCTGATAATGGGTCAGGTGCTGACAGGCGTTATATTCATCGTCGGCGGTTTTATATGCGAGCTTATCGTAATGAACGACGGCTATCACAACGTTATCCGTTCCGGCGCTGCTTATATGCTTCATATGACACTGTACGGGCTCGGCTCGTTCTTCCCCGTCCTCTTTATGGGTAACGTGTTCAGCGAACAGCTCCTCAGCCGCGGGTACGACGCAGCGGCGGTCGATACAATGGTATCGCTTTACAGCTCGCCGCTCATCATTCTTACCGTTGTGCTGACTCTCTGTGTATCGTCGGCTGTCGGAATGTTCATCGGAAGCAGAATGATGAAGAAGCATTTCGTACCCGGCGGTGCGGCTTGAATGCAGAATGAGCGTAAATACCCGTTCACCTCGCTTGATGTGCGGGTAAGGCTGCTTCTGCTCGTCTGCATTTCGGTCACCGCTATGACGCTATACACCGAGACGGTGCTGTGGTGTCTGTTTGCACTTGCTCTGATATGGCTTATGATGTTCGGGCTTATACGAAAAGCGGTCGCCTGCGCAGTCATTTATATCGTGCTGTGGGCAGTTCTCTTCCCGCTGCGGGAAATGGGTATTCCCGGAAGCATACCTCTCCTGACGGTGTATGTCAGACGTATCATTATTGCGGTAATGGGTGCGGCTCCGATAATGAAGGTGCCTACCGGAAGGCTGATAGCGTCGCTGTACCGCATAAAGCTCCCGAAAACAGCGGTATTGTCGCTTGCTGTTTTTTTCCGCTTCATGCCAACAGTTTCAATGGAATACCGATGCATCAGAGAAGCGCTGAAATTCCGCGGTATCGGAACGTCTGTCACCGGCGTGCTGCTGCACCCGTTCCTTACCGCAGAATGCATACTTGTGCCGATGCTTATGCGTACGAGCAAGGTGGCGGACGAGCTTACCGCCTCGGTAAGTGTACGCGGGATGCAGCTTGAGGGTAAATGTTCTTCTCTGCATGAAGTAAGAATGAGGGCATACGATTGGATAGCGGTTATTGCCGCTGCTGCGGCGGAAGCCGCACTGATCGTTGCTGACATCGTTGCCGGAGGAAGAGTATGATAGAACTTAAAAATGTCTCGTTCCGGTATGAGGCAGCGAAAGAGCCGTCGCTGCGTGGTATCGACCTTACCGTTAAGCGCGGAGAGTTCGTGATATTGACAGGGCTCAGCGGCTGCGGCAAAACCACGCTCACTCGTGTGCTGAACGGTCTGTGTCCACAGTTCTACGGCGGAGAACTTACGGGGAATTATACGCTTGACGGCATGGGAACAACTGACATGACATTAAGCGAGATTGGTATGAAGATAGGAAATGTCTTTCAGGATCCGCGAAGTCAATTCTTTGCGACGAATACTACCGACGAGGTAGCGCTGGCGATGGAAAACCGCAATTATCCTCCGGAGCTGATGAGAAGTCGTATCGACGAGGTCGCCGTACTGCTTGGAATAGAAGGACTGCTTGATCGTGACATTTTCGGTCTGTCAAGCGGCGAAAAGCAGAAGATAGCGATAGCCGCCGCCTGCTGTGTTCACCCGGACGTACTGATACTTGATGAACCGTCGGCAAATCTTGACAGCGAAAGCACATTGCAGCTTGCCGGATTTCTGAAAACGCTGAAAAAGCTCGGAATGACGATAATAGTTTCTGAACACAGACTGTACTATCTTTCCGAGCTTGCAGACCGTATGATAATTATGGAAAACGGGAGCATAACACATGATCTTTCGCACGATGATATGAATACGCTCACCAAGGAGAAAATGGCAGCACTCGGTCTGCGCTTTTTGCAGCTTCCCGAGATAAAGATGCCGAAGCCTTACAGTCAGAAAGAATTTGCTTTCCTTATCGTTGAAGATCTGATATTCAAGCGTGATAAGACTTGTATTCTCAATAAAATTTCAATGTCCGCGGAACGGGGAAAAATACTTGTGATCACAGGCAGGAACGGCATCGGAAAATCCACACTTTGCAAAGTCATAACCGGCGCTTACAGGGAAAACAGCGGCTCGGTCTCGTTTTACGGCGGACGGCTCCCCGCGCGCAAAAGGATCGCATCAAGCTTCTTTGTCGGACAGGACGCAGACTATCAGCTTTACGGAGCCACGGTCCGCGAAGAGCTGCTTATAAATACAGGAAAGGCTCCGGGGCTTGCCGAAAAAGCGGAAACGCTGCTCGCGCGGTTTGAACTGTCGGAGTATTCCGAACGGCACCCCGCTTCATTATCGGGCGGACAGAAGCAGCGATTGCTCATTGCGGCTGCGATAATGAGAGAACGTCCGCTTCTGGTGCTGGATGAGCCAACAAGCGGACTTGACGGAAAACACATGAGAACTCTTGCATTGCTGTTAAGAGAAGCTGCGGACTCTGGATTGTGCATACTGATCGTTACCCATGATACGGAATTTATCGCACTTGCAGCAGACGAGGTGCTGGAATTACAGAGAAATAAATAATGTGTCCTCAATAACTGCCTTTTGGCAGTTATTGTCCCGAAATCTACAAAGCAGACATTAAATAACAGCCGATCGCGAAGGTCGGCTGTTTTTATCTGACTGTACAGATCGTACTTGAAATTTTCGTGTTTCATTTCATTATCTCCGTATCAGATGCTATTGCTGCGTTCCCAGCCGTCGACCGCATCGGTCTCGTGCCGGATAAAGTCGAAATCACAGCAATCGCCACCTTGACAAAGAGTTTTGGTGTGCTTGAAATCCGTAAATGGTAAGGAACCGTTCATATTTTTGATTTACCTATTGCAATTTAGGGATTATTGTGATATACTGTTAGCGAGCGCTAACATGCTCAAATCACTATACAGTAAAACAACAATGAAATTAAAACGAGTGATATTTCTGGTGATCGGGTGTATCTGCCTCGGGCTTGGAACGGAGGTCCTGCAAAATGAACATTTACATAATTATCGGCATCATAGGCGTAATA
>CAMVDP010000047.1 GCA_947166275.1 uncultured Clostridia bacterium
GAGCGCGCGGGGAGCGAATATTTCGGGTGATTCGGTACCGTCGCCCCATTCCTTGCCTGTAAACGTATTCACAGAAAAGTGTACAAATGCGTAAAATTCAAGCTGCTGGAAGCGTACCTGCCTTTCTGAGGGTACGATCCTTATAAGTTTTTTATCAAGCCCCATTGTGACACCTCAAGGTCAATATGTCTTTTCTTATTATATACGATATTGACAAATAATTCAAGAGATGATATTATTATGATATAACGATATGAACATTTCGAAGACTTTTTTCGGAGGTAAGGATGTTTTATTACCACTACCCGATAATCGGGCGGGAAAGCAGGCTGCCTATATTCCTGATAAGCATCGGCATGCACGACTGTCAGCCCTACACAAGGCGCGGCACGGAGTACGGATGCCCGCAGATATTCTATACCACGAAAGGCATCGGCGTACTGCGCATCGACGGTGCCGAGACCACGATAAGACCCGGCATGGGTTTTTTTGTTCCGGCGTCATACCCCCATGAGTACTACCCGGCGGGTGATGTCTGGGACAATCACTGGATCATCCCAGGCGGCTCCGCATCCGATAAAATGCTGGCTGACATGGGTTTTGACAAGCCCGCGGTGTTCACGCTCGACAGCACGGAGCGCCTTGACAGGCTTTTCTCGGAAATGCACGAAGCTCTTCAGTACGACCGCGTTTACGGCAATTTCAGAGCTTCCGGACGTTTGTACGATTTTCTTATAGAGCTCGACCGTGCGAAATGCAGCGACGGAGCATCCGAACCCGTAGCCCCAGCGGTGCTCAAGTGCGTTGATATGATCGACCGGAACTACACCCGGCAGATAACCATGGACGAGCTGTGCAGTGTGACAGGCTTTTCAAAGCAGCATATCTGCAGGCTGTTCCGCAGCGCGTTCAACTCCCGTCCTATGGAATATATCGACAAGCGCAGGATACAGGCCGCGAAAGAGCTTCTTTCCGGTACCGACATGACATCGGAGCAGATAGCCGAGATGGTCGGATTCGGTTCCAGCAGCTACTTCTGCAAGCTTTTCAGGAGATACGAGGGGATCTCGCCAGCACGTTTCAGAAACAACTGACCCGCCATAATAACAGACAGGCAGCCCCAACAGTGTTGAGGGCTGCTATTGTTGTCGTTATTATCCGTTTATTTGTTCAGATCGATGCTGCGCACCTTTTCACGCAGCGGCAGCACAAACGGCGGCGATACGGAAAGCTCGTCTATGCCCATTCGCAGGAATGCTTCGGTGAGCGTGAGATCCGCTGCGAGCTCGCCGCAGATACCGATCCACGCATTGTTGGCGTGAGCATTCTTCGCGGACATCTCGATAAGCCGCAGAACAGCCTCATGGTGCGTGTCCACGAACGATTCGAGCTTCGCGTTCTGTCTGTCGCAGGCGAGCGTGTACTGTGTGAGATCGTTCGTGCCGACGCTGAAGAAATCCACGAGCGGTGCGAGCTTGTCGCTTATCACTGCCGCAGCCGGTGTCTCGATCATAATGCCGACCTCGGTCTTGTCGTTATACCTTATGCCCGCGTCATCGAGCTCCTTCTTCACCTCGCCGCACATCGCGAGACACTTCTCGACCTCGGAGACGCTGGTTATCATCGGGAACATGATACCAAGCTCGCCGAATGCCGATGCTCTGTACAATGCGCGCAGCTGCGTGCGGAAGATCTCCGGGCGGGTGAGACATATCCTTATCGCCCTGAATCCGAGCGCGGGATTGTCTTCCTTGTCGAGCCTGAAATAGTCTATCTGCTTATCCGCGCCGATGTCGAGCGT
Organism: uncultured Clostridia bacterium; assembly: GCA_947166275.1. Taxonomy (GTDB): domain Bacteria; phylum Bacillota; class Clostridia; order Oscillospirales; family Ruminococcaceae; genus Ruminiclostridium_E. The sequence goes on from CAMVDP010000047.1 coordinate 1,802, forward strand.
GCGGATCACTACCTTCTTGCCCGACATGCTTTCGAGTACCTTGCGGTAAGCGTTGAACTGCTGTTCCTCGGTGGGGTAGTCCTCGCTTTCGAGGTACAGGAACTCGCTTCGGAACAGTCCGATGCCGCCCGCGTCATTCGCGAGTACAGCCCCTATCCCGCCGACTCCGCCGATATTGGCGTAGATCTTTACCTTCGTGCCGTCGAGCGTTACGTTCTCCTTGCCCTTGAGATCCTGCAGCAGTTTCTTTTTGCGTGCGTCATCCTCCTGTTTCGCGGAAAGACGCTTCATCGTTTCGTCGTCGGGCGACACAAAGACTTCACCCGTATGTCCGTCAACGATCATCATATCGCCGTCGGCAATACTGTTCAGAAAATCCTCTCCGACACCGATGACTGCGGGGATATTCATATTTCTCGCGAGTATGGCGGTGTGCGAGTTGGACGAGCCGAACGCCGTCACGAACGCGAGCACCTTGTCCTTGTCCAGCGATACGGTCTCACTCGGAGCAAGGTCGTCCGCACATACTATCATCTTCTCGTCAGAGCTCTCGGTGCCGCTTCCGCTGTCGGTCAGGCAGGCTATAAGGCGGTTCGAGATATCCTTAACATCCGCAGCACGTGCCTGCATATACGCGTCGTCCATATTCGCGAACATCTCCGAAAAGTTGTCTGATGTCGCTGCGACCGCGTACTCTGCATTTACCTTCTGCGTTTCTATGATACTTGTTATCGAATCATTGTAATCCTCGTCATCAAGCATCATTATGTGTATCTCGAATATCTCGGCATTGGCTTCTCCGACCTCTTTCAGAGCCTTGTCATGTATAGCGGAGAGCTGCTCCACCGCGAGCGCTTTTGCCGCTTCGACTCTCGCGATCTCCGCCGCGGTATCTTCGATGCTTACGCGGCGAACGGCAGCCGCCTGACGCTTGAAAACCGAGACCTTGCCTATCGCAACAGCCCCGTAAACTCCCTTACCCTGATATACGACCATGTCCGTCACCCCGCCTTTCCTGTCACATTATTAAAGATTAGCGCTCATGAATTCCTCGATAGCCTTTGCCGCAGCTTCCTCATCGTCACCCTCGACAGTGAACTTCACGGTATCTCCGCACTTTACGCCAAGTCCCATAAGCTTCATCAGAGCTGTCGCGTTTATAGCGGGCTTGCCCTCTTTCTCAATGGTCACGCTGCTTGAAAAGCCCTTGATAAGCTTTACAAGGTTGCCTGCGGGTCTTGCGTGGATACCGATCTCATCCTTGATAGTGTAAGCAAATTCTTTCATAATAACTGTTCCTTTCGTTTTAAAGATTTATTTTCTGCATCTCGTCCGTCGTGGGATAAGACGCTATTGCACCTTTTTTCTGTACGCTCATGGCACAGAATTTGTTTGCAAAATCAAGACATTCGAGAAGGTTCTCCGACGATATCTCTTCAAGCCGTTCACGTTCGGAGCATATATATTTCAGCGTCCACAGGAATGCGCCCGTGAAGCCGTCGCCCGCGCCTGTGGTATCAATTGCCTCCACCTTGTGCGCTGGTGAATAGGCGTTCGTGTTCCTCGTGAAAGCGTACGCGCCCTTGCTGCCGCAGGTGTAGAGCACGAGCTTCACGCCCTTCTCAAACAGGTTGTGAGCTCCCACAGCGATGTCGCTGTTACCGGTCACGAACTCCAGTTCGTCCTCGGAAAGCTTCACTATATCGCTCATCGGGATAAACTCGCGCACCGCGTCCTGAAGCGCGTCTCTGCTGTTCCACAGATTGAAGCGTAAATTCGGGTCAAAGCTCACGATGCCGCCTTTTTTGCGCATGATATCTATGGCACGCCTGTGAGCCTGCTTCATAGGGAAATCACCGATGGATACGCTGCAGAAATGAAGCGCGAACACGTTGTCAAAGTATTCCTCCCTGACAAGCTCGGGGGCGTACAGCATATCCGCAGAGGGCTTGCGATAGAACGAGAACGTCCTGCCGCCGTCTTCATCGAGCGACACGAACGCGAGCGCAGTGTTGGCTTCTCTTGTGAGCGATATACAGCCCGTATCGACTCCGACATTTTCAAGCTCATGGATTATCTTGTGCCCGAACGGGTCATCGCCAAGCTGCGTGAGTATGCGTGCCTTTCCTCCGAGCCGTGCGAACGCTGCGCAGACATTCGCCGGAGCTCCGCCGACCTTCGGCTGGAAAGCTCCGACATCATCGAACGGGCATCCGCTCCTGTCGGGTATAAAGTCGATAAGCGCTTCGCCTATCGCCGCAAGTACAT
>CAMVDP010000048.1 GCA_947166275.1 uncultured Clostridia bacterium
GGAAGCGTATCGAAGTGGTCATAACGGGCCTGACTCGAAATCAGGTAGCCTTCACGGGCTCGTGGGTTCGAATCCCACCGCTTCCGCCAGCGGCAACGGCCGCACCGGATCCGTATGGTAGCTTTCTGTTATGGGAGGGTTATCTGCTTCGCAGCCGGAAGCGTTTTTAAGCATACTTTCGTAACTGTTATTCGCAGCGGCGCGTTCGCCGCCCTCGCAGTCGGAAGCGTTTTTGAACATACTTTCGGAGCACACCGACGGACCTTATCAGACGCGGCATATTTGCCGCCACAGGAACCGAATTACCGCGCAGGCTTCTGTGCGGTATATTTTGTTATAAGTTATGAAAAAATATGGAGGAACGCAGCATGAAAAAGATAATTGCGTTCGCGGCGACTGCATCTGTTGCCGCAGCTATGCTGGCAGCCCCGGTCTCCGCGTACATGATCGATCTCGATCAGTCTACCGCAAGCTTCATCTCCGATGAATCAACGTGGAAGATAATAACAGAGGCTTCTGCCGATTCCCCGTTCGTCGGTGCCTCAAAGATGCAGGCAGTGGTATACGTTGACGGCGATACCGAAAAGTATTTCCGCGAACGCAGCAGCGGGGCTTACGAAGACAGCGACATTGAGGATGAGTTCAGCGATTTCACCGGATTCCTCGGGCTCGGAGCAAGAGTTTCAGGTCCGTCCGTCAAAAACGACTGGTGGCTGCAGTTCGATTACCACGGACTCTCTGACAGTGAAGGCAGCGAAACACTCGCAGAGGTAAAGAAGCTCGACGATGTGACATATCTTCTGTCCGCCGACCTTTCCAACATCACGATAGACGGTGCGGCAGGCAATCCCGCGATAGCCGTTGCGGACTGGGGCAACAAATCCCACGCGTACTGGCTCGCGGTAAAGGAGGCATACCTCTACGGCGCCGACGGAAGTGTGGTGCTGTACAGTGACGGCGCAGGCAACATGTCCGCGACCCATGACCCGTTCGATATCTCGCAGTACGTTTCGGCAGCTGCCGAGACCGCGTCCGAAGAGACCGCATCTGTTGAGACCGCGTCCGAAGAGACCGCCACGGCAGAGACCACAACGACCACAGCGGCCGAGACTACCACCACAGCAAAGCCTGAAGATACGACCGCCGCTGTCGGCAACGAGCCGGAACTGACTACGTCAGAAGAGACTGCTCCCGCAGCCACAACTTCCGCTCCCACGACAGATAAAAAGAGCTTCGGATCGAGAGATTCCTCGCTGCTGATATCCGGCATTGTCGCGGGTGTCATCATAGTAGCAGCTGTTATCGCGCTCGTCGTGATCAATCTCAAAAAGAAAAAGTAAGAAATACGTATAAAAGAAAGGAATTAACATGGAAACAGTAATCGAAACACTTAACCCAGCCACCGGCACCTCGCTCCCGATACCGCTTTTCATCATCTCGGGAGTTATTCTCGTAGGCTGTATAGCTTTCGCGATAATCACAAAGGTCATGAAAGGCAAGAAAGACGGTAAAGGCAAGGGCAAGAGAAGACGTTGACATTAAAACGCCGCTCTGAATGACCGGAGCGGCGTTTTTAACTAATTTTAAAAAAGCTCTTGACAAATCGCGATCTACGGTGTATAATAAATGAGCAATTGTTGATGCGCCACTAGCTCAGTTGGATTAGAGTACTTGGCTACGAACCAAGGGGTCAGGGGTTCGAGTCCCTTGTGGCGCGCCACCCGCCGACGGGCGGGAACGAAACCGTATGGCAGTTATCTGCTATACGGTTTTTTCTGCCCCGCAGCCCGGAGTTCTCCGAAAACAAATACCCCTGCCGACGGGCGGGAACGAAACCGTATGGCAGTTATCTGCTATACGTTTTTTTCTGCCCCGCAGCCCGGAGTTCTCCGAAAACAAATACCCCTGCCGACGGGCGGGGGTATTGTAAGTCGTTTATCAGAGCTTGGAATAACCGAATGCGTTTACGAGCGCGTCTATCTTCTGCTTCGTCTTGCACATCGGGCAGTCTGATGCGAGATAGGTGTTGTAGTCCGGGATATCCGCGGGTGAGAATATCGATTCCACCTTGATGCCGATGATCTCGTCTATCGCGCTGAACAGTGCGCACGCGCTCACAAGCTTGCCGTTGTAGTAATCAAGGCAGCGTGCGAATCTCTCCACCGACCAGCCTGTGGATGCGGAAGAGATAAGCAGGAGCACCTGCTTCTGCCAGATCTTTGCCTGTGCATCGTCACGGAAGATGATCTGTCCGTTGGAGTTTATCTCGGGGGTAAGGATATCGATATCCTTTCCGTTGTTGACGGACGAAACGTTTGCTTCCGCAAGCTCCTGAGCAAGGAACGCGCCGAGGGTCTCGGTGCCTTCAAGGCAGATGATGGTGTCGATAGGTGTTGCCACATACTTCTCCGCAAGCATCTTTGCAGTCTCACGAGCCATTCTGAAGCTCGTCTTTATCGAGTTAAGATCGACATAGTAGTTGATGTGCGAGTGGTTTGTAGCAAAATGTCCCGGGATAACGCCCATGTGGACCTTCTTGTTGCCCTTTGCAGAAATGAGTTTTTTCCTGTTTTCCATATATTACCTCCGTTTAGTGTGGAACGTTGACTGAATTACTATACTTTAGTATAGCATATCGCCGCCTATTTTTCAATATCGCGGAAATAAAAATATCGCCCGGATTTTTGTAAAAATTTACAAAAATCCGGGCGATGCCGTTAGTTTTTTGTCGATTTGTGGGAGAATTAGTGTCACGGTCTGTCAATCTACCCAGCCATCACCGCCGCAAAACGTACATTGGCCATAATTGCAATTATTAGTACACCTCGGATGATACTTGTATGCGCCGGATCCTAAATAATAAGTCATATATCCGTGCCCGTCGCATATCCTGCACTTGCCTTTGATGCAATACGGGCACGAATAGCCCGTTTTGCCGGTACTGGGTACCGTGACCGTAGTCGAGCCTCCCGACGAATATGCCTTTACGCCCGAAGGTACCGCAACGCCCTGTATCTCAAGAGTCTTTGAGTTTGATGTAAGCGCCGCGTCAAAACCGATGATGTAGTATCCGTTCACCTTGTCGATGATCTCAACTCTTATCTTTGAATAGGTGCTTATATCGGGAGCAGCGTCATAGGCCGAGGTCCTGAACGTTTTTCCGATGACATTGAACATGCACTTTGCGGAGGAGCCTGTGTTGCCGCTGCTCCTGAAATTGGAAAGAGTCAGCACATCGCCCTTCTTGTAAGCGTTGGCATCGAGCACGATCACGACTTCGTCATCACAGCCCTTTATAGTTCCAAACATATCATATACGATTCGTCCGGAGCTGTCATAGCGGCAGTTAAGTGCTTTTTTGGTCTCAAGTGTCTGCGGACCGCTTGAAGACGAGGACTTAAAGCCGATATCCGGCGGAGTATATACAAAGATGTTGCCTTCGCCGGCACTCTTTGACACATATACTATAAGGTCGAATGTCCATACCCATTTAACGCCGTTGTGTGTTATGTCGGCGCTTCCGTTATAGTCGAGGCCGTATAATCTGTATGAGCTGTCGTCTTTCTGCGTTCTTACGGAAAAACCGAGCTTCTTGAGAGCGGAGATATAGGAAGCGGCATCATCCAGCGAACCGGTAGAGTATTTCTTGAAATAAGTCTCGATCTGACTGCCGTCTTTCTCCTGGCTGTTCCACTTATAGCCACTCGCATAATCGAGCGGAGACGGAATGGTAAGCGCGTACGAGCCGCCGGTAGCGGAGTCTTTGAACGTCATCTTCGAATACGTTGCCGCATAGCCTGAACCCGCATTCAGAGTCTTGCCGAGCAAGCCCTTGTAATTGTAGCTGCCGTTTGAGCCCTTGCTGCCTGAAGAGGTTGACGAGCCTGATGAACCGGACGAGCCTGACGAGCCTGATGAACCGGACGAGCCTGACGAGCCTGATGAACCGGACGAGCCT
>CAMVDP010000049.1 GCA_947166275.1 uncultured Clostridia bacterium
TCCCGTGGAGATCGCCAATAATCTCAAGAAAAACAACGGTGCAATACCGGGTATCAGACCCGGCAAGCCCACATCGGATTTCATTTACAATTCGCTCTCAAAGATTTCGCTTATCGGCGCGATGTTCCTCGCGTTCATCGCTATATTCCCGATAATCTTCAGACAGCTTTCCGGCATCAACATCTCTCTCGGCGGTACAACAATGCTGATCCTTGTAGGTGTTGCTCTTGAAACTGTTCGTTCACTCGAGAGCCAGATGATGATGCGTCATCACAAGGGCTTCCTCGAATAAACAAAATCGGCCGGCAGGAGTCGGTCATGACATAAGGAGAATATATGAACCTGATCTTTTTAGGCGCCCCCGGCGCAGGAAAAGGAACACAGGCGGAGATCGTCTGCGAAAAGCTCGGAATACCGGCATTGTCAACGGGCAATATGCTCAGAGAGGCTGTTAAGAACGGTACACCTACGGGTCTTGCCGCAAAGGAGTATATGGACAGGGGCGACCTTGTTCCCGATGAGATCGTCATCGGCATACTCAAGGACAGGATCGCTAAAGATGATGCCAAGAACGGCTTCATACTCGACGGTTTCCCGAGAACGGTAGCACAGGCGGAAGCGCTCGATGCTATGGGCGTGAACATCGATAAGGTCATTGAGATCTATGTTCCCGATGACAAGATCTGCGCAAGACTTTCCGGAAGAAGAGTCTGCGAGGGATGCGGTGCTTCGTACCATGTAGAGCATAAGCCGACAAAGGTTGAGGGTATATGTGACAGCTGCGGTGCCAAGGTAGTGCAGAGAGTCGATGACAAGCCCGAGACCGTGCTTTCGAGACTCGCGACATATAAGGAAAAGACCGCTCCGCTCAAGGATTATTACTCCGCAAAGGGCAAGCTCAAGACCGTAGTAGGTCAGGACGGCATCGCCGATACCGCAAAGCTCACTCTTGAAGCAATAGAAGGTTAAGTCAAATGATAAAGATCAAGTCATCGGCGGAGATCCAGAAAATGCTGAAGTCCAACGAAATAGCTGCACAAGCGCTCGCGCTTGCAGGTAATTCGATAAAGGCGGGCATGAGTACGTGGGAGCTCGACAAGATCGTTCATGATTTTATAGTAAGCAAGGGTGCGATCCCCTCGTCGCTCGGCTACGCGGGATTCCCCAACAGCTGCTGCATTTCGGTCAACGAGGAGCTCATACACGGCATCCCCTCCAAGAAGAAGATCATCAAAGAGGGAGACATCGTGACTGTGGATGTGACCACGCTGTTCAACGGCTGGCAGGGCGATAACGCCCGTACATTCAAAGTAGGTACGGTGAGCGATGCCGCGGAAAGACTTCTCAAAGTCACCGAGGAAGCGCTCTGGAAGGGCATCGAACAGGCAGTTGCGGGCAACCGCGTAGGAGATATCTCCGCTGCTGTTCAGCAGTACGTAGAAAGCAACGGCTATCACGTAGTAAGACAATACGTCGGACACGGGATAGGCACGGAAATGCACGAAGATCCCGAGGTGCCGAATTTCGGCAGGGCGGGCAGAGGCCCGAGACTGGTGCCGGGTATGACGATATGTATCGAGCCGATGGTCAACGAGACCACGCCCGATGTCAGAGTGCTCGGAGACAAGTGGACGGTTGTGGAAGCAAACGGAAGGCTCAGCGCTCATTTTGAGCACTGCGTCGCGATTACGAACGATAAGCCGCTCATCATGACGCTTGAATCGCATTAACGGTGTACTTATGGAGCTTGCAAAGGGAACTGTGGTAATAAGCAGGGCAGGGCGTGACAAGGATAAGGCGCTCGCCGTCGTTGGGTATGAAGGAGACTTTGTGCTTGTGGCAGACGGTAAGGAAAGGCCCCTTGCAAGACCGAAGAAGAAAAACCGTTTACACCTTACGGCAACACGTAAGAGAGTAAAGGTGTCGGGTGTCTCGGATAAGGCATTGAGACGCGCACTCGAAAGAGTGATGAACGGCGACAGGCCGCATGACAGTTCAGTACAGGAGAGTGAATAAAGCTTGTCTAAAGAAGATGTGATCGAAGTTGAAGGAACGATACTTGAGGCGCTTCCGAATGCGACGTTTCAGGTAGAGCTCCAGAACGGACATAAGATACTTGCTCATGTGAGCGGGAAGCTCAGAATGAACTTCATCAGAATACTTCCCGGCGACAAGGTGACGGTCGAGATGTCACCGTATGACCTTACAAAAGGCCGTATCACATGGAGAGCAAAGTGATCAAACCTTAAAAAGGAGGGTTAAAACAATGAAAGTAAGACCTTCGGTAAAGCCTATGTGCGACAAGTGCAAGGTTATCAAGCGTAAGGGTAAGGTAATGGTTATCTGTAAGGACCCTAAGCACAAGCAGAGACAGGGCTGAGAGCTCTGAAATTAATAGGAGGAAAAAATTATGGCAAGAATCGCCGGTGTGGATCTCCCGAAGGAGAAGCGTGTTGAGATCGGTCTCACATACGTTTACGGTATCGGAAGAAAATCCGCGAATGATATTCTCGCAAAAGCAGGCGTAAATCCCGACACACGTGTCAAGGATCTTACGGAAGCCGAAGAGGCAAAGATCCGTGAGATAATCGACAACGGCTATGTCGTTGAGGGTGACTTAAGACGTGATGTTGCACTCAACATCAAGAGACTTGTCGAGATCAACTGCTACAGAGGAACTCGTCACCGCAAGGGCCTTCCCTGCAGAGGTCAGAGAACAAAGACCAACGCAAGAACACGTAAGGGACCCAAGAAGACGATAGCAAACAAGAAGAAGTAATCATAAAGGGGGTTAATAAATGGCACAGGCTAAAGGCGGAAAGAAGCCGGTTGTACGCAGACGCCGCGAGAGAAAGAACATCGAAAACGGCTCGGCACATATCCAGTCTTCTTTCAATAATACGATCGTTACAATCACCGATCTTCAGGGCAATACCCTTTCATGGGCAAGCGCGGGTGAGCTCGGCTTCAGAGGTTCGAGAAAGTCCACTCCGTTCGCTGCACAGTCTGCAGCAGAGACAGCTGCAAAGGCTGCTATGGATCACGGTCTGAAGACAGTTGAAGTTTATGTAAAGGGTCCGGGTGCAGGACGTGAAGCTGCTATCAGAGCTTTACAGGCTGCAGGACTTGAAGTGCGTATGATAAAGGATGTAA